>NZ_CABWIF010000008.1:0-42477 GCF_902501475.1 Collinsella aerofaciens | reverse complement strand
GGGCTGCTCGGCGTAGGACAGGTTCACGCCGTAGCGCGAGCCGTCCCCGAGCAGGCGCTCGAAGTTGGGGAGGTCGGTCGGCGTGGAGATGACCAGGATGTCCCGGATTCCCGCCAGCATGAGGGTGGACAGCGGGTAGTAGATCATGGGCTTGTCGTAGACCGGCAGCAGCTGCTTGCTGGTCACAAACGTGAGCGGGTACAGGCGCGTGCCGGACCCGCCGGCGAGGATGATGCCTTTCAAGAATTAGCCTCTTTTCGTATGACGCTCGTCATTTTGATAGCGCTCAAGTTTTTCGATCGCCAACTGCTGGGTAAGCTCGCGAAGTTTCGTATCGAGCTGAGAAAGACGAACGCTCAACCTAAAGCAAACAATAAGCAAGATGAAGATGAAGAACAGAAACACGAAGTTCGAAGGCGACATGGTGCCAACGAGATTCGAAAGCCAGAAAAAAACCTGTGGAAAAATACTGGCAAGCAGCAGAAGCGCCGAAAAGCAAAACCAGAACAGAGAGTCCTCAAGGCGCATCTTGGAATCGCGAATTTTCATGGTCATATAGGCAAACGTGAGCAAAGACGCCGCGAACAGCGTAATGCGAAGCGGAAGCGTCATGCGGCATCGCCCTCCAAGCGCTTACGGAAGAACTGGATAAACAGAATAGACAGGGTCATGCGGAGCATGTACTTAGCGGAAGATCTCCAGTTAAAATAGCTCTCCCCCGCCTCGCGCTCGGCCATCTGCACGGGCACCTCAACAACCTTGGCATGGGCGGCGCGAATGAGGTAAGAAACGGTATCGGGCTCTGGACCCATGTTGAGACCAAGGGCGAGCAATTTGATCATGCGCTTATTGAAAGCACGCATACCCGACGTTGGGTCATGGATGAGCTGTCCCGTCGTGAGCTTAATGGCACTCTGAATGATGTTACTGCCAAGCATGCGCAACGAGCTGCCCTTAGGCTGATTGACGAATCTAGAGCCAATTGCAATATCGCTTGTCTGGAGCGCCTGCCCTAAGTCGTGAATGTATTGAGGCAGGTGCTGTCCATCGGCATCAAACTGAATAGCGCAGTCGTAACTATGCCGATAGGCATATTTAATACCTGCTTGGAATGCACCGGCAAGGCCAAGGTTGCAGGGCAGATCCAAAAACGGATAACCATTTTCACGGCAAATTTGAACAGTTCCATCGCTGGAACCGTCATTAACGACCAAGTAGTCAACATCGGGAACGGTAGCGATCAGCCTGCTGACCGTAGACTCGAGAGACTCCTCTTCGTTATAAGCAGGAATAATAATCAGTGTGTTCAAAGCTTACTTCCGAAACGACGTGGACTTTTCTAAATATAATAACGAAGGGCACGACTTTAGCTCTTAACACTCATCAATCCTGCTCAAAACAGCGCATCAATCAGTGTTTGGCTAAAAAATGCACTCACAGCATCAGAGGAACGAGCTCGTCGACTTACCAAGATATATCCTTACCGATCGCTTTCCTAACCAAGCGATACACAGATAGAGCGGGCTTAAAAAGTCCAAGTTTAACGAAAGCGGACGAAAGCGAAGCCTTTAGGAATAATCCACCGTTCTTACAGCCATAGCCTAGAGACAGATAGCGAGAAGTGCGCCAATAAGGAAATTCAGAATCAGCTGCCGCAATTAAGACGTCGATTTCATTAGTTACATTCGAAATTCCAGATCCCAACAATCGAAATGACATCGATACAACAATGTGCGCAAAAGCGACCGCATCAAATGCTTCGAGCATCTCAACAGGATTGCAGTTCTTATAATAAGAACGAATTTCGGCCATTGCCGCAATTGCATCTTTAAGTTGCCCCGGATTAATCGAATTAATGGTCGAGTCACCGTGAACTCTGTACTCAACCAAGGCCTCTGGAAGATAGGAAATGAGGCCATCACTCCGCAAAAGCGCGAGAAGCAGCAAAGACAAGTCGTCAAGCATCACCGGAGCAACAGAGAGTCTATGGCTATGCTTCAGAAGCGAAGCTTTATATATCTTGTTCCATGGAGCTGGATTAATTTGAAGCAATCTACCCGGATCCTTTTTTAGCGAAAAAGATCCCAAAGGTTTGCAAAACTCGGCGGACATCAATTTACCGGTACCAATATCAACGCGATTGAATCCACATACTGCCAAATCGCAATTAATGGAAGAGGCCAATTCATACATCTTGACAATAAATCCTGGCACAGCAACGTCATCGCTATCTAGAAACATGATGTAGTCGCCCTTGGCCTTTTGAATGCCAGACAAACGAGCCGACCAGGCACCAGAGTTCTCCTGATTGACAACAAAAACCTCAGGATGGCACAAGCGATACGAATCCAATATATCGGCCGTTTTATCTTTAGAGCCGTCATTCACGCAAATTATCTCTAGTCCCTGAAAACCCTGATTTAGAAGAGAGTCTAAGCAGGCTTCGATTGTGCGCTCGGCGTTATAGCAAGGGACAACAATGCTGACAAGCGGATAATTAGTGTGACGAATTGACACAGCACTCCTTAGTTAAGAGATTATTCAGGTAGATTAAGCTCTATAGTAATTAATACTATAGAGTTCTGATTGAAATCAGACAAAAGAGGATTGAATGCAACTTACGCCAAAGCAGCTAACACAACTCAAGAACATCGAACTCGCAATGCTCGATGAATTTGTCCGCATTTGCGATGCAAATGGAATCGACTATTTTCTCTCGGGCGGAACTTGTTTGGGCGCCGCACGCCATAAGGGATTTATTCCGTGGGACGACGATATTGATGTTGGCATGCTCCGCGAAGACTACGACCGCTTTGCACAAGCTTGTAAAACCGAACTGAGCGATGGCTTTATATTCCAAGACATGAACACCGAGCCTAATTGCGGCCTTGTTTTTGGCAAGATCCGCAAAAAAGGAACGGTGTATTCAGAAACCTACTCTTCTCATATCGCCATGTCGCAGGGCGTATGGATAGATATTTTCCCCTATGATCGAGTTTCGAACGATTCGACCGAACGCAGTAAACAATATCGTAAGGTTTCGTTCCTCAAGAACCTATATATCGTCAAATGTGGATATAAGTTTCCTCAAAATAAGGGCGGAATACAAAAAGCTGCCTATTATGTGGCAAAGGCGTTGTGTCTCCTCATTCCCCAACACTGGATTATCAGTAAAATAGACAAAGCAATGCGCACTTACGATCAAGACGACTCGTGCCACTATGCTATGCCATTTGGCGGAGCTTACAGCATTGAAGTTGAAAACGAGGAACTCGCAAGACTGCACGACCTTGCCCCCATTGAGTTTGAAGGCAAGCAATACAAAACGTTTGCCGACTGGGATGGCTATCTAACAAAGCATTACGGCAACTACATGCAGCTCCCACCCAAAGAAAAGCGTCGAGCGGGAGTGCATTACGTAAAAGAACTCAAATTGTCACAGGATTAATAGACGTTTAGAAGCATCTTGCCTTTAAACATAATGTTTTCGAGCGGAAACGGTTGCGCAAAAGCTGGATCAAACATCATGCTCAAACGCTTCACAATGCTATGACGTCCATCAACAAAGCGAGATACGAGCTCTTTGTCCTCAGAACTCATGCTGTCGGCATAGCCATCAAGCAAAAGCGAAGCTGCTTCAGTAAGGCCGTGCTCCGAGGGAGTCAGAAGCGCGCTAGCAATGATCTTTATACGCTTGCCGCTCAAACTGTTTAGCCCACGCTCGCCAACCTGATTATGGCCCGAGATGCGGCGCTTAATGTAAGCATGCTCAAGATCGGGAACTTGAGCATTCAGCACTCTAGCGACTAAGTGAACCCAGCCATCATGAATACGAGGCCAATCCCGCGGCACATAACGTTGAAGGACAGACGCAAAAGCCGAATTGAACACCATCGTGCATCCGGACGCCCAATTTACAGTAAGTAACAACCCTAAAGAGTTTGCATGCGAAGCAAAGGCGCCGTATTCTCTAGACCCGCCATTAAGATGTTCATCAACATTGCACACGTCACTGTAATACAGGCGAGGACCCTCGCCAGCTGAACTAATTGCCTCAATTGCCTTTCCAAGCTTATTGGGCATCCAATAGTCGTCTTGATCTGAGAACGCAAAAAAGTCGAAGGACATTGTATCAGCACCATAAAGCATGTCCATAAAGTTTCGGGCGAGACCCTTGTTTTTCTCGTTGACGCGAAATTGAACATTAAACATATCTTGGGCAAAACGGCTGCAAATCGACGGCGTACTATCACTCGAGCCATCATCCGATATCAAGAGTGTGACGTTAACGCCCTCCTGAGCAAGGATGCTATTAATTTGTTCAGCGACATACTTCTCACCGTTATATGTAGCCATCATCACGAGGACGGAAGGCTTTTGCGCCATCTCGTTAGTCATGAACACTCCAGCAGTCAATCATGGCACGGTACATATCAGAGAGCGAATCGTAAGGCTCCCAGCCCAGCGCCTTAAGCTTAGATGAATCGAGCATGAGGTCAGAGGCTTTCCTAAACGTTGCCTCACGCTCAGGATCAAACTCCCTGCGGACCCGCGCTCCTTCAGCGCCAAACTGGTCAAGAACCAGCTGTGCCATTTCCCTAATGCTGCAATACGCATCCTCGTTAACAGCGTTATATGCTTCACCCGATTGGCCGTTAACCAATGCAATCAAAATAGCGCGCACAGAATCATCGACCGAAAGGTAACCATTGCGTTTAAGGCCGTCGCTCAACAAAACGATGTCCTTGCCTTCGATGGCATGACGACCAAAATCCGCAAACACTCGCATGTCGTCGGGGTGGACACCCTCACCGAACGTCTGAGCCAAACGCATAACAACCGAAGGGACATCGTGCTCAGCGGCATACGAGGCGCACAGGCACTCGACAAGACGCTTGGCCTCGGGATAGCTATTACGTACGACCATGGGATCCAGCCTACCGAGGTTATCTTCAGTAGCTACGCCTTCGACCTCGCCGTAAACCTCCATGGTAGAGAGGAACAGCACCTTCTGCGCATCCGCCGAGCAAGCGAACCTAAGTACAGCCTCCCCACCATGAACAATCTGTATAATCGTCGTAGCGGGAGTCTCGAGGAAGCTCTTGCTTGATGTTCCGCATGCAGCGTGGACTACATAATCCACGTGCTCAGGACCCACAAGTTCATCGCCAAGCGACCACTCCAGAACAGAAGCGTCGCTCCGGTCGCCAAACAGAACCTGCGCTTTTTTAATATTTCGAACAGGCAAAATTACTTTAATGCCAGCACGAACGCGATCGTTTCTAGAGAGTAAGGTCCTAACGATCTGAGAGCCAATAAGTCCCGTTGATCCTGTCACCAAAATGGTCTTTCCGTCCAACTCGGCCCAGGGAAGACTGACCTGTGCGGCGATCTGCGCAGCCCGGTCAAACAAATAATCATCTACAGCGGCCATAGCTGCTCCATTTCCTTGTAGTCAACAAACCCCTTAAACGCAAAGAAATCGCGCTGCGTGGTCACCTTAATATTATCCGCAGGTCCCTCAACCGTATGGGCTTTATGACCATAGTGCGCCATGAGCGAGATTGAATCGATGAAATCATGCCTGCCCTCCTTACGCGCACGAAGGTGCTCGGCATAAATATCATTAAACTTAAAGCCCTGAGGAGCACGTGCAAGTTTACAGCGCGAACGATCAACGACACGCTCTACCACACCATTCTCCTCCTCGATAATCGTTTCGGGCGAAGGAGCAACCGTAGCGGTAGGGCCATACTGAGATACGGAATCGATGCACGCAGTGATAGTCTGCTCGTCAATAAGCGGTCGAACGCCATCATGAATCAAAACAATGGAGTCCTCGCCCGTTACGCCTAGCCGATTAAGTTCAGAAAGACCATTAAAGATGGAATCCTGCCCCGTCTCGCCACCTGGAACAATCGACAAGACCTTAGAGTAGTGAGCGCCCTCGACTATTTCACGCATATGGTCCATACCCGAGGCAACACACACGACAACGACGCCCGCAACCAGAGGATGCTTTTCAAAATGGTCAATAGTGTGAGCGATGATAGGTTTACCGCCTAGTTCCAAAAACTGCTTGGGAACTTTAGCGCCACGCATACGCGACCCAACGCCGCCGGCAAAAATTACCGCATAGCACTTTAAATCATTGCATGCCATTAGTTATAGCCTTTCCAATATCATCGGGGAAAAAGTAGCTCAGAACGACAGCAGTCACATTTCCATAATTTTAATCTCAAGAAAGGAACTTGGTCACATAAGCAAAAGAAGCGCATTCTTTGCAAGAAGTGAGTCGACCTATATTCAACTCCTAAACCCCAACATGCATCGCGAGAGGACAGAAGCCTCACTCCTCAAATAAATCCATACGCAATCGAATCGCAACGACACAATATAACGGCATCGGTGACGCAATTGCGATGCTGATAGAACTAAAGGTACTGCCCGTAATAAGCTTTTCTTATTATGTAAATCGACCTAACAAGAACTCATCACAACAAGAATCGAATCAAATAAGTATTATTTAATTTATAAGCAATTCGCATGACCTAAGCAGAGAGACGAAAATGAAAGTTGCGCATATCTCTTCTTCTGGAAAACTCGATGGGGGAGCTGAACTATGCCTTGTCAGCCTTATTAGGTATGAAATTGAGAACGGAATCAACCCTTACGTTCTCCTTCCATATAAAGGCGAATTACAGGAAAAGCTAAATTCAATGGGAGTCGAGAACGACATCATTCACTATTTACCTTGGCGGCATCATCGCTCAGAACCAAAACTAAAATCATCAGCTATTTTCCTGATTAAGATCGTCATAAATTTAATTCAAGAAGTACATATCTATCGTCTTCTCCGGAAGCACAAAGTTGATTTAGTCCACATAAATACAACTGCCGTATATGCAGGGTCCATTTCTGCTCACATTCTCAATACTCCACTTATATGGCACTTGCGTGAATTCAATGGCCAACCAACCTCCTATGACTTCTATTGCAAGAGTTTTTCTTATCGGCTGCTTTCTAGAGCAAGCAAGTGCATAGCAGTCTCTAAAGTAATGGATGACTTTTATTCAGAGCATCTAAATAACTCAATTGTTATTTACGATTCAATGGAGGAACCTAGGCACGAGAGACAAAGCGACTTATTTTCTTCAGATATAACAAAAATAATCCTTATCGGAAACAAAAAGCCCGACAAGGGACAAATGGACGCAATAAAGGCCTTATCTCAATTAAGAGATCTTCCAATACATTTAACATTAATTGGCAAAGACATGGACGAAGCCTATGTTGCCGAAATGCACGACTATACTCAAAAACATTCCCTAGCTAGTCTACTTACAGACAATTCATTTGACTCAAAAGCCAAATTTAAACTACTCGAATCTGATATTGCATTAAATTGTTCTCGATCAGAGTCATTTGGAAGAACCACCGTTGAGGCACTGATGTCAGGCTGTTTAGTAATTGGGAATAACAACAGCTGCACCGCAGAGCTTCTCGCCAACGGAAGAGGTCTTCTCTACGAAGGCTCCGAAGACCTTTCGGTCAAAATTCGCTGGGCAATAAATCATCCGGCAGAATCAAAAGATATAGCAAAAAAAGGTGTAGAGTTTGGAGTCGGCTCCTTTCAGACCGGTAATAAAAATATCGTCAATCTGTTTAAGTCAATGCTTTAACTCAAACGTGGACGCAATGATTAGTTGAATTGAGCGGCCATTATTTAATGCAGTATTTAGGCGTAGACCAGGGCATTGCGGCCCCGCTCACAACCCTTGTACGCCATTCAGCAATTCGATGGGTACCCATCCATCAAAACCAAGAAAGAAATGAGCAATTCCTAACATGTCAATTAGAGAATTACCCAAAGGAGCGAAAATGACCCGAAATAAGATAATGCTCGTCTTCGGCACCCGTCCGGAGGCAATCAAGATGTGCCCGCTCGTCAACGAGCTGAAGGCGCGCACGGATGAGTTCGAGACCGTCGTGACCGTGACGGGCCAGCACCGCGAGATGCTCGACCAGGTGCTGCGCGTCTTCGACGTGACTCCCGACCACGACCTGGCGATCATGAAGCCGGGCCAGACGCTGTTCGACGTGACTTGCGACGTGCTGCTCAAGCTCAAGGCCGTCCTCGAGAACGAGAGGCCCGACGTCGTCCTGGTCCACGGCGACACCACGACCAGCTTCGCCGCGGCGCTCGCGTGCTTCTACCTGCAGATCCCCGTGGGCCACGTCGAGGCGGGCCTGCGCACGCACGACATCTACAGCCCCTGGCCCGAGGAGTTCAACCGCCAGGCGGTCGACATCGTGAGCGAGTACTACTTCGCCCCCACGGAGGCGAGCAAGCAGAACCTGCTCGGCGAGGGCAAGCCGGAGTCAAAGATCTGGGTCACCGGAAACACCGGCATCGACGCCCTGCGCACCACTGTGCGCGAGGGCTACTCCCACCCCGAGCTCGAGTGGGCGGAGGGCTCCCGCCTCATCCTCATCACGGCGCACCGCCGCGAGAACCTGGGCGAGCCCATGCACCGCATGTTCCGCGCCATCCGCCGCGTGATGGAGGAGCACCCAGACACCAAGGCTATCTACCCCATCCACATGAACCCGCTCGTCCGCAAGGCGGCGCACGAGGAGCTGGACGGCTTCGACAGGCTCCACATCATCGACCCGCTCGAGGTGCTCGACTTCCACAACTTCATGGCGGCGAGCCACCTCATCCTCACCGACTCGGGCGGCATCCAGGAGGAGGCCCCGAGCCTGGGCAAGCCGGTGCTCGTCATGCGCGACACCACCGAGCGCCCCGAGGGCGTGGCCGCCGGCACGCTGAAGCTCGTCGGCACCGAGGAGGACGTCATCTACCGCGAGTTCAGCCGTCTGCTCAGCGATCAGGCCGAGTATGAGGCGATGAGCCATGCTTCGAACCCCTACGGTGACGGGCATGCGAGCGAGCGCATCGCCGGCGTTTTAGGACTTCAATAGTGGTTGGACGTAAATATGATTGGTCAATTAGTGCAATCCACATGCTTGCATGTGCTCTATTGTGGAATCCCATCTCTACCAGCTTTATGAACTGCCCACTGCATGGATTTTAAATATCGACGTTCAGGTTTTTCTTATGATATCGGGATGGCTTTATAGATTGGCTACCTGATTTCAGCGACATCCGAAACTAGGACACCAAATCGAGTCAGGCGAACATATTGAGCAGAGAATCCGCATCCTAAACGCTACAGAATGGGTGTTTGCACTTGAGAACTTCGGATTGCTCTGGGCAGGTCGTCCGCAAGTATAGCTTACACGGCCTGCCCATGGTCAACGATCGACTACTCGACGAACTTGATTCGAAGATCAAACTGATACTAGTGGAGCTGGCAAATGTAAAAAGCACTGGGGCTCATATCGGCACCAGTGCTCAGGCGCAATAACGACAGCTTCGTATCGCAATATTCACGGTACTCAAGCGAGCAAATACTCGGCCTCGCGATTTGTGGAAGCCACAATAAAGATGCCTATCCAGTGAAAGCACGCTTAGTCATAGAGCTTAAGAGTTGTTTCATATATAAATATGATTCGGTTTTCCTGAACACAATCCAAAAATAAAAATTTATCGCTGCGACAGCAATTATCAATCTAATTACAAAACCCAACAGCGACTCTGGAATATATGAAAACAAGATATGAAGCCCGATTGCGGGCATAAGCGAAACAAAAAACCAACCTAAATAGCATTTGAAATAATCAACACAGCTACAGTGAAATAAATATTTGTACAAAACAACGCCCTCACGCCAAGCACTTGTAAAGAACGTGCTAAGAAAAGTGCCGATGAAAACTCCAACAATACCAACATGAATGACGGCATAGACGGAGATCACCAGATTCAAAACAGCCTGAATTAAAGGTCTGAGTTTATCTTTAACAAACAAGCCAGACGCATTTACGAACCCAACGTTAATAATTCTTGAAGAATTCCAGAAAAAATGCAGGGAAAGAATCGTAACGACAGCATGATCCAATAAGTATTTATCCCCGATCCAAATCTTAATAAAAGGATTAATCAACAGATAAAAACACAAAGCACAGAATGACGCAGCCCAGATATTAATAAATCGAAGACGTTGATACAGCTTAAGCTTTTCAGAATCCCTCGCATCTATCAAGGCGTTTCCAATTGTCGGAACAAAGCTACCGAAAACCTTATTTAAAAACAAGTCCAATGCAGATGAAATCAGCTGATAATTTGAATATAAACCGACTGTCCCCACGCCAATAAAAGAAGAGAGAATAATGCTGTCAGTGCTGTTTAGAACAACTCCTCCGATTTTGTGGCACATTAATGCGCCAGTCTCTTTAAAAATGCGAATCTTGTTAGCGTTGCTAAGCCTTGCATCCCTGAACGCGATAATGTCTGGATATTGCCTAGCGCTATAGCAAGACAGGCCAAAGTTGTAAACAAGGGAAATTAAAATTCCAGCAGCAAGAACAAAAGTGTAATTTGCAGTTACTATCAAAAATAAAATTTTAATTACATTTAAACATATATTATAGATAGAGTTAGCAGCGGAAATTACATAACCCTTTTGATCGGCATTGAGTAGCGATTGCCTGTAAACGCACAAGTAACTCGTTACACTTTGAAATACGAAAAGCCAATAGATTACGTTAAGATTTACATCATCCGGAATATTACCGGGATCAGCGATAACAGAATCGATAAACGGAAAAAAGCAAGCTCCAAGAAGCAGCGTAATTAAAGCAATTGCTCGGTAGACACCTTTATAGAAATTGAGCAGCTTAGCGCATTCCTCATCATCGCATTCTTTAATTGGCTTATACATATTAAACGCAATAACAGAGCCGATACCAAGCTCGGTCAGGGAAAACACCTGCAATATGTTTGTAAATAGCGCCGATATTCCCAAATAGTTGGCATTCAGTACATACAAAAATACCGTTCGAAATATAAACGCACCAACATAAGATGCGAGTTGTTCACCCACCCCAGTCAATGAGGCGAGAAGCGCATTTTTGATTCTAGAGTTTTTGTTTGCCATCTATATAAACTCATCCTTTATTTCTTCTGAAAACCTTGCGATAGACGACCTTTAAATAATGCTTCATCAGTTCCGCATCGTGATACCTGTTCAGAATCCTTTTTTGCATCTTAACGAGGCCTGGATTACGCTGAAAGAGAAAGGATGCACCAGTCTTGGTTAAATCAACGATAGCGGATTCCATTTTCCTTAAATTACCAATATTCATTGAGAGAGATCCGCTAGCCTGCCCAAAATGCATAGCAAGAGAACTATCCGAACCCCAAACTCTTTTATTGTCATATGGATGGGGTGGAACAAAAGTTGACAACCCGTGTTGCAATGCCTTAGCAGAAAGAGTCATGTCTTCCGCTGCAACTTTATACTGTTGCAATTGCTCGGTATTTTCGAACATATAATCAAGGGCTTTTCTTGGAAGGAACCAAGAGTGACCAACGAAATCAACTTCCATTAGCTGCTCGTTGGGTTCAGCCCAACCGACTCGATAGTATGAATGCTTGTCAATCGGATACCCACTTGAATTCTCGAGCACTATTCCAATCGTGCCGTAAATTCCCTCGTGTTGCATCATTTCAAAATGACAGCTTTCCAGCCAACAATCCCCTGGAATAGTATCATCGTCAAAGAGGCATACATATTTTGATTTGCATTCTCTTGCATAATCAAATCGGCCCCAAACTCCCCTATTGCATTTCGCAATACAGCAATCATCAAATGACGACAAAAACTCATCGTTCAAATCAATGGAGTAGAAACCGTCAATGGCGTCCTTAAAAAGCCTGATCTCACGTGGCCTTAATGTCTGCTTATCAATTGCCGCTAATTGTTCAGTCAGCGATTCTGGTTTTTTATATGTAGTCAAAACAACGGACACATCAAAATCCGCTGTATTCGGGTCAAACATCCAACAGTTTCGTTTTGAATAAACAGTGCCCGGCTTTGAATATGGCCTAGTGTCTGATCCATGAATATAAATATCAATTGAAGAGCCAAAATCAATGTAACAGTTATTAGGATTGTGCTTGTAAAGCTCCGCAATTATCGGTTCAGCCATAGGACCCGCCGAAACAACATAAAGCAAATTGTCTCGGCTTCCATATTCAGAAATAATTCTAGATACTATCGATCCACATTCATCTTCCCAGCAGGAAATACAGTCATCCCCCACCGCGTAATACTTCAGAACATTCAAATTACCAATTCGATTATTTTTTCCAGCATGATTTGCAATCACAATTGCATCTCGAGTTAATGTCAGAAAATCAGACTTGAATGTCTGATAATTCGAATTCACAAACAAGTTAGCAAAGGTAATTTGCTTACTGGCAATTCGAGTTGAATACCAGTAATACGCGGGTCTATCACAGCACGGACATGATATCCCGTAATACACGTTGTCGTCAGTGAAATTAAGACTCTCTCGGAGCGCAACAGCCAAAGGAGACTCCCCTTCGGAAGACCAGCCTTCCTGCGCTACAACCTTTTCACCGGTCATAATGGCACGTTCACCATCCCCATAGCGCAATACCGTTATGTTGTCTCCATTAACAATTCTGGAAAATATCTTTTTATACTCGTTTTGAAGAAAAATCTTATCCATGACGAAACCAATTCACTATCAATTAGTCACCTATAACGGCTTTGACGATTGCATTTAAACTCTCGCCGTATCCAGTTCCAGGAACAGCCCATCGCCCGTTAAGGTCAGTCGTCTTCGGGGCACAGCCCCTAGAGACAAAACGAAAACGGGGGTCAACACACGGGTTATTCAAAGGCTCTGTGGTAGCATACGCTTTTAAGTGCTGAGCTTGGACCCTAAGGCCTTCCCTAACCGAAGAAAAAGTATAACCAGGATGGCCCGGACCAGTTGCTCCAATACCACCGAAATTGCATTGGTCCGCTTTTACCAAATTGCCAAATTTGAGATACCTAGTCTCTTTCATCACCTGAGCATATAAGACCTCGGGGCAAACCCCCTCGGATACAGCTTCTTCATAGAGAATCTTGCAGAACACTTTAACTGTGGCAGCTCCTTTGTTTTTATAAACAAAGACCGGGTAAGCCTGCCCCCCTACAGTTCTTGCATAATGAGCCGCAGCATCTTTATATGAAGAAAAAGCAGAAGACATAATGTAGCCTTCAAAGCCGGTCATGCTTGACCCATCGCGTCCTTCTTTTAATCCGTACTTGAGGTAATGAGTATAGTAAGACTTCAATTCATTACCAAAAGCTTTGCGGAGATCAATATAGCGAGTTTTATAGCCATAAACATCGAACGCCTCGTTGCCACGGCGGCCCTCGGCCATTCCATACCTGACGAAGTGGCGCAGGATCGACGCGTCGTCAACAAGAGCGCCGCACACGCTCTTCTTCGTATATGCGGAAAGCACATCCGGGCTGCTGGCGATATAGTAGCCGAAATCGTAGACCGGGGCGTAGTCCACGCCGCCGAGGGACGTGCGGGCAGCCTTTAGCGAGTCGCAGCCGCTAGCGTGACGGCCCTCGGTCTTGCCGTAACGCAGGTAGTGCCCGTAGAGCTTGGCCGTGTCGGTGCCAAAGGCGGAGCGGAGGTCGGGGTACTCGTTGTAGTAGCTGCGGACGTCGAACGCCTCGTTGCCGCGGCGGCCCTCGGCCATTCCATACCTGACGAAGTGGCGCAGGATCGCCGCGTCGTCAACAAGAGCGCCGCACACGCTCTTCTTCGTATATGCGGAAAGCACATCCGGGCTGCTGGCGATATAGTAGCCGAAATCGTAGACCGGGGCGTAGTCCACGCCGCCGAGGGACGTGCGGGCAGCCTTTAGCGAGTCGCAGCCGCTAGCGTGACGGCCCTCGGTCTTGCCGTAACGCAGGTAGTGCCCGTAGAGCTTGGCCGTGTCGGTGCCAAAGGCGGAGCGGAGGTCGGGGTACTCGTTGTAGTAGCTGCGGACGTCGAACGCCTCGTTGCCGCGGCGACCCTCGGCCATTCCATACCTGACGAAGTGGCGCAAGGCCGCATTGTCATCAACCAAGATTACACCTGTGCCAGTTGTTTTAACAAAGGCCTTCTTAAGATCGCTGTTGTTTTCAAGGTAGAAGCTCAAATCATAAACAGGCGAATAATCGACGCCAGCAATAGTGACGACGGCGTCTTTTAGCGAAGTAGTTCCCGTGCCATGTCTTCCCTCGCCCTTGCCCCACTTCATGTAGTGGACGTAGTACCTTGGCAGGTCCGTCCCGTACGCGAGCCTCAGGTCCTGGTACTCGTTGTAGTAGCTCTGGACGTCAAATGCCTCGTTGCCTCGGCGGCCCTCCGCCATGCCATAGTTAATAAAATGTTGGAGGGCCTTGTCCTTATCGTTGTTGGCCCATTTAGCAACATCAGGATTATTCTTTAGATAATAGTCAGCATCAAATACAGCGGAGTAATCCATCCAACTAGAACGCGGGAACTGAGCAATAATCGCATCGGCGTCAGCTTCCCCCAGACGCTTGCAGCCAGCATCGCTAAAGTATTTCCAAACGTCACCCGAGTTAGAAATAAAGCCATGCTCGATCAAGATGCCAGGAATCCCCTGCTCGCGAGCACAGCGAATAACGGCAAATTCGTCACCAACCGTCATCTGAAACACGCCACGATAGGTCAAGCCAAGCGCAGACAAATTATTCATTACTTTTTGGGCAAGCTCGACAGAGGCTTTCGTATAGCTCGTGCCATTGGCCGTAGGCGCGTAAACCTCAGCACCATGCGCCGCAGAACTACCAGAGTTAATATGAAAACTCACAAAAGCTTGTGCACCCTGCTTTACGCATCGCTGAACGCGGTACAGAAAATCGTTGCTGCCATAAGATCCACTTTGTCCTCTAGACATCACGACCTTAAAACCATATCGCTCCAGCTTAGCCTTACAGGCAACAGCAATCTTCCAAGTAAGATCCGCCTCGCTCTTCCCATTACCTTGAGCGCCGGAATCAACGCCGCCATGACCAGGATCAAGAGAAATAACATACGCACCGTTCACAGCAGTATCGGCAAGAGAGAGAGACTGCTCCCCATTTGAGGCGGTAAGTGCGTCGCCAATCGTGGCAGCCTGAATCGCATTGCCAGAATCATCTGAATAATAAACAGACGAATTAGTACTGCCTTCGGCTAGGCCGTCGTCCACAGCGGCATTCGCATCAATGTCGAACGCATATCCGCATTGCATCAAATCGACACTGCGCTCCGTGGCATCGCCCTGCAGATGATAGGAGATCGAAATCAAATCATATCCGCACTCGGCATAATCCTTACCGAACTGAAATGCAGCAGCATTGCCGCCGACGGCCGTCGCACTAACAGAAAGGGAGTGTCCAGTTGTGGATTCCAATTCAAGAGTCGCATCCGCGAGAACATCGGAATCACTAGTGGTAGCAAAAGCGATCACCTGGTCCACACCGACCGGAAGCTGCGGATAGGCGATATAGAGATACTGATACGAATCGGTTAAAATGTCGCCGCTCCCATCCGCCGCAACGGAAGAGTCGTTTTCTTCTGCGACAAGATTGTCAGAGTCGTCCTGATTCTTATTGGAAGGCGAGGAGGCGGGGTCGTTAGTCGAGTTTGAATTGCTCTCAGGATCCGCAGGTTCAGCAGTTGAACCCTGCTGAACAGGCTCCCCATTGATTGCATAAGCAGTAGCAACCGGCCCAATCAATGGATTAAGTCCAATAACTAACGCTGCAACGGATACAACAAGCAGTTGCAGGTGACGTTTCATGCCAGCCCCCATTAAATACAAGTTCAAATGATGCGCGTAAATTATATTACAGGCGAAACCCAAGAAAGCTGTTTGCGCCAAGTCCCCATTCCATTCTGGCCAGCGAAGAACCTAAAGGCGCTAAATGTATCGAGCCAGAAATCGAAGCCAGCGTCATAGGGACAAAATTCAGCCTAATTACAGCGCAGGTTATCCAATTGATATGGCTTTGCTTTCTTCTTATCCTTATTCGCAATATGTAGAGAGGGCATCGTTCAGTTCGTGCGGGACCTCAAGCTCTATAGCGCCTTTCCTGTCAACTGAGCACGACACGGCAGCAATCCTGGTTGAAAACTGTTCGTATCCAATTCTAGGTGCAACAAGATATTAAATTCATTACAAGCTATAAAAATCTAACATCAGCTACAGACAGGGCTACCTTATCAAGCTTTCAATCAGTTTTACAGTCTTCATATACGAATGCGGGCGATCAAACTGCTCCTCTGCGATTTTACGAGCGGCCTCCCCCATCTGCTTGCGGTGCCATTTGTCTTCGACAAGGGCGGTAACCGCAGCGGCAAGCTTGTCGGGGCTTCCGGGTTGCACGTTAACGCCAAACCCGTCTGACTCGACCTTTGCGCGGAACTCAGCACTCATACTGGTATTGACCATGGGTTTGCCCGCCGCCAGATAGTCGCCGATCTTGGTAACGATGCTCTGGGCGGCTTTTTCGACCAGCGAGTTTACCGTGATATCGGACCTACTGAGCCATGCAGCCATCTTGTCATAGGGCAGGTACCCATGGAAGGTCACACCAGCGCCCGTCGATTGAACGACGGCCTTAAGGTTGTCACGTTCGGCTCCATCACCCAGAATCTGAAGCTTGACCTCGGGATGGGTCTTCTGAACCATCCCGATTGCTTTAACAAGAGTCTCCAGGTCGTAGCAAGCGCTCAAGGTACCGGCATAAGAGACCCAGATCTCTCCCGCCGGTTTATTAATCAAAACGGCGTTCTTGGCCACACCGGCATCAAACTCGGCAAGCTGATTGCCGACGTACACGACTTCATTGGGAATACCCGAACGTGCATCGCGCACACCACGGTCGCGGTACTCCTGCGACGTGCCCACAATGGCATCGGCCAGCTGATACGTCGCCTTAGCCTGCTTGTAAAACGGGGCAAAGAAGATGTCCGAAAGGACCGGAACATCCAGAGCAACGCGGAAAGCCTCGGGCCACAGGTCATTAACATCGACAATAAATGGAATGCCGTACTTATGGGCACATTTGCCGATCTCACGCGCAACATCGTTAGGCGGAATCTGGCAGTAGACCAAATCGTACGCATGGTGTTCATCAAAAAACTTAACAACACGTTTTGAAACCACATGGTGGGCCCAAATACGCTGGGGACACATGTTCTTAGGGTAGACAGGCTCTTCAATAAAATGCACAGTAAAGGGATGCATGCTCAGATCGAGGTGCATAATATCACGCTGCTGCTTATCCCAATGTTGAAAGCCACTGGTAATAAAATCAACGTCGTAGCCCTGCTCACATAGTAGCGTGGCAAGGTAGACATAACGCGTTGCGCCTTTGACCTCGTGTCCCAGCTTAGCATCTTGCGTATAGATAGCAATATGTCCCTTAGAAGGCATGCAGCTCCTTTGCATGTAAATTCTACGAACGCTCAGCAGAGCGACGTTTTAAGGATAGCCCAACGCGAGAAAGCGCAAAACCTAAGCCGGCGGTCTTTAGGGTATATCCAAATTCCCTGATTTGCGATATGCGGTAAGCTAGAACGCCAGACCCGCCTACGGATTCACCAGTCAGCTGCGAAAACGCCTGCTTAAGATGCGGGCTCACAGTATCCATAGCACGCACTATTGCCGGATCCATACGGCGGAATGTCTTCTTAAGAAGCACGCAGACATCTCGCTGCTCGAGGCCACCGTTCGCAAGGGCAAGACCAGCATGACGGAAACCCACCGTGTAAAGGGCGCGCCATATTCCTCTATCCGTAACGCCAAGTCGTTCGAGCACGTCGACCATGTCATTCCAACGCGTTAAGGCAAGGGTGCTATTAACGCTGGCAGACGATGCCGTGGGCAAATCCTCACGATAACAATACCAAGCCTCATCGGTGTAAGCGATGGTCTTTGCCTGGGCAAGCGTCTCGATAAGAAAGGGATTGTCAACCCAGCCAGCACCTGGAACCTCTTTAAAGCAGATGCCATACCCAACAAGGAAGCTCTTTTTATAGAGTGCGCTCCAAATAGAAGGATGCTTTTGAATCAAGATGGGAGCATCGGCAAGAACAAAAGGCTGGCGCCCCGGCTTAACCCGATGGTAGTAATGGCAGTGGTAAAGATGTTCCCTTGGAGTGTCCGCCATATAGACACGCCAGTATGAGGATTTAACCACGTCGGGATAATCCTGCTTGCAAGCCAGCTGATACAAAGCGGAAAACATGCCGGGTTTAAGGTAATCATCGGGCTCGACAACGGCAACGTATTCGCCCCGCGCCTCGTCAAAACCCCTGTTAACGGTTGCGCCATAGCCTTGGTTTGCTTTATCAATCACCCGAACGCGAGCGTCCCCTGCCGCATGGGCCTCCATAATGGCAAGCGAGCCATCCGTCGAGCCATCGTTGAGCACGATGATCTCGAGCTCCTTCATCGGATCGGCCTCAATAGAGCTGAGGCACTGATCGAGAAACTTCTCGGCGTTGTAGCATGGGACCACAACGCTAACGCTCATATCGCTCGTAGACAATCGACACCCCCATAGAACGTTGGATATACCAGTATTTATCCCAGTCGCCAGCACGACCAGACCGCTAGCGATCCGTTCTATAGTAGCGAGAAGCACACAGAATGGAAAACAGATACAGCCCGGTTATCGCCCGCCCCTACAGACACTGGCACACCGCAGCCACGTGTCGCCCGTCAAACCCGAATCCCCAGCGCATGCGACCCACGCCGGGGCGCGGTACACGGATTTCGTCGATGCCGTCGCGCTCTATGTCGAGTAGCGACTGCACGGCCAGCAATTCCAGGCCCAGCGCATCCACATCGGGGTCATACATCAAGTTAATCGTTATCAGCGGGCGCTCGTCCAGCATGCCAATCGTATCTGCTACGTCGAACACAGCACCCGTAGGGAAAACCTGGATGTCCCAGCGACCTGCGCCACACTTTCGCCTCGAGGCAGGATTGGCATAGCCCGGTAAGCCAAAGCAGAGCCCCTGCAAGAGCAGATGATATGGCAGCGGCTTATCTGGGTCGGTCTCACCGATTCCCGCATCCCCCAGGATGCGGCTTAGCGCCCGCCTCACCGTATCCTCGTTCCCACGGCACAGCCCGTCGCGAAACGCATCGACGTCTCGAATGTCTTCGGCAGCGCACTCAAACCACTCAATAATCACTAGACGCAAGGCCTGGCGAAGCTCGTTATTGGGCAATCGCAAAGCACGGAGCCGATCGCCATGCTCTGGCTCCTCAGTCATATCTGTCGTGAGAAAACCGGACAGATACAGCGCTGTCCACATGCCATCGTCAGGCGAGACATCTGGCTTTGCAGTGCCCAAACAAAGCGGGACCTCAGCACACCCATGGGCCTCGAGCAAATCAAACAAGACCGAAAGGCGGTCGAGATTCCACCCGGCAACTACCCTACTCAGGCAATCCGCATACCCATACAGATCGGCGCGCACAGGCGCCGTACAGCCTCGGTCCAAAAAACCGATCACACGCGCTGGACTCGAGCAATAGGCCCTGCCAA
Source organism: Collinsella aerofaciens (assembly GCF_902501475.1). Classification (GTDB taxonomy): domain Bacteria; phylum Actinomycetota; class Coriobacteriia; order Coriobacteriales; family Coriobacteriaceae; genus Collinsella; species Collinsella aerofaciens_AL. Next base: position 22,915 of record NZ_CABWIF010000008.1, on the reverse strand, counting down.
ACCGATATCCCTCGAGCCATTCACGCGCATCATCAAGGTATTCCTCGCGCCAAGCATGATTCAACAGAGCCTGGACCTCGGCATCCGAAAAGCCGAACCAACGGTCACACCACGTCGAAAGCGGCGCCGACAGACAATACGAGCAACTGCGCGAAGAAAGCGCCGCTTCGGCAGGACTGGGACGCTCCCCCATCAGACAAGCAAAGCGTAGCGAATGACCCGCGGCAGCAATGGCGTCAAACAGCACACGGTCAAGTAGTTCTGCCGGATCGGCGTCGGAAGCGTCCCTCGCGCTCGCACGGCGAGACCACGCCGCATCGTACCCATCAACGAGCAATACAACTTGCTCATCGCAGGCAATCTCCAGCAACTCAATGAGCACGCCAAGCACCGAGGCGACCTCGTCCTCGCTCGCCGCGCCACGCGCAACACGTTCGATGTGACGCACCTTATCTCGAGCTAAATCCGGGGCCTCCAAGAGCGCCAACAAGCGAGCGCACTCGCCCGAAAGGGCATCGCGCACGACGCCGGCAACAGCGGCGCCACGCCTCGCAGCGCCAGAAAAGTCCAGCGATATCACCGGATAGCAAGCGTACTCATCCCGATAACGCCCGCTGTCCGCATCCCAAATCTGAGCATCGGCAAACGAGATCCGACCGGCGCGACCGACCGCTGGACGCTCCAGAAAAGCCCTGAGCATCGACAAGTTCATGCTCTTGCCAAAACCCTCGGGTCGACAGCACACCACAACGGACGCGTCGCAGTCCAACACATCGGCAATAAACATGGTTTTATCGATGAGTAAACACCGATTAATTGCATCGGAAAAGTCGTGTACATCAACCGGTAGAGCTGCGTTATCCGCATGATTGAGCAACCGCGCACCAAACGCATGAATAAAACCACAATTCACCTGTTCAGACACCGTAAACTCTCCCTCTAACGCAGCACGATGCCCATTGTAACGAGCAGGCGGAGCGCAACAATATCGACTTGCAAAGGTTTCGGGCAACGGTAGCAACTGACGCCCCGAGGGGGCATAACAAATCGTTGTGCAACAAAAACGGGATCCGATGCGGCTGCACCGGACCCCGTCTCAAACGCTTTGAAAACAATCTGAAAGGCTACTCCTCCGAGCCATCCTCCCCAGAAGCCTTCTTCTGCTGATCGAGCTTATGCTTACCACTTACGATAGACGTAGCGCCCAGTGTGGCCAAGCTCGCGCTGGCAAGGCTCGCCATAACGATAAGGTCGCCCGTCTTGGGCATGTTACCGCCAGATGACTTGGTCGTTGTAGTCGTCGTGGTCGTAGTGGTCACCGTTTTGGAGTCATTTTGCTCATGGACCTGTTTGTCGGTGTTGCTCTTACCGCCGTCCTCGCCCTGCTGCTTTCCGTCCTCGGTCTTGTCCTTGTTCTCGTCCTTCTCCTCAGATTCAGACTTCTTACCCTCGTCCTTCTTCTGAGTGGACTTGTCGTCCTTCTCCTCAGAGCTAGAACCCTTATCGGATTCGGTCTTCTCGGAAGCCTTGTCCTTGGAGTCGCCCTTTACGGCTTCGGTCTTTTCCGTGGAAGCCTGATCAGAGTTGTCCTTGTTCTGGGCCGAACCGTTATTAACGCCAGCCATCAGCGAAGAACCCAGCGTAGAACCAAGCTGCTCGGAGAAAGAAGGCTTCTTGTCCGGCGAAGCAACGGGAGCGTCCGGCGCCTTATTCGAATCGTCCTTGGAAGCATCGGAATCAGGGGTTGCGTCAGAGCCGGAGCCGTTGTTAGAGCCGGTGTCAACGGACGAATCGCTCGAGCCGGTGGATGAGTTAGAGGTGTCAGCGTCGGTCGAACCAGAAGCGTCGCTGTCCGTATTGCCGGCAGAGCTTGAAGACGAATCGCCCGCAGCAGAGCCGTTCGAATTGGAGCCGTTCGAGGTAGAGCCGTCGTTGGTAGTGCCACCAGCAGAGCCATTACCGTCAGCATCGGTCGAGGGCGCATCCATCCTGTCATCGTTGGCATCGTCACTCGAGTCGTCATTCGAATCAGGCGTCGGCGAGGGCGCCGGCGTAGGCTCGGGCCGCACGGGCGTCGCAGCGGCAGCGGCCTCGTCCTCGGCAATATAAACCAAGCAGTCCTTCAGCTCATTCTTATAACGATTCTTCCAGCCCTCATGATACTGGGGCTGACTTGAAAACTTGGTGGCAACATTGTTGACCACGCTATTGGAGAGCGCCGTCACAAACTCGCGGTCGGACATATCGTTGGAAAGATTCGCCCAGCGGAAAAAGTCCCTGCAGCCACCAGTGCCGCACATGTTGGTAATGCTCCACACCATGCCCTTGACGCAATCGGCGCGGCCCGAAATATCAATACCCAGGCCGCTCTTGAGCCACGCCTCGGTCACCGCATAGTACGAGTTGTACGCATAGGCATCTTGAAGTGCTGAGAACTCAACAGGATCGGTGTTGTAAGCACCCTGGAAAGCCTCCTGCGCGATACGGCCCAGCTCGGTGAGCTGACCGTTCTCGGACATGGGATTGTTCGCGTTGGAAATCTCGCTGCCGCGATCAATCGCATCCTTGAGCATGCTGTATTTTTCGGGGTTGTAGTTGTAGACCTGCTTCATAAACGGAATGAGCGACCAACGACGGTCGAACTGGTAATAACCCAGCGCGTTATAGCCGTCACCGTACGAAAAGCCCTGGTTGTAGTTGCCATGGCTCTCGTACTTGGTAAAGTACTTCATCTCGGGAGTCACGTTGACAAACGAAACGCCCTGGACCGACCTCAGCACGCCCGAGAAGGACTGCTGGGTGTAGAGACCCTTATCGATATCGGTGGCATCCGAGGCAACGCCCGGCGTGGGCTCCTCGGCAGCGGCGGGTGCCGGCGCGGAAATGGCGCCAAACGAAAGCGCCAGCGTCAGGCCCGCGACAATAGCAGAATGCTTGGGCTGCATAAGATCCTCCCTGCATTGGTATAGTTAAAGTGCAGTTTGCAAAGATAAGAGTAAGTATTGCAGCTCGCCCGTTGTTGCACAACAACCCCTCGGTAAACGGCAACAACCCTCCGCGAAATCTTAAGGAATTGCGCTCAACCTACAGCTTAATGTCAAAGTTGATCTCGGGAACGGCGGCCAGGTCGGCCAACGTCACGCCGTCGACGTACTTTTCGATCACGTCGTCCAGGCCGCGCCAGAACTTGACGGTCGAGCAAAGATCGCTGCGAGTGCAGCTGTTGTCGATGCCATCGCACGCCACTGGAGCCGTGCTGCCCTCGACGGCGCGCAGGATGTCACCCGCACGTACCTCGGAGGGATCCTTGGCCATCATGTAGCCGCCGCCCTTGCCGCGCACGCTCTTAAGCAGGCCCGCCTTCATAAGCGGACGAACCAGCTGCTCCAAATACTTTTGCGAGATATGCTCGCGGTCGGCAACCTCGCGCAGGGCAATCTTGCCCTCGGCGTCACCGAGCGCCGCGATATAGATCATCAGCCGGAGGGCATAGCGGCCCTTGGAAGAAATGAGCATACCTACCCTCCCATCGTTGCTGGGACAAAATACCAGGAGTGTTTGTCCCAAATCTTATGCACGCGGGGCAAACAAACCTGATTATTATGTCCCACATCTAAAAAGTCGAGTGGATTAGTCGGGTTTTCCCTTGACTAACGCCGAACCCATAGTAACTTTATTCCGAGAAGATTCCTAGGGTTTAGTACACCTATGAGTACACCATATACAGAGAGGGACAGCATGAGCGCAAATCCGCTGCTTTCCATCGAAGGTCTGACCGCCTCCGTGGACGAGAAGACCATCCTCCACAACGTCAACCTCAACGTCGCCGCCGGCGAGACCCACGTGCTGATGGGACCCAACGGCGCCGGCAAGTCCACCCTCGGCCACCTGGTCATGGGCGACCCCGTCTACACGGTCAACGACGGCCGCATCGTCTTTGACGGCCAGGACATCACCGAGCTCACCACCGACAAGCGTTCGCGCGCCGGCCTGTTCCTGAGCTTCCAGGCCCCGGTCGAGATTCCGGGCGTGCCACTGTCGAGCTTTTTGCGCGCCAGCATCGCCGGCCGCCCCGGCCTGGAGATGAAGGGCAAGGAGTTCCGCCGCCGCGTGAAGGAGCTCGCGGCCGAGCTCAACATGGATACCGCCTACCTCAACCGCGAGCTGGGCGTGGGTTTCTCGGGCGGCGAGAAAAAGAAGGTCGAGATGCTCCAGCTTCTGCTGCTGCAGCCCAAGCTGGCCATCCTGGACGAGACTGACTCCGGCCTGGACGTCGACGCCCTTTCCACCGTCAGTCATGGCATGGACGCCTACCGCAAGAGCTGCGACGGCTCCATGCTCATCATCACGCACAACACGCGCATCCTGGAGCACCTGGATGTCGACCGCGTCCACGTTATGGTCAAGGGTCACATCGTGCGCGAGGACGACGCCTCGCTGATCCCCTGGATCGACAAGAACGGCTTTGAGACCTTCGAGCGCGAGGCCGCCGAGCAGCGCGCCCAGGCCGAGGCCGCCGCTGCCGAGCAGCAGGCGTAAAGGGGCGACGCAATGACCAAGAACCGCACCGAGGTCGCGGACATCGACCGCAGCCTCTACGACTTCACCTATGGCGAGGAGGGATTTGAGCGCCTCGACGCCGGCATCACGCCCGACATCGTGCGCGAGATCAGCGCCAAGAAGGACGAGCCGCAGTGGATGCTCGACCTGCGCTTAAAGTCCCTCGAGATTTTTAATCGTTTTCCCGACCCGACGTGGGGCCCCTCCATCGAGGGCCTGGACATGGATAACATCGTCACCTATGTCAAGCCCAACACCGACCAAAAGCACGACTGGGAGTCGGTGCCCGACGACATCAAGAGCACCTTTGAGCGCCTGGGCATCCCCGAGGCCGAGCGCAGCTATCTGGCAGGCGTCGGCGCGCAGTACGACTCCGAGCTCGTCTACCACAACATGCAGGACACAGCGTCTAAGATGGGCATCGTCTACTCCGGCATCGAGGAGGCCCTGCACGACCCGCAGTGGGAACCGCTCATCCACGAGAAGTTTATGACGCTCATCCCGCCCACCGACCACAAGTTTGCGGCCCTGCACGGCGCCGTATGGTCGGGCGGCTCGTTTGTCTACGTGCCCAAGGGCACCAAGCTCGACTTCCCGCTGCAGAGCTACTTCCGTCTTAACGCCAAGGGCGCCGGCCAGTTTGAGCACACGCTCATCATCGTCGAGGACGACGCCGACCTGCACTTTATCGAGGGTTGCTCCGCGCCCAAGTACAACGTAGCCAACCTCCACGCCGGCGCCGTCGAGCTCTTTGTGGGCAAGCGTGCGCACCTGCGCTACTCGACCATCGAGAACTGGTCCAAGAACATGTACAACCTCAACACCAAGCGTGCGCGCGTGGACGAGGACGGCGACATCGAGTGGATCAGTGGCTCCTTCGGTAGCCACGTGGGCTACCTCTACCCCATGAGCGTGCTCAACGGTCGTCGCGCCCGCTCGAGCTTTACCGGCATCACCTTTGCCGGCGCCGGGCAGAACCTCGACACCGGCTGCAAGGTCGTGCTCAACGCGCCCGAGACCTCGGCAACCGTCGAGACCAAGGGCATCTCCAAGAGCGGCGGCATCCAGACGTTTCGCAGCTCTATCGTTGCCACACCCAAGGCCGAGGGCTCCAAGGCAACCGTGAGCTGCCAGTCACTGATGCTCGACGACCAGAGCCGCTCCGACACCATCCCGGCCATGGACATCCGCGCCAAGAACGTCGACATCGGCCACGAGGCCACCATCGGACGTATCGGCGACGATAAGGTGTTCTACCTGATGAGCCGCGGCATCTCGGAGGAAGAGGCCCGCACCATGATCGTCAACGGCTTTGCCAACCCGGTCTCCAAGGAGCTGCCGCTGGAGTACGCCGTCGAGATGAACAACCTGATCAAGCTCGAGATGGAAGGAGCGATCGGATAATGAAACAGGAAACCAACACCGCTGCCACCACGCTCGAGCAGGTCAACGCGATGCCGGCCGCCACTTGGGGTTGGCTCAAGATGAACCAGACCAAGCTCGAGCTCTCTGACGAGCTTGCCGCCGCTCCCACCGAGACCGTTGAGGTCGAGGGCCTGGACGAGCAGTTTGCCGGCTCGGACGACGCCTTCGATGCCGCCATGGAAGCCATCGCCGAGCGCTTCCCCGAGCGCCGCGCCTCCGCGCCCGGCGATGCCGCCGACCGCGCCCGCATCACGCCCGAGACCGAGCTCGACGTGCCCGCAACCTCCGTCTACCAGGCCGGCGCCATTAAGCTCGAGGAAGAGCTCTCCCCTGCTGAGGCCTTCGAAACCGGCATGGGTGAGGCTGCCTACGCCTACTTGGCCGAGCACGCTACCAAGCGCATCGTCATCGATGCACCCGCATACAAGCACGCCACGGTTACCGTGCGCGTGAGCGGTGTCGATGCAGCCGCGGCCATCGCCGCCATCGACGTCGTCGCCCGTCCTCAGTCAACGCTCGATCTGCTTATTGCCCTGGACTCCCCCGTTACCGGCGAGGGTGTCGTGGGCTCCGTGCTACGCGTGTGCGCCCACGAGTACGCCACCGTCAACGTGACCTGCACGCAGACGCTCGACGATAGCTGGATCGCGCTCGACGACACCGGCCTGTTCCTGGACGAGGGCGCGCGCGTCAACGTGCAGCACACCGTCCTGGGTGCTGGCGCCAGCGCCACCGGCCTTGCCGGCGACCTGCTAGGCGATACCGCCAAGGTCACCATCGATACTGACTACCTGGGCGCCCGAGAGCAGGTGCGCGACTTTAACTACGAGCTGCGCCACCGCGGTCGCAAGACCGAGTGCGAGATCGACGCCAACGGCGTGCTGACCGGCACGTCCAAGAAGGTCTACCGCGGCACCATCGACCTCGTGCACGGCTGCAAGGGTGCAACCGGCACCGAGCGCGAGACGGTGCTTTTGGCCAACAAGGGCGTCGACAACAAGACCGTTCCCGTCATTCTCTGCGACGAGGACGACGTCGCCGGCAACCACGGCGCCACCATCGGTCACGTCCGCGACGAGCAGCTGTTCTACCTCGCCTGTCGCGGCCTTGACCAAAACGCCGCCGAGGACCTGTTCATCCGCGCCAAGCTGGAGGACGCCGCGCTTTCCGCCACCGACGAGCGCACCCGCGCAGCCGTCGTCCGCCTTGGCAACAACCTGATCGACAACTTTGAAGAGGAGCTCGCATGATCGACACCGAGCACGTTAAATGCGACACCTGTACTGCCCCCGAGCCCATGGAGCTCGACGCCAGCGACGAGGCTTCGCGCGGCTGGCCCACTGTGGACATCGAGACCAACCCCTACAAGGCGCAGTTCCCGCTGTTTCAGCAGCACCCCGAGATCGCCTTCCTCGATAGTGCCGCCACCGCGCAGCGCCCTGCCTGCGTGCTCGACGCCGAGCGCGACTTCTACCAGCGTATGAACGCCAACCCCCTGCGCGGCCTGTACTCGCTGTCCGTCGAGGCCACCGAGGCCATCGCGAAGGTCCGCCAGCAGATCGCCGACCTCATCGGCGCCTCACAGGCCAACGAGGTCGTCTTCACCCGCAACACGAGCGAGTCGCTCAACCTGGTCGCCAAGAGCTTTGCGCCCACGGTGCTCGAGCCCGGTGACGAGGTCGTCATTACCATCATGGAGCACCACTCCAACCTGATTCCGTGGCAGCAGGTCTGCCGCGAGACCGGCGCCAAGCTCGTCTACCTCTACCCCACCAAGACCGGCCAGCTCACCACCGAGGAAGTTCTTACCAAGGTTGGTCCCAAGACCAAGATCCTGGCCGTGGGCCAGGTCTCCAACGTGCTGGGCGTCGAGAACCCGGTCAAGAACCTCGGCAAACTCGTGCACGAGTACGGCGGCTACCTGGTCGTCGACGGTGCGCAGTCGCTGCCGCACATGCCGGTCAACGTGGCCGACCTGGGCGCCGACTTCTTTGCCTTTAGCGCGCACAAGGCCATGGGCCCCATGGGCATCGGCGTGCTGTGGGGCAAGATGGACCTGCTCAACGCCATGCCGCCCATGCTCACCGGCGGCGAGATGATCGATTCCGTCACCGAGCAGGACGCCGTCTGGGCGCCCGTCCCTGAGAAGTTCGAGGCCGGCACGCAGGACGCCGCCGGCATCTTCGCCACGGGTGCGGCACTCGACTACCTCGTCAACACGGTTGGCTACGAAAACATCCAGGCACGCGAGCAGGCACTCGTCCACTACCTGATGGGCGAGCTCATGCAGCTCGACTTTGTCCAGATCATCGGCTCCATCTACTGGGACAACCATCACGGCGTCGTGAGCTTTAACGTCAAGGGTATCCACCCGCACGACGTCGCGAGCATCATGGACATGGACGGCGTGTGCATCCGCGCCGGTCACCACTGCGCGCAGCCGCTGCTTACCTGGCTGGGCGTCGAGAACCTCGCCTGCTGCCGCGCCAGCGTGGCCTTCTACAACGACAAGGCCGACATCGATAAGTTCATCGCCGGCCTGCATCACGTTTGGAGCACGTTCAATGGGTAATCTGTACACCTCCACCACGTTTATGGAGCACAACTCGCACCCCGACTACAAGTACGAGATGGATGCCCCCACGCACGAGCACGACGGCATCAACCCCAGCTGCGGCGACGAGCTCACCTTGCAGCTACGAGTCGAGAACGGCGTGATCGAGGAGGCCTCCTTTACCGGCCACGGCTGCGCCATCAGTCAGGCCAGTGCCGACATCATGGCCGACCTCATCACCGGCGAGACCGTCGAGGAAGCTCACCGCTTGGCAGAGCTCTTCCTCGCTATGATCCGCGGCGAGCGGCTCTCCGAGGAGGACCTGGAAGACCTGGACGAGGCCGCCCAGCTCCAGGACATCTCGCACATGCCCGCCCGCGTCAAGTGCGCCGAGCTCGCCTGGCGCACCCTCGACGGCATGCTCGAGGGGCAAAAATAATCAGTAATATTTGTCTCAACTCTGAAGAATTCTGTTGGCCGAATCGCTTAACTTTCGCGATTCGGCCATTTTCTTTTCTGCCTTTATCTCGAGCCCTCGGCCTGCGCGTCCATCTGCGCATAAGCACGCACAATACGAGAGACGCTACTTTTGCCAATCCCGGTATAGCGCTCAATCTGGCGCACCGTGAAACCGGCATCGTGCAATCCAACAATAACGGTATCACGCTGCGCAGGCGGTGCGTCTTTAACCCCATGGAGCGGAGCCCCGAGGCTCTTCGCCAACTTATCGGCAAAGGCGTGGCGTTCCCACTCTGTCTCTTTCATATCGCGCAGCGCTGGCTCGCCGCCGTCGGGCGTCGAAAGCGAATAGGCAATAAAGTCCTCGGCAGAACCAAAGAGCTCAAGCACGCAAGAAGGATCAGAAAATCCCCTCGCGACATCAGCCGCGTCACCGTCGTAAGCGCACAAATGCTCCGCGAAGCTGCTCCAGGGATAACGCTCGATTAGGCTAACGCCCGCATCCTGCGGATCGGCGTGTACAGAGCGAATAGCCTCCATCACCTGCCAGTCGGTATCGAGCGAGCGCCGGTCAAAACGGTTCTGGAACAGATGGCCTGTGCGCCCCGTGCGTTTATTGAACCGCCGCGCGTACGTCAAAAGCAGCCGATGCATCGCCGCACTCATCCTGTCCTCGTAATCTGCAAGCACCAAATGCACGTGATTGCCCATAAGGCACCAAGCGATAACCGTCACACCCTCCTCGCGGCAACACTCGCGCATCAGCTCCAAAAACTCCCACCGGTCTTCATCGCCCTCAAAGATGAGCTGCTTGCCCATACCGCGGGCACAGACATGGTAAAAGCCGGTAACCGTTCTCCAAACGCGCTGCATGGCGCTCCCTTCGCCGGGATCTGCTTGCCATCCAATACAGCACGATTGAAGCGTGCCATCAAAACATTCACGCAAAACAATACACTCGCGCGGCAAAAGGCAGTAAACAGGCGGCGAACGGCACCGTTACAACAGGTCAACCCCCGCAACGCTTACAAGAGCTGACCAAAAGCTTGCCCAAGACGGACCCCCTCTACGGAAGTTCGCGACCACAGAACATAGAGTTAAACCGTTTCAATTAAAACTTCCGGACTTCTCGCTACGAAAACTGAGCCGTTCGCCGAATATTCCGTGCATTTCGCGGTATTATAGGGGCTGCATGTCATGTCCCTTTCGAAGGGTCGCCCGGCAATCGCCAGCCACGACCCCCAGACGGGACGCCAACACGATAGAGAGGAGAGGCATGCAGTACTCACAGGAAGTGGAGAACATGTGCCCCGTTGCCAAGGGTGCATACCACGGCCCCGCACCCATCCCCGAGGAGGGCAAGTGGGTCCAGGCTAAGGAGATTTCCGACATCTCCGGTCTTACGCACGGTGTGGGTTGGTGCGCACCTCAGCAGGGCGCCTGCAAGCTCACGCTGAACGTCAAGGACGGCATCATCGAGGAGGCCCTCGTTGAGACCATCGGCTGCTCGGGCATGACCCACTCTGCCGCCATGGCTTCCGAGATCCTTCCCGGTAAGACCATCCTCGAGGCCCTCAACACCGACCTCGTCTGCGACGCCATCAACGTTGCTATGCGCGAGATCTTCCTGCAGATCGTTTACGGCCGCAGCCAGACCGCGTTCTCCGAGGGCGGCCTGCCCGTGGGCGCCTCCCTCGACGACCTCGGCAAGGGCCTTCGCTCTCAGGTCGGCACCATGTTCGGCACCAAGACCAAGGGCGCTCGTTACCTCGAGCTCGCTCAGGGCTACGTCACCCGCATGGCTCTCAACGACAAGAACGAGATCATCGCATTCGAGTTCCTGAACCTCGGCAAGTTCACCGACGCCGTCAAGGCCGGCAAGACCCCCGAGGAGGCCATCGCTGGCGCTATGGGCCACTATGGTCAGTGGGAGAACGCTGCCAAGTACATCGACCCGCGCACCGACGAGGAGACTCACTCCGTCGCCAGCGTGTTCCCGGTTCACGAGTAGAAAGGGAGGGAAATAACTATGACTGTTACGTTCGAAGGTTACGAGCGCCGCGCTGACAAGATCAACAAGTGCCTCGCCGACAACGGCATCGCCTCCCTCGAGGAAGCTCTGCAGATCTGCACCGACAAGGGCTTCAACCCGCGTGAGATCGTCAACAACACCCAGTCCATCGCCTTCCAGAACGCCGAGTGGGCCTACACCCTCGGCTGCGCTCTCGCTGTCAAGCGTGACGCCAAGTCCGCTTCTGAGGCTGCCGCCATCATCGGCGAGGGCATCCAGGCCTTCACCGTTCCCGGCTCCGTCGCCGAGGACCGCAAGGTCGGTCTGGGCCACGGCAACCTGGGCGCTATGCTGCTCTCCGACGACACCGAGTGCTTCGCCTTCCTGGCCGGCCACGAGTCCTTCGCTGCCGCTGAGGGCGCTATCGGCCTGGCTCTGAACGCCAACAAGGCTCGCAAGAAGCCGCTGCGCGTTATCCTCAACGGTCTGGGCAAGGACGCCGCTCAGATCATCGCCCGCATCAACGGCTTCACCTACGTGAAGACCCAGTTCGACTACTACACGGGCGAGCTCAAGGTCGTCGAGACCATCCCCTACTCCGATGGTCCCCGCGCTGCCGTTAACTGCTACGGCTCCGACGACGTCCGCGAGGGCGTTGCCATCATGTGGCACGAGAACGTCGACATCTCGATCACCGGTAACTCCACCAACCCCACGCGCTTCCAGCACCCCGTCGCTGGCACCTACAAGAAGGAGCGCCTCGAGGCTGGCAAGAAGTACTTCTCCGTCGCTTCTGGTGGCGGCACTGGCCGTACCCTGCACCCGGACAACATGGGCGCCGGCCCTGCCTCTTACGGCATGACCGACACCATGGGCCGCATGCACTCCGACGCCCAGTTCGCCGGTTCTTCCTCCGTGCCTGCGCACGTCGACATGATGGGTCTCATCGGCATGGGCAACAACCCCATGGTCGGTGCCACCGTCGCCTGCGCTGTCGCCGTCGAAGAGGCCCTCAAGGCCTAATCGCGCCCGCGCGATGCTCAGATAGTTGAGCTTTGGAGCCGCTACCTTTCGAGGTAGCGGCTCTTTTTGTTTGCGCTGGCGCAGGGTATCTAATGCCGATATATCAGCTGGGGCGAAATACAAGATGTGAAGAGATGGAGCGTCAGAGCGTCCATGACGCCCACCTGCCATATTTGCCCTTTACCGATTTGACGGGTCTTTGCGGCCCCATTGCCGATCACCCGTGCGACAATGCGCCGGACGAGAAAGGAATCCGATGGAATCGACTGATGTACTGGTAATTGGATCTGGCATTGCGGGCCTTTGTGCCGCCATCGAAGCGGCACGCACGGGTGCAACCGTCACTGTGGCAAGCGCCGGCAAGACCATGAGTGGATCGAGCTTCTTCCCGGGTACCTGGGGCCTCGGCCTCATCGGTCCCGTCGACGAAGACGACGAGCAGGACCTCATCGACACCATCCAGACCGTCGGCGGCGGTGTCGCCGACCCCGAACTCGTCCAAACGTTCGTCCACGGCATTCCCCAAGCGATTGACTGGCTCGAGCAAGACCTGGGCGTTGAGCTCCAGCGTCCGCAAAGCGCCAAGAGTGCTCAACAAAAGCAATTTATCCCCTGCTTTGACCGCAAGACGCGCATGTGGCGCGGCCTCACCCGCAAGCCCCTTGAGGACGCTCTGACGACCTGGATCGAGTCGCTCGGCATTCGCCTACTCCCCCGCCATGAGCTTATCGACCTTGTTGAGGACACGAACGGCAGAATAACCGGAACCGTACTCTACGACCTTACCGAAAATCGAATCGTGCCCTTTGCTGCCAAGGCCACGATCATCGCAGCCGGTGGCACAGGCGGCCTGTTCGAGCGCAGCCTTACGTCGGCTGATGTGCTCAGCTCCTCGCAGGCCATCGCACTGGCGCACGGCGCAACACTTACTAATATAGAGTTCATGCAGATGATGCCCGGCTTCATCGAGCCCAGGCGTAACTTGGTCTTCAACGAGAAAACCTGGCGCTACGTGCATGTAGACCAGCCGGTAGATATTGCCGACGACAAGCTGAACGACCTGCTCGAGCAGCGCTCTGGATATGGTCCCTTCACGTCACGCTTGGCCTCCCGCGCTATCGATCTCGTCATCGATCAGGCAGGTGTCGAAGGCCTGGCACTCCACTACGACTTCCCCCGCGAGGATGTCCCAGAGTTTGTGCAGACCTTTGCCACCTGGCTGCAAGACGAGCACGGCATCGCCCCGACTGACGAGATGCGCGTTGCGATGTATGCCCACGCCGCTAACGGCGGCATCAAGATCGATAAGACCGCGCACACGGGCGTTGAGGGCCTCTACGCTTGCGGCGAGGCGACAGGCGGCATGCACGGCGCCGACCGCATTGGTGGCTTATCAAGCGCCAACGGCATCGTATTCGGACGTATCGCGGGCGCATCGGCAGCCCTCACAGCGCAGAAAGAGCCTGAGGCGGCCCTGAAGGCGGATATCACCCTCCCCCAGTACGGCATTGCCACAACAGATGCCGAACGCCTGACACACAGCCTTAGGCACACGATGAGCACCTTTTGCATGATCAACAGGACCGAAACAGGCCTATCCGAGGCACTACACGAGCTTGAGGGCTTGAAGACGGAGGCAACGACCTTGAGCACACAGAAAGCCCAGGACAGCGAAGTCGCAGCCCTCGCCCGCCTGCAATCGCAGATTCAGCTGGCACAGGAAATGGTCAAAGCCATGCGCAAGCGAACCGAAAGTCTCGGATCGCACTATCGAGCAGACTAAATCGATTCTCACTTTGAGTTTGATCACAACTTCTCAACATGCATCGAGCCCCGTGAGCATAATTCTCATAAGGAGAGCACGTTTATGGGGCTTTAGCCGTGTTTCCCTAAGGGAATCACGGTGCAGTTTCCCCAACTTCGCGTCCCGACGGGTTCGACCCCATGAAAGGTCAACAAAAAAAGCGACCAGCCGAAGCCAGCCGCTTTACAATGCTTTGGTGGGCCGTCAGGGGGTCGAACCCTGGACCTTGGGATTAAGAGTCCCCTGCTCTACCAACTGAGCTAACGACCCAAAGCTAAAGTCCGTTGTGGCGGACTTTAGAGGAGATATCGTGTGGTGGGCCGTCAGGGGGTCGAACCCTGGACCTTGGGATTAAGAGTCCCCTGCTCTACCAACTGAGCTAACGACCCGATATCAACACGAAGCAAGAACTGGGGTGGGTAAAGGGACTCGAACCCTCGACCTACGGGACCACAACCCGTCGCTCTAGCCAACTGAGCTACACCCACCGTGTCCTGTGCGCTTCGCGCTCGACTATTATTGCAAGGAACGCCACGCGATGCAAGCCCCAATTTTCAAGAATTTTGAAAAGAGTTTTTCGAGACCATTTCGAGCAAATCCCACCGGTTTCACAGGAGTAAACTTGCCCCACTGCAAATCCTCGAAAGGACCGTCATGAAAGAACTCTCCAACCGCACGGCAAGATTTACCGATTCGGTCATCCGCCGCATGACACGCATCTCCAATAAGTACGGCGCTGTCAATCTCTCGCAGGGCTTCCCTGACTTCGATCCCCCGGCGCAGCTGCTCGATAGCCTCAGCACCATAGCCAGCGACCCCAAGCCGCTCTATCACCAGTACTCCATCACCTGGGGCTCCCAGGCCATGCGCGAGGCGCTCGCCGCCAAACAGGAGCACTTTATGGGCATGCCGGTGAACCCCAACGAGAATATCGTAGTCACCTGCGGCTCCACCGAGGCCATGATGGCCGCCATGATGACGGTCACGAACCCCGGCGATAAGGTCGTCATCTTCTCGCCGTTCTACGAGAACTACGGCGCCGACACGATCCTTTCGGGTGCCGAGCCCATCTACGTGCCGCTCAACCCGCCCACATTCGACTTTGACCGCGAGACACTCGAGGCGGCCTTCCGCGACAACGACCCCAAGGCCATCGTCCTGTGCAACCCTTCCAACCCCTGCGGCAAGGTCTTTACGCGCGAGGAGCTCACCTTTATCGCCGACCTCTGCAAAAAGTACGACGCCTACTGCATTACCGACGAGGTATACGAGCACATCGTCTACGCGCCCCACGAGCACGTCTATATGGCCACGCTGCCCGGCATGTTCGAGCGAACCATCAGCTGCAGTTCGCTGTCTAAGACGTACTCCATCACCGGCTGGCGTCTTGGCTACACCATTGCCCCGGCCCAGATCACCGAGCGCATCAAGAAGGTCCACGACTTCCTCACCGTGGGTGCCGCCGCTCCCCTGCAGGAAGCCGTTGTCACTGCCCTCAACTTCGACGACAGCTATTACGATGAGGTCCTCGACCTCTACACCGCCAAACGCGACCTGTTCTGCCAGGGACTCGACAGCATCGGTCTTGAGCATAACGTGCCGCAGGGCGCCTACTACGTGATGATGGATATCTCTGAGTTTGGCTACGACAGCGACCTCGAGTTCTGCGAGGACCTCGCGTCTAAGGTGGGCGTGGGCGCAGTGCCCGGCTCGAGCTTCTTCCGCGAGCCCGTCAACCATCTGATTCGTTTCCACTTTGCCAAGCGTGACGAGACGCTCAACGCGGCGCTGGAGAACCTCAAGTCCCTGCGTGATAAAATCAAACCGCGCGGGTAAGGACGGCCCAGCAACTAAAGCAACCAAAGAAGCCTCGCACCGCCCGCCGCGTTGCGAGGCTTCTTTTTATAACGCTTTCTTAAATAGTTTAGAGCCCTATACTTTAGTCACGGAGCAACTCGTCCCAGAGAGAGGAATACTATGGCAGAACAGCAGCTTATCGGAGCGCTCGAGGCCGGCGGCACCAAGATGGTCTGCGCCACGGGCTATGCAGACGGTACGGTCCTGGAGCGTGAGCAGATCGCGACCACGACCCCGCAGGAGACCGTTGAGGCCGTCAATGCATGGTTTGCCGACAAGGGCATCGCCGCGCTGGGCATCGGCGCCTTTGGCCCCACCGCAGTCAACCCCGCGTCGCCCCAATACGGCAAGATCCTGGAGACGCCCAAAACGGCATGGCGCTACTTTGATCTGCTGGGCACCATCCAAAACGAGCTCAATATTCCCTGTGGCTACGACACCGACGTCAACGTTGCCTGCTTGGGCGAGGTCACCTTTGGTTGCGCCCAGGGCCTCACCGACGTGGTCTACCTGACCATCGGCACCGGCGTGGGCGCCGGCGTGCTCTCGGGCGGTAAGCTCGTGCACGGCATGATGCATCCCGAAGCCGGCCACATCCTGGTCACGCGCGACCCGCGCGACACCATCGGCGAGCATAGCGCCTGCCCCTTCCATGACAACTGCCTCGAGGGCCTCATCGCCGGCCCTGGCGTTAAAAAGCGCTGGGATGGCAAGAGCGCCGGAGACATGGCCGATGACCCGGAGGCCATGGACCTGCTCGCAGGCTATCTGGCACAGGCGCTCATGACCTACACGCTGTGCTACGCACCGCAAAAGATCATCATCGGCGGCGGCGTGGCCGACCACACCCCCATCGTGCCGCTCGCACGCAAAAAGTGCGCCGAGATGCTCAACGGCTATATCGTCACGCCCGAGGTCAACGACATCGATTCCTATATTGTCAACAACAGCCTCGAGGGCAAGCAGGGCATCATGGGCTGCCTGGCCCTGGGCGCACAGGCGCTTCAGTAGCAGACGCACCCACAGGGCGTGGCGCGCTCGGCAAATCCAACCTACGGAACGACGCCACCACGCCTCATATAACCCCTCAAATAAAAAAGGCCGCCTAGGACCAAACAATACGTCCTAGGCGGCTTTTTTGGCGCACATCAGCGACCGTAAGAGATATCGGAGCACAACGCCCGTTGCCGCTCCACAGCAGTCGATCATCACATCGGTGATCATGCCGGCGCGTCCCGGCACAAAGAGCTGAATCGTCTCGTCGATCGAGGGAATCAGCAGCAGGAACACCGCCGTGGGCAGCAGCACGTCAAAGGTGCGCCGGCCCTCAAAATCAAAGGCGTGCGTTGCCAAGATGCCGAGCACCATATACTCGGTAAAATGCGCGCACTTGCGAACAACAAAGTTGGTCACCCATTCATATGGAAGTCCCACGCTGTGCAGGAAACCGCGGATAGCTTCCATGACCGTTAGGCTCAGCGAGCCCGACCCCGAGCCGGGAACCAGCGAATTGCCCCAGATCAAGAGCACCATCAGGCAGGTTACAACCGCCCATTTTCGATTGATCTTAACCATGCAGAAGTTATGCCTCCGCGCGGAGCGGCGCGAAGCTGGCGGTACCGCCCTCGATGACGCTCAGGTAGGCACGGCCCGTACGCTTGGCGGTAGAGGACTGCAGGCGCTCGATCTCTTCCTCGAGGATCTGATTGACGCGCTCGTGACGACGGTTTTCCATAATGCCGGCGGCAATAGCCTCGGCCCGCTCGATGCTCTCGCGCGAGATACGGGCAGTATCCTCGGGGAACGCAGCGCTGTGACGGCCGACATAGGCGGGGGCAGCAGGCTGAGAGGCAGCGACGGGAGCGGGGGCTGCAACAGGAGCGGGCTCGTCAATCTCATCCAGAATCGCGGTGGCGGCGGCCCACATGTCCTCGTGGCCCGAGTAATCGGCCATAGGGACATCAACCTCGAGTGAGGCATCCGGAAGGTCGCCGGTGTCGATGCGATCTTGGGCATCAATCGATGCGGTGATGGCTGCAGGCTCATCGAGGTCATCGAAATCGATATCCGCGGCACCGGAGATGATAGGCATGCTGGCGAGGTTTACATTGTACGGCGCAGCCTCAGCCGCCTGCTGCTGGGCAGGAGCGCCCCACAGCGAGCTTTCGGCGGCACGGCGGGCGGCAACGGCCTCCTCGTCCGCGGCCATGGCTTCATCAACGTACGAATTGTCGGCAGAAGCGTTCGCGTCCGCCGAGGTAGCGCTGTAGGCGTTATTGGCTGCCGCGTTGGCGACGAGTGCCACGAAAGCCGCCGTGCTGCCCGCAGGGGCGGCCTGGGAGCCAGACACGGCGCGTGCCGCGGCGGCGATGTCGTCGCGATTGAAGGAGCCGGTCTGCCCGCCGTTGGTGAGCTCGTCGATGGCGACTTGATAGACGTCGCGCGAGTGTGCAGGGTCGCAGCTCACCGGCGAATCGTCGTCAAGCATACTGTCGATCATGGACCAAGCCTCGTCCTCGTCCATAGCATCTGCGGCTCGAGCGATGGTAGGGACACCATCATCGGCATGACGGCGCTGGAACGCACCAGTCAGGCCGGAAAGGAATGCCGAGGTAGACTGCTCCGCCTGAGCCTGAGAATCAGAAGCCGCAGCGTAAGGAGTCGCATCCTGCTGCTGAGCTGAAATCGAGGCGGTCTTGAACTCGCTTTGATGCTGATTGAGATTGGCGGCACCGCCCATGGCATCGGGCTGGAACAGACGCTCTTCACGCTGCGCACGATACTCGGAGATACCCAGCGAGGCGGCATAGATGCCCACGCCCGCCACCGCGCCCACGGCGAAGGGAACCGCACCCGCCACGACCGTCTCGTTCACAGACGAAAACGGCAGCGTCGCGGCATACATAACCACGGGAGCGGCAAGGCCGATCCCGCACGAAAGTCCGGCAAGGACTGCTCGTTGTGTTGCATCAGAAGAAGCCATGAGCTCTCCCCATCTTCCAGCACCCAAATCGCATCATTCAGTTGGCTGCGCGAGAGAAGATGAAGCGGGGCTATGCCCCAAAGCAACGGTATATGGTTCGTTTCATCTGCGTTATCCGTCGCGAAGCTTAAAAGCTATTATGCGAAACCGCCCTGTCGATTGCAAGCGACGATGTCGGATTGAAACGGGAAACCTGCTGCTTGCCAGTCTTATGGTCAAAAATAAGCGCGGAGCGGCGATATAGAAAAGGGCCGAGGCTCAAAGCCCCGACCCTTTATTGCATTGATGACTATCGCTGCGTGTGGATGACAACCTAGAACGTCTGCTCGTAGTCGCTGTGCTTTTTGGCCGAACGCACCAGGAACTCCTGGTTGGTGTTGGTGCCCTTAAGACCCTTGATAAACGACGCAGCTGCGCGCTCGGTGTTGTTCATGCCGGCAAGAATGCGACGCAGGCCAAAGACAAACGGACGCATCTGCTCGTCAACCAACAGGTCCTCGTTACGCGTACCGGAGGCAACGGGGTCGATAGCCGGGAAGATGCGGCGGTCGGCCAGGTCGCGGTCGAGCTTGAGCTCCATGTTGCCGGTGCCCTTGAACTCCTCAAAGATGACCTCGTCCATCTTGGAGCCGGTGTCGATGAGGGCAGAGGCCAGGATGGTGAGCGAGCCACCGTTCTCGATATTGCGGGCTGCGCCCAGGAAGCGCTTGGGCGGATACAGTGCCGCCGAATCGACGCCGCCCGAAAGGATGCGGCCTGAGGCGGGCGCCGCCAAGTTGTAGGCGCGGGCAAGACGCGTGATGGAGTCGAGCACCACCACGACATCGCCGCCCAGCTCCACGATGCGCTTGGCGCGCTCGATGACGAGCTCTGCCACACGAGTGTGGTTGTCGGCGGGCATATCGAAGGTCGACGCCACAACCTCGCCCTTGATGGAACGCTGCATATCGGTAACCTCTTCGGGGCGCTCGTCGACGAGCAGGCAGATGAGGTGCACCTCGGGGTTGTTAATCGAGATAGACTGGCAGATCTTCTTGAGGATTGTGGTCTTGCCGGCCTTGGGCGGGGACACGATCAAGCCACGCTGACCCTTGCCGATCGGCGACACGATGTCGATGGCGCGACCGGTAATGGAGTCCTTGCCATGCTCCATGCGCAGCGGCTCGTTGGGATAGACCGGGGTGAGGTCACCGAACTTGGGGCGGTTGCGAATCTGCTCGGGGTCTAGACCGTTGACGGTCGTGATTTTGGCGAGGCCGGCGCGCTTGTCGCCGCCGCGCGAAGGACGAAGCGAGCCCTCGATGACGTCGCCCGTGCGCAGACGCGCGGAGCGGATGAGGTAGGCGGGCACGAAGGCGTCGTCGTTGGACTTCATGTAGCCATGGGCATGGATGATACCGGAGCTGTCCGGACGAATCTGCAGGATGCCCTTGATGTCGCGGAAGCCCTCGGCCTTCGCGGCGGTGACGTAGATCTCCTCGACGAGCTCGGCTTTCTTCTTGCCGGTCGTCTCAATCTCGAACTCCTTGGCCTTCTCGCGCAGCTCGGCGACCTTCATGGCCGCGAGCTCCTCGCGCGAAAGCGTGGGCTCGGTGGGAGCGGCATTACGCTCCTTGTTGCGCTGCTTGCGATCGCGCTGGCGGTTGCGGCGGTCGTTGTTGCGCTCGTCCTTGCGCTCGTTGCGCTCGTCGTTGCGCTTGTGCTGGCGACGGTTGGGGCGAGCGCCGTCTTCGGCCTCGGCGGGCGCGGCGCCATCGGTTGCGGCGGCATCGGCGTTAGCCGCAGTATCATCGCTGGCCTCGGCCTTGGAATCGCCCTGCAGCTCGGCCTCGGCCTGCTGCTCGGACGCCTTGGCCTTAGCGGACTTCTTACGACCGCGCTTGGGCTTCTCGGACGCAGACTGTTCGACGTCTTGGGGCTCGGCGGCATCAGTCGATGCATCGGCGGTCGTCTCGGCGGAATCCTCGGACGCACCCTTCTTGGCAGTCTTGGCCTTGGACGTGCGCTTAGCAGCAGTACGATGGCTGCGACCAGGACGGACGTCGGCGGGCTCGACATCGGCGGGAGCGGCCTCGGAAGTCGTAGCATCCTGGACGGGTGCATCGGCAGCGGTTGCAGACTCGGCGGTCGCCGCAGCATCCCGAGCGGCTGCAGCTGCGGCTGCGGCCTTCTCTGCCTCGACGAAGGCCTTGGGCTTGCGACCGCGACGGTGCGGGCGCAAAGCCGGATCGACAACGGGAACTTCGCTGGCCTCGACAGGCGCAGCGAGCTCAACAGGCGATGTGCCCTCCCCTGCCGCGGAACGGACCGAAGCCTCAGTGAGCTCGGGGGTTACCTGATCGGCAACCTGCTCGGCCTTAGCAGCCGTGCGACGGCGTGTGCGCGGTACCGGCTTCTCGGTCGGCTGGTCGGCGACAGGGGTCTCGGTGGCGGCAGGCGTCTCGGGCACAGACGGAGCTGCAAGCTCGGTCAGAGCCGCGGCCTCGCGCTCGGCAGCACGACGGCGGGCGCGCACCACCTGAGCCTCGCTAATCTGCGCCAACGCACGTGCCTGCGCGACCTCATCGGAAATCGGCGCCGAGGAGTCAGCAGCAACGGTGCGCTTGGCGCGCGTCGTGCGCGTGGTACGGCGCTTGGGCTTGGTGACCTCCTCGCCGTCAGTGGCAGGCTTGGCCGTGCGGCGCGTACGCTTGGGCTTTGCCGGAGCAGCCTCCTCACCAGTTGCAGGCACGGCCTTCTCAGCCGTTGCAGCCTTAGGCGTCTCAGGAGCCGAGGTTTGCGCGGGCGCCGCGACTTGGTCCGACGCAACCGGTGCAGCGGGAGCGGCTTGCGTCGTCGTTATTTCGTTTTCTTGCTGTTGATCAGACACAGTGTTTGCTCAACTTTCTTTTCAAGCCCTGTGATCACATGCTCCCTGCATAAACCTTCAGGGCGGCTAAACAGTCTAGTTCCGTTCAAAACGACGGACATCATTGATCTGTATCGAGATGATTGCGCCATATACGCAGCGTTAGTGTAACACAACCGTCGCCACCTGCAACTTAGTCATTGGGAACGCTCTTAAACGACTAGTCAAAAGGGGCACTTTTTGGTTTAACACCCACAAATCTGACTGCCTCCGCCAAAACTATGGCGGTTTACTACGATGAATCGCTCAACCGCGACCACTCCGAAACTTGTTGAACTAAAACCGCAGGTAGATGCCTTGCACTTTTTGCGAAAAGCCGGCGTGGTTGGAATTTCTCATTTCATCGTAGTAAACCGGCATAGTTTCGTATTTCCAGCAGTTCCAAATTCGTCAATACGTCGGCGTTTGCAAAAAGCCCGACCTCCTGAACTGCGCCCCAAATCTTGGACGCCCTAAATAGCGACTAGGCCGCGAGGGCCTGATTCCGGAACTCCTCCGGGGTCAGGCCCTTCAATCTTACCTGCCTCCGGCTCGTGTTCCAGTGGACTATGTATTCCTCCAGGTCGCGTTTGAAATCCTCGAACGTCTTCCACTCGCGGCCCCTGTAGAACTCGTCCTTGACGTGGCCGAAGAGCTGCTCGGTGGCGGCATTGTCGATGCAGTTCGCCTTCCTGGACATGCTCTGGACGATGCCGGCGGCCTCGAGCCTGGATGTGTATGAGGCGTGCTGGTACTGCCAGCCCCGGTCCGAGTGCATGGTCGGGGCGGCGCCCTCGGGGATCTTGGACAGCAGCTCGTCGAGCATCCTCGCCTGCTGGGCCATGTCGGGCGTGGTCGATATGTCGCTCGCCACGATCTCCTTGGTGCAGAAGTCCAGCGTCGGGGCCCAGTAGGCCTTGCCGCCGGCCACCTTGAACTCGGTGACGTCCGTCCCCAGCTTCTGCCACGGGGCCCCGGCGTCGAAATCCCTCGCGATCACGTTCTCGAACGTTCTGCCGACGACGCCCTTGTACGAGTTGTACCTGTGGTAGGCCGTCTCGCGTCTGATCCCGCAGCGAATCCCCATCTCGCGCATCATCTTGAGCACGGTCTTGTTGGCTATCACGGCCCCCTCTTCCGCCCTGAGGCACATCGCTATCTGCCGGTGCCCGCAGCCGTTGGCGGTGCGCGAGAAGATCTCGGCGGCCGCCTCCCGGAGCTCGGGGCGCGTGGGCCTCGGCGGGTGCGCGAGGGCGTAGTAGTAGGTCGACCGCTTGAGCTCGGCGCATGCGAGCAGGTGCCCGAGCGCGTGCCCCTCGGCGCGCAGGGCCGCGACCGCTTCGGCCTTCGCC
>NZ_CABWIF010000007.1:0-61556 GCF_902501475.1 Collinsella aerofaciens | reverse complement strand
GCCTCCCAACCTCGTTGCGGCGCGGCTGCGCCTATGGCACTTCAACATCATTGTCGCAGCCCCGACCCGCGGTCACGAGCGGGGGCTCCTATCTTTTTAGTGCCCTCGGATTGGGTCATAGTGTCTGACTTTCGCTCAACCTGCAAGGTTTCGCCGATGTTGACCCTACCTGCAGTACCTCAACTCTATTTGAGCGTTGTTAGATAGTTTCTTGCGTCTTCTACGCTCATTGCGGCGACTGGTGCGTGCGAGCAGAGCTTGACATCGTTGGTGACCAGAAGGTCTGCCTTTGCGCGCATCGCTGCCGCGATGATTAAATCGTCTTCGTAATCGCTATGGAGCTTACGCTGCTTACTCGCCATCCATATGTCGCTCAGGTCGCAGGGCACGGGCGTAGCAAGTTGCGACAACACATCAAGACAATCCCATGCGAGTGATGTCGCCGCCGAAGCGGCATCTTGAGACAGCGAACCGTGCTCGCGCCGATACCACGCCTTATGTTCGCTCGAAATCAAATAGAACAGGTCTTTGGACGATGTCGCCGCATACAGCAAATCAACCTGAGCCGCACATGCATCACGTAGAAACTCAATCGCCGCCGAACGACCGCGTCGCTGGGGAATGAAGTAATCGAGCCACACGTTGGTGTCAACCAAGATGCGTTTTGGATTCTCACTCATAGAGCCAGCTCATCTCCTCGCCATAGCGATCCGCATAGGCGTTCCGTTTGAGCTCTTCATTATCCGAGGGCTGCACCTTAGCCAAGTCAATTCCCGACTCGCGGCAAACAGCAGCGAACAGTTGCGAACCTTGGTCGATAAGTTCGAGCTTGTGCTTGGCGGCTTTCTCTCGCTCGCGCTGTTCCGCCCGGGCACGACCGGGCGAAAGGATGTCCTGGAGCGCGCCGGGCCGATCAGCCAGCGACGCTGCAAGCCGCCAGAGCGCTCGCACCGCCTGGCTCGGCGTCATACCGGCCCTGGAGAGAGCGGCGTCCCCACTCCTTTTAAGATCGGCATCGAGACGTACGTTGATCTGAGCGGCTGTTGTGGTCATGACCTCTCCTTAATACTTTATAATCATCATAAAACTCTATGGTAGATACGTAAAGCATGTATAGCATTTATAAGCATTAGCCGTACTCTGTACACAAAAAGCCGCCGAGGCACACTGCACCTCGGCGGCTACGTATCACCGATCTAGTTCGGTTTCACCCTTTGCATTCGTCCAGATAAAACCTGCCAAAATGAACCTGTCCCTTTTTGGTAGGTTTTAGAGCTCCACGCTTTCGGCGCCGTTGATGTTGAGGTTGCGCTCGTAGAAGGCCGTGAGGGCGCGGATGGCGTACATCACGTCGCGCACGCCGCCGGTCTCGTAGCTCGAGTGCATGGCAAGCTGCGGCAGGCCCACGTCCACAGCATGCATGCTCGCCTGCATATTGGAAAGATTGCCGAGCGTGGAGCCACCGGCCATATCGCTCTTGTTGGCGAAAGCCTGCGTTGGCACGTCGGCGTCATCGCAGATGGCCTGGAACACCGCGCGGCTAAAGGCATCGGTGCAGTAGTGCTGGTTGGCGGCTTCCTTGATGACGATGCCGCCGTTGAGCACAACCTGATTGCGGGCGTCGCACTTCTCGGCGTGGTTGGGGTGCACGGCATGTGCATTGTCGCAGCTCACGAGCATCGAGGCGGCAAGCGCGCGATGGTACGACTCGTCGTCAAAGCCCAGCGATCCGTTAATGCGGCGCAGCGCGTCGGCCAAGAACGTCGACATGGCACCCTGCTTGGTCTCGGAACCAACCTCCTCGTTATCAAAGCAGCAAAAGACCGAAACGTCGTGCGCGTTCTCGGCACCCAAAAATGCCTGCAGCGAGGTGTAGGCGCAGGCCAGGTCGTCAAGCTTGGGCGTCGAGATAAACTCGTCGGCCCAGCCCCAAATGCGCGCATCCTGACGATTGACCAGGAACAGATCGCGGCCCAGAATCTGCTCGGGCTCAACGTCCAGCTCGTCGGCGATCAGAGCATCAAAGTCGCCCTGCTTAAGATCACCGGCGCTGATGAGCGGGCACAGGTCGACGGCGCGGTTGGGCGCAAAGCCCTCGTTAACGCCACGATTCATATGGATGGCAAGGCTCGGAATGATAGCGACCTCGCGCTCGGTGGCAAGCAGGCGGCTCTCGATACGGTCGCCCTCGCGCACCAGCACGCGGCCCGCGAGCGCCAGCGGGCGATCGAACCAGGTGTAGTCGATCATGCCGCCGTAGGCCTCGGTGTTCAGGCGCAGCGTCTCGCCCGCACCGTCGAGTTCGGGCACGGCCTTGACCTTAAACGTCGGCGAATCGCTGTGCGACGCCGTGAGCTGAAAATGATAGTCGCCGGCAACGCCGTCCTCGCCCCAGGTTGCGGCCAGGTCCTCGCCCACCTTAAAGGCAACAACGCTCGAGGTATTACGCTGCGTGTAATAACGCCCGCCCGGCTCGATATCCCACGCCGCGTTCTCGGGCAGGTAGGTAAAGCCCGCCTCGTCGAGCTCGGCCATAATGGTCGCCGCCGTATGGAACATGCTGGGGCACGCCTCGATAAAGTCGATAAGGTCGTTGGCGGCCTCGATATCATCGGCCGTCACATGCGCGCGCTCGGGCGTTTCCTGATCCGTCATGCTCTCCCCTTTCGCTGGGTTGATGGTCCCTTCCAGCATACCCCGCCGCGCCAGCGCTGCACTCTTCATTCCGTGTTTAATCCCGCACCGCTCACCAAGTTGAGCTATCATGCCCGTGCACCTTTTGCGACAATTACGCTAACAGGACGAGAGGAACCGTCATGAAGCCACGCAACATTGCCATCGCCTGCGGTGTCGCGGGAGTCGCCGTCGGCCTTGCCGCTGCCACCGGTATCGTTTATCACAAGCAAATCAAGTCCGCCGCGTCGCTCAAACGCTTGACCGGCTACGCGGATGGCTATGACCTGTACGCAATCGACATCGCCTACGACTACGATCTTGATCGCATCATCGCCGCTGGCGTGCGCGACGACCAGGCCTACATCGATGCCGTGGTGGCGCAGGTGCTGCCCGGTGTGCCGGTACATGTCCAGGCGCCCCAGTTTGCCTGCAGCGCTTTTGTCGCCGTAGATGCCGAAGGCCGCGTGCGCACCGGTCGCAATTACGACTTTAAGGACGACACCTCGGCGCTGCTGGTGCGCAATCACCCACGCGGCGGCTATGCTTCCATCGGGTTTGCCGCCCTCAATAACCTGGGCGCCAACACTCCGCTTGACTCCATCACCGGACGCGCCGCGGCGTTGATGGGCCCGTTTGCCCAGCTCGACGGTGTTAACGAATGCGGCGTGTCCATTGCCGTACTCACCCTGGATTCCAAGCCCTGTGACCAGGACACGCAACGCCCCGCCATCAATACCTCGCTCGCCATCCGCCTGGTGCTCGACCGTGCCGCCACCACGCAAGAAGCTGTCGACCTGCTTTCCGCCTACGACATGCACGCTATGGCAGGACGCGATTACCACTTCTTTATCAACGACGCCGCCGGTGACGCGCGCGTAGTAGAGTGGGATCCGCGCGATCCGGACCGCGCTTTCAAAGCGACTCCTGTACGCCAGGTTACGAACTTCTATGCCTGCTATGGCGACGAAGTGCTGCCCAACCAAAAGAATGGCGAGCTGGGCCATGGTAAAGAGCGCGCCGTCGCAATCGCCGATGTCCTTGACGCCCATGTCGGTGCCCAGAACGAGGCAGTCGCTTGGAAGGCCCTACGCGCTGCGGCGCAAGAGCCCAATCCGGAAGACATCACCAGCAACACGCAGTGGTCGGTCGTCTTTGACAACACCGAGCCCGCTGCCGCCATCACGCTGCGCCGCCACTGGGGCGACATCGATGCCTTCGCGCTGTAAGGAGCTGGCACCGTCGTCCTTACGCTGGCCTGACGTTGCTTACATTTCCATACATTTGAGCTAACACGTTTTACCCCCGTATCAACAGTGTGCGGGGGTAAACTTATGCGCATGTTATAACTTGCCCGGAAGGATTCATCATGCTCAGGATCGGTCTTCTTACCAGTGGCGGCGACTGCCAGGCGCTCAACGCCACCATGCGCGGCATCGTCAAAACGCTTATGACCAATAGCGAAGAGCCTATCGAGATTTATGGCTTTGAGGACGGCTATCAGGGCCTTATCTACAGCAGGTTCCGCGTCATGACGCCCGCCGATTTTAGCGGCATCCTCACCCGCGGCGGCACCATCCTGGGCACGAGCCGCACACCGTTCAAGCGTCTGGATACCCCCGAGGCCGATGGTGTCGAGAAGGTGCCGGCGATGGTCCACACCTATCATAAGCTGCAGCTCGACTGCCTGTTTATGCTGGGCGGTAACGGCTCCACCAAGACCGCCAACCGCCTGCGCGAAGAGGGCCTCAACGTTATCGCGCTGCCCAAGACCATCGATAACGACACCTGGGGCACCGAGCTGACGTTTGGCTTTACGAGCGCCATCGACGTCGCCACCAAGTGCATCGACGACATCCACACTACCGCCTCGAGTCACGGCCGCGTGTTTGTTATCGAGATCATGGGCCACAAGGTTGGCTGGATCCCGCTGTACGCCGGCGTCGCGGGCGGCGCGGATGTCATCTTGATTCCCGAGATTCCCTACGACATGGACCAGGTCATCAAGACCATTGAGCATCGCATGGAAACCGGCAGCCGCTTTACCATCGTGGCCGTCGCCGAGGGCGCTATCTCCAAGGAGGACGCGGCGCTGTCCAAGAAGGAGTACAAGAAGAAGCTCGCCGAGCGCACGAGCCCGTCGATTGTCTACGACATCGCCAAGGAGATTGAGGCCAAGACCGGTCGCGAGACCCGCGTCGCCATCCCCGGTCACACGCAGCGCGGCGGCCAGCCCGACGCCCAGGACCGCATCTTTGCGACCCAGTGCGGCGTCGAGGCCGCGCTTGGCTGCCTGCGCGGCGAGTTTGGCTACATGATTGCCCTGCGCGACGGCAAGATGTGCCACATGCCGCTCGAGGATGTCGCCGGCAAGCTCAAGTATGTCGACCCCCAGAGCGATCTGGTGCGTGAGGCCAAGGCGTTGGGCATCAGCTTCGGCGACGAATAGCCTCGGCTGGAACTGCTCTCATCGGAGGCCCCAGGGCTTACCTCCCAAATCGTCCTCGGACATGTCAGGATCCCGCCGTGCGCTTCGCGCGGCGGGATCCTTCCGTCCTGCGGAAAGATTTGGGAGGTAAGCCCTGGGGCCTCCTGCGGTAACTAAGGAGGCCATGGCTATTCGTCTTCTTGCTGCGGGTGCCTGGGGTAGGATGCGGCGTGCATTTTTGGGAGTATTCAGCAGCCGAGGGTGCCTGCATACTGGATTTTGGGCGAAAGGCAGGCACCATGAGCCGCATCCTGTAAAAAAACGAGCGGCTCTAGAGGCGTTGGGACTCAGAATCGGGGCTTTCAGCGCGGTTTTGTGCACCCGCCCCCGCGCCCGCGGACCCCGGGACGCTGAATACTCCGGAATTTGCACGGCGCCCCCTGGGGTACCTGTGGGCAAAAAGCAACCGCCCCGTCAAAGTATGCATTTGGCGGAGCGGTTTATGCAAAAATACTGCTGCGGGCGCGTCGGCAGCTCGCTAGAACTTGAATCCCAGGACAGGTTACTCGGCGCTCTTGAGGGCGCCGACCATGTCGATCTTGTTGAGGGTACGATTGGTGGCGAGGTTGACGATAAACGTAAAGCCAAAGGCCAGCAGCACGGCGAGCACGTAGCTCAGTGGCTCGACCTCGACGTCAAAGTACAGCGACGGCATCTGCAAAATGTAGGTAAAGCTCTCGGCCAGCAAGCCGCCCAGCGGCACGCCCAGCGCAGCGCCGATCGCCGTGAGGATCAACGTCTCCTTGTTGACGTAGTGGTGCACCTCGCCACGGCGGAAGCCCAGCACCTTGATGGTCGCCAGCTCGCGCTCGCGCTCGGAGATATTCGTGTTGGACAGCGTAAACACCACCACAAACGATAGGCACGCCGCCATAAAGGTCACGAGCACCACGACGGAATTGATGATAGTGAAGTTCGCCTCGAAGTTCTGCCAATGTTCAGCCGTGCTCGAGATGGTGAGCCAACCGTCGCTCTTAAGCTTCTTGCTAAACGCAATCTGATCGGCCGACGAGCCCTTAAGCAGCACAAAGACGCCGTTAAGGCGCGCGCTTCGACCGAACGCGCGCTCATAGGTGCCCTGCGTCATGTAAAGCGTGTTGCCCAGATAGTTGAGCGAAATGTCGCTGACTTTGACCTTGGCTACGTTGAGCGACGAATCCTGGACGTGTGCCGTATCGCCCGGTTGAATCCCCAGTACCAGCTGTGAACTCTTGCTCAGATACACATCTCCGTCGCGCAAAGATAGAGGCTCTTTGGACTCATCCTCGAGACGCACGTAGTCGTCCAGGTCGTTCGTGCGGTCATCGGGCACCACGATCAGCTGCACGGTCTCGCTCTTGCCGCCAAATGTAAAGGTGACGTTGTCGGTCATAATCGGCAGCGTCGAAGTCACGGTCACGTCGGAATCCTTGGCTGCGCTTCGCTCGTCGAGCGCCGCGCACGTCTGCGAAAAATCGTCGGGATTGGCAACCGCCAGCAGGTCATAGCGCGTGATATGCCCGTACTGCTTGGGCGAAAGCGCGACCGACGTATCACGAATGCCCATGCCGCAAATCACAAGCGCCGTACAGCCCGCGATGCCAAAGATGGTCATAAAGGCGCGCTTTTTGTAGCGGAACAGGTTACGTGCTGCCACCTTGTTCAAAAAGCCCATGCGGCGCCAGATAAAGCCGATGCGCTCGAGCAAGATACGCGAGCCGGCGCGCGGGGCCTTGGGGCGCATGAGCGAGGCTGGGGTCTCGGCCATCTCGTGGCGGCAGGCAATAATCGTGGCGCCCACCACGCCCACGGCAAACAGCGCCACCGACACGAGCGACGACACGATATCGTACGAAAGCAGCATCTGGGGCAGCGAGTACATGTCGTCGAACACCGTAAACAGGAACAGCGGCAGGCCCACAAATCCGATGATATTGCCGAGCACGCCGCCGATCAGGCACGCCCACAGCGCATAGTCCACGTATTTGGACAGGATGCGCTCGCGCGAGTAGCCGAGCGCCTTGTACAGGCCAATGAGCGTGCGCTCCTCCTCGACCATACGCGTGGCGGTAGTGAGGCTGATGAGCACGGCGACGATAAAGAAGATGAAAGGGAACACCGTGGCGATGGCTTCAATTGACGAGCTATCGCTCTCCACGCTCGAGTAACTTGCGATATTGCCGCGGTCCTGGATGTACCAGGTGCATTCGCCCAGGTCAGAGAGCTCGGCGCGGGCATCGGCAAACTGCTGGTCGGCGGCGGCGCGACGCTGGTCCAGGTCGGCCTGCGCTTGCACGCGCTCCTCACTGCCCTCTGCCATGCGGTTGATGTTGCCCTGTTCAATCCCAAAGAGCATATTCGCCTGGCGCTCAGCCGCATCTAAGCTTGCCGGCGTGTCGACTGTCAGCTCCTTAGCGCGCGCCTTCTCACGCTCCTCGCGGATCTTCTCGATATTGTCCTTGACCTTGTTGATCTTTGCCGCGTAGGCATCGGAATAGGAGTTGAGGCTCTTGGCTCCCTCGACGATCACGTGGACCGCGGAGTAGGAAGAAGATGTCGCGGCGTCCTCGCTCACATAGAACTTATAGTCCGCCGCCGAAGCAGCGCGAAAGGCGTTGACTGTCGAGTCGGAGCTCACATCAGTGGGATCGAGGACCTCGGCCGTAATGGTGTAATCGCCCGCGGCAAACTGATCCTTGGCGCTTTGGTTCGATGAACTTGCGTCATTGGCGGCAAAACTCACTGTATCGCCGAGCTTTTTGCCCGAAGCCTTCAGGAACTTCGAAGTCACCGCGACCTCATCGGCGCTCTCGGGCAAATCGCCGTTCACGAGCACCGGCTGATCGATGTTCTCCTTGGAGAGACTTTGCACGACCACTCGCTCGCGCGTTGTGCCCACGGCGGTGTAGGCGGTCTCGGTGTAGATACCCTCAGCCGTCTCGACGCCGTCGACCTCTTGGATAGCCGAAAGATCGTCGCGCGTAAAGCCATAGGTCGACTGCACGTTAATGTCATAGACACTCTGCTGGTCAAAGTAGGCGTCAACCGAATCGCGCAGATCCTCGCAGCCCGCCTTAAGGCCGCACATCACGCTCACGCCAAGCGCGGTGATGACCACGATTGACAAGAAGCGCTTAAGACTGCCTCGGATTGTGCGGTAAATGCCACGGCGAAAAATCGTCGGGACCATATCGTTTGAGCTTTGAGCAGTGCGGTAGGTCGCGAACTCCCAGTCGCGGTCTGCGTGCTCCGTATCGCGGTTTCGGCTGTTTTGGCGATCTTGGTCCATGGGCGCTACCACTCGATCGTCTCGATAGGCACGGGATTTTGCTGGACCGTCTCGCTCTCCACGCGGCCGCTCTTAAAGCGGATCAGGCGATCGGCCATGGGCGCCAGCGCGGAGTTATGGGTGATGATGATGACCGTGATGCCCTGCTTGCGACAGGTGTCCTGCAGCAGCTGCAAGATCTGCTTGCCGGTTTTGTAGTCGAGTGCGCCCGTGGGCTCGTCGCACAGGAGCAGCTTGGGGTTCTTGGCCAGCGCGCGGGCGATGGACACACGCTGCTGCTCGCCGCCCGAAAGCTGCGCCGGAAAGTTAGCAAGACGGTCGCCCAGGCCAACCTGACGAAGCGTTTGCTCGGCATCGTGCGAATCGGGGCAAATCTGCGCCGCAAGCTCGACATTTTCGAGCGCCGTCAGGTTGGGGACCAGATTGTAGAACTGGAAGACAAAACCGACGTCGGCACGGCGGTATTCCACGAGCTGCGCCTCGTTGGCGGAGCTCACGTCGCGCCCGTCCACCGTCACAGTGCCGGAGGTTACCGTATCCATGCCACCCAGGATGTTGAGCGCCGTAGTCTTGCCGGCACCCGAGGCGCCCAGGATAATGGCGAGCTCGCCGCGCTCAACGGTAAAGCTCGCGCCGTCGAGCGCGTGAATGCGGGCATCGCCCTCGCCGTACGCCTTGATGACGTCTTTGAATTCGATATAAGCCATCGATTAATTCCCATCTGGTCGGATAACTCCTTAGTATTACCCATTTCGCACCGACCAAAAAGGGACAGGTTTATTTTGGTAGGTTTTAGAGGCGGACGGTGAAGGTGATCTGGTTGCCGTGGCCGCAGACAGAAGCGCTCCCGCCATGGGCCTCGGCGATAGCTCGCACCACGGATAGGCCCACGCCCGAGCCACCTGTCTTGGAGCTGCGCGACACATCCGCACGATAAAAGCGGTCGAACAATCGGTCCAGGTCGCCTTCGGGCAGCTCGTCCACGGCGTTCGATACGACAAGTTCGACGGCGCCCTTACCCTGACCGCGCGAGGCTGCACACAGGCTTAGCTCGATCACGCTGCCCTCACTCGCGTAGCGCGTGGCGTTGTCCAGCAGCAACTCAACAACCTGCGCCACTGCCGCGGCATCGGCATGGGCTCGCACGCCGCTCGCGATCGACGTCGCCAGCCGCTTGCCGCGCGCAACCGCCACCGACTCAAACGGCGCCGCCGCCTTGTCCACCGCCTCCGAAAAATCGATCGATGTCATGGTAAAGCCCGCCGAGCCCTCGTCCATACGCGCCAGAAACACCAGACGCTCCGTCAGCGCCGTCAGCCGCGCGACCTGCTCGTGAATGCTCTGCGTCCACTCGCTCTCGCCGCTCTCGATCTCTTGTACCTCGTTGGCGGCGTCAATCACAGCCAGCGGCGTCTTGATCTCGTGGCTCGCGTCGGTAATAAAGCGCTTTTGCTTGCTGTAGCTCTCGACCATCGGTCGAATCACCGTGCCCGAGGCACCCGCCACAATTGCCAGCACCGCCAGCCAGCCAATGCAACTGATCGCCACACTCGCGCTCAAAAACGAATAAAAGCTTGCAAGCTCGCGCGAGCAGTCCACAAACACATAGGTGGTCTCATCGTCTTGAACGTCAGTCGTATAGCGATAATTGCCAGAAAAACCCGAGACCCAACCCTTGGAATACAACTTTGCGGCAATACTGGCGGCGCGCTTGGCACCCACCGCGGCAATGCGGGCCGTGTTGACATCAGCAACCTGTCCAGCGTCAATCGTCACCGTAAAGTAGCGCGTGTCGAAGGGAGACTCCGCCGTCATACCTTCGAAGTGTCTGGTGCGAACGCCCGCCTGGCTGTCGCCGGCATCCTTGCCATTGGCGGGATCGACTTTAGGCTCATCCGTCCAATCGATGCCGTCCTTGCCCGCCAAGATATAGTCCAGACGAGCGTCGGCCATCTTGCAGACATGCGAGTAGTTGACGATATTGATGCCGGCGATGATAAGCGTAAGCACGGCGGTCACGGCACCCATGGCAACCAGGATGAACTTACGACGCAGGCGACGTCCCATTGCACTGGCAGCATCGGCGCGCCCCGGATTACCCGAGTCCGCGCCCATGCCGAGTTTTGCCGTCGTGCGCTTCCACCACGCACTCGCGCTCACGCCTATTCGCCCTCCTCAACAGCCTCGAGCGAATAGCCCTGGTTGCGCGATGCACGAATCGCAACGTTGGCACCAAGCGCCGTCAGCTTTTTGCGCAGATACGAGATGTAGACCCACACCACGTTGGCGCCTTCGGGCGCATCCTCACCCCAAACTTCGAGCATCAGACGCTCGGTGGGCATGCGCGTGCCGGCGTTGCGCATAAAGAGCTCCATAAGCTGAAACTCACGATTGGCCAGGTGCTCCTCGCCCAAAGGGCCAACGAGCGTGCACGATGCCGTGTCGAGACGCACGTTGCCCACGCTGAGCGTCGTGGCGTCAATTGCCGTCGCGGCACGCGTCATGGCACGAATACGCGCAAGCAGCTCCTTGGCGGCAAACGGCTTGGTCAGATAATCGTTGGCACCGGCATCCAGGCCCTCGACCTTATCGGACACCTCGCTTTTTGCCGTGAGCATGATGATGGGCAGACGCTTACCGGCGGCGCGTGTGCGCCTGAGCACCTCAATGCCATCCATGCCGGGCATCATGATGTCCAGGATTGCGGCGTCATAGTCGTTGGCGAGCAGATATTCGAGCGCCGTCAGACCGTCGAGGGCGGTGTCGACCTCGTAGTCGCTATGTTGAAGAATCGCGGTAAGGGCACGGGAGAGGCCGGGTTCGTCCTCGGCAAGCATCAGCTTCATAGTTGTTCCTTTGGCGCGCGGCTATACAGATTTCGATATTGCCGATGATAGCGCACCGCCAGCCGCCTTAGCGCAGCCTTAGCTGCTCAACCTGCACGTTTCTAAAAACGCTGGATAGGGCTTAGCCAAACTTAAGGCGCACGTGTCGAGCGCTTTGACGCATGCCGAGCGCGAAGGGACAGTGACTCGTCCTTTCACGGCGTCCTAGTTATGCAAAGCGCTCGAGTGTTACTCCTCGTACGCGCCCTCAAGCCGCAGCAGCCGCTCCTTGCGGTCGAGGCCGCCGGCATATCCGTTGAGCGAACCATCGGCGGCAACCACGCGATGGCACGGCACAATAATCGAAATGGGATTACGCGCGACCGCGGCCCCCACGGCACGGGGAGACACAACGGGCGCCTCATTTCCCGGCACACGATGTCGAGCCGCAACACGCTGGGCAATCTCGCCATACGTGGCGACCTCGCCACGCGGAATAGAAAGCAGCTCGTACCAAACTTCACGCTGAAACGCCGTGCCAATCAAATGCAACGGCGGCGTAAACCGAGGCTCCTGCCCCGCAAAATAAGCATTCAGCCAAGCCCAAGAACGCTCGAGCACCGAGGAGGCCGCACCATTTGCGGGATTCACCGACGACATGCCATCGGTACCGGAAACCGCGTCGGCGCCTTCAACATGTTCGGAGTCTTCCCGGAGAAGCGTGGAGCCAAAATGCTCCTGCCCCTCAAACCAAAGTCCCGTCAGACCGCGGCCATCAGCGGCAAGCAAGATTTCGCCCAAAGGCGAAGCAAACGTCGTCGTGACCACCAGCGGCTCCTTTCAAAACTCCGCAACATAATACCGCGAATTGTGCAGACAACCCCAATCGACCCCAAAGTCACCCTAGGCAGCAGGCGCGAACGCGCCGCAGCTGCCGGCCGCGCTCCGCAGTCCCCCAAGGCGGCAGGCGCAAAGCGCCGAGGCCGCCGCCGGGATCAGGGCCCGCAACGGCCACGTGCCTCATCAGCCCAGCGGCCCCAACCAACAACGGCCCCATCGCAGGCCGCTCGCAGCAGCGTCATCGCAGGCGGGGGCCGGGCTTGGTTTTCAGAACACTCCGCAGACCAGTGCGGCGCCTTGTCCGCGGCTCCGAAGGAGCAGGACAAGGCGCCGCACATGGTCGAGGACGTTCTGAAAACTAAGCCCGGCCCCCGCCGGACAAGTCACACTACTCGCAGAGCAGCTTGGCGATCTGGACGGCGTTGGTTGCCGCGCCCTTACGGATTTGGTCGCCGCAGCACCAGAAAGTGATGCCGCGCGCAGCCTCGGGGTTCGAGATGTCGCGGCGCACGCGACCGACCCAAATCAGATCCTGGTCGGAGGTGTCCATCGGCATGGGGAAGCGGTCGTGTGCATCCTCGGCAGCCATATCGTCAACCAGCTTGACGCCGGGAGCGGCAGCCAGCGCAGCACGGGCCTCCTCGACCGTAATATCGCGCTCAAACTCGAGCGTAATGCTCTCGGAGTGCGAACGCAGCACGGGCACGCGCACGCAGGTGCAGTTCACGCGCAGCTCGGGCAGGTGCATAATCTTGCGGCCCTCGTTTTGCAGCTTCATCTCCTCGGAGGTAAAGCCCTCCTCCTTGACGCCGCCAATCTGCGGAATCAGGTTGCTCGCCAGCTGGGCGGCAAAAGCGCGCGGCTCGGGAATCTCCTCGCCACGGCCCAGGGCGGCAAGCTGCGCTTCGAGCTCGGCCATACCGGGAGCACCGGCACCAGAAGCCGCCTGATACGTCGAGACGATCATGCGCTTCACGCCGGCAAGCTGATGCAGCGGCCACGTGGGAACCAGGCCGATGATGGTCGCGCAGTTGGGATTGGCAATAAGGCCGTGATGCCATTTGATATCGTCGGCATTGATCTCGGGCACGACCAGCGGCACCTCGGGATCCATGCGGAAGGCGTGGCTGTTGTCGACCACGACGGCGCCGCGCTTGACGGCCTCGGGCAGCAGCTCCTTGGCGATATCGTCGCCGGCAGCGCCGAGCACGATGTCGCAGCCCTCAAAGGCCTCGGGGCAAGCCTCTTCAATCACAACCTGCTCGCCGCGGAACTCAACGGTCTTGCCCGCAGAGCGCGCGCTCGCCAGCAGCTTGAGCTTACCGACCGGAAACTCCTGCTCGTTGAGGCACTCGAGCATCTGGGTGCCCACGGCTCCCGTCGCGCCCAAAATAGCAACCGTGTACTGTTTCATGCTTCCCCCTTTAAAGGTTGTGGCTTTTGCCCGCACGCCGAGCAGGCCGATTATTGTTGCCAGTGTATACAAGAACGGGGCGGGCACGAAACCCGCCCCGTCGAAACGAAACCGAAACGAAACGCCCCGCCGTAGTTTTTTGAGACATGACCCAAAAATCTACCGAGCAGTCGCTACTTTTTGAGCGCGGCCAGAGCGGGATCGACCGGCGCGGGAGCCTCCAGGTCGGAGACCTTCACAATGCCGTTTTCGTCGGAGAAGGCACGGTAGATGGTCTGAATCGCCAGGTCAAAGTCCTTCTCCTCGACGCCGATGATGATGTTGATCTCGTCGCAGCTCTGCGAAATCATGCGCACGCTCACGCCAGCCTGGCCGAGCATGCCAAACAGGTGGCCCGAGATACCTGCGCGGCCGCGCAGGTTACGGCCGACGGTCGCGATGAGCGCCAGGCCCTCGACAACCTCGATCTCGAGCGGCTCGACCTCCTGCTGAATGTCGCCCACGAGCGAGTACAGCGAATCGTGCACATCCTGCTCCTGCACCACGGCGCCAAAGCGGTCGACGCCGGTGGGCATGTGCTCGACGGAAACGTCATAGCGCTCGAAGACCGAAAGCGCGCGGCGCATAAAGCCGACGCGCGGCTTGGTGCGGTCGCGGGCCACGTTAATGGCGACAAAACCGCGCTTGCCGGTCACGCCGGTAATGATGGGCTCTGCCTCGCCCTCATCAGCCGTCTCGCTAATGATGGTGCCGGGGTCCTGCGGCGCATTGGTGTTCTTGATGACCAGCGGAATACCCGCCTCGCGCACGGGGAACACGGCCTCCTCGTGCAGGACGCTTGCGCCCATGTACGAAAGCTCGCGCAGCTCCTCGTAGGTAACGCGCGCAATGGGCTGGGCCTCGGGAACAATACGCGGATCGGCAGAATAGAAACCCGAGACGTCGGTCCAGTTCTCGTACAGATCGGCGCCCAGGCACTTGGCCAGAATCGAGCCGGAAATATCGCCGCCGCCACGGTCGAGCAGCTTAATCTGGCCCTCACGCGTCGCGCCGTAGAAACCGGGCATAACAAAGCCGCCCTGCTGACCGTACTCCTGCACCAGCTCGGAGGTGCGATTCATGCTGAGCGTACCGTCGTGATGGAACGCCACAACCGTCGCGGCGTCCAGGAACGGCAGGTCCAGGTACTCGGCCATCAGGCGAGCGGTGAAGTACTCGCCGCGGCTCACGAGCTCCTCGGTAGAGTAGCCGCCCGAGCGGGCGCGCTCGGCAAAGGCCGCAAACTCCTCGCGGATGGGATAGGTGAGCTCCAACTCGTCAGCGATATCAAAATAGCGCTGGCCAATGTCCTCGAGCAGCTCCTCACACGACACGTGATACTTAACATGCGCGTTAACCAGGTAGAGCAGGTCGGTCACCTTGGTGTCGCCCTTAAAGCGGCGGCCGCAGGCGGAAACCACCACAAAACGGCGGGCAGGGTCGGCATCGACGATGGCCTTGATCTTCTTGAAGTGTTCGGCGTCGGCGACCGACGAGCCGCCAAACTTGGCAATCTTAATCATGGGCTTGAGGTTACCTTTCTAAAAGCCTCTGCAAACCTGTTTTGCGCGCTCTGATACCATGGTTTCACCGATTGGGACCAAGGCATCCGAGGAGCAGTGTTATATGGGAACTTATCATAGTACACGAGGACGCACTTTATCGTGCTCAAGTAAGGTGGCAATCCGTACCGGCATCGCTCCCGACGGGGGTTTGTTTGTCTCGGACGAGCTCGGCACCCAGCAGGTCGATATCAGCTCGCTTGCAGATAAATCGTACTTTGAAATCGCTCAAGATGTGTTGGGAATGTTACTGAATGATTACACGGCCGAAGAAATTTCGGCGTGTGTCGACGAGGCATACCGCGGCACGTTCGCGAGTGAAGAGGTTACGCCGCTCGTCAAACTCGACGCTGCGCCGGGCGCTGACGCCCCTCAGACCTATGTGATGGAGCTCTTTGGCGGCCCCACAAGCGCCTTCAAGGACGTCGCCCTGCAGATGCTCCCCCGCCTCATGGCCCGCACTTCCGCCAAGGACGGCGGTGCCGAGCGCATTATGATTGTCACCGCCACGTCGGGCGACACCGGCAAGGCCGCGCTCGCCGGTTTTGCCGACGCTCCGGGCACGGGCATCACCGTCTTTTATCCCGAGGGCAAGGTCAGCCGCGTCCAGAACCTGCAGATGTCCACGCAGGAGGGCGACAACGTCGCCGTCTGCGGCATCCGCGGCAACTTTGACGACGCTCAGAGCGCCGTCAAGCGCATCTTTGCCGATAAGGAGCTTGCCGAGCGTCTGGAGGCCGCCGGCACGGTGCTTTCGAGCGCCAACTCCATCAATGTCGGTCGCCTGGTACCGCAGGTCGTCTACTACTTTGCCGCCTATGCGCAGCTGCTGCGCGCCGGCGTCATCGAGGCCGGCGACGCCGTGGAGTTCTGCGTCCCGACCGGCAACTTTGGCGATATCCTGGCCGGCTACTATGCCAAGCGTATGGGTCTGCCCGTCGCCAAGCTCATCGTCGCGAGCGACAAGAACAACGTGCTTGCCGACTTCCTGACCACCGGCGTTTACGACCGTAACCGCCCGTTCTTCACGACCATCTCGCCGTCGATGGACATCCTTATTAGCTCCAACCTTGAGCGCATGCTGTACTTCCTGTCCGACGGCGACTGCGAGCTCGTTGCCGGCCTCATGGAGCAGCTGGCACAGACTGGTCGCTACGAGGTTCCCGCCGACCTGCTGGCAAAGATTCAGAGCGTCTTTGGCTGCGGTTGGGCCAGCGAGGACGAGGTCCGCGCTGCCATCAAGAGCTGCTGGGACGCAAATGGCTACGTGATCGATCCGCATACTGCTTGCGGCTATCACGTCTTTGAGCAGGTCGCTCCCGCCGAGGGCGCCAAGGCCCGCGTGCTGCTTTCGACCGCCAGCCCCTACAAGTTCCCGCGCGCCTGCTGCGACGCCCTGGGCCTCGACGTTCCCGAGGATGATTTTGAGGCCATGCGTGTACTCGAGCAGGCCACCAACACGGTCGCCCCGACCCAGCTCGCCGAACTCGAATCCAAACCCGTCCGCTTCGAAGACGTCTGCGACGTCGATGAGATGGCAAGCTACGTCGAGTCTGCAGCAAAACGAATGAGCACCAACTAGATCCCTTATTAAGCGCCGGCGAAAGCCGGCGCACCTTCTTTCATCAGATAACCCCCGGGATGGTGACGAACGCGCACAGCGTGCCTGGCTGTTTAGTTCGTCGCGAGTTCCGCACGCAAAGGAAAGCACTTAATGTGCTTTCCGTCTTGCGTAGGACTGCCCGAGCAGCGAACTAAACGGCCAGACCCGCTCAGGAGGACCCACATGATCAAAATCACCGTCCCAGCAACCAGCGCCAACCTAGGCATCGGCTACGACACCCTCGGCATGGCCGTCAGCCTCTACTCGCACTTCACCTTCGAGCGCGCCGACAAGCTCACCATCACGGGCTGCCCCGAGGAGTTCCAAAACGAGAATAACCTGGTCTATGTGAGCTTTGTCGATGCTCTGGCCGCGTGGGGCGAGCCGGCTTTCCCCGTTGCCATCGACATTCAAACCGACGTGCCCGTCGCTCGCGGCCTGGGTTCCAGCTCCACCTGCGTCGTCGCCGGCATTATGGCGGCCGCCGCGCTGACGGGCCACACCGTCGACCGCGCCGAGCTCGTCCGCATCGCCACCGAGGTCGAGGGCCATCCCGATAACGTCGCCCCCGCCATCCTGGGCGGCGCCGTCTGCTCCTTTACGCCGACTGATTCGCTCCCCCAGTGCCTGCGCTACGAGGTGAGCGATCGCCTGCGTTTTATTACCGTGATTCCGCCCTA
Organism: Collinsella aerofaciens; assembly: GCF_902501475.1. Taxonomy (GTDB): domain Bacteria; phylum Actinomycetota; class Coriobacteriia; order Coriobacteriales; family Coriobacteriaceae; genus Collinsella; species Collinsella aerofaciens_AL. The sequence goes on along the minus strand of NZ_CABWIF010000007.1, from coordinate 44,164 downwards.
CGAGGTGCATACGAGCGAGGCCCGCAAGGTTGTGCCACAAGAGATTCCACTCTCCACCGCCGTATGGCAAATGGGCCGCATCGCCGGCATGACGCGCGGCCTGGAGACCGGCGACCTTGACCTGATTGCCGCCGCCAACGACGACCGCATCCAGGAGCCCTATCGCCGCCGCCTCATCCCCGACTACAACGCCGTGCGCGACACCTGCCTTAACGGAGGCGCCAAGACCATCTGGATCAGTGGCTCCGGCTCGACCCTTATGGCGGTGACCGACGACACCATCGTGGCAAAATTCCTGCAGGTCAAGCTGCGCGAACAGTTCCCCAAGTGCGACACGCATATCCTCACGTGCGACACGGAAGGCGCCCAGATCGAATACCTGTAGACATCCTCCTCATATACCTGTCCGGGACGGTCGGGATGTTCCCTCAAAATCGTCCTCGCGCATGAAGGCCCCTTGCCCTGCTCCTACGGAGCGACGGACAAGGGGCCTTCACGCTGCGGAATGATTTTGAGGGAACATCCCGACCGTCCCTGCGCCTACCTTGCTGAGGATGTCTACAGGGACCCACGCTTTGAAGGGGCGCCGGGCTGAAATATATGGCCCTTTATTGATAGGGGCTCTTGCTAGGCTGGAGCCCTTACTAGAGGCAGGCCTCGGCGATGCGGCGCTTGAGTTCGTCGATGCCCACGCCGGTCTGGGAGCTTGTGATGATTACGTTCTCGGCCGGGACGTTGAGCTGCTTTTTGATAGCGGCCGCCTGGCGGGCCTGTTGGGTACGGCTGAGTTTGTCGGCCTTGGTGAGGCAGACGATAAAGTTGAACTCGTTGCCCTGCAGGTAGTCGATCATGTCATGGTCGAGCTTACTGGGGTCGTGACGAATATCCACCAGCGATACGACCAGGTTAAAGCTGCGCTCGGAGTCAAAGAAGTCGCCGATAAGCTCAGCCCAGCGGTCGCGCTCGGCCTTGGAACGACGGGCGAAACCGTAGCCCGGCAGGTCCACAAAGTGCACGTCGTCGGCCTCGAAGAAATTGATGTTGCTCGTCTTGCCCGGCGTGCTTGAAACCTTGACCAGGTTCTTGCGGCCAAATAGCTTGTTCATGATGGAGGACTTGCCCACGTTGGAGCGGCCGACGAAGCTCACCTCAGGGCAGGTGGACTCGGGAATCTGCGAAACCTTGCCGTAGCTGGCGACGAACTTGGCAAGCTGGTAGTTAATTGAATCGGCCATGGACACTCCTTGGTCGTAGGTTTTTACAAAACGGGCGTGCTATTGCGCGGCGGCGATACTACGAACGATGTCAAGCGTGATGCCGCTCGCGGTGCGAGCGTACTCATCCAGATCGAACTCGCGCTCGCAAAACGCGTCATATGCCTCGTCACAATTATCGCTGATAGCGCGCAGCACTAGGCAATCGACACCATTCTTGGCCGCGATGTGCGCAATTGCCGCACCCTCCATCTCGACGCAATCGGCATGCGTGGCCTCAATCGCAGCGTTACGCATGGCGTCACCCGTAACAAAGCGGTCACCCGTGGCGATAGTGCCACACAGGAACTGCTTGGGGTCCTTCTCCGCAGAATTCTCATCCGCCGAGGTATCCACAAATCCATGCTCGGCAAGCACGGCGGCGGCAACATCAACCAACGCCGGCGTCGAGGCAAACTCCTCGAGCCCCGGCGCGGACTCGGCGATGAGTGCCGTATCGGTATCCAGATAGCGCAGGCACTTGCCTATAACCACGTCGTTAATATGGAGTTTAGGGTTTAGGCCGCCCGCAATACCCGAAAACACAACGGCCTGCGGGGCGTATTTGCTGATGAGATGCTGCGTTGCGGCAGCGGCGTTCACGGTCCCCATGCCTGCCGTCGTGGCGACTACCGTCAGACCCGAAAGCCCACCGTTCACAACGGTCAAGCCCGCCTCCTGCGACTCATGCGCGCCGCTCAGCTCTTCCTTAATCTGCGCAACCTCTTTTTCGAGTGCGCCTATGATCGCGATGGTTGCCATGCCATCCCCCAAATCCGTGCAAATTGCTTATCCACGGTATGGTACCAGCATTTTGGCTCAGCCGCGTCAGCACCAAGCCGTTAAGTCAGTACAGCTCGGGTATCATAAAGGGGCAAAAATAGCTTGTTAGCCGATGGCCGACCTGAGCTCCGCACGGCGCTTTTTCATGCCGGTCATAACGGCATTGCGCAGCTCGGGCATGCGCGCGGTATCCATCTGGGGCACGCCCTCGAGCTTATAGGGAATGCCCAGTTGCTCGTACTTGACGACACCCATCGTGTGATACGGCAGCATTTCCAGGCCCACCACGTTGTGCCATGGAGCGATGAGGCGACCGAGCTTCTCGCACTCCTCCACCGTGTCGGTAATGCCCGGCACAACCACGTGGCGGATAACGACCTTGATCTTGCGACGGGCAAGCTCATCGCCAAACGCCAGGATACGTGCAGGATCGCAGCCGGTCAGCTTTTTATGCTCAGCCGGATCGGCATGTTTGATGTCGAGCAGCACCATGTCGGTCTCGTTGAGCACGGCATCAAACTTCTCGGGATGGCCGGGATCAAACGCATACCCGCAGCTGTCAAGGCAGGTATGCACGCGGCCATCGGGGTTGTTGTGCATTGCACGGAACAGGTCGGCCAAAAACTCGGGCTGCAGGAGCGGCTCGCCGCCGGACACCGTAATTCCACCGCTGCGATAGAACTCGTGGTTACTCTGGAACTCATCCATCAGGTGTTCGACGGTCACCATGGTGCCGCCGTTGACCGACCAGGTATCGGGATTGTGGCAATACGCGCAGCGCATGGGACAGCCCTGAACAAACACCACAAAGCGGATGCCGGGTCCGTCGACCGTTCCCATCGTCTCGATCGAATGCACGCGGCCAAGGGCAAACGCAGAGTCCTCGGGACGAGCGTCCACACCCTCAAGCGTCATTTCTGCCATTCGCGCTACCTTGCCTCTCCTTGGATGCAACCAATTAAAATGCCAGAGCCATTCTAGCCCATGCGTTTGCGTTTAAACGTCTCAGACTAGAACGGCACGTTTTAATCTATCCCCCATCACCATGGCTGGGGTCTACGTCGAGATGTCAGGCTGAAGAACGCTCGCCTGCGGCCTTTACGCCTTAAGCGTGAGCACCGCACCGAAGGCGGTCGGGCCGCAATGGCTCGAGATGACGCCGCCGACTTGAGTCCAGGTAACGTCCTTAAAGCCCAGGTCATGCGCATAGACTTCCATGTCATCGCGCAGCTCCTGGGAAAGGCCCACCGAATACGCCAGGCCAATGTGCGAGTAGTCAATCTCGCCCTTCGCAACCATGTGGTCAATGAAGGCGCGGGCGCACTTGAGCATAGAACCGCGGAACTTCTTGGTCGCCACGAACTTACCGCCCGTCACCTCAATGCAGGGCTTAATCTTGAGCAGATGGGCGCCCAGGAACGCGACGTTGGACAAGCGACCGCCCGCCTTAAGGAAGGCAAGGTCCGTAGGAACAAAGCCCAGCAGCACGCGGTCCATGACGGAGTTCGCGAAGGCGAAGATCTCGTCGACGGTGGCATTGGGGTGAGTCTCGATGTATTTGGCGGTCTCGACGACAACGAGCGACTGCCCCACCGAGACAAAGCGCGTGTCCATGGAGTAGACGTAGTCGCGACCCTTGGCGGCGATCTTCGATGATTGATGCGAGCAGGTCGTGGCCTCGGAGTACGCAAGATGCAGAATGGTCGCATCGGGCTGCTCGGCATGGATACGGTCATATACGTGCGCAAAATCTGCCGGCGCACAGCCGCTGGTCTTGGGCATCACACCAAACTCGTTGCAGCGCGAGTAAATCTCAAGCGGATCGATCGAGCCGTCCTCGACGGTCTCGTCACCAATCGTGACATGCATGGGCACGCGCACGATGCCGTAGCGCTCGCAGAGCTCCGGCGTCACATCCGACCCAGACTCGACCACGATTACGTACTTGCCCATTAATATCACGACCCATCTCGACATTGGCTTTTCAATACATGGCACGCACCGCCGCACTGTTGCACAACGGCGTCCAAGCGCCAAAGAGACGCCGCCCCTTGCACACAACAAAGGACAGCGTCTCCCTGGAAAACTCCGTGCTTATCTGAGATTCTACACGGTTTATTAAGGAGTGTTACTTATTCCGCAAACGGTAGCTATACGCGATAAACGGTAGTTGGCCGCGGCAACTGCGACACATTCCGCCCAACAAGTCCAATCGTGCTCCATGCACGGTTAATGAGCGAGGCGGTAGAAATCCATCGACGCCGCACCCTCGGCGTGCAGCGCCATCGCCGGAACCGCCGACGAATAGGTACGGCTCGTAAGTGCCGCCTCACCGCCGTTGGCAAAAATCTCGACCATCGTAGTGTCCGAAAGCACGCGCAGGTCGCGAAGCTCGCCGAGCTCAATCGACCTCTGGTCGCGCCCATAGCCTTCGTCACCCATGTCGAGGGTAAGCATCCCGTCCGCATAGCGCACAAAGACACCCTTGCGAATCTCGAGCTCAACCATCTTGGCGCCCTCACAGGAAACCACGAGATCAAACAGGCGGCCCGGCTCCTCAACGGTTTCACCGCCTGTCGTGCGAACGCAGTCGCCGCGCATCCTCTCAATCTCGTGCGCCGGCTGCTGGCAGAGCTTACCATCGCGCATGCTCAGCTCTCGCGGCACCGTCAACGCGCACTGCCACCCGCGCGCCACCGTCGGGTTTTCCGCCGTCGCATCGGGGCAACCCGACCATCCGATCATCAATCGCCGGCCTGCAGCATCCTCAAAGGACTGCGGAGCATAGAAATCAAAACCGGCATCGACCATCGGGGGCATGCCCTTCCCGACGATTTTAAAGCTCGGCGCCTCCCAATCGGCCTCGATGGGGAACCACACGCACTGATGCGGATTGCGGTAACGCCAACCATCGGCAGGCACACCCTGCGGACAGCAAACGAGAATAAGCTCGCCATCGAGCTCAAACAGATCGGGGCACTCCCACATAAAGCCAAACTTCTCGCCCAACTCAATGCGCGTCGCATAGCTCCAGTCCTCAAGATTGCGCGAGGTATAGACAAGCACGCAGCCACGGTCGTCTTTCGTACGAGCGCCCAGAACCATGTGGTAGATACCGTCGTGTTCAAGGATCTTGGGATCGCGCACGTGCGTACCGATATCGTCGGGGTAATCGACCGGCCCAACAGCTATGCGCTTCTCGCCCAATTCGTCGGGATTCTCGGCAACCATATGAATCTGGTTTTGCTCACGGCCCGTCAACACGTAGTCGTAATCATCACGGTCAAAATGCTTAACGTTGCCGGTATAGAAGTAGTGAATCTTGCCATCACGTACAAAGGCAGAACCAGAATACGCTCCACTCGAATCCAAATCGGAATCGGGGAACAGCACGGGACCGTGATTCTCGTACGTCACAAAATCCTTTGTCGTCAGATGGTTCCAAAGCACTGGACCGCCATGCGCAGCATCGAACGGATCGTATTGATGATAGATGTGATACGTATCACCAATCTGAACCAAACCATTGGGGTCGTTGAGCCAGCCAAGCTCAGGCTCCACATGGAACAAAAGCCTATCGGGGTCGGACGCGATGCGAGCCGCCGTCTCATCCTGTCCGGCACGCCACTGCTCATAGTCCGCGCGTGTCACCTTATTTTTTTGATTAAACATCGCCGTTGACTTTCTCGTCTATGGGAAAGGACGCTCGACTCACACGAGCCGAACGCCCTTCCCCAAATGGACTTATCCGCACATTACGCTGAACGGCTCAACTAGAAGCTAACGTCGAAGCCCGCGCCAGTGCCCTCTTCATCGGTGGTCGGCACGCCCTTTGCCTTGTTGTAGGCAAAGATCAAGACGATCGGCACGATGAAGGCGATGAGATTGCCAGCCACATACCACACGAGCGTCTCGGGCGTGACGATGAGCAGGCCAAGCACGCCGGTCAGACCCTGACCGATGGCGCGCACCTCAAAGAGCTTCACGAAGGCACCACCGCAGCCTGCACCGATACAAGCGCAGATGAACGGGATAATCGAGTAGCGCATGTTTGCAGCAAAGATTGCGGGCTCGGAGATACCGACCAGCGTCGGGATAAAGGACGACATGCAGATGTTGCGCTCTTTGGAATGCTTCTTGTGAATGAGGTACATGCCGATGGCGCCGCCGCCCTGGGCGATGATGGAAACCGACCAGATGGCCTGGATGTAGTTGAAGCCAGTCGTGGCAACGAGGTTTGCCTCGATACCCTGGATGAACTGATGCGTACCGGTAACGACGAGCGGCTGCAGGAATGCGGCAAAGACAAAGGCACCGAAGACGCCCATCCTGTTGTACAGGATATCGATTACGCCGGCGAGGACGTCGCCGATCAGGTTGCCGAGCGGGCCGAACACGGTGAACAGAGCGACGTTAGCAAGAATCAGGGTAACGGTCGGGACAAAGACGAACGAAACGACCTCGGGGATGTACTTCTGGGCAATCTTTTCGACCTTGGCCATAAACCAGGCAGTCAGGATTGCAGGGAACACGCCGCCCTGGAAAGCAACCATGGGAATGGAGAGCGGACCGAAGTTCCAGTACTCAGCACCCGTCGGGTCCATAACGAACGTGTTGCGGTTCATAAGGCTCGGGTGAACCATGACGATACCGACGAGGATGCCCAGAATCGGGTTACCGCCAAAACGCTTCACCGCGCTGTACATAACCAGGACAGGCAGGTAGTCGAACGTGGTGGCGATAATGGCAAAGAAGCTTGCGAGGTTCTTGAGGAACTCGCTGTGATCGGCGAGGCTGCCCTCCATGCCAAAGAGGCCGTTGGCAACGATCAGCGACTTAAGGCCGATGATGATAGCAGCGCCGACGAAAGCGGGAATGATGGGGATAAAGATGTCCGAAAATACCTTGAGGACCGAGAAGAACTTGCCCTTCTTGTCCGCCTCGGCGCCCTTGACCTCGGAAGCGCTGATCTCCTTAACGCCCGTCAGAGCCATAAACTCATCGTAGACCTTGTTGACGGTACCGGTACCGAAGATGATCATGAGCTGGCCGCTGTTGTACAGCACGCCCTTGACGCCATCGATGTTCTCGAGCTCGGCCTTGTTGTACTTGCTCGTATCCTTGAGCACCAGACGCAGACGCGTAACGCAATGCGTGGCGCCCTCGATGTTCTCCAGACCGCCGACGTTATCGACGACTTGCTGAGACGCTACTTTGTAGTCCATGTTCCTCTCCATTCCTTTACGAAATCATAAGACGTTTTGATGCCATTACAGAGACGCGATCGTTGCATTTGCGCACTTGAGCGTACCGTCGGTGACCGTCAGCGCCACACCCTGGCCCTGCTTATTGCAGAAGCGCGCGTTAAGCGCAACATCATCGACAAAGATGGTCGCGATATCGTCGTCAACGACCAGGCGCACATGATGAGTGCCCTCGCCCTTAAAGAACAACGGACGCTCGAGGCCCATGTTGTTGACCTGGAACCACGGATACTGGGGGGCCGCCGTAAACTCGAGCTTGCCCTCACGCAGGTTGGCGCGGAACTCATAGGCAAGACCGGACTCGGCGTCCTCGGCAAGCTTCACCGAGAAGCCGGCAGCGTCACCGGCGAGCTCGATGTCGGCATCGAGCATATAGGTGGAACCGGCATCCGCGGCGAGCACCTGCTCGACCTTGCCCGACTCGCAGGAAAGCTCAAAGGCCTCGACTGCCTTAGCCTCGCCAAAGGCGCCAAGCATGCTGTCGGGGAGCTTGGTGCCGAGCGTTCCGTCAGCACGCTGAACGATCTCGAGAGGCATAAAGGTGCCACCCCACAGGTAAGAGCTGGGGTCACCGCCCTCGTCACGCGTAGGAACCCAACCAAAGAGAACGCGGCGCTCGCCATCAAATGCGGTACGCGCGGCATAGTACGCGCGGCCATCGAAGGAATCGTCCGCAGGAGTGATCCAAGGACCGTTGATAGAGCGAGACATGCGGTAACGGGTCTTGTTGCCATCACTGTACTCGGAGAACACCAGATACCACCAGTCGCCCATCTTAAAGAGATCAGGCATCTCGAACATGGTGTACAGGCCCGGATTCCACCAGTCGCCCTGGAACTCCCAGGTATCCAGGTCCTTGGAGGTGAACTTGACCAGACGACCGGTCATCAGACGCTTGTCCTCGCCCACACGCGTGCCGAGGATGAGCATGTACTCTTCGTTCTCCTCATCCCAAAGCACAAAGGGATCGCGCCAGTTGCGGTCATCGTAACCCTCCTGGGGCGGAAGCAGCGTCTCGGCGATGTTCTTCTCCCACTTGACGGCGTCGTCACTCGTTGCGTGAAGAAGAACCTGCTTCATCAAGCGTGCCTTGACCTTATCGCGATTGCAACCAGTGTAGAGCGCATGGTACTTGTCGCCCACCTTAAACACCGTGCCGGCATAAACATACTGGTCGACTTCCTCGTCGCCGCCACGCTCAAGGCTCTCGCCAAAGTCTTTGTAATTGACGAAGTCCTTGGTTGTCGCGAGTGCCCAGCCAAACGGCTCTCCGAAAGGTCCGGGGTTTCGCGTGTCACGCTGATGATAGAGATAGAACGTGCCGTCCTCGCCGTACGGCATGATGTCGCCTACCCAAATTCCCTCAGGCTGGTAATACACCTTGTGCATCCGAGACTTCCTTTCTCACGAGATACTAACTCGGTACAACTGCAAGATATGTCAATCGTTTTCATATGTCAAACGTTTTCACACCAATACGTCTTTTCGCAGTTCCAGTCGTCGGCAAACGGTTGACATATGCCGGCGAACGGTCATCAGAGGTGTTTGAGGAATTCTTTTGGCACGGGATGAACTACGCGGTTTTACCCTCAATGAGTTCAACGGGGAGCTTGATATTCGATTCGGGCTTTTCGCCGTTAATAAGAGCAATGATGGATTGCGCCGCGAGCTCTCCGATGCGATCGATATCTTGGCGTACGGTTGTTAAGTCAGGCATAAACGTCATAGTGCGGCGGGCACCATCCGCGCCCACGACCTTAATATCGCCCGGAGCGCTCAAGCCGCGCTGCTTCATCACGTTAAGACAGATAGCCGCCATCGTGTCGTCTCCCGCAAAGATGCCGTCAATATCGGGGTTCTCATCGAGGATCTTCGCAACGACCGCGCTCTTTTCGTCGTCGGGCTTAACGAACTCAACCTCACGGACAAGCGCGGGCAAACCGGCCTGCTCAACAACATCGAGGTAGGCATCGGTACGCTTATTGGCAGGCATGCGCATGCGGCTATTGCTGCGCAGGCACAGGATGCGTGAACATCCGTCATCGATCAGGCGACGCGTGGCAAGTTCGCCGATGCTATAGCTGTCGCTCGCAATCTGAACAGAGGCTTCGCCAAGGTCGCAGTCGATACCAACCAGACTCAAACCCATCTCGGCATACGCCTCGGCACCGATATTAAGCGAGTTGACGATGACGCCATCAACCATATTGCGTCGAAGCATGTCGATATAAGAGCGCTCAAGCTCGGGTCGATTGGCGCTATTGCACAGCAGCATCTTAAAACCGTTTTCGGCCAGGGTATGCTCAATGACTTGAACCACTTGGGCATGAAACGGACTGCTGACATAGGGGACGATCATACCGATAAGATTCAGGCGACCGTTGAGCATGGCACGGGCGATATCGTTGGGCGTATAGTTGATGCGCTTCATCGCGGCATGGACCTTATCGCGGGTCTCTTGGCTAATATAGCCGCGATTATTAAGCACGCGAGATACCGTAGTAGGCGAAACCCCCGCCACCGCTGCAACTTCCTTGATGCCAGGCTTAGCCGTATCCTTAGAACGAGCACTCTCGCGAGCCATAGCACCCTCCCCCATCAACATGTCATACGTTTACATACGAACAAAGCATACCCCAACAAGAGCGGGAAGACGGTAACAGTACAAGTAAGTAAACGACTCATCCAAATAATTAGGAGAGTTCCGCCTAAAGGGTGACTCCAAAGGACCCCACATGGCCGGTTTTGGGTTATTTCCCAAAACATCCCGCAGGACGCAAAGAGGCTCCGCCGCGCAACGCGCGCAGCGGAGCCTCTTTGCATGTCCGAGGACGTTTTGGGAAATAACCCAAAACCGGCCCCAGTAATCCTACAGGAGTTGAACCCTTTAGAACTTGTTGTGGAAGGTACGCGCAATGACCTCGTCCTGCTGCTCCTTGGTGAGCGTGTGGAAGTTCACGGCATAGCCGGAAACGCGGATGGTCAGCTGCGGGTACTTCTCGGGGTGAGCCTGAGCGTCGAGCAGCGTCTCACGGTTGAAGACGTTGATGTTCAGGTGGTGGCCACCCTTCTCGGCGTAAGCGTCGAGCATGTGGACCAGGTTATCGGCCTGGGTCTCGGAAACTTCAGAAACCTTCATAATGTGTCTCCTTCGATTAATAGGCGCCGGCCGAAACCGGCGCACTAATCAGTAATCGTTATTGTTAGTATAGCACTAACAATAGTTACTCGCCCAGCTGATCAAGGTCAATATCGCCAAAGAACACCTGGTCCTCCTTGCCGAGCGCACTCGGGATGATGGAGAAGGTGTTGGAGATGCCGTCCTGAGCATCGCGGAACGGGAGCTTGGAAACCGAAGACAGCGAAGCGATGGCGCCGTGGCTATCGCGCTTGTGCATGGGGTTTGCACCCGGGGCGAACGGCTGGCCAGCCTTGCGGCCGTCGGGCGTGGAGCCGGTCTTCTTACCGTAGACGACGTTGGAAGTAATGGTCAGAACCGAGGTCGTGGGCACGGAGTTGCGGTAGGTGTCGTTCATGCGGATGTACTCCATGAACTGGTGCACAACGTCGTGAGCGATCTGGTCGACGCGGTCGTCGTCGTTACCGTACTTGGGGAAATCGCCCTCGGTCTCGAAGTCGACGATGATGCCGTTCTCGTCACGGACGGGGTGGACCTTGGCGTACTTGATGGCGGACAGGGAGTCAGCCACGACGGAAAGGCCAGCGATGCCCGTAGCGAACCAGCGGTGCACGTGCTTGTCGTGCAGAGCCATCTGGATGCGCTCGTAGCAATACTTGTCGTGCATGTAGTGAATGATGTTCAGCGAGTTGACGTACACGCCAGCGAGCCACTTCATCATGTCGTTGTACTTGGCCACAACGTCGTCGTAATCGAGCGTATCGCCCTCGACGGCGCGGTACTTGGGGCCGACCTGCTTCTTGGAGACCTCGTCAACACCGCCGTTGAGTGCATACAGCAGGCACTTAGCCAGGTTGGCGCGAGCGCCGAAGAACTGCATCTCCTTGCCAATGCGCATGGAGGACACGCAGCAGGCGATACCGTAGTCGTCGCCGTGATAGACGCGCATGAGGTCGTCGTTCTCGTACTGGATCGAGGAGCTGGCGACAGAAGTCTTGGCGCAGAACTTCTTGAAGTTCTCGGGCAGACGGGTCGACCACAGAACGGTCATGTTGGGCTCGGGGCTGGTGCCCATGTTCTCGAGCGTGTGCAGGTAGCGGTAGCTCATCTTGGTAACGAGCGTACGGCCGTCAACACCCATGCCGCCGATGGACTCGGTGACCCACTGCGGATCGCCGGTAAACAGGGCCTGGTACTCGGGGGTACGGGCAAACTTGACCATGCGGAGCTTCATGATGAAGTGATCCACGAACTCCTGGATCTGCTCCTCGGTGAAGGTACCGTTGGCAAGGTCGCGCTCAGCGTAGATGTCGATGAACGTAGAGGTACGGCCGATGGACATAGCGGCGCCGTTCTGCTCCTTGACGGCAGCAAGGTAGGCGAAGTACATCCACTGGATGGCCTCCTGCGTGTTGGTGGCAGGGTTGGAAATATCGAAACCATAGGTCTCGGCCATCATCTTGAGCTCGCCGAGGGCGCGGATCTGCTCCTGCAGCTCCTCGCGGTCGCGGATGTTGTCGGCGGTCATGACCGTCGGGGTGGAAGCCTTCTGGGCCTCCTTGTCCTTGATCAGGTAGTCGACGCCGTACAGGGCAACACGACGGTAGTCGCCGATGATACGGCCGCGGCCATAGCCATCGGGCAGACCGGTGATGATGTGAGCCGAGCGGCAAGCACGCATCTCGGGGGTGTAGACATCGAAGACGCCAGCGTTGTGGGTCTTACGCTCGAAGGTATAGCGCTCGACAACGTTCTCGTCGACCTTATAGCCGTGCTGGCTGGCAGCCTGGCAAGCGATGCGGATACCGCCGTTGACGTGCAGCGCGCGCTTGAGCGGCTTGTCGGTCTGGAGGCCGACGATGGTCTCCTTCTCGCGGTGGGCGTTATCGATGTAGCCAGCGGGGTGGCTCACGATACCCGTAACGGTCTTGGTGTCCATATCGAGGACACCGCCCTGCTCGCGCTCCTTAAGCAGCAGGTCGAGAACCTCGCCCCACAGCTCCTTGGTACGCTCGGTCGGGCCGGCGAGGAACGACTCGTCGCCCTCGTAGGGGGTGTAGTTCTTCTGGATGAAGTCTCGGACGTCAACCTCTCCCGTCCAAATGCCTTCCTTGAAGCCTTCCCATGCCTCCTGCATTGTGTAACCACGCTCCTAGTTACGTGTAATGCGGCGCTCTCTCACACCGCTGCTTATTGAATTCTTGAATTTTCGGCTTGCACTACCGGCTTCTTCCGTTCTTCACCACACGTTGGTGCAGGGAAAACGTTTGTCCACCTTGGAACTACAACCCAAAACCCAAGATTTCACCCGTCTGAGAAGGATAACATAGCGACCCTCTCCATCTGGGCTGTTATATGTTTCTTTTTTTATATCATAAGGGCGTTTTTTACAAATCCGCAGGAAACGCGAGCGCGAACAACTACCGTTCACCGATTTGTATGTTATTTTTCCTTGCCTTTGTACGACGTTCGCTCTAGCTGTTATGCCAGCTTTAGCAGGGTAAAGTGTCCCAAAGACCCTACAGAAACTGCAGGGCGGCCACGGGATCCCCCGTGGCCGCCCTGTGGCGTAGCTAGTTTTTAGCTTTGATTACCGTTTGGCATTAGGCAGCTGCGGAGGCCTTGTCGGTCGTTGCCTTGCTATCGCCGTTGCCCTGGCCCTCAAAATGCTTGTAGCACCAGCTGGTGACCAGCGGGGTCAAAATAGCCGTCACGATTGCGCAGGCAGCAACCTGTGCCGTAGCCGTCGCGAGCACGGCGCCGCCGTACATGGCCCCGTTGACGCTTGCCATGGCAGCAGGCGTGGCCACATTGGCTCCGGCGCAGCTCGAAATGGCCGCACCTGCGACACCCGTACCGCCCGTGAGCTTATCGACCGCGATAACGGGAATTGCAAAGACTACCGAGCAAATCACGCCAAGCACGATGCCGGGAAGACCGCCATTGATAAGCTGGCCGAAGGTCATGGTCGAGCCCATGGCAAAGAAGACGAGCACGATGATGGCGGAAAGTGCCGGTGCCATCATCTTCTTAAAGCTCGGGAAGAGGTTGCCCAGAATAATGCCGACGACGATCGGCAGGATGGCGCCCACGAGCGACCAGCCGATCGGAGCCTGACCGGCAGCGCCGAGCACGATCATCGTGACCGGAGGGCCGACAACCAGCGTGGTGATGGCGACGGCGCCACGCTCGGCCTCATTGCCCATGGTGCCCATCAGACCGGCGTACATAGCGTTGTTGGCGCCGGTGCAAGCCGCCAGCATCACCATGGCAGAGATGCCAAACAGGTTGTCGTTGAACACATAAAGGATGAGCAGCGACACGGCAACGACCACGATTTGCTTGACGGCGATGATGATGGCACCGCGGGCAGCGGCGGCAGGAGCACTCTTAAACGAAATCGTCGTACCGACGATAAGCAAAAAAGCGCCCACGAGCGGGCCTGCACCCTGCTGGGTCATGCCAAGCGTAAAGCTGCCGAGCGTTTTGAACAGGTCAGGGAACAGCGTGTTGAGCAGGCAGCCCAACAAAAGCGGCACCAAAATATTGGCACCCGGGATGGAGGACATCTTAAAGAACGGCTCCTTTGCCGCCGGCGCCTCCACCGCAGTCGATTCACTCATATATATCTCCTTTGGATGCATGCGAATCGTAGCCGCACGCGCCTATGTCAGAAAGAAGGCGACGGTCCCGAGTCGCAGGAGCCGTCGCCGAATAATCATCGCGGGGTATTACCCGTCCAGGACGATGCCGCCGTCGCAGTCACCGATCTCGCCGTTCACGAAGCTGGCGAGGTCGGAAGCGAAGAACAGCACCATCTGCGCAGGCTCGCTGGCCTGGGCAGCGCGGCCCAGAGGAATACCGTTGATGATGCGCTGAGAGTTCTCGTCAGAGAGAATCGAGGTCATATCGGTCAACGTGAGCGACGGGCACACGGCGTTGCAGCGAACGCCAAACTTGCCGCCCTCCTTGGCGACCGCCTTGGTAAGGCCGTTGACACCGGCCTTGGAGCTCGCGTAGGCAGCGGTGCCAAGCAGGCCGCCGCCGATCTTGCCAGCAACGGAACTCACGTTGACGATAGTGCCGGCATGCGCCGCCTTAAAGTGCGGGTACACGGCGTTCATCATAGTGAAGGTACCGTTGAGGTTGATATCGATAGTGCGGCGCCACTCGGTGTCATCGATCTCGTCGAACTTCTTGGTGCTGATGACGCCAGCGCAGTTGATCAGGATGTTGGTTTGCGGCAGGTCCGTAAAAATCTGCTCGACGGTCTCGCGCGCCTTGAGCGCATCGGCAACATCGAGCTGATAGAACTTGTTGCCCTCGCCAAGCTCGGCCACAGCGGCCTCGCCCTTAGCAGCGTTCCTTGCGATGAGCGCGACGTGTCCGCCGCCCGCAACGATACCCTTGGCGATCTCGAGGCCAATGCCCTGAGTGCCACCGGTAACGATCGCGGTTTTACCCGTGAAGTCAAATGCCATGACTCCATCCCCCTTTATGTAAGGTGTCTCCTTGCGGGAAGTTGGAGCATCGCACGTGGCGATTATATGAGTCCCAGTCGTCATGGTGGTGACAACCCCTCGCCTAACCGCGGGCATAATAGTTCTTTGAAACGCTTTAGCAATTGAATGATTTTAAGTCTTAATGAGCTCTTAATATTGCCTACTGTATGAGTCCCGCGTATGGGGGTATCATCTTCCACCGAAAATAGTTTCTAGTGTTAGGGGTTTTCGGTGGAAGATACCGATTTCCATGAGCTTGGGCGTCAGCTCTTTACCGAGTTTGGCAGCATGCACCAGCGCGTTTCGCGCTTTGCCGACCAGGCTCTGGGTGGCGAGATGGCCGTCATGCGCGCCCTCATGCGCGCCGGCGGCTCGCTCACGCCGAGCGAACTCGCTGATCGCGCCTGGGTCTCGAGCGCCCGCATCGCCAATATCCTGCGCGCCCTCGAGGCCAAGGGCTGGGTCGAGCGCGAGCACTCAAAGACCGACCGTCGTCGCGTACACGTCACGGTGACCGACAAAGGATTCCAGGTTATCGAAATCAAACGTCGGGAATTCGAGGACCGCACCGCGGCCTTCCTCGAGCAGCTTGGCGAAACAGATACCCAAGAGATGGTGCGCCTTCTTAGACGTGCCAACGAAATTATCGACCGCAATCAAGAAAGGAGAGATGCCGAGTGAGGATTCTCAAGCTCTTTAAAAAACATATCCTGGCACTGTTCGCAGCTATCGTACTTATCGTAATCAGCTGCAACGCCGATCTGGCGCTGCCTACCTATATGAGCGACATCGTCGACGTGGGTGTGCAGCAAGGCGGCATCGCGTCGCCCGTACCCGACACCATCCGCGCCGAATCGCTCGACGACCTCGAACTCTTTATGAGCGCCAAGGACGCCAAGGCTGTGGAGGCCGTGTTTAGCAAGGCTGACAAAAACGACATTCGAACGTACGAGGGCACCGAGGAAGAGCGTGCCGATGGAGGCAAGATTGCCGACATTATGAGCCTGCCCGAGACTGTTGTCCTTTCGCTCAACCAGGGCATCGACGCCAACTCCATGGGCGACATGATGGGCTCGTCCAGCGAGAAAGACGACAACGCTGCCCAGGCCATGCCCACCCCCGAGCAAATGGCAGCGATGACGCCCGAGCAGCTCGCCGAGATGCAGCAGAAGGCCGCGGCGGCGCAGAACATGCAAAAGCAGATTGATGCCGACGGCGGTAAGATCACTATGAAGAGCCTGCGTCTGGGCGTTGAAGGCGGCCTAATCGACCAGGACAAGCTCGTCGAGGGCGCCAACCAAATGGCGGACAAAATGGGCTCCATGTCGGGCTCCATCGTCACCCAGCGCGCCGTGAGCTATGTACAGGACGAGTACAAGGCACAGGGCATCGACCCCGCCGACGTGCAGAACGCCTACCTGAGCCGCATGGCGACCACGATGTTCGGCCTGTGTCTGGTGTCGCTCGTCGCCACCATCCTGACCGGTGCCGTGGCTTCGCGCACCGCCTGCTCCATCGCCCGCGACCTGCGCCGCGAGACCTTCAACAAGGTTATGCACTTCTCGCCGGCCGAGGTGGGCAAGTTTAGCCAGGCCTCGCTCATCACCCGCTGCACCAACGACATTCAGCAGATCCAGATGGCCGCAACCCTGTTTATCCGCATGTGTCTGATGGCCCCCGTCATGGGCATCGTCGCCGTCATGCGCGTCCTGGCCAACCATACCGGCCTGGAGTGGACCATCGCCGTTGCCATCATCGCGGTCTCGGCCGTCGTCGGCGTGCTTATGGGCCTCACCATGCCCAAGTTCAAAAAGATGCAAAGCTTTGTTGACCGCGTGAACCTTACCGCCCGCGAGCTGCTCGACGGCCTTATGCCCATCCGCTCGTTCAACCGCGAGGAACATGAGCTCGAGCGCTTTGACAAGGCTTCGCTCGACCTAATGACCACGCAGCTCTACACCAACCGCGCCATGAGCTTTATGATGCCGCTCATGATGCTCGTCATGAACTGCATCACCGTGCTTATCGTCTGGTTTGGCGCGCAGGGCGTGTCCGACGGCGTGATGCAGGTCGGCAACATGATGGCGTTTATCTCCTACACCATGCAGATCGTCATGGCGTTTATGATCCTCACCATGGTTTCGGTCATCCTGCCCCGTGCCGAGGTCGCAGCCGAGCGCGTGGAAGAGGTCATCACTTGCCCCACGAGCATCAACGACCCCGTCTCGCCCAAACTGCCCGCGGCCAGCGCGCCGCGCGGCGAGCTCACCTTCCGCGACGTGAGCTTCCAGTATCCCGATGCCCGCGCCGACGTCATCAGCGGCGTGAACTTCACCACGCATGCCGGCCAGATGCTCGGCATCATTGGCTCCACGGGTTCGGGCAAGTCTACGCTCGTGCAGCTCATCCCACGCCTGTACGACGTCACGGGCGGCAGCATTTCACTCGACGGCATCGATGTGCGCGACATGACCCTTTCCGAGCTTCGCCGCCGCATTGGTTACATCCCGCAGCAGGGGCGTCTGTTCTCGGGCACCGTCGAGAGCAACCTCAAGTTTGCCGGCGACATGGTGAGCGATGATGACATGCGCCAGGCCGCGCGCATCGCACAGGCCGAGGACTTTATCGCCGAGCGTGAGGGCGGTTACGACTCCCCCATCAGCCAGGGCGGCTCCAATGTTTCGGGTGGTCAGCGCCAGCGTCTGGCCATCGCCCGTGCATTGGCCAAAAAGCCCGAGGTCGTGGTGTTCGATGACTCGTTTAGCGCCCTCGACTACAAGACCGACGCGCGCCTGCGCGAGGAGCTGGCCAAAAACGTTACCGACGCCGCACTCGTGGTCGTGGCCCAGCGCATCGCGACCATCATGCACGCCGACCAGATCATCGTGCTCGACGACGGCCACGTAGTGGGCGCCGGCACGCACGAGGAGCTGCTGCGCAGCTGCCCGGCGTACCTGGAGATCGCACAGTCGCAGCTTTCCGCCGAGGAGCTGGGGCTTACCCAAGAAGAAATTGCAGCCGTCATGGAAGAAGGCGAGCGCTAATGGCAGACGAGACCAAGACTCAGATTCCCAAGCCCACCCGCCAGCGTGGTCCCATGGGCCGCATGGGTGGCATGCGCCGTGGCGAAAAGGCCAAGGACTTTAAGGGCACCATGAGGCAGCTGCTCGGCTATATCGGCCAGCACAAGATTGCCGTGTTTGCCGCCGTCGCCTTTGCAGTGTGCTCGGTCATCTTTAACATTGTGGGGCCCAAGGTGCTCGGCCAGGTTACCACCAAACTGTTCGAGGGCCTGGTTGCCAAGGTCAACGGTACCGGCGATGTCGACTTTGCCTGGATCGCCAAGACGCTCGGCTTTTTGCTCTGTCTGTATCTGGCGAGCTCTGCCTGCAGCCTCATCCAGGGCTGGCTCATGACCGGCGTCACGCAAAAGATCTGCTACCGCATGCGCAAGGAGATCGCCGCCAAGATCGCCGTCGTACCGATGAGCTACTTCAACGGCCACAGCAAGGGCGACGTGCTCAGCCGCATCACCAACGACGTCGATACGCTCGGCCAGTCGCTCAACCAGAGCGTGACGCAGCTCATCACGTCGGTCACGCAGATTATCGGCGTGCTCATCATGATGCTCTCGATCAGCCTGCCGCTCACCGGCGTCACCGTGCTCACGCTGCCGGCAGCCGCGATTATCCTGACCGTGATGATTCACTTCTCGCAGCCGTACTTCCGAGAGCAGCAGCAAGTCCTGGGCGCCGTCAACGGCATTATCGAGGAGGACTTTGCCGGCCAGAATGTCATTCAGGTGTTCGACCGCGCCGAGGCCTCAATCGAGGAGTTCGACCGTCAAAACGACCGCCTGTTTATTAGTGGCTGGCGTTCGCAGTTCCTGTCGGGCCTGATGATGCCGCTTATGAGTCTGGTGGGCAACATGGGTTACGTGGGCGTTGTCGTAGTGGGCGCACAGCTCGCACTGACCGGCAATGCCACGCCCGGCGACATCCAGAGCTTTATCCAGTACGTGCGCAACTTTACGCAGCCGGTGCAGCAGCTGGGCAACGTGAGCAACACGATGCAGTCGATGGCAGCTGCCACCGAGCGTGTGTTTGAGTTCCTGGCCGCGCCCGAAGAGGAGCAGAAGGCCGACGCGCAGATTCCCGAGAAGCGCCCCGGCCACGTGGAGTTTGACCATGTCAAGTTTGGCTACACGCCCGACAAGACCATCATCCACGACTTTAGCTGCGAGGCGCAGCCCGGCCAGACCATCGCCATCGTCGGCCCCACCGGCGCCGGCAAGACCACGCTCATTAAGCTGCTGCAGCGCTTCTACGATGTGGACGGCGGTTCGCTGCGCGTCGAGGGCGTCGACGTGCGCGACTGGGACCGCGCGGCGCTGCGCGGCGAGTTTGCCATGGTGCTGCAGGACACCTGGCTGTTTAACGGTACCATCCGCGAGAACATCCGTTACGGACGCCCCGATGCGAGCGATGCCGAGGTCGAAGCCGCTGCACGTGCCGCACGCTGCGATCACTTTATCCATACGCTCGCCGGCGGCTACGACTTTATGATCAACGAGGAGGGCACCAACCTGTCGCAGGGTCAGCGCCAACTCGTGACCATTGCCCGCGCCATTTTGGCCGACCGCCCGGCGCTGATTTTGGACGAGGCGACCTCCAACGTCGACACTCGTACCGAGGAGCTTATTCAGCGTGCCATGGATGCACTGATGCAGGGCCGTACCAGCTTTGTCATCGCGCACCGCCTGTCCACGATCCGCAACGCCGACGTGATCCTAGTAATCCGCGACGGAGATATCGTCGAGAAGGGCACGCACGACGAGTTGCTCGCCCAGGGCGGCTTCTACGCCGATCTGTACAACTCGCAGTTCGACGAGGCGGCGTAAATTCTGCCGCAGTGAACGAATAACGCCCGAGAACGGGGGCGCAGGACAACCTGCGCCCCCGTTTTTGTTCCACGGCCCTCGAACCGCCTCCCCTGGGACCTGATTGACGGCGCTTTCCAGACCCCGTGGGCAAAAAAGGACAAATATGAGTACTGTCACCTTTTTAGTAACAGCCAAAACCGCCTCAAACGACCTCTTTGCGGCCTCTATACGCCTTCAAATTAATCAAAACGCCCGTTAGCAGGCTTCCGTCTGCCAACGTTAATGAACATATTTATCACTTTGTCTATTATCTCGCTAGACGGATATGTTACTAGGTGAGCAACAGTACTCATATTTGGCATTTTTTGCCCACAGGGTGTTTCCCGGGGAACCGACAACAGCCTTAGGGCCCCACGTGGCACCACTCCCTCCCGGCGAGCGCCAACGTTTACCCAGATAAAACCTGCCAAAATAAACCTGTCCCTTTTTGGCAGGTTTCGGGGTGACAAGGGCTTGCGCTTTAGCGTGCGACAGCGGATAATGCCGAACACTCAACAATACGCTTATTGCTCTTTCTATAGATTGAGGAGGCCCCTATGGCCATGGAATTCAAACGCAGGCTGCCGATCCCCATGGAGATCCGCGAGGAAATGCCGCTTTCTGCCGAGCTTACCGCCAAAAAGCAGGCATTTGACGCCGAGGTCGCCAAAGTCTTTACCGGCGAGGACGCACGCAAGGTGCTCATCATCGGCCCGTGCTCTGCCGACCGCGAGGATTCGGTGCTTGAGTACATGAACCGACTGGCCAAGACCGCCGAGGAGGTCAAGGACAAGCTCATCATCATTCCGCGCGTCTACACCAACAAGCCGCGCACCAAGGGCACCGGTTACAAGGGTCTTCTGCACAACCCCAACCCCGAGGCTCCCGACGACCTGCTCGAGGGCGTCAAGGCCATCCGCCATATGCACCTGCGCGTTATTGAAGAAACGGGCTTCTTTACCGCCGATGAGATGCTCTACCCGTCCAACTACCAGTACCTCGTTGACCTGCTGAGCTATGTTGCCGTGGGCGCACGCTCGGTCGAAAACCAGGAGCATCGCCTGGTGTCGAGCGGCATTTCGGTGCCCGTCGGCATGAAGAATCCCACTGCCGGCTCTACCACCGTTATGCTCAACTCCATTTACGCCGCGCAGGCGCACCAGAGCTTCATCTTCCGCAACTGGGAGGTCGAGTGCGACGGCAATCCGCTCGCGCACGCCGTTATGCGTGGCTACATCGGTCTCGACGGTCGCACCTACCCCAACTACCACTACGAGCACCTCGAGCGCCTGGCCGAGCGCTATACCGAACACGCCGGCTATGCCAATCCGGCGGCGGTCATCGACTGCAACCACGACAACTCGGGTAAGCGTCCGCTGGAGCAGTATCGCATTTGCAAGGAAGTGCTCGACAGCTGCCGCCGCAACGAGTCCATCTCCAAGCTGGTCAAGGGCTTTATGATCGAGTCTTACCTGGAGGACGGCAACCAGCCGGTCGACGGCGGCGTCTTTGGCAAGTCCATCACCGACCCGTGCCTGGGCTGGGAAAAGACCGACTACCTCATCCACGAGATCGCAGAGCGCATTTAGAGTTACGGCGTTTTACCAAACGCCGTAACGGCTCGACGCTGCAAGCCCGCCAGAGCGGCAATCTGCCTTTCAGCTTCGGCGGCATGACCAGAAGGTCAATGCCGCCTCGCTTCAAGGCACCTTGCTCGCTCTGGCGGGCTTTCGCTGACTTTTGCTCTACCTGCGGTGTTGGCGGGGTAGCTAATTTAGGATGGGGCTCTTTTAACTACCCGCAAAGTAGTCATTGGGGACGTTCTTAAATAACTAGTCGTTTAAGAACGTCCCCAGCGACTACAAGCTCTCCAACCGCGAGGCCGAGGTTTTGCGTCTGGTTGTACTGGGCAAATCGAACCAAGAGATCGCTGACGAGCTATTCCTTGCCGTGGGCACCGTCAAGACCCACATCCTCAACATCCTGGTCAAAACTGAGCAGCAAAACCGCACGACGCTCATCCTCCACTTCTGAAAGCGCTAACCTGCCAAAAAGAGACAGGTTTATTTTGGCAAGTTTTATCTGGGCAAACGCCAACCGCCGCGGGGAAGTTGTCTCCCTTCGCGGCGGTTTTTGGTTCATGATTTCATTCGCCTCAATCTGTAACGCGTAGAGGACAAATCGCCGTCTTACTGTTACAGATCGAGACGAGTTATAGAGTGCGCGTCGAATAGTCTCAATCTGTAACAGGTAGAGACGTTTTTGCCAGCCAGGTGTTACAGATTGAGATGAACGAAGGGGCAGCAGCGTTAAACAAGTCCGCCGCAAAGTAATTCGGAGAGATCCGATCCTAGAGTTATCTACCAGGTACGATATGTGCACTGATATTTTGTCTCAAACCCGGGCATCCCGTTGCCGCGCGGGCTTAACGCTGCACCCGTATAGAGAATCGTTTGCCCCGTACGAGAATACGAAGTTTTAAAAGACAGCCTCTTGTATGTCTGATCGAAGCAATCAATATTCTCGCTCGGGTGGTTTGCAGTGGAGAACGATTTGTAGGTGTCCAAGACATCCGCCGTCACAAGACGACAAGGTGCAACAGAACCTGCATCTGGTTGCGCCGACGCATAAGTGGGAATTACGGCCATCGACAGAGCGAACATAATACATGCGCACATTGCCTTCACATAGTTCTTCGCTACATTTCGCTTCATGGTCATCTTCCTTTCCTAGTTTTTGTTATCGTTCGTCTTGAAAAGTTGCGCGTACACATTACCGATCCATTTCGAATCACCTCCCATTTCTCGGGTAACGACACGAGAGCCATCTCGTGTGAACAATACGGAAGCATCGCAAAGCGATTCGAGATTTCCGATTAGATGAGAAGAGATAATGACATGCGCCCCCCTACCCGCATCGTCTCTAAGAGCATTCGAAACGATTGCGACGTGTCTCACATCAAGTGCATTCATGGGCTCATCCAAAAGGACGACTTCGCAATAGGACATATACGCCATCGCCACATTGAGTAATTGTCTATTTCCATCAGACAGCCTAGATACGGGCGTATTCTTCAACCCAGTCAAGTCAAAGCGATCAAGCACTTGGTCCAAAGTGCGAGGTGAATGCCAAATTCGCCTGCATCGGTCGAGATGG
The DNA here is from genome assembly GCF_902501475.1 of Collinsella aerofaciens. Taxonomy (GTDB): domain Bacteria; phylum Actinomycetota; class Coriobacteriia; order Coriobacteriales; family Coriobacteriaceae; genus Collinsella; species Collinsella aerofaciens_AL. The sequence goes on along the minus strand of NZ_CABWIF010000007.1, from coordinate 21,146 downwards.
AAAGCGACTGTCATGTATGGAATCAATAGAGACGGCCCATTCGGAACCAAGAAGAATTCCTTTCTCATTTCCTCACAGTCGACACATGCTTTTGCATGAAAACAGAGAGAACCTGACACGCGCACTGATGGCCCAGCGTCTCCCCAAAGAGCATTAAGTAACGTAGTCTTGCCATATCCATTTGGCGCGACAAGACCCCATATCTGGCCAGCGGGCATATCAAACTGCAATCCCTTTGCCAGCTGGTTTTTTCCAACCGTCAACACATCCAACGACAGAGAGAGCAAGCTTTTCTCGCCCAAACTATCCGGACTAATATGGTTCCAGGCCCAGCGATTCTTGCTTTTTAGGCGCGAAAACGAGATGATTCCCAACGCACAGACAACAAGCGTGCCCATTACGGCAAAGAAACAGTGCAGCGCACTGGCTTCAGGAACGAGTGATACCTCAGCTCCATTGGCGTAAGAAGCGCCGCCGAGTGCAAGCGAAGAGACAGAATAGCTCGGCACCATATACGGCAGCAACGCATGCCATGGAGCATCTTTGCTCGCATAAAACGGAAGCTGGCTTATGCCCCCCACAAGAGCGACCACCATGGACGAAATGGCCCTGTTTCTGCTTCCTGCGTATACGCACACGCCCAAACAAGCAAACATCATAGACAACGCAACCTCAAAGACAGCAAATAGCCCAAGCTGAACTAACACAGTTCTTTCGACCACGTCACCATACTGAATGAATACGACTGGGTACTCCGTCTGACCGGCACCGTTAAGCACCGTTGCCAATACAAAACAGGGAGCCAACGCCAGAACCAAAACCGTCATCGATGCAATGCCAGAGACGAGAACGCGGCATGCATTCATCTCTAACTTTGACAACAAAGCCCGATCGTAGAACCGCTTTCCATCCCCCTCAAGCGACATATAGAGGACGAGAACCGGAACTAAAAGCCACGCTATTGCAGGAACAGCGCCGCAATAATATGCAAGAAGAATCATCCCAGGCATTTTTGTTGTTGAGCCGTACGATTCCGGATGGGGCAGCATTGCTATGGCTCGGGGAAGACGCTCTTGGGCCTCAAGCGATAGCTCCGAATCAACGCCATTCAAATAACCGAGTCGGTATTCCTTGAGCAATAGATTGTCATAATCGGCAATCGCATCGTAATACCCTCTGGAGTCTGTCTTACTTTTAAGCGCTCTATCAAGACACGCCCTTTCGTCGGCAATGATACTGTTAAGCTCCTGTGGGGCAGTGTCATAAACGCCGTCAGAGACTTGAGAGACCAACAATGCCCTCTGCTCCTTGATGGAACCTCTGCCATATAGATAATCTGCTCCCGTTGGAACGGATAGAAAAACCGGGATGCAGAATACGAGCGCGAGCAGCGCCGTCAGCAACATAATTCCCCGGTTTCGCGCAAGAACTTCTAAATTAAGTCGTACATATGCGAGGCAATCACAAGTCTTCACGGCAAGCACCTCCGGTTCGCAACGTACGGATCGTCGGACCCGTTGTCCGGAAGTATCGCCTTCATCGTCTGAACTGTCTGTAGACGTATGGGATGGACTTGTGACCTTGTTTGTCTACAGGCTTCTACCTACCATTTTCTAAAACATCAGCTATAAGACAAAATACCTTATCTCTAAGTTCACGCTCCGAGTGAACTCCAAGCAAGGCATAGCTCTTGCTCTTAGCCTCTTTGACGGTTCCCCGAGCAACGTTAAGATGTGCGCAAATCTCGGTGGATCCACTGCCATCAAGAACGCATGCCATGATGTCAGCATAAAGTGGCGTAAAGCCAAGCTTCAAGAAAACCTCGCGTGCGGCATCGCGTCGATTACCCGCCGGGACTGCATCTTTCGCACGCAAGGATAGCAGCGAATAAGTCAGAAGGATAAGTACGACAAGGAACGCGGTCACGCGTAAAGCAGGCAAAAGGCCGTCAACGGCCTCACCGCTCCCAACGGACTCAAAGAAAATGTACAGTCGACTTACCACATCGTGAACCCAGAACGTTGCCCCAGCACCCACAGACACCGAAGAAAGAGTAAGTTCGGGCGAAAGGCACAAATGCATTTCAGACATCCACCGTATAGCCGCATGGCAACACAGGGCCAAAAGCACTATAGCTATCGACAGGATTATCACATCATGCTCAAAGCCGAAGCATATGAGGATTTCCTCGATGCCCATTCCAGACGCATACATAAACAGGAAGCAGGCGAAGACTATCCTGCAGCTCCGATTGGACGATAAGGACCTCAGTGATTCTGAACGGTGATCATGGCCTTTTGTTGCGTCGAAATGCCACGTATCCTTTGACAAAAGAAGTCCAGCTGTCGCCTCTGAAATGCTTTTATATCCGGTTTTAGTCAAGGCCCGCGACAAATAGGTACGGGCGGTAGACGGGGAAATATCCAAGGCAGAAGCAATCTCCTCGTACGTTTTTCCCTCTATCCTCATAGAGAAAACCGCGGACTCCCTTTGAGAAAAACCCAAAGTCGCAGGGATATCGGCAACTGCAGAGCGTTTTCCTCCTAATTTGGCATCCGCAGAAAAAGCGCTCGTTAAGTCGGGTAAGGATCGCATTATGGCCCTGACAAGGATGCTGCCCAAGACAGTCACCAGAAGCAGTGCGATCTCTTGATGCCCACCAAAGCTCAGGAGCACAGCACCGATGTTTATATTGCGCGAAAACAAACAATCCAAATCAAGAACAACGGCAGCATTACCAAACGCAAGAGGTTCGACGAGCGAGGCAGCAACCCCCATCTCGGCGTTAACGGAAAGGAAAGAACCGACGGACTCCATCAACGGGGCGAGAAGAAACTGAAGGCCAACAAGCAAAGCAATCAAGAGTACAACGGGGCTGTAAAGGGCGAGCTCAGGATACCCATGGAGAACAGGGCCATCGACTACATGTTTCCCCGTTGATCCCGCACGCATGTTTGCGAATTCACCGCCAAGCGCCCAAGAACAGCAAGCGACAAGCAAGGGGGCTAGCAACAACAAAATGAACGCGAGCGCCGAAACCACACCATGAAATTGATGAAACACATTAAGAGATACCGTGAACATCGCAAGAAGTGCAATATCTACGAGCATAAGTCCAAAAAGCCGTTTGGAAATACCCGGTCTCACGGGGCGAGAGATGAGACCCACACAGAAGCCCGAAAGCAGATGCAGGCCGATAAGAACGGTGCCAGAAAGGCCCGCATAAATACTTGGCGCCATACAATACAGACCAGCCGCCCCTATAAACAACATAAATGAATGCCAGAGGAACGAGCGATTCACGTTTTGTAGATTAGCCGCCTCGATTGCCATAAATTCAAAGCTCCTAGATAGCATTTTGGCTATTTTAACATCGTCCCCAGCGTTAAAAAACTGTTACCCGAATTAATCAATATGCCCCCTCCGCTAAAAGGCACCACGCTCATCCTCCACTTCTGGGAGCGCTAACCTGCCAAAAAGGAACAGGTTTATTTTGGCAGGTTTTATCTGGGCAAACGTCCAAACCGCCGTAAGGGAGTTGCCTTCCCTCGTGGCGGTCTTCTAGCAGAAAAACCAAGTGAGTAGGCTTTTTGCAGGAGGCCAAGCACGCCCCAAAACGCCACAGTTCTGACCTGCGGTTTTATCGATCATTTGTCGCGATGTGCTCGGCAGGTTCAAAAAAGTCTACTCACTTGCATCCGAGACACCCCCAGATAGGCAAAAACCGCCGCGAAAGGGCCCCTGGTCCCTTCGCGGCGGTCATACGCCTCTGATTTTGCGACGATTTTGCCCGCTTGTTATTCGCTGTAGCGGGTGGCTATGGCAGCTCGCACCATGCCGGTGCTCATGAGATAGGTCACCAGGAAGTAGCCACCGTATGCTGCCAGGAAGATTGCACAGGTGAGGCTCACGGTGCCGCCGATGCTCATATTTCCGAAAATGCTCACCAGCTCGATGATCACCTTAAGTGCCACAAAGGAGTGCGCCAGGCCCACTGCCAGCGGGAACAGGAAGAATACCGCTTGCTGCGCCATCACCGAATGGCGAATCTGGCGGTCGTCGCAGCCGATCTGTGCCAGCACACGATAGCTGCGGCTGCCGTCGGCCACGTTGGAGAGTTGCTGGATCGACAGAATCGCCGCGCATGCAACGACCAATACAAAGCCGATGTAGATGGCTAGGTAGCTAATAAGACCGTTCATTTGCGCTGCCTGCGTGTACATCTCGGAGCGTGTGATGAAGGTTCCCCACGACCCCGGCTCCTTGCCGTCAACGAGCAGATTGTCGAGCACAGTGTATTTAATGCTCTCGTCTGCCTCGGTCGTATCCATCCCCTGTTTGTAGTTAACGAGCAGGCTACTGGAATACGGCTGCAGATTAAGTTGGGACAACAGCTCGTCGGCAACGACGACGGTACCCGGATTACTGCCCATCGCCGAATTGGCGATGGCCGCCGTATCTTCGTCCGACTTATCGGTTGCGGGCTTGAGCTCATGCCCGCCCAAGGTGAGGGCATGGCCGCCAGCCATATACTTGGTGTACAGGTCGACCAGCTCGCCGCCCATATCACACGCGAGCAGATACTGGTCGTGACCGATATGCACCGGCTCCTCGCCCATCATCTGACGCAGTTTGTTGTACTGACTCGCCGGCGTCACAAACAGACCCATCGCATCGGCATTGCTACCCCCGAACGCCTTGGGAAGCTTTTCGCCCATGATCTTGCACATCTCACTTGGGGTCACCGAAGGATCCGAACCGCCAAACGGGTAACTCAGATACGAATCGATCTGCACATGCTCACCGGCAACATCGGCGATATTGACCTTCTTGGCGGTCTCGTCGTTGTTGTCCGCCGACTTGCCCTTAATACCGTCTGCAACGTTATCGTGATCGATACGATCGCCGTGCCATGCGGAGTACAAATCGACCGTACTATCGGCCAGCACCATGCGATCGGCCTCAGACGGATTGACATACTCTTTGTAGTAGTCGAGCGTTTCGGGCGTGTAATAGACATACGTCTGAGACACATCAACAGGGTTATAGCGCTCCAGGTTTTCGTTCATCACGTTGGCAATCGACATACCGCACGTCACAGAAGTGATGGCCAAAAACAGGAGCATCGCGATGACGCCCATCGAAAAGCACACCGTGTTGACCTTGGCCGCAAGCTGGCGCACGGTAAACATGTTGAGGCCGCGCCAATACACGCCGCGCAGGCTCTGCAGCAGCTTGATGAGCATGCCCGAGAGTCCCCAGAACAGGGCAAAGGTGCCCACGGTAACCATAGCGGTCGTAATACCAAACTGGGTCATGGCCTCTTGCAGCTTGCTGTCCGTCGCGGTTAGCGGGAACCCATCACGTAGCAGACGGTAATAGGCCACGTCCACAAGCACCACGCCCACGGCAAAGATGGCAATCGCGATCCAGGGGTTGCGTGTCTTGATGCTCTCGTTGCGACGCTCGGCACCCATAAGCTCGATGAGTTTGGTACGACGCACGGCGCGAAGGTTCAGCAGTAGCGTGAGCACAAACATTACGAGCATGCAGACAAGGGTCAGATTGAACGCATGCACCGAGAAAAAGAAGTGGAAATTGGCGATCTGTGTCTTAAAGAGCGAGGCCGTAAAGAACGTCATGAGCTGGGAGAGTCCCACACCCAGCACAATGCCGGCGACAAAGGCCACGACCGATACTATCACGGTCTCGAGCGCCATGATCGTGGCGACGCGCCCGCGCCCCATGCCGAGCACCTGGTACAGGCCAAACTCCTTCTTGCGGCGTTTCATGATGAAGTTATTGGCATACACCATCAAAAAGGCCATGACACCGGCCAAAAAGTACGTCAGGTCGCCGAGCATGCTGCCCATAACCTGCGCCAAGCCCTTTTCATCGATGCCGGCGATGTCGACCTGCATCGAGATGGTGTTAAAGGCATAGAAGACCGTGACGCCCAGGGTGAGCGTCAAAAGGTAGACGAGGTAGTCGCGGCCGGCGCGGCGGACGTTGCCCCAAGCGAGTTTACAGAGCATCGGAGCCCTCACCGCCCATCATGGCAACGACCTCCATAATGCGGTCGAAAAACTCTCGGCGGTCGGTGTCGCCGCGGCGCAGCTCGGTGAAGATCTTGCCGTCGCGGATAAACAGCACACGGCTCGTGTAGCTGGCGGCAAAGCTGTCGTGCGTGACCATGAGCACGGTGGCGCGTAGGCGGCGGTTAAGGGCCTCCAGGCTCTCGAGCAGCAGGCGAGCGCTCTTGGAATCGAGAGCGCCGGTGGGCTCGTCGGCCATGATCATGGTGGGGTCGGTGACAAGCGCGCGAGCCGCGGCAACGCGCTGCTGCTGACCGCCGGACATCTGGTAGGGATACTTGTCGAGCACCTGGCTGATGGACAGGCGCGCTGCCACATCCTGCACGCGGGTCGAGATCTCTGCCGAGTTTGTGCGGGCGATGGTGAGCGGCAGGGCGATGTTCTCGCGTGCCGTGAGCGTATCGAGCAGGTTGGAGTCCTGGAAGATAAAGCCGAGCTCCTCGCGGCGGAACTGCGAGAGTTTGGCCTGCTTCATGCGCGTAACGTCCTGCCCGTTGATGCGGATGGTGCCGCTCGTGGCGCTATCGATGGTCGAGACGCAGTTGAGCAACGTCGACTTGCCCGAGCCCGAGGCGCCCATGATGCCGACGAATTCGCCACGGTTGACGGTAAAGCTGACGTCGTTGAGCGCACGGGTCACGTTGCCCAGCGCTCCATATACCTTTTCGAGATGCGCGACCTCCAGTACCGGGGTCGCCATGTGCGTGGTTTGCATACCGAGTCCTTTCTTGCGATTAGTCTACGGCATCTATAGTCGCAAGAAGACGAGTCGGCTACCATCGATATGGCTTACGCTTGCCTTACCGTTGTGTAAGGTACGCGTAGCTACCCTGCCACGTGTTGATGTTGAGAGAGGACTCCTGTTGAAGACTGTTCATGTTGCCGCTGGGATCATTCGCAAGGAAGGATCTGATGAGCTGCTTGCCGTGCAGCGCGGCTACGGCGACATGCAGGGACTTTGGGAGTTTCCCGGTGGCAAGCTCATGCGCGGCGAGACACCCGAAGACGCCGTGCGACGCGAACTCATGGAAGAGCTGCAGGTCAAAGTCACCAACCTGCGCGATTTTTACACCGTTGAGTATGACTACCCCGATTTCCATCTCTCGATGGAGTGTTACTACTGCTCGCTCGCCGATGAATCCGATGAACCCCAGAAGCACGACCGCCAGCTCGATATCCGCTGGATTCCGCGCACCTCGCTTGCCACGGTTGAGTGGATGCCCGCCGACAAAGGGCTTATCGATGCTCTGATTGAGTTGAAGGAAGATCGGCTTGAGGCCAACGGCACTGCCAACGACGCCGAGGCCACCACGACCGACAAACCCGCCACCAAATCCAAGCGCGCACCTAAGCGCCGCAGCAAGAAGCGTCCCAAACCCGGTCTGCTCGACGGCATCGATACCTCGGACCTTTCAGCCGACGAGCGCGAACTGGTGCGCCGTCGCGCCGCTATAAAAAAGTCCATGAAGGGCAACAAGCGTGCGAACACCAAACCCGAGCTGCTCGTACGTCAGCGCCTGCGCGCCGCGGGCCTCACGGGCTATCGTTTGGAATGGAAGGTTCCCGGCAAACCCGATATCGCCTTCCCCGGGCGCAAGATCGCCATCTTCGTCAACGGTTGCTTTTGGCACCGCTGCCCCAAGTGCAACCCCAGCCAACCCAAGCGTAACGTTGAGTTTTGGGAGGCAAAGTTCCGTCGCAACGTCGAGCGCGACCGCACCGCCGTGGCGGCACTCACTCAAATGGGCTGGACGCCCATAACCATCTGGGAATGCGAACTCAAAAAGGACCGCATCGACGCCACCATGGAAAAGGTCATCGAGCAGGTGCGGGCCGCAGAGCCGCAGCGCTAGGAACGAGCCGTCCACACGCCCCACACAGGCGAGCCACATCCGCGCCACAAACCTTAGAAAGCCCTTAAGCTCAAAACCTTTCAAGAGTGTTACCCGATAGCTTTGACCTGCGGTTTCATCGTTACATCAAACCTGATTAAGCCTTTCTTTAGCGCTTCTTTGCAACAGCCGCGGCATAATACTGCCAACGCACGGGACCTAGCAGCACACCCCGTGCGCAACCTTTTGGTGGACATCGAGGAGGCCGCATAAGCATGCATTCTTCCAATGACGCAGCACAGCAGCCATCCCCAAAACATGCAGACCTTTTCTCCTTCCCCCCGACACAGAGAAACGGCCTCCTCGACTCCCCCACCACAAAAGCCAAACGCTCAACCGACCAGAGCCACAACTTGCGAGCATCGTTCGAAAAGCTCCAAGCATCCCTAAACAAGTCATTCCCCAACCAAGCCCGGGCATACTAACCCCTCATCAGCAAAGAAGCCCTGACGCCCCACCCATTTCCGCCCTAACGCCACAAGGGCGACGACCTCGAGTAGATCAACCTGGGAGGGACGAGGGCTTAGTTCCCCAATCTTTCCGCAGGGGGCAAAAAGCCTCGCCGCACGAAGTGCGCAGCGAGGCTTTTTGCATGCCCGAGGACGATTGGGGAACTAAGCCCTCGTCCCTCCCCGGGATATGTAGCGAGTCGGAGTACCCTTGCTGTTACTCTGCCTTGCCCACAGAGTTGAGGTTGGTCATGCGGATCTTAACCAGCTCGGTGATCTCACGCATGCCCTCCTTGGCCGGCTTCTTGGGGTCGAAGCAGGCGGGGTTCTCGGCCATGTAGGCCATGAAGCCCTTGGTGTAGGCCTGACGCAACTCGGTGGCGTAGTTAACCTTGCAGATGCCGTTCTTCACAGCCTCGGCAACCTGCTCATCGGGCACACCGGAGGTGCCGTGCAGAACCAGCGGCACGTCGACGGCGTCGCGGATGGCCTTGACCACGGACTGCTCGATGTGCGGATCGCTCGTGTACACGCCGTGGCTGGTGCCAACGCCAATGGCCAGCGAGGTGCAGCCGGTGCGCTCAACGAACTCCTTGGCCTCGGCCGGATCGGTGTAGGGGCTCTCGCCCTCAACCGCGGGACCGTCGTCCTCCTTGCCGCCAACCTTGCCGAGCTCTGCCTCGACGGGCACGCCCATGGCGCGGCCAGCGTCGGCGACGGACTTGGTCAGGGCGATGTTGTCCTCGAAGGACTCGTGCGAACCGTCAATCATGACAGAGGTGTAGCCGGTGCGGAAAGCCTGCATGCAGCGGTCATAGCCATCGCCGTGATCGAGGTGCAGAGCGACGGGCACGGAAGCGCGCTCGGCGGCAGCCTTGACCATGCCGTAGAAGTAGTCCAGACCAGCGGTCTTGATGGTGCCCGGGGTGGTCTGCATGATGACGGGGGACTTGGTCTCCTCGGCAGCGGCCAGAACGGCCATAACAAACTCGAGGTTCTCGACGTTGAACGCGCCGACGGCGTAGTGACCGGCCTGAGCGTCCTTGAGCATCTTTTCGGTGGTAACAAGTGCCATGAGCGTTTGCTCCTCTCCCTCGCCCGCATCTGGACATCGGGCGTAGTTGTTCACAAGGCGTTTTACCTTGCGTTTTACTGCGCTCATTGTATGAAATTCAGCGGCTTTGCACGTGCGAGATATTGAGCCCATGCAGGTCAATACAGTCGTTTTTGAAAAGCAAACGGAAGGAATTTGAGCCGAGCTGACATGTTCGATATTGAATTTTGAGCGTTCAGCGTCTTTCTTTTATAGAAAAGATAAGTAATCGAAAGGTGTTTTCTTACTCAAAAAGAAAATGAACGAAAATAGAGTCAACACAATTCCTGCAAATTTAGCCGAGAATGGAGCAAGCATGGCCCAAGCCACCAACCGTGCTTTTGCCGACGAACGCCGTACCGCCATTATGGAAATGCTCGATCATAACGCCTCAGTGCAGGTAGCAGAAATCGCCCAGACCTTTGGCGTGTCCTCCGTCACCGCCCGCGCCGACCTGGACGCGCTCGCCGAAGCAGGCAAGCTGCGCCGCACGCATGGTGGCGCCGTGTCGCTCCACAAACGTCTGACCGTCTCCACGCAGGATCGCCGCATCAATGTCAACGTCGCCGCCAAGCAAGCCATCGCGCAAAGCGCCATCGAGCTCGTCAATGACGGCGACACGCTGCTCGTCGACTCGGGCACCACGGCGCTCGAGTTCGTTCGGCTCCTCGACCAGCGCAACGGCATCACCGTCATCACGGCCGACATTACCATTGCCGATTACATCGACGAGAGCATGCCCTCGGTCGATGTCGTCATGCTGGGCGGGGCGTTGCGCAAAGGCCATCGTTATTTGTACGGACCGCTCACTATGCAGGCGCTCCAAATGGTCCATGCCGATCTGGCCGTCATGTGCCCCGGCGCCTTTGTCTCCAGCTGCGGCTTTACGACCGACTTTCCCCAGATGGCCGAGACCAAAACGGCTATGATCACCGCGGCCCATCAAAGCGTCGCCCTCATGGACGCCAGCAAGGTTAACGGACGCGGCATGTACCGCTTTGCCGAGCTGACCGATGTCGACGCCATCGTGATGGACCGTGACCCCGACCATGCCGTCGCCACCTCAATCGCCGAGGCTACCGACAGCGCACGTCCAGCCCTCATCATTGCCGGCGCTTAAACAAAAACCACCACAAAGGTGCCTGTCCCCTTTGTGGTGGTTGTGATGGTTGAGCGTCAAAAGTGAACGTGTCGTTACTTGGACAGCTCGTCGGCAAGGGCCTCGATCTGAGCGCGCGAGGCGTCGTTGAGCGAGCCCAGCACGGTCACCTTGTTCTGCGTCAGGGTGATGTCCTTCATGCCCTCGAGCTCCTTGGTCATAACCTTGGCAGCTGCAGGCGCCCAAGAGCCGGCCTCGACGAGCGCCACCGTACGGTTCTGGTAGGCGTGCTCGGCGAGCGTGTGGATAAAGGTGCTCATGCACGGGAAGATCTCGCCCTGATAGGTAATGGAGGCGAGCACCAGACGGTCGTAGCGGAACGCATCCTCAACGGCCTCGGCCATGTCGTCGCGAGCCAGGTCAAAGACGGAGACCTTCTGGCCGCGAGCCTCGAGCGCAGATGCGAGCTCCTCGACGGCAGCCTTCAGATGGCCATACACGCTCGCATAGGCGATCGTGATGCCCTCGTCCTCGGGCTGATAGCTCGACCAGGTGTTATAGGTGTCGAGGTAATAGCCCAGGTTCTCGGTCAGCACGGGGCCGTGGAGCGGGCAGATGATCTGGATGTCCAGGCCGGCGGCCTTCTTGAGGACGGCCTGCACAAACTTGCCGAACTTACCGACGATGCCAAAGTAGTAGCGGCGAGCCTCGCAAGCCCACCCCTCGGGATCCTCGATGTCGTTGGCGCCAAACTTGCCAAAGCCGTCAGCACTAAAGAGCACCTTGTCGGTGGACTCGTAGGAGAAGATCACCTCGGGCCAGTGAACGTTGGGGGCGCCGATAAAGGTCAGGCTGTGGCCACCCAGGTCGAGCACGTCGCCCTCTTTGACGACCACCTTGCGCTCGGGGTAGTCGGTGCCAAAGTAGTTGACCATCATGCGGAAGGCACCCATGCTGGCCACAATCTGTGCCTGGGGATAGCGCTCCATAAAGGCGGCGATACCGGCGGAGTGATCGGGCTCCATGTGATGGACAACCAGGTAGTCGGGCGTACGTCCATCGAGCGCGGCCTCGAGGTTGCCGAGCCACTCGTCAACAAAACCACCATCGACCGAATCGGCGACGGCGATCTTTTCGCCCAAGATAACGTAGCTGTTGTATGCCATACCGTTCTCGGACACATCGTACTGGCCCTCGAACAGGTCAATGTCGTGATCGTCGACGCCAACGTAGCGGATATCCTTGGTGATCTCCATCAGGCAAAGCCTCCTAGATAGACAAAAGAACCCGTCTATCATAGCACTCGGCAGCATTCCAACTGTTATCTGCCGGCATCCTTACCGATTGTTATTGAAATACGATAAATCGCCGTTTACCTGCGCAAACTATGAGCGTGGTATCGCCGTGCTATGTCGAATAATGAGCTGGCCGGGAATACGGATGGCAACGGTTTTGCCCGCCGTACCCGCCTCGGGAACCGCATGCTCAAACACCTCGCGTCCGCGCTGATGTAAATCGAATCGCACGGTCGTGAGCTCGTTGTGTGCCACAAAATCATCGAGCGAATCGTCGACGCCCACCACGCTCACGTCCTCGGGCACGCGCAGACCGCTATCGCGCAGCGCTGCAATCGCGCCATTTGCCATCTGGTCGTTTGCCGCGTAAATCGCCGTCATGGTGCGGTCGTGCTCGGCCAGATATCTGCCGGCCTCGTAACCGCTGTTGGCAGACCAGTCGCCCTCGAGCGGCGTCTGCGGCTTAATGTGCCTACGCTCGAGCGCATCCTGCCAACCGGCTCGACGAAATTGCTCGTCGACCGAGAACGACGGGCCGCCAATATAGCGAATTTGCTCATGCCCCAGCTCAAACAGGTGATTCATAAGCAAGAGCGAGCAGCCGTAATGATCGGAGTCTACCGTGGTCACCCGCGGGTGCGCGTACATGGTAACGATGACCGTGCCAATGCCCGGCAGTGGATCAAACGTCTCAAAATCGGGCGCCATACGGCTCATGCCGATAATGATGCCGTCCACAGGCAGCGCGGCCATACGACGCGTTGCCTCGGCAAGCGAAAACTCCTCGGTCTTGGACATCTCGACCAGCGTGATGGCGCAATTATGCTCGCGAGCAGCGCTGGCGATGCCGTCGATCATTGAGAGGTTGCCAAACTTGGTGACATCGTTGACGCACAGGCCGACCGAATGGTAACGGCCGTCGCGCAGCGAGCGACCGGCATAACTCGGACGAAAGCCGAGCTCTTGCATAGCGGCCTGCACGCGCTGGCGCGTCTGCTTGTTAACGTTGGGCAAGCCGTTGGCGACGCGCGAAACCGTCTGCTGCGAAACGCCAGCAGCGCGGGCGACGTCGGCCATGGAGACCGGACGCGTACCTGTATCGTTGGACGGGCGCCTTGCCACAGGATCACCTTCACCGTTGCGAGATCTGAATAGCGTGCATGCCGGCCCGGGCAGAAATACACCCCGCGCCGAGGCCCGCTATCGTCGGACGCATGTTAACGTACTCTACTTTTTCTATCTGCATCTCTTCTGCTTTATAAGTCCATACGGCAGTACCGTTCACGGCTGTATTTCTACCGATTACCAGATTCTCAAAAAGTGACAAGCGTTGTGTTATGAGTACGTTAACATAGCCCGTAACGTGCGGTATCGTGAACACTTGGTTCACGCCGCTTCAAGTTGTTAACGTACTCATAATGACGCAAAACTTACCCTCGCGCACCAAGGAAAGGACTCCCATGACCACTCCCGACGAAAAGACATTCGCCACGCTCACCAAGCTGTTTGAGGAGGAGTTTGGCCCCATCGGCGACCGCCAGGTGCTCTATGTGCACGCGCCCGGCCGCTCCGAGATCAGTGGCAACCACACCGACCACGAGGGCGGCCACGTCATCGCCGGCTCGCTCGATGTCGCCGTCGACGGCATCGCCGTGGCAACCGATTCCAACAAGGTTCGCGTTGCCGACGAGGGCTATCCCACGTTTGAGATCGCGCTCGATACGCTAGATGTTCAGGAGTCCGAGATGGGCACGTCCGCAAGCCTCGTCCGCGGCATGGCCCACGAGATCGCAGCCCTTGGCGTTGAGCCCCAGGGCTTCGACTTCGCCTTCACCTGCTCCGTCCCCTCGGGCGGTGGCCTTTCCAGCTCTGCCGCCGTCGAGGCCGCGTACGGCCGTGCCATGGAGACGCTCTGGGGCGCGCCCGCCATTGAGCCCGTCGCGCTCGCTCAGATGAGCCAGCGCACCGAGAACAACTACTACGGCAAGCCCTGCGGCCTGATGGACCAGGCCGCCGTATGTCTGGGCGGCCTCGCCTACATGGACTTTGAGGATCAGGCTCAGCCTAAAACCCAGAAGCTCGAGCTCAACTTTGAGGATCACGGCTATGCGCTCGTGCTCGTTAAGGTTGGTGCCGACCACGTGGCCGCCACCGACGACTACGCCGCCGTTCCGCGCGAGATGCAAGACGTCGCTGCCGAGTTTGGCAAGACACGCCTGTGCGAGGTAAACGTGGCGGACTTTGACGCCAAGCTCCCCGAGCTGCGCGCCAAGCTGGGCGACCGCGCCTGTCTGCGCGCCGTTCACTACTGGTACGAAAACGGCCTGGTCGATAAGCGCTGGGCAGCCCTGAACGCCGGCGACATTGACCAGTTCCTGGTCCTGACACGCGAGTCCGGCGCCAGCTCCGCCATGTACCTGCAGAATGTTGTTGCCAAGCTGGGTTCCGAGCAACCCTCCATGTATGCCCTGGCGCTGGCCGAGCATGTGCTCGACGGCCGCGGCGCCGTCCGTATCCACGGTGGCGGCTTTGGTGGCACCATCCAGGCCTTCGTGCCGCTCGATTTGGTCGACACCTTCATTGCCAAGATGAACGGCTGGCTGGGCGAGGGCTCTGCCCGCCACTACGCAATTTCTGACAAGGGGGCTTACGCGGCATGGCTGTAATGACTGATGTGCGCGAGGCCGCGCAGGGCCTGATTGAGTATGCCATCCATCGATCGATGATCGGACAGGACGACCGCATCTGGGCATACAACACCATTCTCGAGTGCATCGGCGCCACGGGCCCCGCACTCGACATGGCCTGGGCGCTCAAGACCGAGAAGATTTCGCTCTTGCACCCCGATACCCTGCCCGACTTTGACCTTGAAGGCACGCTCGCCGCGCTTGCCGAGGCCGCCGTTGCCAACGGCGCCGCCGAGGACACGGCATCGGGCCGCGACCGCATCGCCATGCGCATCATGGGCGCGCTCATGCCGAGGCCTTCTGTTGTAAACGAGGAGTTCAACGGCCGCATGGGCGTCAACGAGCCCCGCGCCGCAACCGACTGGTTCTACGGTCTGTGCTGCGACGCCGGCTACGTGCGCCGTGCCGCCATCGCGCGCAACATCAAATGGAGCACCCCCACCAACTGGGGCGACCTGGAGATCACCATCAACCTGTCGAAGCCCGAGAAGGACCCGCGCGATATTGCCGCGGCCGGCGCCGCCAAAAACACGGGCGAGAAGTATCCCGCCTGTCAGCTCTGCATCGAAAACGAGGGCTACCCCGGACGCTCCGCCGCAGCCGACGGCGGCGCCCACCCCGCTCGCCAGAATCTGCGTGTTATCCCCATCCAGCTCAACGGCGAGCGCTGGGGCTTCCAGTACAGCCCGTACGCATACTTTAACGAGCACTGCATTGCTATGAGCTCCGAGCATCGCCCGATGCACGTCGACCGCAAGGGGCTGACCTGCCTGCTCGATTTTGTGGACCTGTTCCCGCACTACTTTATCGGCTCCAACGCCGACCTGCCCATTGTGGGCGGCTCGATCTTGTCGCACGACCACTTCCAGGGCGGCGCGCACGAGTTCCCCATGATGCATGCCGCCGAGGTCTCGCAGTTTAGCGTGCCCGGCTTTGACCAGGTCAGCGGTACCGTGTTGCAGTGGCCGCTTTCGGTGCTGCGACTGCGCTCGCACGACCGCGCCCAGCTGCTCGACGCCGCCGAGAAGATTATCCTCGCCTGGCGCGAGTGGACCGATGAGTCTGTGGGCGTCATCGCGCACACAGCCGACGGCGTGGCGCACAACACCGTGACGCCCGTCATCCGCCGCGTCGACTCGCGCGGCAATGCCGGCGGCGAAGTCTACGAGGCCTACCTGGCGCTTCGCTGCAACATCACGACAGACGAGCATCCGCTGGGCGTTTTCCACCCGCATGCCGAGTACCACCACATTAAGAAGGAGAACATCGGCCTGATCGAGGTCATGGGCCTGGCCATTTTGCCGCCGCGCCTGGTTCCCGAGCTTGGCGCTGTCCGTGAACATCTGCTGGCGGCCAAGGCCGATGCCAGCTACGACCTTGCCGGTGCGCTCGAGGACGATGATCTATGCCGTAGCCACGCCGCATGGGCCGAGGATGTCTTTGCCCGCCGTGCCGACGAGCTTACGGCCGAAAACGCCATCGACATCCTGCACGAGGAGGTCGGCGTGGTGTTTGGCCACGTGCTCGACAACGCCGGCGTCTTTAAGTGGGACGAGGCAGGACGCGCCGCCCAACAGCGCTTTATCGACTCACTATAGAACACGGGCCCGAACGTTCAACAGCAGCCCGCACGACATAGCCACCTACACGACAACGGCGCCCGCCGGCAACATCGCCGACGAGCGCCGTTTTTGAGTGTAGTCATTGGGGTCATTCTTAAGGGGCGTTCTTAAACGACTAGTCATTAAAGAGCGTCCCCAATGACTACTTGCAACCAAGGCAACGCCGGTGTCTTGGCAACGACAGCGAAAACGCCCCTAAGCGAGCAAGGTGACGTGAAAGAGGAGGGCATTGACCTTTTGGTCATGCCCGACGATTGAACGTCAGATTGCCGCTTAGGGGCGTTTGCAGCGTCGAGCCGTTACGGCGTTTGGTAAAACGCCGTAACCCTACAGTTCAGTCACGACAACACTGTTGTAGATCTCGTCCCAGCGGTCCATGACCAGGTGACCGGTCTTGGGATCCATAGCGTTGAGCTTGCCGCAGGTATTGGCGGTCTTGAGCACCGTGACGTCGTCGGCACCAGCCGCAATGGCATGCGCAAAGCCAGCGATGGTCGAGTCGCCGGAACCCGTCGCGTTCACAGCCGCAATCGCGGGCGTCTTGGCGCGGAACGCGCGACCCTCATGGAAGCCAACCGAACCGGCAGCGCCCATCGAAACGACAACCCAGGGGATACCGGCAAAACGGTCATCGGCGGCAAGCGCCTCGCGCAGGGCATCGACATCATCGGTCGTAAAGGACGTACCCAGTAGGCCGTTAATCTCGGTCAGGTTGGGCTTTACGAGCTCAGGCTTAGCGTCGGACTCCAGCGCGGCCTCCAGCGATGCACCCGAAGTGTCGAGCAGCACCTTGGCGCCCGCCTCCTCGGCGATCTTGACGAGCTCGGCATAGTAGCCGGCATCGACGCCACGCGGCAGCGAGCCCGAAAGCGTCACAACGTCCGCCTTCGCTGCAAGCTCGGCGAACTTGGCCGTAAAGGCCTCGAGCTCGGCCGGGGCGATCTGCGGGCCGCTCTCCAGCAGCTCGGTCTGATTACCCTCGTGCAGAATATTCAGGCAAATGCGCGTCTCACCGGCGATGGGCACAAAGTCGTTCTTGACGCCGTCGGCATCCATAAGCTCGGCCATATAGGCACCCATGTGGCCGCCGAGCAGGCCAGTCGCGAGCACGTCGTCGCCCAGCTGCAGCAGCACACGGCTCACGTTGAGGCCCTTACCGCCAGCAGTCTTTTCGGGCGTCACGCGGTTCACGTCGTCGATGATCAGCTTGTCGAGCTGATAGCGCGTATCAATCGACGGGTTCATGGTAACAGTCAGAATCATATTGAACTCCTGTTCCGGGGCGGCATAACCCGCCCCAAACATACGATAGCTCGTTAAAGGATCTCGATCTCAAAGCCGCGGGTGACGGTCTCTCCCGGCTTGGCCACCAGGCAGCCACGCTTGTGCTCCAGAATATCGTCCTCGTCGGAGCAGGTGGACAGGCCGCCCCACGGTTCCACGGCCACAAAGTCGCCCTCGGGCTTGCTCCACACAATCAGGTATGGCATATCGGGGAACGTCAGGCGCACGCCCTTGTCCTCGGTTTTCTTGGTCAGCGTAACCACGCGGCTCTCGAGCACGTCAAAGATGGTCTCCGCGAAGTCGAAGAGTTCGTGGGTAAGCGGCAGGTCATGGCCGATCATGGGGTTCTTGCTGCGATGCTCAACATCAATCAGGCCCGTCGAGGGGACGGCAGTACAGAGCTCGGCGGCCTCGCGCTGCTCAAAACGGAGCTCGTAGTCGTCATAGGACTCGCCCTCGTCAAGCGGGCACTTAAAGCCAGGGTGACCGCCCACAAAGAACGGCATGTCCTCGGTGCCCTCATTGGTCACCTCGTACGACACGGCCACCTTCTCCGCATCGATCGTGTAACGAGCAACGATCTTAAACGGATACGGGTACTGCTCGAGCAACTCGGCATGGTCGGCAGAGCTTAGGCTCAGCGCGACCATGTTGTCACCCTGCTCATCGAGCTTCCACTCCTGTTTGCGCGCAAAGCCGTGGCGGGCGAGCTTAATCTCGCGGCCGCCCATGGTCATTGCGTGACCGTCGCGAAGGCCGCCGCAGATCGGGAAACAAATGGGTGCCTGGCCCGACCAGACCGCCGGGTCACCCTGCCACAGGTACTCACGGCCGTTGGCCGCAATAGAAGTGAACGATCCGCCAGCCGTGCTCAGTGCTACGCGGATAGAACCGTTATCAAGAACAAACTCCATAGGAGCCTTCCCTTTCGTACGCCAGCCCGCCAAGTCAGTGGGGCTGATAGAAAACCGGCCCGCGCCCCCTCACAGAAACGCGAGCCGTCAACGGACTAGTTAATTACGCCGGATACCCGCTAATCATGGTATTCGCCGCGGTCCCACTTCTCGAGGAACTCGTCAAAGAAGTGCGGATCAGCCTGAGCCTCGGCGTCGGCCTTGTTGCAGGCATCGATCTTGGCGATCAGGGCATCGTGCTCGGGGGTCTTCTCGTAGGGCTCCTCCAGGAAGGCAAGCATGATGTCAGCCATCAGGAACTCGCCGGTGATCTTGCCGCCAAAACCCACGATGTTGGCGTTGAGCTCGCGACGGGCATACAGGGCAGAGGTCATGTCGCGAACCAGGGCGCAGCGGGCGCCGGGAACCTTGTTGACGGCGTTGGTGATGCCGATGCCGGTGCCGCAAAGGGCCACGCCAAAGTCGGCCTTGCCGCTGGCAACAGCCTCGCCCACGGCCTTACCGTAGATGGGGTAGTGCGTACGGGTGTGGCTGTAGGTGCCGCAATCGAGCACCTTGTAGCCAGCCTGCTCCAGGCGGTCGGCCAGATAGATCTTCTCGTCCGTAACGATATGGTCGCAACCGATTGCGATGGTCTTCTTCATCAGAACGTCCTTTCGTCTGAATTCACAAGTTGAGGTAGAAGTTCGAGTTCTCGGTGGCTCTCGTTAGGCCATCTTGTTGAGCATGTCGACACGGATCTGGTGACGGCCGCCGGCGTACTGGGCGCACAGGAACTCGCGGGCGATCTTCTTGGCGACCTCGGTGCCCACAACGCCCGGGCCCATGGTGACCATGCGCGAGCCGTTGTGCTCGCGGGTCATGTAAGCGGAACGCTCGTCGGAAATGTTGGCGACGACCATGCCCTTAATCTTGACGGCGGCCATATAGGAGCCGACGCCGTACTTATCGAATGCGAAGCCCTGGGAATCCTTGTGCTCCAGCAGGTCCTTGGCAACGGCGGTCGCGGAATCGACAAAGTCCGCGGCAGGGGTCTCAGAATAGTCGACGACCTCGTGACCGTCGGCGATGAGCATCTCCTTGATGGACTCCTTCATCGACATACCGTCGGCATCGGAAGCGATTACAACCCTCATGACATCCTCCTTGAGAGATACGCAGGTGCGTAGTTTCTGTTTGGAAGTGTTGAATCGCGTTCAGGTCCGGGCATCTGAATGTGCGGTTCTTCACTGTTCATGTTTATTTGAACACATTCGAACATCAACTGCAAGAACTATTTGTTTATCTTTGTTCTTTTTTGAACAAATACCGTTCACAGGTGATTGCTGACCGTTTGGGCCGGGCGCGGACGTAGCGACCGTGTGTTCAACAAACAAAAGGGCGGCCGAGAACGTGTCTCGGCCGCCCTTCGGCAGTATTCCCCGGTATATACAGCTGTTTTAGCTACTCGGACTGCCCACCCTTTTTGGCGTGCTTGGACGGAGCACCCAGAAAGCGGCCCGTCAAATAGTTCGCCGGACCGGAAATATCGATCCCCAGCAGCACGTGTCCTAGCCATAGGAACGCCACGAGCACCAGCAGCGGGATAACGCACGAGGTCACGATCATCACGATGACGCCTTCAATCAGATCGGTCACCTGCCGCACAATCTCATCGGTCATCTGCTTGGCGCCGCTGGTCACCGACGTAACAAGGCTCGATGCCCCATCAGTCAACTGCTCGAGCACGTTTTTGGACTCCGTGGCCTCGGATTTTTTCTTGTTCGATTTTGAGCTGGTCTCGGCTGACTTGTCCGTGGTGTCGGCCGCGTCCGCAGCGTCCGCAGCCTTTTGCTCAGCTTGCTCAATACTTACGCGATACGTTTCATCGACCTTCTGCGACACCCATACGCTCGCGGGCACGAGCGCCATGCCGATCACGGCAACCACCAGTACGCGTGTCGCCACACGGCGCAGGACAGTGCTCGTGCTCCAGCGCCCGTGAATGCCGAGCGACACCGCAAAGAGCACCAACGCAGACGGGATTAAGATGCCCAGGCCAACCGACCACAAAATCGTGAGCAAATATTTCTCTAGGTATAGCACGGCAAGCACGATACCAAGGTTGCCTGAAAGCTGTGCGAGCTGCTCGGCAACCGGCGTTCCCGTATCACCAGGCAGCGCGGTAATGCCCGCAGATAGAGCAACGCATGAAGCCGTGAGCGCCAAAACGTTGCCTTTCTTTTGGTCGATAACCTCGATGGTGGAGTCCCAAGTTTTGGTATCGGCGAAATGCGGACGAGCTACAAAGCCCGACAGCAACGCCAGCACCACGAGCGCAACGATGATACCGATCTGCAGCTTTTTGTTTGCGCACACGACATCGGACAGGCTGGGCTGCAGCTCGGTTACCGTCGTGTGCTCGGTTATCTGGACAGGACGCCCATGAGCCATCTCGTGCGCGTCTCTTTTTTGAATCGATCCATTGTCCGGCATTTGGATACCTCCTCATTCCGGCCTGTATTGCGGATGGAAGTATACCCACCCTGCGAAAAACCGAACGGGAAGACGAACAGAAGCCCCAAGACTGTCCCCAACGACTAGTCGTTTAAGAACGTCCATTACAGTCGAAATTGTCAGCCCGGGACCGTCTCGGGCTACGATTGAGGCGCGCCCAGAACGGGCCGCCGACCGGGCGCCCGCGCACGGCCGAACGTCCCTGCCCCCGAGAGGGCCC
>NZ_CABWIF010000006.1:0-65825 GCF_902501475.1 Collinsella aerofaciens | reverse complement strand
CTACAGGCGGCGGGGGCGGACAGGCCGCTCCGGTGGAACTCCCAGAGAATCCCCTCGCGCTCCTCTTTCGTATACATCGGACTCCCTCCTGGACCCAGATTGGGTCCGAGATTTTGTCCGAGGTCCCATGCATCCCGTTTCTTGACCGAATAATGGGACGCAATTTCCCGTTGGAGCGCCTTTAGGAAAGTGTGTCCCACTTCGACCGCCCAGAGTGGGATACACTTTCCGCAAAGCACCTCAACGGGAAACTACGTCCCATTCCAAAGGCAAATTCCGGGACGCATTTTTCGAAAGCCTGCCCATCCGGAAAGCCCGTCCCACTTTGGACGCATCCGGGCACGGAACCATCGACCTATCAGGCCTCCCATCAATAAAGAGGCGTCCTCCCGGACGGCGGGGCACGAAGTTCATCGCGAGTTCCGCACGCAAAGAAGGCCACTTAATGTGGCCTTCGTCTTGCGCAGGACTGTAGAGCAGGGAACTTCGTGCCCCGACGCCCGGGAGGACGTTTCATTTAGAAAGATAGACCGACCGCCGTCAGCGATGGGAGCTACTCCCCCAGCACGGCCTTTTTGGCGGCTGCAGCCATGTTGTCCAGATCTTCCTTGGTGGGATGGTCCTTCGCGGCAACCCAGTTGTCGAGCAGCATCTTAAATCGGGCGTTGTCGGGATCTTGCTCGAGCATGGCCTCGTAGCGCTGCTTGACCGCGGGGCCCATCTTGCCCTGGCACATCGCCCAACCCGCAAGCTCGGCATCCCCAGCCAAATTGGAAGTTACGCGGTCGATAATCTGCTGATAATAGCTCTGGTCGGCCCCAAAGCCGCAGGTGCCAAACAGGAACACGCGCTTACCGTGCAAGGCGGAGAGCAACGCCGCGACCGAAGGCGTGCACGCGCCCTTGTCGCACCAAAAACCGACGAGCACCGTGTCGGCCGCGCAGGCGCCCTGCGCCTCGAGCGCAACCTGATCTGCGTCCGCATCGTCGCTCAACGCCGCGGCATGGACAAACTCAACGCCCGCAGCCTGCAGAGCGCGCTTGATCGCACCCGAAACCATCCTGGTATTACCGCTCTTGCTGTTAACCACCAAAGAGCACGTCATAGTCACGTTGCCTCGTTTCCCCCAAAACTAAAGCCACTAATGCAATTTATTAGATGAATATCTTAGTACTAACAACGCAGATGTAAACCATCTGCCGCTAATCGGTAGCCCCTACTGGGCAAACTGGCTGCGGTAGAGCTCGGCGTAGAAGCCGTCTGTCGCCAGCAGCTCGTCGTGCGTGCCGCGCTCGATAATCTCGCCGTTGCGCATCACCAGAATGCAGTCGGCGTTGCGAATCGTGCTCAGGCGATGCGCCACCACAAAGCTCGTACGGCCGGACATAAGCTCGTCGAATGCCGCCTGCACCTGCAGCTCGGTGCGGGTATCGATGCTCGACGTCGCCTCGTCCAGTAGCAGAATCGCCGGGTCGGTGAGCATGACGCGCGCGATGCACAGCAGCTGTTTTTGACCCTGGCTAAACGTACCGCCGTCCTCGCCGATGACCGTATCGTAGCCGCCTGGCAGCTGCACGATAAACTTGTGCGCATGCGCGCGCTTGGCAGCTTCGATAACCTGCTCGCGCGTGGCGTCAGGACAGCCGTAGGCGATGTTTTCCGCCACCGTGCCCTCGAACAGCCAAGTGTCCTGCAGCACCATGCCAAAGGCACGGCGCAGGCTTGCGCGCGTGTAGTCACGCGAAGACCGGCCATCGACCATGATGCGTCCGGCATCAATATCGTAAAAACGCAGCAGCAGGTTGATGAGCGTTGTCTTGCCGCAGCCCGTGGGGCCGACCAGGGCAAAGCGCATGCCGGGTTTGGCCTCGATGCAGATATCCTGCAGCAGCTTGCGATCGGGCACATAACTAAAGTCCACGTGCTCAAAGGTCACCTCGCCACGCGGGGCGGCAAGTTCCACGGCGCCCGTCGCATCGGGCTCCTGCTCGCGCGCGTCGAGCAGCGCAAACATGCGGCGTGCCGAGGCGTACGCCGTCTGGATCTGCGTAATGACGTTGGTGACCTCGTTGAACGGCTTGGTGTACTGGTTAGCATAGGACAGGAAAATCTGCACGCCGCCCACCGTAAGCGCCGCGGGCACGCCCGTAATCACGCCCACGCAGCCGATCACGGCGACCACGGCGTAGATGATGTTATTGATAAAACGCGTACCGGGGTTGGAGAGCGAACCCATAAACTGCGCGCGCTCGCCCGCGGTGTAGAGCTCGGCATTGAGGGCATCGAAGCGCTGCTGGGCGTTCGGGCCATAGGCAAAGGCGTCGACAAGCTTTTGCTCGCCTACGTACTCCTCGATATGACCACCGAGCTGCCCTTGAATACGCTGCTGTGCCGTAAAGCTTTTGTTGGAAAGCTTGGCGATAGCACCGGCTGCAAAAATGGAAAGCGGCGTGACGAGTACCACCACGAGCGTCATGGTCAGGTTAATGGAGAGCATAAACGCGAGCGTGCCCACGATGGTGATAACGCCGGTGAAGAGCTGGGTAAAGCCCTGCAGCAGACCGTCGCCCACCTGGTCGACGTCGTTGACCACGCGGCTCATAAGGTCGCCGTGGGCATGGCTGTCGATAAAGCTGAGCGGCATGCGGCTGAGCTTATCGCTCGCCTCCACGCGCATGTCGCGCACCGTTTCGTAAGACAGGCGGTTGACGCAATAGCCCTGCAGCCACTGGAAGGCCGCAGCACCTACGACGACAATCGCGAGCTTGGTAACGAGCGGCAGCAGCGCATCGAAGTCCACCTGCCCGGCGGCGACGATAAGGTCGATGCCCTCGCCAATGAGAATGGGCGTGTAGAGCTGCAGAATCACCGAGACGGCGGCACTCAAAAACGATGCCGCAAACGAGACGCGGTGCGGACGGACATAGCCCAGCAGGCGGCGGGTCACCGCACCCACGGGATAGCGCTCGGGATCGCCGGGCTGGCGCGGACCGTCTCCCAGGTCGTTGAGGCTATCGTTGCCGGACACGTTGGCCGTCATCGTGGCGACCGAACCGGAGGAAGTGTACGGATTCATTTAGCAGCCCTCCTTTGCGCAGACGGATGTGGGGACGGTCGGGGCGCCTGGGGCGGGCGCGGGCGCCGTACTCCCCTGCTGACCCTCGAGCTCCTCGCGGCGAAGCTGCGACTGGCAAATCTCGCGGTAGAGCTGGCAGGTCGTGTAGAGCTCATCGTGCGCGCCCAGGCCCGCAACCGAGCCGTGGTCGAGTACGCAGATCATGTCGGCATCGCGAACGGTCGAGACACGTTGGCTCACGATGACGGTCGTGAGCGGCAGCCCGCCCTCGGCGGCACCGCGCACACTGCGCTCGCGGATGGCATGGCGAAGCGCCGCGTCGGTCTTAAAGTCGAGCGCCGAGGCAGAATCGTCCATGATCAATATCTGAGGCGAGCCCACCAGGGCGCGCGCGATGGTCAGGCGCTGGCGTTGGCCACCGCTAAAGTTCTTACCGCCCGCCTCGACCGGGGTATCGAGCCCCTGCGGCTTGTTGCGCACGAACTCGCTCGCCTGCGCCATGTCGAGCGCCGCCCAGAGATCCTCGTCGGTCGCAGCCTCGTCGCGCCAGGTCAGGTTGCTGCGGATGGTGCCGCTCACCAGCGACGCACGCTGTGGAACGGTCGCGACCACACGGCGCAGCTGGTCGAGCGGCCAGGTGCGCACGTCGGCGCCCATCACACTCACGCTGCCGGTGCTCGCATCGTACAGGCGCGGGATAAGCGAGACGAGCGTGGACTTGCCGCTACCCGTACCGCCGATAATGCCAAGCGTCTTGCCCAGCGGGAGCTCCAGGGTCACATCGTTGACGGCATTTGCCGCGCCCGCGCCAAAGGAGAAGCTCGCATGGCTCAAGCCCAGCGCAGGAACGGGAGCGACATTGCCCGGCTTGGGCAGCGCGACCGGCTGGTTGCCCTCGTCGGTGATGCTCGGCACGCAATTGAGCACCTCGTTGATACGTGACGCACTGGCGCTCGCCTTGGTAAAGACCACGACCAGGTTGGCGACGTACACGATGGAGGTCAGGGTCTGCGTCATGTAGTTCACAAACGCCATGACCTGGCCCTGCGTGAGCTCGCCCACGTTGACCTGAATGCCGCCCACCCACAGGATGGCGCACACACCCAGGTTCATCACCAAAAACGTCACGGGGTTGAGAACCGACGAGAGCTTGCCCACCGCGATGGCGGTATTGGCCTGGTCATCGGCGGCTTGGGCAAAACGCTCACGCTCGTGGCCCTCGCGCACAAAGGCGCGAACCACGCGGGCGCCCGAAAGCCCCTCGCGGCAAATGAGCGCGATGCGGTCGAGCTTTGCCTGCAGCTGCCTGTAGTACGGAATGCAGCGCGCCATGACAAACCAAAACACCAGGCCGATGGCGGGCGTGCAAATCAAAAAGATGATGCCGAGCTTAAGGTCGATGGCAAGGGCCGCGACCATGGAGCCCACCGCTAGGAAGGGCCAGCGGATGAGCATGCGCACGCCCAGCGCCACAGCGAGCTGCACCTGGTTGACGTCGTTGGTGATACGCGTGATGAGCGACGGCGTGCCAAAACGGTCGAGTTCGGCATAGCTCAGCTTGTTGATATGCTGGTAGAGCGCGCCACGAATGTCGGTGCCCATGCCCTGCGAGGTGAGCGCCGCCATCTTTTGGCAGACGAGCGTAAACGAGATGCCGATCACAGCCATGGCGGCAAGCAGCATACCGTAGTGGATAACGGCGTTCACGTCGTGCGCCCCAATGCCCTTATCGATCATCTGGGCAATCACCAGCGGCGTCAGCAGGTCAAAGATTACTTCAATCAACTTGCACGCAGGACCAATCACCATATACCGGCGAAACTTACCACCAAAACGCCTGAGCAGCTCAATCATGTATAGGCGCTCCCTATCATCATTCACATTCAATTCGAACCATGATAGTACCGCCACCCCAAAAGAAGCGTAAACAACTCAACAGGGATTCGAATCCTTAGACAGGTAAGAACCAGTACCTCGGCACAGCCAACGACCGGTACTCCACACGAGATAAAATTCAGATAAATGCGCCTTTGCAGGAGCCTCTTGGACCATGTAGCAGCCGATGTTTTGGCAACGCCAGCGAGCGGCATAACGTCAGGAATTCAATTATCAGATAAATGTGACCCTTCAGGCGGTTTTGGTCGGCTACCCGCGAGTGCCGGCAGGGCGCTTGGTAGTCGAGCGATCCCGCAGGCAAAGCCGAGGACCAGCGAGACACCAAGCGCCCTGCCGGCACTCGCGGGTAGCCGCGGCACCAAAAAGCGCCTGCGCACTCGATGGATCCGGATGCCCGACAGAGGCTCCTTATGGCTGCTTCCTTCCGGACCTGACCAGATTCGGAACATGTCGTCATCCGAACCCATCGAACGCGCTAGGCGCTCGGTATATCTTACCCGCTCCAGCCCGATGGGGCAAGGTAGCTAATTTGAGACGGGGCTTTTGACTACTTGGGCAATCAGATCGACAGGTGGTCAAATAAGCCCCGTCCCAAAAAGACTGGTCTGCTGCCATGCCACAAAAGGGGCCTATCTACTACGTTTAGGCCGCAGGGGTCAACCATAGCCGGCTTTTTCGAAAATCGGCAAGCTTTCTACCTGCGGTTTTAATTTCACAAAATCCGGGATGGTCGAGGGTGCTCGGCTAAACGTAGTAGATGGCCGCATTTCATGGCGGACGGTCCGACCCAAGGCCCAAGGCGGCCAGCCTCGGATAGCCATTCTCGATGTTGCGGTGGAATAGTTCCCGTTTTTGCCGCCTGAGCCGCCAAACAGGAACTATTCCACCGCAACTTATAGGGAGTTGGGTTTTAGAGGCGGGCGAGGTCGTAGGATTGGGCGGCTGCTTCGCCGGCGCAGATGAGGTTGGTTGTGGCTTCTTGCGGATCGAGTGCCTGTTCCAGGTCCATGGGCTTGCGGCAGATCGGAAGCACCAAGTCGATGCCCTGCACACACACCGCATCCAGGTTGTCAGCGCGACCGCCCACGACAGCGATCACCGGTTTGCCACACCGCTTGGCACGGCGCGCCACGCCCACCGGCGCCTTACCGGCGGCGGATTGCTCATCCATATTGCCCTCGCCTGTAATGACCAGGTCGACATCGCGCACGCGCTCGTCAAACCCCACGAGATCGAGCACCGTCTCCACACCCGAGCGTAGCTCCGCGCCGAGCGCCAGCAACGCCGCGCCCAAGCCACCGGCAGCGCCCGCGCCGGGCACGCCAAGCACCGAGCCAAATGTCCGTGCGTTCTCGGGTGTGCGCAACAATCCCTGGGCTCGCGCCTCGAAAATTGCCGCATCGAGCAGGCGACCGTAGCCGACCATCCAGCCGTCGTATCTGCGCAGCACCTCGACATCATCCGCCGGCAGGCCCTTCTGCCCGCCAAACACCGCCAGTGCGCCTCGACGCCCCACGAGCGGATTCTCGACATCGGAAAGCACAACGATACGAACATCATCCAAAGCCTGCAGCGCTGGCGCCAAATCGACGCTCGCCACCTGCTTAAGGCCGGCAAGACCGGGGGCGACATCGCATCCCTGATCATCGACCACACGCGCGCCCAGCGCCTGCAGCATGCCGGCGCCACCGTCGTTGGTGGCACTGCCGCCCAGACCAATATAGATAGTCTTTGCCCCGGCGCGAACCGCACGGAGTATCAGCTCGCCCACGCCATAGGTCGAAGCCGCAAGCGCCGCCGATTCCGTGCAGGGTGAATACCCAATACCCGCCGCCTCGGCCATCTCAATTACAGCCGAGTCGCGCTCGTCGTCCACCAGCATCCGGGCAGACACGCGGTCGCCCAAGGGACCTGCCACCTCGCAGGTCACAATCTCACCGCCGCACGCGGCAACGGCATCGAGCGTCCCCTCGCCGCCATCCGCCAGCGGCAATGCGGCCACCTGGGCATCGGACCACACACGGCGCATGCCCTCGGCAACCGCCGCCTCCGCCTGGGCACTCGACACGCTGCCCTTAAAGGAGTCGATCGCCAACAGCACACGGCGGGGTCGGCGGCACGCAGGACCAAAGTCAACCGCCGTGCCAGCATCCTCACCGGCACCTGCAAGCGCTGCGGCGTGAGCGGCGTGTGCTTCAAGATCGGCCCCACAACCGCAATCAGCGCCGCCCGCTCCGCGCAGACCGCCAAAATAGCTACTCAGCAGCTCGCGGCATTCATCCGCCAGGACCCCAGCCGTCACGTTAAACCGATGATTCAGGCGCGAGTCGGCATTCAAATCGTATAGGGATCCCAACGCGCCCGCCTTGGCGTCGCTCGCGCCATACACGCAGCGCCCCACGCGCGCGTTAACCATAAGCCCCGCACACATGCAGCATGGCTCGAGCGTCACGTAGACCGTGCAATCGGAAAGGCGCCAGCGACCGAGCGACCGAGCGGCAGCGCACAGGGCCGCGAACTCTGCATGAGCCGAAGGATCCTGGTCGAGCTCGCGCCGATTGTGCGCCCTCGCGACGATCTCGCCGTCGCGCACCACTACGGCTCCGATGGGCACCTCGCCCACCGTCGCGGCGGCGCGCGCCTCGGCCAGTGCCTCGCGCATGAACTTCTCGTCGATTTCGGTGATCGTCATCGTTCGCCTTCCCTGTTGCAGATTCAAAACGATGCTATCATTACGACTCACGGAGAGATGGCAGAGCGGTTGAATGCGGCGGTCTTGAAAACCGTTGAGCGCGAGAGCGTTCCGGGGGTTCGAATCCCCCTCTCTCCGCCACTTTAGTGATGCACCGGTGTCATGGTCCGCTCAAACAGTGCATCGACCACGTCGGCTATCTCAGGTCGACGTTCAAGATCGTGGCCCGATTCCCACCATATCGTGAAAAGTCGAATAATACCGCCGGCGACAAACTCAGACGTCGTCTCGAGTGACACGGGGGCCAGGGCATCCTCGGCAAGCACGTTCATCACACGCTCGCGGATGGAGCGGGCAATGCGGTCGCAAATAACATTGGTCAACATGCCCGACATGCTGCTTGCCAAAATGTTATCCATGAGCTGCTCGTGCGCAAGAATCAAATCCATGGCATCGTCCAAAATCGCGTGCCGAAGCGCGCGCACGTCCTCGGCAGACACCGCGCCGGCCTCATCGGGCTGTTTTTGCGGCAAGCCCGACATGAGCTCATCGATATAAAAGGCAAAGTAATCGTTCTTGTCGCGAAAGTGCTTGTAGAATGTCGTGCGGCGAATCATGGCCCGGTCGCACAGCATGGCGACCGTCAGGTCCTCAAACCGATGCTCCTCGAGAAGCTCGGTGAAGGCATCGAACAGGGAGCGGTAGGTTTTCTTAATGCGAAGGTCCACTGGTATCGCCATCCTCAGGGCAAAAACAACACTCGTCAATCTGTCGCATATCTTACACCTGTACCTCGCGCGCTTTGCCCCGGTGCCGGCCCCGCCGAAAACACAACGCTTACCGGAAAGTTCGGCACGGCAAAACGTTGCGGGTATACTAGTAGCGTTATACCAACGGCAGCTGGCGCATGCCGCCGCGGCCATTCGAAACGGAGACATCATGATTACCGTCATCATCGGCATCGTTGTTGTCATTGTGATTGTCTGCGCCATCGCCGGCATCTACAACAACATGGTCACCAAGCGTAACCGCATCGATAACGCCTGGCAGAACATCGATACGCAGCTGCAGCGCCGCAACGACCTGATCCCCAACCTGGTCGAGACCGTCAAGGGCTACGCCAAGCACGAGCAGGAGACGCTCTCCGCCGTGATCAGCGCGCGTAACACCGCCGTCAAGGCCACCACGCCCGAGGCCAAGATGGAAGCCGACAACGTGCTGACCGGTGCGCTGCGCCAGCTCTTCGCCGTGGCCGAGGCCTATCCCGATCTTAAGGCAAACACCAACTTTACGCAGCTGCAGGCATCGCTCGAGGATACCGAAAACAAGATTAGCTATGCACGCCAGAGCTACAACGACTGCGTGCTCAGCTACAACAACGCCATTCAGACGTTCCCGGCTGTCATCTTTGCTGGCATCTTCCAGTTTAAGGAGCGCCAGGGCTTCGAGGCCGCCGAAGCAGCCCGCCAGGCCCCGACCGTCAAGTTCTAGTAGTTTGGCAGCGCATCCTTAATCGGCCAAATGCATAAACCGCCCCGTCGAATGCATACTTCGACGGGGCGGTTTCCTTTTTCGCGAAGGTCCCCCTCTAAGCGCCGTGCATTTTTAGGAGTATTCAACATAACCAAGAGCTTCGGGCGCCACGATAAATGCCAAAGACCGCGAATATCCCTGCAAATCAAACGCTGTCAGCCCATAACCCCGCCCATCATCCGTAGAAAACATCGAGAAATCCCGATTTTTTGCCCGAGGTCGGTATGCAGGGGCCTTCGATTGCAGAATACTCGCAAAAATGCACGTCGCCACCACCCCCACATGGCGCGAAGCAAAGCAAAAGCGCGGCCTAAAAGGCCGCGCACCATCTTTATTCAGATTAATCATTGCCCGTTGTGACATCGCCGAACCCGCAGGGCAGAGAACAAGTTCCCTCCCGGCGCACTCCGCAGGACGCAAGAAGCCCTCGCCGCACGAAGTGCGCAGCGAGGGCTTCTTGCATGTCCGAGGACGCGCCGGGAGGGAACTTGTTCTCTGCCCGGATAGGTAAGACAAATTACGCGACGGTGTAAACCCAGTTGTGCTTATCCTCGACAGCACCGGACTGGATACCAGTCAGGGTCTCGCGAAGCTTCTTCATCACGGGGCCGATCTCGGTGTAGCCAGCCGGGAAGGTCACGGTCTCGTCGGCACCGTAAACCTTGTTGTCAATCTCGCCAACCGGGGAGATGACGGCAGCGGTGCCGCACAGGCCGCACTCGACAAAGGTACCGGCCTTGACCTCGGCCCACTCGACGGGACGTTGGTCAACGGTCATGCCCAGGTCCTGAGCAACCTGAACGAGCGAACGACGGGTGATGGAGGGCAGGATGGAGTCGGTGTGCGACTGCGGAACGACGAGCGTGCCGTCCTCCTTCACGAACAGGACGTTGGCGCCACCGGTCTCCTCGACATAGGTGCGGGACTCGGAGTCGAGATACAGGTTCTCGGCATAGCCCTCGCGATGGGCCTCCATCGTGGGCTTGAGGGACATGGCGTAGTTCAGGCCGGCCTTGATATTGCCGGTGCCGTGCGGTGCGGCGCGGTCATACTCGGAAACGCGCAGCTTAACGGGCTTGAGACCACCCTTAAAGTACGGACCGACCGGGGTCACGAGAATGCGGAACGTGTACTCAGGAGCGGGAGCCACGCCGATCACGTCACCGGAGCCGATCATAAACGGACGCACGTACAGGGTCGCGCCGGAACCGAAGGGCGGAACCCAGGCGGCGTTGGCAGAAACGACCTGCTTGACGGCCTCAACGAACTTGTCCTTGGGGAACGGGGGCATCTCGAGGCGCTGGGCAGAGTTATACATGCGCTCGGCGTTCATGTCGGGACGGAAGCAGACGATGCTGCCGTCCTCGGCGGTGTAGGCCTTCAGGCCCTCAAAGACCTCCTGGCAGTAATGGAAGATGCCGCCGCACTCGGAGACATGCAGGGTGTGATCGGTGGTCAGGCCACCCTCGTCCCACTCGCCGTCCTTCCAATGGGCCTCGTAGCTGTAATCGGTCTTCATGTAGCCAAAGCCGAGGCTACCCCAATCGATATCCTTCTTCTCGACAGTCATATGTCGCTCCTTACATACACAGTTGCAAACTCGCGAACCCGCACGCAAGGACCGAGGCCGACCGCGTCGCAACGTCGCACGCCCGGAGCGTAGAGCCGGACGGGACACGCGAGCAGCATCAAAGCCGATGGCACGTCGATTCGCATGCACGAGATTGTACTCCGCACGCGCGTCGGATAAAACGTTTTTCTTTAACTAACTAAAGTATTTTCATTTGACCGAAGCAAAAAGGCCCGCCACCGTAAGCGGTGACGGGCCTCAACTGCACGGTTTGCGCGCTGACTCGAGCTACGCGTTCTTTTTGCCCAGCTTAGCCTTAACCAGACCGACCACGGTCGGGATGATCGACACGGCAACGATGCCGACGATTAGCAGCTCAAAGTGCTCCTGCACAAAGGGGATGCCGCCAAAGAAGTAGCCCAGCAGTGTGAAGAGCGTCGACCAGGTAATGCCGCCCAGCACGTTAAAGATGACAAAATTGCGCCAGTGCATGCCGCCCATGCCGGCGATAAAGGGCACAAAAGTGCGGATAAACGGGAAGAAACGGCCCAGGAAAATAGCCAGGTGGCCCCACTTGTCCAAGAAGTCCTCGGACTTTTTAATGCGCTCGGGCGTCATGGCCTTGACCTTGCCCGAAGCGATGATCTTTTTGCCAAAGAAGTGACCGATCATAAAGTTGCACTGATCACCCAAGATGGCAGCCGCCCATGCGACGGCCAGCAGGGCCACGATGTTAAAGCCACCGTTGTGGGCAAAGAAGCCCGAAGCAAACAGCAGTGAATCGCCAGGAAGGAACGGGAAGAACACCACGCCCGTCTCGATAAAGATGATCAGGAACACGCAGCCGTAGGCCATAAGCGGGCCGGCGGCGATCCAGCTGGCGATCGCGGTGCGCGGATCCTTAAGCAGCTCGGCGATAAAATTGATGAAACCCATGAAGTAAAACCTCTCAGTTGTGGGCGCGGATACGTCCAAGTTGACCAGTATACGGTTGCGGTGCCCCCTCGTGCGCAACCCCACAAAAGCATGACTCCATTACCAGCAAGTTTGCATAACTGACATCTGTAGCGCAATGGCGCCAAGATTGTCCTTCCTAATCCCTAGCAAATCGCTATACTTTATTGAATCGCATTGCCATGGCGCTAAGGGAGGGCGGCCGGTGAGCTTTATCAATACCATTCGCGAGGATATCAAGACCGTCCAGGCGCAAGACCCCGCTGCACAAAACGGTCTGGTCATCTTCCTTTCCTATCCTGGCCTGCACGCCAAGTGGAACCACGTGCCCGAGCACTGGCTCTGGGAGCACGGTCATCGCTCGCTCGCCCGCGTGCTCTCGCAAATCACCCGCCACATCACCGGCGTCGAGATTCATCCCGCGGCACAGATCGGCAAGCATTTCTTTATCGACCATGCCATGGGCGTCGTCATCGGCGAGACCACCATTGTGGGCGACAACTGCGTGCTCTACCAGGGCGTTACGCTCGGCGGCACCGGCAACGAGACCGGCAAACGCCACCCAACGCTCGGCGATAACGTCACCGTGGGCACGGGCGCCAAGGTGCTCGGCAACATCCGCATCGGCAACAACGTCAAGATCGGCGGCAACTCGGTCGTCGTCAAGGACGTGCCCGACAACTGCACCGTCGTGGGCGTGCCGGGACGCATCATCAAGCGCAACGGCTGCCGCGTGTTCGAGGAGAGCTTCGACGCCAAGCAGCATCGCGAGTACATGCCCGATGACGCTGCCGAGCAGAGTGCCCTCAACCGCCAAGGCATCACCGAGAACGCCCGCCGCGTCAAAGAACTCGAGCGAGAGGTGGCCGAGCTCAAAGCCCTCGTCGCCAAGCTCGTGGACGAACGCTAGAGGCGGACGACCACCGACAACATTGACGCCAACGCAAAGGCGCGCCAGGGAATTCATCCCCGGCGCGCCTTATTTGTGATGTGGCAAAGAGACTGTCCCTTTGTCACATTATGCGAACTGGCTCAGATAGAGGTCGGCGTAGGCACCCTCGGCAGCCAGCAGCTCCTTATGCGTGCCCTGCTCGATAATGTTGCCGTGATCCATGACCAAGATCAGGTCGGCGTCCACGATCGTCGACAGGCGGTGTGCGATCACAAAGCTCGTGCGCCCGCGCATAAGCGCATCCATGGCACGGCCGATGGCAAGCTCGGTACGCGTGTCCACGCTTGAGGTCGCCTCGTCCAGGATGAGAATCGCCGGGTTGTTGAGCAGCACGCGTGCGATGGTCAGCAGCTGACGCTGGCCCTGGCTGATGCTTTCGGCATCGTTGGCCACGCGCGTGTCGTAGCCCTGCGGCATGGTGCGCACAAAGAAGTCGACCTGCGCGGCACGAGCCGCGGCCACAATTTCGTCGCGCGTTGCCTCGGGGCAGCCGTAGGCGATGTTTTCGGCAATCGTGCCGTCGAACAGCCAGGCGTCCTGCAGCACCATGCCAAACTGCTGCCGTAGCTCGCCGCGATCCATGCGGCTCGTATCCACGCCGTCGAGCGTAATACGCCCGCCGTCAATCTCGTAGAAGCGCATGAGCAGGTTGATGAGCGTCGTCTTGCCTGCGCCCGTGGTTCCCACCACGGCAATCTTCTGGCCCGGCTCGGCGGTAAACGACACGTCGCGCATAAGCGGCTTGTCGGGCGAATAACCAAAGCGCACATGCTCAAAGGAGACGCGGCCCTCCACGCGACCCGGCAGCTTGGCGGCCTTGTCCGGCAGCGGATCGGCCTCCATCTCGGGCTCATCGAGCAGGTCGAACACGCGCTCGGCGCTCGCCAGCGCGCTCTGCAGCGAGTTAAAGGTAAACGACAGCTGCGTCATGGGCTCGGACGCCTCATAGATAAACTGGAAGAACGCCTGGAACACGCCGACGGTCATATGCCCGGCAACCAACATGCTGCAGCCCACAAGCGCAATAACGATCTGCGCCAAACGGCCGATAAAGCGCACTGCGGGGCCGACAGCATTGATCATAAAGTCGGCCTTGGTGCTCACACGAGCCAGTTCCTTCGAAGCCTCGTGCACCTCAGCGGAGCTCTGACGTTCGCGGTTAAACGCGCGGATCACCAGACGGCCCGAATAGCCTTCCTCGACCGCACTCGTAATCTTGGACACCCACTCCTGGCGCTCGCCCGTCACATCGTGTGTGCGGCGCGAGACGACCTTCGTCACCAGCAGCGACAGTGCCGTAAAGAACAGAAAGACGAGCGTAAGCTGCACGCTGAACACGAACATCACGCTCACAGCACCAACAACCGTGCCGATCGACACGAGCAGCTGCAGCAATCCGCGCTGCATGCTCTCGGACATCTTGTCCAGGTCGTTGGTCGCGCGGCTGACGACCTCGCCGGGACGATGCGCGTCAAAATAGGCGAGCGGCAGACGGTTGAGCTTTTGCGCGATGCGGTTGCGCAGGCACAGATTGAGGCGTTCGGCCACGCTCGACATCAAAAAGCTCTGGAGCGCGTAGAACGAGGCAGCGGCTGTCCAAATCATAAAGTAGACGAAGATGGTCTTGCCGCAGTTCTCCCAAGTGATGTTGAAGGTGGTTCCGTTGGCAAACGCCACCTGAATGTGGCCCCACAGCTCATCGATCACGCGGGCGCTATATGCCGGCGCAGCGGTGTTAAAGATGGCGTAGAACACAATGCTCACGAACACGATATAGAAGCGCCAATGGTCGCCGGCAGCCTCGCTCCACAGGCGGCGCACCGTCGCCCAGGTGTCGTGGGGTTTCTCGTCCTCGTCCTCGTCGTCCACATCGCGCATGCGCTCTGCCTCGGCGCGGGCGCGCTCGTCCTCGGCGCGCTCGTTTTCCTCGTAGAGCGCTTGGCGGCGAGCCTCGCGCTCGGCTGCAGCCTTGGCGGCGTCATCCAGCTCGGGTGCCACGGCAGCCGTTTCCTCGACCAGTCTCGCGGCAACGGCGTCATCAAGGCCGCCCTGTTTCTTGAGCTCCTTGGTCATGCTACTCACCTCCCTTCATTTGCGATTCCGCGATGGCACGGTACACCTCGCAGGTTTCCATAAGCTCGCCATGCGTGCCCAGGCCCACAACCTCGCCATCCTTGAGCACGACGATCTGGTCGGCGTGCAAAATCGTCGAGATGCGCTGCGCGATGATGAGCACCGCGGCATCGCGCGTCTCGTCTTGCAACGCATGGCGCAGGGCGGCATCGGTCTTAAAGTCCAGGGCCGAGAAACTGTCATCGAAGATATACAGATCGGCATGCTTCATGAGCGCACGGGCGATGGCCAGACGCTGGCGCTGGCCGCCCGAAAAGTTCGTGCCACCCTGCGCCACCGGGGTATCGAGCCCCTGCGGCCGATCGAGCACAAAGGTGCTCTGGGCAACCTGGAGCGCATGAAGCATGTCGGCCTCAGTCGCGTCTTCGTTGCCAAAGCGCAGATTGCTTGCCACGGTGCCCGAGAACAGCCATGCTTTTTGCGGCACATAGGCAATGCGCCCGCGAATCTCACCTTGCGAAAGCTCGCGCAGATCGACGCCGTCCAGGCGAATGGCGCCCTTGGTGGCATCGTGGAAGCGCAACAAGAGCTTGGCCACCGTCGACTTGCCCGAGCCCGTCGAGCCCACAATCGCGGTCGTCTGACCGCGACGACAGGTAAAGTTCAGATCGCACAGCGTGTCCTCGTCGGCGTCGTCAAAGCGAAACGACATATGATCGAACACGGCGACCGCATCGGCCCCGTCCTTTGAGTCGGACGCGGCCGCATCAAGCGTACGCTGGCCATCGACGATGCTCGGCTCAATCTCCAGCACTTGCTGCGCACGGCTTAGGCATGCCGCGGCGCGTGGCAGCGTTAGCACCACCATCTGCGCCATCATCACAAAGAACAGGATCAGGATTGCATACTCCAGCACCGCAGAGATGCTCGCAATCTGCATCGCATGGGCGCCCACGCGGTTGCCGCCCACCCACAGCACCGCCACCTCGGCGATGTTCATCAAAAAGAAGCTGGAGCTGTCGAGGCCCACAAACAGGTGGTTGACCTTGATGGCGTTGGCGGCGTAATCGCTAAACACCTCGTCTAGGCGTTGCTCCTCATGGCGTTCCTTGTTAAACGCACGGATGACGCGCACGCCCACGATGTTTTCGCGCAGCACCACGTTCATGCGGTCGATAAAGCTCTGCAAGCGCATAAAGATCGGAGCCGCGTTGGCAACCGTAAAGACCGCCGCTACCAGCACAATCGCAACGACTACGCCCAGGAGCGTGCCCATGGCAGGATCGATAAACCAGGCGAAGATGATGCCTGCCACAGCCAAAAACGGCACGGGCAGCACCAGCTGAATCGTCTGCAGAATAGCCTGCTGAATCACGTTGATGTCGTTGAGCGAGCGCGTGATCATCGATCCGGTGCCAAAGCGCTCAAAATCGCTGGCCGCGAGCTCGAGCGATTTGTCGTACACGGCATTGCGGATATCGCAAGCCACGTTGGCGGCCAGGCGCGCCGAAAGATAGCAGCCCAGCACCGTGCCGCCGCTAGCCATGCTGGTCGCGATAAACATGTATAGGCCGTTGCGTAAAATGTAGTCGACATCGCCCGTGGTAATACCGGTGTTGACCATGTTCGCCAGCATCGTGGGAACCAGCAGCGTACCGACGTTATCCACCAGCAGCACCAGCAGCGTCACTGCGACAAGCCCTCGATAGGGCTTCAAAAACCTCATTAGCAGTCGCACGACTCCCCCTCACCTTGATTCTCGGCTTGGCTCTCGGCAGCGATATGCTGCTTAAATGTCTCGCACTCCTCGCCGAGCACCTGAGAGAATTTGCCGATCAAGCGCATAATCTCGCGCTGCTCACACGGCTCAAGCGCGCCAAAGGCTCGCTGCTCGGCCTTGAGTGCCGGCAGCGCATAACGCTCGGCAAATCGCCTGCCCTCTTCGGTCAGGCTCACAACCTTGTTCTTACGACTGCCTTCGGCAAACTCCAACGTTGCGAAGCCCCGCGCCGTCAAGGTTTTAATTGCCGAGTTGATGGTCTGCTTGCTGTAGAACCATTCGCTTGTCAGACGGCTTACGGCAATACTGCCGCCCGCCGTGCTGGTATCGACGAGCATCCAATAGGCGCAGTCCGAAAGGCCGCAGGCGCGCGAGAACTCCGAATAGATATGGTCGAGTCCATTGAGCAACCGATCGAAGTCGACCAGCGTAACCGCACTATTCATCTATCCCACCATTCAATTGTCCGATTTTTGACCAATTATGTGTCTCTAGATTAGTCCGAGTTTTGGCTATCGTCAACAGGCTCTCCGCAAATGCGTGCACTTTTATGGCCTGTCGGCAGAAAAAGACCGCCGGCGCGGGGGCGGCGCCAGCGGTCACGTGAAAATCGGGTTTTATTGCCTGTTAAGCGGCGACGGCCTCATAGACCGTAGCGCCCGAGAAGCTGTCATGCAGGCTTTTGCCGGCAATCCACGGCAGCTCGACGACCTCGCAGATCGTGTTGACCAGCTCGGAGCAGTCAGTAAAGTGGCCCTTGTCGTTGAGGGCCTCGCAATCCTGAACACGCCAATAGCCATCGGTGTGCGTGATGTAGTACTCGTGATCGTTAATCGACACGAAAGCGCGCGTCTTGGAACGCAGCAGCTTCAGAAATCCTTCGAAATCGGTCTCGACGACATCTCCAGCCTGGAACATGATGTTACCTCCTGCCCCGGCGCCACCACGGCGCATTGATAAACGTTGGTACTCCTTTAGTAAAACCTTTATCAGAGGTTATGCGTTCGTCATTTAGGCAAGTGGTAAAAAACCGCAGGGTAGACGGGATAAAACGTTTAACCATCCCATTTGTTTGTCACATTCTGAAGGTACTTTTATGCAAACCTACTTTCCCAATTGGAATCTATCCTTTTGGCCAGGCAATTGACCGTCTATCGTTTGAGCCCGACGGGTATGAACGGGGCATCTGCAACGCCACCGCAAGGAGACACCATGGAGACTATCGAAGCACTCATTCACCGCCGCAGCTGCCGCAACTACAGCGATCGTCCCGTCGAGGCCGAAAAGCTTGCACGTATTATCGAAGCCGGCCAATATGCACCGAGCGGCATGGGCCGCCAGCCGGTGACGTTTGTCGCCGTCACCGACCCCGCGACCGTCGAGCGTCTCTCACAGCTCAACGCCCAGGTCATGGGCAGCAACGGCGATCCCTTCTATGGCGCCAAGACCGTTGTGGTGGTGCTGGTTGACCGCAGCGTGCCCACACATCTGGAAGACGGCTCGCTCGCTATGGGCAACTTGCTCAACGCCGCCTATGCACTGGGTGTCGATTCGTGCTGGATTCACCGCGCGCATGAGGTCTTTGACTCGCCCGAGGGCCTGGAGCTGCTGGCCAGCTGGGGCCTGCCCGCCGATGGCAGCCTGCGCGGTGTCGGTCACTGCATTCTGGGCTATGCCGAGGACACGCTACCCGAGGCAAAGCCGCGCCGCAACAACGTGGTGTACGTGAAATAGTACAGGAACGTCAGCAGGGGTAGCTAATTTGGGACGGGGCTATTTTAGCTACCCCACTCGCAACTTATATTGACGTCGCCGTTGTCGTCGTTTCGTTCGTCTGGGTCGTTTCGGCGTCGTCGCCTTGCTTGTCTTCGTCCTTTTGTGCATCGGCGATGGTGGAGGCCGCCGCGACGATACCGCGCTGGGGCGCGACGCCCGTCTGGGTCTGAGCGCCCTCGACAACTTCTGTGCCTGCATGCGCGAGCTCGGGCGATTTAAACACTGCGTCCAAGTTGGCGCCACCGCCGGCGTAGCCAAGCGCAGCGAGTGCGATGACGATCACTGCAACGACGACCGCGATCGGAACATAACGATGCCAACCAGCCGGATTGAGTCCGCTGCGGCGAGCCGCCCCGCGGCTGATGTAACCGAGCGTTCCATCGTGCTTGAGCTTTGAGCCCACCACGCGTTTCCGGCCCCATAGCGAGGACTCTGCCTGCATTGCCAAGCGGGCGCTTGCCGAAGGGTAGCCGTATTTAGTACGCTTGAACGAGCCATCAAACCCCGAGGCGTGTTTGCCCCACGTCACCGATGTTGTGCGTCGGTTGACCGGCGCGGCACTCCGCCTTCTGCGGCTCGGTTTTGAAGTCTCAGCCATATGCCCTCGCACGCCGTAACCAAATCGAAACAATAACGCTTTGGACTGTAGCACACGCGTCGCGCGCGGTCACGGGCGCCTCGCTCAACGGTCATCGTCCTTCAGCAAGCGCCACAGCGTTGTACGGCTTATGCCCAGCACCTCCGCCGCACGGGTTCGGTTGCCGTGGAGATGATCTACAACCAGATGCGCGATATCTCGCTCGGTATCGGCCAGCGGTCGCAGGATATACAGGTCACTTTCGAGCGTCGGGGCGCCAAAGGTTGCGGTCTTAATCACGTCCTCTTGGGCGAGCACTTCCTCCGCCACAGCGCGGTCCACCGTGCCCGCCCCCACCAATATATACAGTCGTTCCGAGACCTCGCGGAGCTGCAGATAATTGCGCGGCCAGCGGTAAGCATCGAGCGTCTTCGCCGCGGCGGCGGACAGCGCGGGCGCTGCCGTCCCAAATGCATCAGCGAGATACTCCAAATAGCGCGCAACCTTCGTCGACGCGGCTCCCTGCTCGGCGATTGCCGGCGCCACGCTCACCGCACAGGCGAAGCGCTCGGTCACAAAGGCGGCTTGATCACTTTCGCCGCCGCCCGGCATGTCATTCGCTGT
The DNA here is from genome assembly GCF_902501475.1 of Collinsella aerofaciens. Classification (GTDB taxonomy): domain Bacteria; phylum Actinomycetota; class Coriobacteriia; order Coriobacteriales; family Coriobacteriaceae; genus Collinsella; species Collinsella aerofaciens_AL. Next base: position 46,322 of record NZ_CABWIF010000006.1, on the reverse strand, counting down.
CAGCACCACATGGCAGCGCGTCGCCAACGCGGTGTCGGTCATCGTGGAGACCAGCTCGCGGAGGCGCTGGGGGCCAACCGCGTTCCAGCCCTCAATGCAAAGGGTCAGCCCCGTTTGGAACAACGGCGATTCGGCGCTTTTGAGCATATGGCGCCAACCGCGCTCGGTGAGCTCATCGAGCGCAACGGAAACAAAGGGCTGACCGACAAAAGGACCGTCCAGATAGAGGCGCTTGGCGATCTCGACCTGACCCGCTCCCAGCTCGCCCTCGAGCATAAGGGGCACACCGCGCGCGTAACTCTCTGCAACCGGCGCAGCCACCGAGGCCGCCCCCTCAACGATGCCGTACGCGCTCGATTCGTAGCGGGCCTCAACTTCGTCGGCGTTGAGCCACTCGATACCCGCATGCGCCGCGGCACCGCGCACCTCGCGGACCACGACGACCCAAAGGCCCCCGCCCTCTTTGTCGGTGGGGCGAACGGTCAGGCTCAGGCGCGCACCCGCACGTCCCATAACCAGACGCGCGCCGTCTCCTATACGGTCGAAGCGCTCAGCTACAAAAGCCGCCACATCCCGCTCAAGCGACGCGTCATTCATGGTTGAGATCGCGACGTCCCCATGCGCATCGATTGCCAATGCCGAGGCCCCAGCGGCAGCTAGGACATCGGTCAAGATGTTCAGTTTGGCATCGCTATCCATGATTTGCCCCTGTCCGCGGCGACGTGCAACCGCCGACGGTCGCACGACCGAGTGTTTCAAAATTGAACGATATTGCTCATCAAACACTATAGGGCAGAAAGCGCCGTCCTGCGAGTATAGGTGTTGCCCCGCATCGCCATCCTGGCGGGGCGATAAGAGCTCTTCGGGACTTATAAACCTGCGGACAAGCCATACCCGCAAGAGCTCCTATCGCTCCACCGCAGGCACGTGCTCACCAGCACGCAGCACGCAAATAAGCTACTTCTCTACCAGATTCCCAGCACGTGTTGCATTCCCAAACTCATGCACGCAATGCCAATCCAGCAGCAAAAGCCCAGCGCGATGGGCTTGCCGCCCTTTTTGACCAGCTCGACGATATCGGTATTAAAACCAATAGCCGCCATGGCCATCACAATAAAGAACTTCGACAGCTCCTTGATGGGCGCCGTAAAGGACGCGGGAAGCTGAAGCACCGTGGTGATCACGCTCGCCAGCACAAAGAACAGCACGAACATGGGAAACGCGCGTTTAAGCGAGAACGTGCTTTTGGCGTCGCCGCCGGCTTTGCGCGCCAGATGCATCTGCCAGCATGCGAGGACCAACGTGATGGGGATAATGGCCAGCGTCCTGGTGAGCTTGACCACCGTGGCGCTCTCGAGCACATTGGCGCCGGGATGCATGCTGTCCCAGGCACTCGCCGCAGCCGTTACGGACGAGGTGTCGTTGATGGCGGTGCCGGCAAACAGGCCAAAGCCCTCGTTGGTCAGCCCGAGCATGCCGCCGAGCGTCGGAAACACGAGCGCCGCGATAACGTTAAACAGGAAGATGACCGAAATGGCCTGGGCAATCTCGCGATCGTCGGCATCGATGACGGGTGCGGTCGCGGCAATGGCAGAACCGCCGCAAATCGACGAACCCACGCCCACAAGCGTCGCGATCTTGCCCGGCACGTTCATGACGCGGCAAAGCACGAAGGCGATGACAAGCGAGGTCGAGATCGTCGCCACGATAATCGGCAGCGACTGGGCGCCCTTGGACAGGATCTGGGAGAGGTTCATGCCAAAGCCAAGCAGGATAACCGCGTACTGCAAGACTTTTTTGGACGTATAGGTGACGCCGGCGGCGAGCTGTTCGCGACGATTCTTGGGAAAGACGAGCGCCAGGACCATGCCAAAGAGGATGGCAAACACCGGACCACCGACCACCTCAATTTGTTTGCCGAGCAACGTCGCGGGAATGGCGACGATCAGGCAGAACAAGACGCCTTTCCAGCGCTCGCGTACGATATTTGCCAGTTGCATATGGGATTCCTTCTTTCTATTTCACGTTTGCGACGGCTTATGATACGGCAACATTGAGCGCAGCCTTGCGCAAATACAGACTAAGATGCCGCAATCGTTCTTGAGCAACAGCCGAATTACCCACCGCGGAGAGCTGATTCGCGGCATAATTAACAACTGACATATGAGTTTGATAGAACAGTTGCGAGGCGCTATGGAAGAATCGATGCACGTCGGCGAGCAGGAAACGAGCCTACAGGACCAGTCCTACCACACCATTCGACGCAAAATCGTCTACCTGGACTACAAGCCGGGCGAAAAGCTGGGCGTCAAGCAGCTTTGCGATGACCTGGACATGGGTCGCACGCCCGTGCGCGAGGCTTTGGTTCGCTTGGCGCAGGAAGGCCTGGTGCGCACCGTGCCCCAGAGCGGCACCTACGTCTCACCCATCAACCTCACCCTTGCCGAGAGTGCCTGTTACATCCGCGAGCATCTGGAAAAGCAGGTGATCGTGGAGTGCTGTGCGCGCGCCACCTCGGCAGGCATCGAGCAGCTCGACCGCGCCATCGTGCTGCAGGAAAAGGCCATGGCCGAAGAGGATCGCATCGGCTTCTTTTTGAGCGACAACCTCATGCATCACATGATTTTTAGCATCGCATGTCGCAGCACCGTGTGGTCGTGGCTCGAAGAGACCAATGCCGACCTGGAGCGCTTCCGCTGGCTGCGCGCCGCAACGCAGGTTCTCGACAATCAGGACATCGTGAACGAGCACAAGCAGATTCGCCGCGCTATCGCCGGTCGCGACCCCATCGAAGCGAGCTTTTTGGTCAGCAAGCACCTGCACATGATGTTCCGCAACCAAACCGAGGTTCTGGACCAGTTCCCCGAGTACTTCGAGACCAGCAAGCTCCGCTAACCTGCCAAAAAGGGACAGGTTTATTTTGGCAGGTTTTATCTGGGCAAATGCTGAAAAGGCCCGGCTCCGTCTTGATGCGGAGCCGGGCCTTAGTCGCTAGAACGGCGGAACCAACTACTCTACCGTGACGCTCTTGGCGAGGTTGCGGGGCTGGTCAACGTCGCAACCGCGCAGGATGGCGACCTCGCGAGCGAGCAACTGCAGCGGGACGCTCGCCGTGATGGGGCTGAACACGTCACGGACTGCCGGCACACGGATGATGCAGTCGGCGATCTTGTTGATCTCCTCGTCGCCCTCGGTGGCAACGACGATGACCTTGGCGCCGCGCGCCTTGCACTCCATGAGGTTCGACACGGTCTTGTCGTAGGTGGCACTCTTGGTGGCCACAGCGATGACGGGGAAGCCCGGGTCGATCAGGGCAATGGGGCCGTGCTTCATCTCGCCGGCGGCGTAGGCCTCGGCGTGCAGGTAGCTGACCTCCTTGAGCTTGAGCGCGCCCTCGTAGGAAATAGCGGCACCCATGCCGCGACCCACGAACAGCGCCGACTGCGCGTCCTTGCACAGCAGGGCGGCCTCATGCACGGCCTCGGTCTGGGTATCCAAAATCCACTGGATCTGCTCGGCCGTATCGGAAAGCTCGCGGAACAGCATGCGCGCCTGCTTGGTGGTCAAGCGGTACTTGACCTGCGCCAGCAGCAAAGCCAAAAGCGTGAGGCTCACGACCTGGCCGATGAAGCTCTTGGTCGAGGCGACTGCGATCTCCTTGTTGGCCTTGGTGTAGATGACGCCGTCGCTCTCACGCGCCACGGGGCTGCCCACCACGTTGGTGATGCCGAAGACCTTGGCGCCCTTGATGCGCGCGTCGCGAATGGCGGCAAGGGTATCGGCCGTCTCGCCCGACTGGGACACGGCAACGACAAGCGTCGTCGGCGTAATGATGGGATTGCGATAACGGAACTCGCTGGCTGCCTCAACCTCAGTGGGGATGCGAGCCCAGCCCTCAATGAGATTCTTAGCAATGAGGCCAGCGTGATAGCTGGTGCCGCAAGCGATCACGTAGACGCGGTCGATGTCGTTGAGCTCCTCGAGCGAAAGGCCCAGTTCGTCGATGTCGAGCTCGCCGGCCGGCGTCATACGACCGACCAGCGTGTCGCGCACGACGCGCGGCTGCTCGTGGATTTCCTTGAGCATAAAGTCGGGGTAACCACCCTTTTCTGCCATGTCCAGGTCCCAGTCGATGTGGGTGACCTTGGGCTCGATAACGTTGCCGGCCTCGTCGGTATACTCGACGCCTGCGGGCGTGAGCTTGGCAAACTGGCCGTCCTCGAGCACCACGACGTCGCGGGTTGCGTCGATGAGCGCGATGACATCGGAGGCGACATAGGAGCCGGTTTCGCCCACGCCGACTACGATCGGGGAATCCTTGCGGGCCACGGCGATCACGCCGGGCTCGTCAGCGCACACGGCGGCCAGACCATAGGCACCGACCACGTGGGTGCACGCCTCGCGCACGGAGGCCATCAGGTCGTGCGTCTCGGCATAAGCCTCTTCGATCAGATGCGCGAAGACCTCGGTATCGGTCTCGCTCTTAAAGTGGTGGCCGCGACCCTCCAGCTCTTCGCGCAGCTCGGCGAAGTTCTCGATGATACCGTTGTGGACGATGGCGATACGACCGTCGCAGCTGGTGTGGGGGTGAGCGTTAACGACGGAGGGCTTGCCGTGGGTGGCCCAACGGGTATGGCCGATACCGCAGGTAGCGTCGCTGTCGATGTTGGAAAGCTCGCTCTCCAGGCCCGCGACCTTGCCCACGCGGCGGATGACGTCGAGGTGCGCCGCGGCGCCCTCGCCCACCTCGAGCGCGACGCCCGAGGAATCATAGCCGCGATACTCCATGCGCTTGAGGCCCGTGACCAGGATGTTCTTTGCAATATCAGAGCCGGTGTAGCCGACAATTCCGCACATAGGATAAATCCCTTCGTTCGCGTGACTGCAAGACGTCCACGCACAGGGGGCGCTGAGACGTATAACGTTCGAGTATTATACTCACGCAAGCGCAAGCTGATATACCAGAAGTGGTATCTCAACTTAGATACCACCCGATGCACACATGCCCAGCCGGTCCAAACCACCGCAAAGGTGCCTGTCCCCTTCGTGGTGGTCGCGCTGGCAACGGCGTTTCCCCAGATAAAACCTGCCAAAATAAACCTGTCCCTTTTTGGAAGGTTTGGGATGCTACAATCTGGCTTGTACTTGAAACGCATCAAAGGGGCCGCTATGGCAAAGGTAAAAATCAGCGACGTCGCGCGCGAGGCCGGGGTTTCGTTGGGCACGGTTTCCAACGCGCTCAACCATCCCGAAAAGTTGCGTCCCGAGACCCTCAAGCTCATTAACGAAACCATCAATCGACTGGGCTACCTGCCCAACCAAAGCGCTCGTCAGCTCGCGGGCGGCGCCACCAAGTCCTTTGGCCTGGTGCTCCCCCGTCTCGACCACGGCTTTTCACTCCAAATCGCCAGCGGTGCCCACAACGAGGCCCGCAAGCACGGCTACGACCTGCTCATCGCCAACGCCGATAACGACGATATTCTCGAGGACCATTACCTGCGCTACTTTATGGGCACCCAGATGTCCGGCGTCATGGTTCAGCCCATGGCATCCCCCGACTGGCACCCCGCCATGACCAAGATGCCCGTGCCGATCGTCCACCTGGACATCCATTGCTCCGAGCCCGGCTACTACGTAGCGGCCGACAACGAGGCCCAGGGTCGCATCATTGCCGAACTCGCCATCGCCCGCGGTGCACGCCATATCACCGTTGTGGGTAGAGCAGCATTTATGCAACTCACCCTGCGCGTCCTTGGCATTCATAAGGCACTCGCCCTACACCCCGATATCAAGATCGAAGTCATCGACGCCGGCGAATGGAATACCGCCGCCGACGGCTACGGCATCGGCGCCCAAATCGCCGCGCGCCCCGCCGACGAACGCCCCGATTTTGTCGTCGGCCTGACCGACGTGTTGGCCTCGGGCGTTATCTCGGCGCTGGTCGACAAGGGCATCTCTGTCCCCGGGCAAGTACGCGTAGCAGGTTGCGATGGCAACCCGCTCGCTTGGAGCGGATCGGTCCCGCTCACTACGGTAGCGCCCCCGGGCTACGAGATTGGGCGCAAGGGCGTTCAATTGCTCATGGAGCAAATCGAGAACAAGGCCCCGGCGAAGACCAAGCACGTCCACATCGGCTCTGCCGCGCGCACCGTCACCGCAGTCACCGCCGCCGAGGATATCAACCGCCAAGAACTGGTACGTCCGTTCCTACTGGAGCGCGCCAGCACCCAGGCAAGCACCCAGACCGACGCCACGGCCATCAACCTAGGCGCATATCTGTAGCACGCCCGCAAGTATGCTATGTCGCCGCTTAAGCAAAAGGGGCCCGACCATTGCCGGGCCCTTTTGCTTAAGCGCAAACGTGAGCAATTGCTCGTTTCAACGCCGCAATTGTCTAGCGCGCGGCTTTAACTGCCGCCGAAAGGTCGAACAACGTATCGAGCACGGCCTCGCAGCCATCCACCACGTCCTGCGGCAGCGGAACAATGTCAGGAACGGCAAAGACGTGGCAGCCGGCCGTAATGCCCGAGACGCAGCCGTTGCGCGAATCCTCGACCACGGCACATTCCTCGGGAGCAAAGCCCGCGCGCTCGCAGGCGAGCAGATACATCTCGGGGTCGGGCTTGCCGTGCACGACGTCCTCGCCGCAGGTCACGGTCTCAAACTTGTCAAAGAGACCGAATGCTTTAAGGTTGCGCTCGGCGGTAACGTGGCGCGACGACGTCGCTAGACCCACGTGATAGCCCGCAGCCAGCAGCTCGTCTAGGCACTCGGCGGCGCCGGCCTTAAGCTCCAGCTCGGTCTTGACCATCTCGTCGCGAATCTCCTTGTGGCGGACATAGATCGCCTCGGCGGTCTCGTGGCTGCCGTAATGCTTATCGAGGATGTCCATGACATCGGGTAGCGTGCGACCGATAAACTGATGGATCAGCGCATCGTCAATCGCGAGCCCCAGCTCAGCGGCGCCTGCCTTCCAGGCCCTAATCCCCAAACGCTCGGTATCGACCAGCGTTCCATCCATGTCAAAAATAACAGCCTTGATCATATCGGTCCCCCTCGCCGGATTGCATTACTGCCACTCTACCGCACTTTACAAGCTTGTATATAACGTATATAGCATATTGCACTTTCGTTACATAGCTGGAAGTCTTATGACAAGCAGCTCGGTGGGATTATAGTTTCATCCGAGCTTTAATATCTGTAAGGAACTTTCATGCTTTCAGACACCGCCGCACCCGCAGAGGAGCTTCAGGACAAACTCGCAGCACTCGAGCAGCTGCTTTTGGCATACGGACGCGTCGCCATCGGCTTTTCCGGTGGTGTCGACAGCAGCTTTTTGGCCGCGGTCTGCGCCCGCATCATGCCTACCAATACCCTCCTCGTCCATCTCACCACGCCGCTCATCGGCACGCCCGAACAGACTTCGTTTGAGCAGTCCGTTGATGGACAGGCCAATGAGGGGCCGCATTTTAAGCTCCCCGTGCTCAATCTTTCGGTGGATCAGCTGCAGCTCCCCCAAGTAGCCTGCAACGATGCTAATCGCTGCTACCACTGCAAGCACGCCGGCTTTACCGCCATCGTCAACCACGCCAAGTCGCTCGGCTTTCCCACCGTCATCGATGGCAGCAATGCAAGCGATCGCGGTGACTACCGTCCCGGCATGCGCGCGGCAGAAGAGCTCGGCGTACGATCCCCTCTCATGGAGGTCGGCTTTACCAAGGACGAAGAGCGCGAGCTGCTGCGCGCATGGGGTTATCCCGTTTGGAACCTGCCGGCGGGAGCATGTCTTGCCACGCGCGTCCCCACGGGCGAGGAGCTTACGCGCGAGAAGGTCGATTTAATCCGCGCCTGCGAGGATTACCTGTACGATCTTGATCTGGCACAGGTACGCGCGCGCTTGATCGGCGGTTGCATGCATATCGAGGCCGCACCCGCAGATGTCGCCAAGATTGCCGCCCTCGGCGGTGCCGCCGTCGACGACAAGGGCAAGACCCCGCTGCCCGCCGTTATCGAGTCCGCGCTGCGCGAGCTGGGCTGCGACCATATCTCCCCCGAGGTCACCCCCTACATCCACGGCAACATGAACCTTTAAGTTACGCCGTTTTACAAACGGCGTAACCGCTCGGCGCTGCGCAGGCCCCGGGCACGGCAATCTGACGTTCAACTGCACGGGCGCGACCAAAAGGTCAGCGCCCGCTTGTTTCACGTCACCTTGCCGCACCCGGAGCCCGCTCGCTCGCATATGCTCAACCTGGACTGCGTTAACTGACCTGCCAATAAGGGACAGGTTCATTTTGGCAGGTTTTATCTGGGGAAATATCGCAAGACAATCACCCCTCTAGCACCCATCCAACTTCGAGAGACGCTAGAGGGGCGACTCGGCTGCATCTACTTCTTCCGATATCGGCGATTGCGGCTCGTCGATGAGCCCATTACCTCAATGAGTCCTTTATCTGCCATTTTTGGCAGATAAAGGACGGATGAGATTTGGCATTCCGTCTCTCTAAAACAATAGATTTATCTCTCTAAAGTTTCGTATATCTCTCTAACTTTAGAGAGATAAGCACCTTGTTTTAGAGAGACATTTAGAGAGATGTATCGAATTCACTGCTAGATTACCTAAGACTATCTCTCTAGCCTACTTTCTCTTTAGAGAGACATTTAGAGAGACGAGCGTAATCTCTCTAACCATGGGTCCTGCTCTCAAAACGCATACACCCCCAACCGCACCCTAAGTTGCGGTGGAATAGTTCCTTTTTTGCAGCCTATCGGGCATAAACAGGAACTATTCCACCGCAACTTCGTTTGACGGGCATTGACCCGCAGGCCTGCCAAAAAGGGACAGGTTTATTTTGGTAGGTTTTATCTGGGGAAACGCAAACAGGGCCGCGACACCTATATGGCGTCGCGGCCCTTTTCCTTGGAGAAGGATCGATTGATTGAACGGGACGACCGTTCTAGTCTTCGAGTCCGCTATTGATGAGCTCCGCAATCTCAACGGGATCGGTGCTCGCGCGCACTTTGTCACGGAAGTCGGCATCCATCAGCATCACGGCAGCCTTGGAGAGCAGACGCAGGTGCGTAGTTCCAGCCTCGCCGGCGGGCACGTACAGCGCGAGCGCAACATCGACGGGCACCCCATCGAAGCTCGGCCATTCAACGGGCTCAACCAGCTTAAGCACGGCAACGCCCGGCGTGTGAATCGCGTCGCTTTTGGCATGTGGAACGGCAAAACCGGCGACAAGGCCGGTCTCGGCCTCGTTCTCGCGAGCAATAAAGGCAGCCTCTACGGCAGACGCGTCATCGGCAAAGCCGAGCTCGATGGCCTGCTCGGACAAATAATGCAGGGCGTCCTCGCGCGAGGCGGCGGTATACCCGATCGTCACTTGGTTGGCAGATACAAATCCCATGGAAACCTTCCTTACAACACAGACCTGACCGCAGCTTCGATGCCGTCGGCGTCCAAACCGTACTTGTGCAGCAAATCGACCGCAGGGCCGGATTCACCATACACATCGCGCACGCCGACGCGTCGCATCGGCACCGGATGCTGCTCCGCGAGCACCGAGGCCACAGCCTCGCCAAGACCACCGATAATCGAATGCTCCTCGGCGGTGACCACGCGACCGGTCTTCTTGGCGCTGGCAACCACCAGGCGCTCATCGAGCGGCTTGATCGTGTGCATGTTGATGACCTCGGCATCGATGCCATCGGCAGCGAGCGTCTCGGCAGCCTCAAGCGCCTCGGCGACCATAAGGCCGCATGCGACGATAGTCACATCGGACCCCTCGCGCACGACCACGCCGCGACCAATCTTGAACTCATAGTCCTCGTGATCGTTGATGACCGGTGTTGCCAGGCGGCCGAAGCGCATGTAAACCGGGCCCTCAAACTCATAGGCGGCGCGCACACAGGCGCGAGTCTCGACGTCGTCGGCGGGAACGACCACCGTCATACCCGGAATCGTGCGCATGAGTGCGATATCCTCGCAGCACTGGTGCGTGGCGCCGTCCTCGCCCACCGAAATGCCGGCATGGGTAGCGCCAATCTTGACGTTGAGGTGCGGGTAGCCAATGGAATTGCGGACCTGCTCGTAGGCGCGACCGGCGGCAAACATCGCAAAGGTGCTCGCAAAAGCAACGCGGCCCGTGGTCGCGATGCCGGCGGCAAGACCCATCAGGTTGCTCTCGGCAATGCCGGCGTCGTAGAAGCGCTCAGGGTGCGCAGCCTTAAACTTACCGGTCTGCGTGGCGGCGGCCAGGTCGGCATCGAGAACCACAAAGTCATCGCGCTCATTGCCCAGCTCGACAAGTGCCTCGCCATAGCTAACGCGCGTGGCGACTTTCTTGACGTCTGCCATTAGAGCTCCTCCCCTGCTGCTGCGAGCTCGGCCATGGCCTGCTCAAACTGTTCATCGTTGGGTGCCTTGCCGTGCCAGCCCACCTGGTTTTCCATAAAGGAGACGCCTTTGCCCTTCACCGTCTCGGCGATAATGGCCACGGGCGAGGCGCTCACCTTGCGAGCCTCGGCAAAGGCGGCGGCAATCTGCGCCATGTCGTTACCGTCGGCGAGCTCGATCACATGCCACTTAAAAGCGCGGAACTTGTCGGCAAGTGGCATAGCCGAGTTAACTTCGTCGATACTGCCGTCAATTTGCAAGCCATTATGATCGACGATAGCGACGAGGTTATCCAGGTCGTGGTTGCCGGCGAACATGGCCGCCTCCCACACCTGGCCTTCCTCGCACTCACCGTCGCCCAGCAACGTGTAGACACGGTAGCCGTCGCCCCAGTGCTTAGCGGCAAGCGCCATTCCAACTGCAGCAGAGATGCCCTGACCGAGCGATCCGGTGGACATATCGATGCCAGGGGCGTCGTTCATGTTGGGATGGCCCTGCAGTCGGCTGCCAATATGACGGAGCGTCTCGAGCTCTTCGACGGGAAAATAGCCGCGATTTGCCAACACCGAATACAGGCCCGGCGCCGCGTGACCCTTGGAGAGCACAAAGCGATCGCGATCGGCCTTGTGAGGGTCGGCAGGATCGATATTCATTTCCTCAAAGTACAGATACGTCATGATGTCGGCAGCACCGAGCGATCCACCCGGGTGTCCCGACTTGGCCGCGTGAACCGCAGTCACGACACCCTTCCTGACCTCATTGGCGACCTTCGCCAGCTCCTGGTTGGTCATACGAATTCCTCTCTTGAGAACAACCCCGGCACCGGATGACGCGATGCCGGGGCAATCCACTCGTTAAGCCTGAGCGACGACCTTCTGCCAGTCAGCCTCAAAAGAGGCGAGGCCCTGGTCGGTCAGCGGATGATGCAGGCACTTCTTGAGAGCGGCCATGGGCACGGTCGCAATATCGGCACCGAGTAGCGCGGCCTGGGTCACGTGGTTGGGCGTACGAACCGAGGCGGTGATGATCTCGACGGTGTCGTCGACGTTCTTGCCCGTCCAGTCGTAGTTCTTAATGCAGGTCACGACGTTGTCGAGCTGCGAGATACCGTCCTCGGCGATGTCATCGAAACGACCGACAAACGGGCTGATGTAGCGAGCACCGGCATTGGCGGCCATAAGGGCCTGCGTCGGCGAGAAGACGAGCGTCATGTTGACGCGCACGCCAGCATCGGCCAGCGCACGGCAGGCGGCAAGGCCGGCCTCGCACACGGGAAGCTTGACCACGATGTTGGGGGCGAGGGCGGCAAGGCGCTTGCCCTCCTCGATCATACCCTCGGCAGTGGTAGCGGTAGACTCGGCGGAAACGGGCAGGCCCTCGCAGAGCTCGGCAATCTTGAGCATATGCGGCTCAAAGTCGGCAAGCTTGCCGCCGGTCTTGGCGTACAGGGACGGGTTGGTGGTAACACCGGCCAGGCAGCCCCAGCTCTTGGCCTCGGCAATCTCGTCCAGATTGGCGGTATCGATAAAGAACTTCATGGTGAACCCCTTCAAAGGAAGCTAAAACTCAAAAGAATGGGACAAAGGGACTGCCCCTTTGTCCCATGTGCCGGGCCTGCAGCTGGGACATGCCCCAGGCCCGGCGTCGCGTAGGAAAAGCTACTTACTCGGCAAGAGCGGCCTCGATGCGGCTCGTGACGCCCTTGAGGTTAAGACCGACGACGTACTGCTTGATCGGGCGCTTGATGTGCTCGATCACAAAGCGCTTGCCGTCGATGTCCTGGGCAGCGAGGTTGCGATAGAGCTTCTCGACCTGCTCCTTGACCTCGGGATCGTTGAACGCATAGTGGCCGGAGACATCCAGGATCTTCAGGCTGAGCTCATCGTCGGCAAGGATGTCATCGACCTGCAGGTTGACGTCGTCGCCAGTCATCCACTTGCGCCAGCGCTCGGTCTTGATAGCCTTGACCAGCAGCGTGTGATACAGGTCGGAGGGGTCATCGCACAGACCGTTGTCGACCAGGATCTGCTCGGTGGCGCAGAGCTTGAGGTAGGCGCGGGTCTCCTCGGTGCCATACTGCGGAGCGACGTTGGAGGCGGTCACGTGTGCCGGGATGTGCTCGAGCAGCGTCGCGTCGTCCAGATAGTCGGCGTTGTGCTCCTTCAGGCCCACGCCATAGCGCTTGGCCATATCGGCAAGCTCGCGGGCGTTCTTGAAGTTGTAGTGACCGACCTGCTCCGTCCAGCGGGTAAGGGTGCCGGTCTGGCCGACGATAAAGGTGGGCATGGGGCAGCCGCGCTTCTCGAGCTCGGGCTGCAGCTGAGAAATGAACTCCTCGTACTTATCGGTAGAGGTCAAGCCGCCATTGGTCTCCTCGGTACCGACCTCATAGGCGACCTCGGGCAGGTTATGCTCGCGACGGTACTGCTCAAGGTAGTCGATAAGATCGATCGTGCGGCGAAGCACCACGTCGAGCGGAATAACCTTGCCGATCTGATAGGGATCCTTGGTGGGGTCGACCATCAGCAGGTCAAAGCCTGCCTCCATGTCGGCGACGAAGGACTTGCGGGCGAGCTCCATGGCCTCGTCCTCGGGCAGGTGGGCGTTACGCTCCTCGTCGCGCTGCCACGGACCGCCGTGATCTCGGCACAGGTAGTACGGACCGGTGTAACCCACCTCGTCGGCGACCTTCTTGATGTCGGCGGCAAAGCGCGTCTGGTCCCAACCGTTGACGTAGCCGGCGCCCATCTCGTCCATATCGACCTGGTTGCGGCTGGCGATAAACATGGGCGGGAAATCCTCGTCCTTGGCAAGCTCGAACACGGCCTGAATCAGGTTGGGGCTCATGGGGCCAATGCCGACCATGGTTGCGTGATCGCCGCTATCCTGCAGTTTGAGCATGCCCTGAACGGCCTGGCGGATGGTGAGGTTGGACATTTTGTTCTCCTTCTCCAGAGGATTTTTGACAAAAGTTCCCTGGGACCCAGATGTGGGCCCTATCAGTACGGATGGATTTTGTTGTGTAGGGGCGGTTGTGCGGAGTCAAATCCATCCCTCCGCACAACCGGAGTCCTTAAAGGTTTACTTGGCCTGCTTGTCGAGCGTGGGCTTCATGGCAATCAGGATTGCAGCGGCGACCACGGCGCCAATCACGATGTCCAGGCAGAACAGCGCGACGTTGTTGGTGGCAAGGGCGACGATAAAGCCACCGTGCGGGACGTAGCAGTCGATACCCTGGAAGGCGGCGAGCGCCGCGCCCACGGCAGAGCCGATGCAGATGCCGGGCAGGGTGTGGCCAAGGTCCTTGACCGCGAAGGGGATAGCGCCCTCGGTAATGCCGATGCAGCCCATGAACAGTGCGGAGATACCCATCTGGCGATCGGCGTCATCGAACTTGTTCTTGGCGATGAGCGCAGCAAGGCCGCAGGCAATCGGGGGAATGGCGACGGCGACGCGGAACATACCGTTGGGGCCATAGATGCCGGAGGCCATGATGGCCATGGTGAAGGTCGAGGCGGTCTTGTTGATGGGGCCGCCCATATCGAAGGCGGTCATAACGCCAATGACCAGACCCAGGACAACTGCGGAACCGCCCTGCAGGCTGCCGAGCACGCCGGTGAGCCAGTCCATCACAAAGCCAAGCGGCGTGGCCAGGATGTAGATATAGGCCATGCCCAGGACAAGCGAGGTCAGAATCGGGATGATCAGGATGGGCATGATGGTCTGGATGGTGTTGTTGACCTTCCAGGTCTTCATCCAGCGGACAAAGTAGCCGCAGATGACCGCCATGATCATGGCGCCCAAGAAGCCGGTCGAAACGCTGTTGCCGTTAGGGGTAACGACTGCGTTGTTGACCAGGTAGCCCAGGACAAAACCGGGGGCGAGCGCGGGCTTGCCAGCCATCGAGTAGGCGATGTATGCCGCAAGCACCGGGATCATCATGGAGATGCCGGCCATGCCGATGGTGTTAAGACTCACCATCAGCGGGTTCGTAACCTCCATGCCGTTGGCGCCGGCGGTACCGGATGCCAGCGAGAAGGCGAGGAACACGCCGCCGATAACGACGATGGGGATAAAATAGGAAACGCCGGTATTGAATGCATTGAGCAGCGTCTTGCCAGGATCGGCAAAGATAGACTGCTTGGACGCCGGTGTCGGGGCCTGCGGGGCAGCGGAGACGGCCTTCTTCTCTGCCTTGGCCTCGGCCTTGGGCGCGTCAACGGCGCCACCCGTCGCCTTGATGATCTCAATGGCCTGGTCGATGATCTTTACCGGATCGGCGATTACATCAGAGGTGCCGACCTTCAGGAACTTGCCCTCGGCCATCTTCTGCTCAAAACGGTCCTCGTTCTCGACACCCACGTCGACGGACTCCAGGACCAGGTCGGCGGAGTCCACGTCTTCCTGCGTGAGCTCATTCTCGATACCCAGGCCACCCTGAGCCTCGACCTTGCACTCGATGCCACGGGCGGCGCATTCATCCTGAATCGCCTTCTGGGCCATATACGTGTGGGCGATACCCACAGTACAGGCGGCAACGCCTACGATCTTCATTGCTTCCCTCTTTTCATAGAGTTGCGTGCGCAAGACACCGTTTGCGGAGGCCTCCGGAGCATCCCCTGCCGTTTGGACTTGCTGTCTTTTCGACAAGAACAATATAGGTGCTCGTTTTTCTTAATGCCAGCTTATTTCGGTAAACGCGCAGGTCAGAGCGTTGGTTATGCGATTTAGTTATGCGTTTAACCAAAAATGAATCCTGCGATTTTGCCCTCGATTTCAAAAGTCAAGAAGTATTTGATTTTCTCGGTAGACGGCAGATGCGCATGCCGGTCACAAATTTCGACCCCACCCGTATGCCGCATTTGTTGCATACTCATATGAAAGGAAAAAGCCGCTCACCGAAGCGTATCCTTCACCAAGACTCAAAGTCATCATGTTGGAAAATGCTCATCTGTCGGAAGGAGTCGCTGTGGCAAAACAGCGCGTTACGATCGCAGACGTCGCTCGAGAGGCGGGAACCTCGACGGCAAGCGTCTCGTATTACCTCAACGACAAACGAGAAAAGCTTAGCGAGAAGACGCAGAACAAAATCGCGCGCGTCATTAAGGAACTCGGATACGTTCCCAACGCCCAAGCGCAGACGCTCACCGGCAAGCAAACCCACGTCATTGCCATCATCATTTTGGATAACACCAACAAATGGGCGGGGCTCGTTCTCAATGGCATGGAGCAGGTCATGCTCCCCGCGGGCTACCAGACGGTCGTTTGCACGAGCAACTTTAACCCCGAGACCGAGCTCATGTACGTCGACAAGATGCTCTCGCTGGGCGTCGATGGCTTTATCATCCAGCCCACGGCAAACTTCAAAGCCGTGCATGACCGCATTAGACGCGCCGGCAAGCCGGTCGTCTTTTTCGATGCGGCCATCTATAGCCCAGGTACCAGCTGGATCAAAACCAACCTTTACGACGGCGTGTACAACGCCACACAGGCACTCCTCGACGCCGGCTACGAAGATTTCTTTTCCATTGCCGCCAACATGACCGAAATGCGCACCCGCATGGAGCGTTTTCAGGGGTATGCCGAGGCACTGGCAGCGAACGGGCAGCTCTACAAAGCGATTCCCATCGATCACAACAAGCCGTCAATCAACGAGCTCACTGAATACTTTAAATTCAAGTTCAATCCCGCCAAGCGAACCCTTATCTTCGTGCAAAATCAGTGGGCACTTCCCCGTGTCTACAAGGCCCTCCAGCCAATGGCCCATCTGCTTCCGCAGCAAATCGGCCTTTTGGGACTCAACTGCGAAGACTGGACTAATCTCACCACACCGACCGTCTCCACCATCATCGAGCCCGTCGACCAAGAAGGTCGCGAAGCAGCCGAGATGCTGCTCGCCCTACTTGACGGAAGCAGCGAACCCGGCGAGCAGCGCATTCTCGAGTGCAAGCTCAACTGGCTCGACTCCACCTCGATCTAGACCGCGGGACAAATGAATCAGTAGCGTTTGTCTCAAATCTTAAGTATTTGTTCGACAGAACGGCCCTTGCCGGCTCCTGCTAGACTGGTAGATTCCCAACCGTCCATCCAGGAGCCTCAATGTCGCGCAAGCCCGCCTACAAGCAAGCACTTTCCATCGGCACCGCCGTGGTGCTGGGGTTTGCGCTGTTTACGGGATCGCTCGACGGAGCGCCCAAGTTGCTGTCGCCGCAAGGCGATGAGCAGGCGGCGGCTCTGGCCGAAAAACAAAACGAGAGTCCCAGCCGCACCGACGACGAGGCAGACCTGGTCGCTCGGCTCGAATCGGGAACGGCGAGCGCGGCGGACCCTCAAAACAGCCAGGACTCTGGCGATGGCTCCGATTCCGCCGCGACCGACACCGATGACGACGTTTCCGCGGGCAGTGCCGCCACCCCCATCGACGAGGTCGAAAACCCCGACCTCAACCGCGCCCGCGGTGTTTATCTCAGCAGCATTCCCGACTACGCCGGCAACCCCTACGTTGCCCTTCGCGCCGACAGCACGCACCCGCTCGGCACACCATCATTCACGCTCGATGAATACGAGCGCGCTACAGAAGAGGGCTGCTTTAAGAAGTTCTCCAAGCTCGACAGCCTGGGCCGCACCCGCAAAGCGCTCGCCTGCGTGGGCCCCGAATCACTCGGTCAAGGCGAGCGCGGCGATATCTCGCGCATCCATCCTGCCGGTTGGCACCAGCAGCGCTACGACTTTATTCCGGGCCAGAGCCTCTACAACCGCTGCCACCTTATCGCCTGGTCGCTCTGCGGCGAAAACGCCAACCGCAAGAATCTCCTCACCGGCACGCGCTATCTCAACGAGACGGGCATGCTGCCGTTTGAAGAGCAGATTCTCAACTATATTCGCGATACGGGCAACCATGTGCTCTACCGCGTCACGCCTATGTATAACGAAGAGGAACTTGTCTGCCGTGGCATGCGCCTTGAGGCGCAATCGGTCGAGGACCACGGCAAGACCCTCTGCTTCCACGTATATTGCTACAACCTGCAGCCGCACGTGCAGATCGACTACACCACCGGCCGCAATCAGGCCTCGGGAGACTAGGACCGACCAAGCTGCCCCAAAGCCTAAATGATCCGTTTTCCTCCGTCCCCAAGGAATCAAAAAGAGCCGCCCCGGTTACCCAGGGCGGCCCTTTCGTCAGCACCTACATTGCAGACAAAATCACGCGCTACTTGGCACGGCCCTCCTCATAGCGCTCGACCAGCTTGGCCTGAACGTCATAAGGCACCTGCTCATAGCCTGCGGGCTTCATGGTAAAGTCACCCGTGCCGCGCGTGATAGAGCGCAGGCGCGTCGAATAATCCGTCAGCTCTGCCAGCGGCGCCTGGGCAATAACCACGGTATCGCCGCGCTCATCGGTCTCCATGCCCGTCACGCGACCGCGCGATGCCGAGATGTCGCCCATCACAGCGCCGGCGTAGCTCTCGGGGATGGTCACCGTAATTTCCTCAATGGGCTCCAGCACCACCGGGTCGGCATCGGCACATGCCTTGCGCAGGCCGATGCGAGCTGCCGCGCGGAACGCCATCTCGTTGGAGTCGACGCTGTGATACGAGCCGTCGTACACAGCCACGCGAATGCCCGTGAGCGGGTAGCCGGCAATGATGCCGTCCTTCATGGTCTCCTGGACACCCTTGTCCACGGCAGGGATCAGCGAGCGCGGAATACGGCCGCCCACGACCTCGTCCACAAACTCATAGCCATCGCTCGTGCCGTCGGGCCCAATGAGCGGCTCCACGCGCAGCCAGCAGTCGCCGTACTGACCGGCGCCGCCGGTCTGCTTCTTATGGCGGCCCTGGGCACTTGCCGTACGGCGAATGGTCTCGCGATACGGAATGCGGATCGGCACGCTCTTGGCCACGACTTTGGTGCGATCCTCCAAACGGTTGAGCAGCACCGAAACCTGCGCCTCACCAACGGCGGAGATAATGGTCTGGCCGGTCTCCTCGTCGCGGTCGATGCTCATGGTCGGATCGGCCTTGCAGGCCTTCTCGATAAACGTGTAGAGCTTCTCTTCGTCGCCGCGATTCTCGGCCTCGATGGCAATGCGGTACTGCGAGTTGGGGAACTTAAACGCCGCGGCCTCGACCTTACCGGTAATCGAGAGCGTGTCGCCCGTCTCGGCAGCCAGCTTGGGCGCCACGATGATGTCGCCGGCATAGGCGTGACCGACCTCGGTCATATCGCGGCCGCACATCACATACAGGTGAGCCAGACGGTCGCCCTTGCGGGTACGCGCGTTGATCAGCTCAAGACCCGGCTCAAGCGTACCCGTCAGCACCTTGATAAAGCTGATGCGACCCTGCTGCGGATCGGCCAGGGTCTTAAACACAAACGCCACCGGACGGTCATCGTCGCTCGAGATTTTGAGCGAATCACCGTCGATAAGCGGCATCTCGCCGTAGTCGGTCGGCGCCGGGAAGTATGTGGCGATGTCGTCCATCAGCGAGTTGACGCCCTGCTCCTTAATGCAATCGCCCGCAAAGACCGGCACAAAGATGCGCTCGGCGATCGCCTTCGACAGCAGGCCTTCAAGCTCCTCCTGCGTCAGCGTCTCCTCGCCTTCCAAGTACTTCATCATCAGTTCATCGTCAGCCTCGGCCACCAGCTCGCACAGATGGTCATGGGCTTCCTCGGCCTGGGCACGATACTCCTCGGGAATCTCCGACTCAACGGCTTCGGTGCCGTTGCAATGGCGCGCCTTCATGCGCACCAGGTCGATGATGCCGTCAAAGTCCTCGCCCTCGCCCCAGGGAAGGGTCACGGCGCCCAGGCGCGTGCCAAAGCGCTCTTGCAGCAGGTCCATCGTGGTCGCAAAGCTGGCCTCGGAGCGCGACAGGCGGTTTACGAACACCGCACGCGCCAGTCGCAGGTCCTCGGCGGCATACCAGAGCTTAACCGTCGTAGGCTGCGGGCCGGCCTCGGCGTCGACCGCAAACAGAGCCGTCTCGCAGACGCTCATCGCGGCAAAGGCGTCGCCGATAAAATCGGGGTAGCACGGGGCATCGAGAACATTGATGCGCGCGCCCTTCCAGTCGATCGGCGCGATGGTCGTCGAGATGGAAAATGCACGCTTGACCTCTTCGGGGTCATAGTCGAGCGTGGGCTTGGTGCCGTCGTGGCCGCCCAGGCGGGCGGTCTTGCCGGAAAGGTGGAGCATGGCCTCGGCGAGTGAAGTCTTGCCCACCCCGCCTTGGCCTACGAGCACCACGTTCCTTACGTTACCGGTCTTGGGAGCACCCATGATGACCTCCTTGCAGGGCCGCGCGCAATGCGCGACGCCAACGGGGAGAGTTCGCGGTCGGTGCCATCCCGGGAGCAGCATGGTCGGCAGCCGAGCCGACTCACCCTCCAAATGTCCTATGCCACCACCCTACC
The DNA here is from genome assembly GCF_902501475.1 of Collinsella aerofaciens. Taxonomy (GTDB): domain Bacteria; phylum Actinomycetota; class Coriobacteriia; order Coriobacteriales; family Coriobacteriaceae; genus Collinsella; species Collinsella aerofaciens_AL. The sequence continues at coordinate 26,503 of NZ_CABWIF010000006.1, read as the reverse complement.
CTCACGGGCGGCTGTCCATGCATACCTTTCGGCGCACGTATGAATACAGGCGGCGAGAGGACAGAGCAAGTATGCCAGGCGATTATTAAACCCCATCGATACAAATAAAAGCCGCCGCAGTCCATAAGACCCGCGGCGGCTTCTTCTCAATACATAGCTGAGCTTAGCCCTCGATACGACTCAAGAACTCACGGGTACGTTGCTCACGCGGATGATCGATAACCTGCTCGGCCGGGCCCTCCTCGACAATGCGGCCTCCGTCCATAAAGACCACGCGATCGGCAACATCGCGCGCAAACTGCATCGCATGGGTCACGATCACCATCGTCATATTCTGCGCCGCCAGGTCTTTAATGACACGCAGCACCTCGGCCGTTAGCTCGGGATCGAGCGCCGAGGTCGGCTCGTCAAAGAATAAGATTTCCGGATCGAGCGCCAGGGCGCGGGCGATACTCACACGCTGTTGCTGACCGCCCGAAAGCTCACACGGCACCTTGTTCTCGTTGCCCGTCAGCCCCATTTGTGCAATCAGCTCGTGAGCGCGGGCTTCCGCCTGCTCGCGCGGACGCTTAAGCACGCGAATCGGCGCATCGGTGATGTTTTTCATCACCGTATAGTGCGGGAACAGGTTGTAATTTTGGAACACCAGGCCGAATCGCGAGCGCGCCTGCTTGGGCACATCGCCCTTCGCATAGACCGCGCCCGAACCCGCATCCGTCGCAACGGCAAGGTCGCCAAACGAGAGCGAGCCTCCGTCGAGTGTCTCGAGCAGCGTGGCACACCGCAGCAGCGTGGACTTGCCGCCACCCGAAGGCCCGATAATCGCCACGACCTCGCCACGCTTCACCTCAAGCGAGATATCCTTGAGCACCTCATTGCCGCCAAACGCCTTACGCGCGTTCGATATATTCATTACCGAATTAATCATGGTAGTAATCCAATTTTTTCTCGGCGGCGCCCAGCAGCATCTCGACGACGATATTAAAGACCCAGTAAATCAGCGCCGCGATCGCAAACGGCACCATGCTCACCTGCGAGGCGACCAGCGCCTTGGCCGTCGAGAACATCTCACCCACGCCAATGGCAAACGCCAGCGACGTGTCCTTGACCAGCGTGATGATCTCGTTGCCCATCGCCGGCAGAATACGCTTGGCGACCTGCGGCATCACGATATACAGAAACGTCTGCACGCGCGAATAGCCCAGCACCTCGGCAGCCTCGTATTGACCGCGCGGAATGGACTGCAAGCCCGAGCGATAGATCTCGGCAAAGTAACCGGCGTAGTTGATGATGAACGCCACGACGCACGCCGTCCACTTGGAATCGGGCGTGAGCGAAATGCCAAACACGTAGTACGGGGCAAAGTAGATGGCAAACATCTGCAGCATGAGCGGCGTACCGCGCATGACCGAAATGTAGATGCGCGCAATCCAGCGAAGCGGCGCGATTTTGCTCATGCGCATAAACGCCACGGGGATTCCCAGCGGAATCGACCCCAGCAGTGTCAGCACAAACAACTGCAAACTGACCAAGAAACCCTGGCCAAGCATCTGCATCATGACCTGAATAGACAACCTAAGCTCTCTTTCGCGACAACAGAACAGCAAACCCAATGCTAAAGCGGGTTTTCCAGGTGCTCGAGTTTGCCGTGAAAGAGGAGCGCCGCGTACTAAATGTACGCAAGCGACGGTTTGAACGGCAAAATCGGGTGCCTGGGAAAGCCGCTATTTCAGAACCCAGTTGTCGAAGGAAAGACCGTAATCTGCATACTTGTCGCACAGGTCCTTGACCGTGCCGTCCTCGTAGAGCGCCTTGAGCGACTCGGTCACGGCGTCGGCCGACTTGGTGTCGCCCTTCTTAAAGCCAACGGCGTAGTGCTCGCTGGACAGCGGCTCATCAAGCTGCGTATAGGCATCGGGCTTGGCGGCAAGCTGATACTGGGCAATCGAAAGATCGCACGCCACGGCATCGACCGCGCCGCTCTCGAGCTGCATAAAGGCCGTGTTGTACTCGCCGATCGTGTCGAGCGTGGCAAACGTCGCCGCCAGATCCTTCTGGTCACTCTCGAGCACATCCTGCGCAGCGGAATCGGTCTGGGTAATCACGGTCTTGCCGGCAAGATCGTCCCAGCTCTTGATGCCTGCATTCTTCTTTACCACCAGCACCTGCTCGTTGAGCATGTACGGCTCGGAGAACGTGTAGTCGTCCTCACGGCCCTCCATGGTAAAGCCGTTCCAGATGCAGTTGATGGCGCCCGAGTTAAGCAGCGTATCCTTGGCATCCCAGTCGATGGCCTCGTATTTGACCTCCCAGCCCTGCCTATCGGCAACAGCCTTGGCCAGATCGAGATCAAAGCCGGTGTACTCGCCATCGTCGCCCACAAAGCCGTACGGAGGATAGGACTTATCAAAGCCCACCACGAGCTTCTTGGACTCCGCAGCGCCCTTCACATCCTTGGCCGCGGCAGAGCCAGCAGCGGAGCCCTTGCCGGCACCACCGCCGCAACCGACAAGACCAAGGCCCAGCACCGTGGCGAGCGAGCCGGCTAGACCAACAAATTGACGACGAGACATATCGGTATTCATGGTATTCCCCCTTGATGGCACTTTAGTTAGGTAAAGTGAGTCATGTAACGTTCAGAATCATACACTCTACCTTGATAAAGTACAAGGGAGGGTTTGCCCGGCATGAAATGGGCGCTTGCATATCGCCCGTTGGCTTGGCAAGGTACAATGCTTGCAGCTTTTAATTCATGAATTAGTGGAGTTATTGATGGCAGAATCTCGTGCGGAGCGTAAGGCTCGTCGTGCTTTGATCGAGGCGGCTGAGGGCTCAGAGGAGAAAAAATCTTCTCAGAAATCCAAGTCGTCTCAGGACGCGAAGGGTAAGTCGGCCAAGGGCAAGGCTAAGGCCAAGCGTCCCGGCTCTCGTCGGAACGAGGATAAGGCATCTCAGACTCGCTCCAAGCGCTTGCATAAAGATCTGGCTTCGTCTGCGCGTAAGGCTGTGGACCCCAAGTCTCCTTGTTCCATCATGAAAGCTTGCGGTGGGTGTACGGCGCTCAATCGTCCTTATAAGAAGCAGCTCGCCGCCAAGCAGGCTGCTATGGAGGAGCTTTTTGCTTCGCTTTGTGAGCGTGAGGGCATTGCTGTAGATCCTATTCGTGGCATGGGTGTCACCCTGGGCGACCCGGGCAAATATCCTGCGCCGCGCGGTTTTCGCCATAAGGCCGCCACTCCCTTTGCTCCCGGTAAGGAGGGCGCTGTCCGTTGCGGTTTCTTTGAGCGCGGCACGCACAAGATCGTTGCCGTACCCGAATGCCCCGTCGAGGCACCGGGCGCCCGACAAATTCTTAACGGCATCGCGCGTGAAGCTGAGCGCCTGCACATTCCCGCCTTTAACGAGGACAAGCATCTGGGGCTGCTTCGCTATGCCGTCGTTCGCTGCGGCTGGCGCACCGACCAGATTATGGTCACCCTCGTGACCGCCCAGCGTGACTTACCGCATGCGCAGGAGTTCTTTGAGGCCGTCGCGGCGCTCGATCCGCATATCGTCACCGTTGCCCAAAATATCAATGGCCGTCCCGGTAACGCCATCTTGGGTGAGGAGACTCGTATCGCCTATGGCGCCGAATGCATGCGCGACCAGCTGCTCGGTTGCGAATTCGATATCTCCCCTACCGCGTTCTATCAGACCAATCCGCAGCAGACCGAGCTGCTCTATCAGCTCGCGATTGACGGCATGGATCTGCGCCAGGGCGATGTGCTTATGGACGCTTACTGCGGCAGCGGCACCATCGGCCTGTGCGCAGCCAAAGCCGCCCAGGACAAGGGCATCGGCATTATGCTGCTTGGCGTGGAGCGCAACCACGCCGGCATCGTTGACGCGCGTCGCAACGCCGAGCTCAACGGCCTCACCCGCAGCGCTTGGTTTATGGCCGACGATGCCACCGACTACATCCTAGATGCCGCCGACAACAACGAGCGGGTCGATGTCCTTTCCATCGATCCGCCGCGCGCCGGCTCTACCCCCGAGTTCCTCGAAGCTGCCTGCGCGCTTAAGCCGCGCCGCATCACCTATATCAGCTGCAACCCCGTGACTCAAGAGCGCGACCTGCATCAGCTCCTCGACGGAGGCTATCGCCTGCTCAAGATCACGCCGGTCGACATGTTCCCTCACACCGACCACACCGAGACGGTAGCAGTCTTAACCCGAGAAAAATCGGTCAAGAGCTATGCCTATGTGAACATCTCTCCGTCCGAGCTTGGTATGGGCGGCAAGGTAAAGGAGCCGACGTATAAGCAGATTCAAGAATACGTTCTGAAGAATCATGGCTTGAAGGTCTCGTCGCTGTACATCGCAAACCTCAAGGACGAGCTTGGCTTGGATAAGCAGTTCTCCTACGAAGAGGCGGAAATGTCAGCCGAGAAGAGACCGAAGTGCCCACCTGAAAAGCGCGAGGCGATTCTGGATGCGTTCCGTCATTTCGGACTTATAGGAGAAGACGAGACGGAGAAGTAGAACACTGTATTTTGCGTTCTAAGATGTTATAAGCCCGTTGGGGTACTCCGTGTACCCCAACGGGCTTTTTTCGTGCCTTAAAACGCCTCTGAAGCGGTTTGAGGGATGTTCGAGCGCCCATGTGCATCTCGCATCCGCTCGATGCAAGGGTGGCCGCCCTGCGGGCGGCGGTCGGATGTGGGTGGACGTACAGAAGGGATGCGGCATGGGCCTCGTTCATTAAAGCCTATTAACGTATAGAAGGTTTGTTCCAGTTTTGAAATTCGATTTAATGCTCATTTATGAGGGTTTTTTCCTGAAAACTGCCCATTTGTTCCAGTTGTTCCAATTCGCAAAATCGGAGTTGGAACAAGTTTTTCCTGTATTTACCAGGCATTTCTAGTGAATGTTCCATTTGTTCCAATTATTTTCAACCCAAAGCGCGAGAGAAAAGAATATAGGAAGGAGTCTTTGTATATGTATGTGTATATATAAGACTTGTTGAAAACTGGAACAATTGGAACAAATGAGCATAACCGCAGGTAAACACGGAAAAATCCTGTTCCAATTCGAAAAACGGAGTTGGAACAAGATTCAGCGAATCGCGCAAAATCGCAGGTAAATACGGAAAAATCTTGTTCCAACTTTTTTGGAACAAACTGGAACAGACCCCGCAATCCTTGGCGTACGTCCTCTTCCCCCGCCGATGCGTTCGGGGCGCGGGCAGAAGATTTTTTGAACCGATTTCTGCCCATAAATGAGCGGAAATAGGCTCTGACCTGCGGCGACGGGGAAATTGATATTGCTTTAATTGCCCTAATGGCGTATAATGTAATACATATAGATAAATGGCTCAGCACCCGTCCCGTCTTTGATGCGGGGTTGCTATCGGGAATAGGAGCCGAGCGCTCGGTCGAATAGGCCGTGCGTCACGGGCGAAACAACGAACACGAAGCTCCCGTGGAAACCGAGATAGGCAAGGCTTTGCGCCTCTGTCCTTCTTCGGTTTCCACGGGAGCTTTTTTTGTTTCGCGAAAAGGACTTTGAACATGGAGGTGGCTGGTTATGGCTAAAGGAAAGAAGCAGGTAAAAGAGGTGAATCCCCTGTACAAGACGACGCGTGAGGTGGCGGCGTTCCTCGGTTTGAGCGCGGGGACGCTCTGTGTCTGGCGCTCTCAGGGCAAGGGTCCGAGCTACTACAAGGTCGGAAACGCGGTTCGCTACAAGATTGACGACGTCGAGGCGTGGAAGAACGCGAACGTGAAGCACGTCGAGCTGACGAATTAAGGAGGTGAGAGCATGGAGGCAAAAGAAAACCGCCCCGATGCCTGCACAGCTTCCGGGACGGCCAACTCAATTTATAAAGATTTTAGCACGGATGCGCCTGATATTCAAGAGGAAAAGGGCTGGCTGTGCCTGCCCGAGGATTGCGTCGATATGGTCGCCGTTTGCGAAGAGCAGAGCATCGCGTACGACAATCTTCTCGCGTACGCCGCCCTGTCCTACCTTCAGGGCATCGACGCCGAGAATCCGCCCTCTCGTGACACTATCAAGTTCGAGCTTCTGACGCTGACGAACTGCTGCATCGACGCGTACAACCTGGGCAAGCGCGACCCGAACGCGGCACCCGGAGCGAAGCATAAGGATGCCTATCCTGACGAGAAGCAGGGCGCTGAGCGCTACAAGCGCCTGTCGGGTCTCCATTTCTTGCAGATTGCCATTGTCCTGCGCGAGCTGCATCACGCTATCGGGATACCCTGCAACAGGGCTGACGACGACGGCAACTTCGACATAGGCGTCTATCAGGAGAGCGGTCCGAACAAGGGGTGCTATGACACGACCGAAGAGGTCCTGACGCGCCTGATTCGCAGCTACAACATGGCAATCACCACGAAGGGCGTCACCGAGACGGTCGCCACCCTTCGCGACATCTGCGAGAAGAAGAGGGTGTGCACGGACAAAGACCTCGTTGCCGTGAACAATGGCATCTATGACTACGGGCACAAGATTCTGATGGATTTTGACCCCGAGCTGGTCTTTCTGGCGAAATCCCATATTGATTTCGTCGACCATGCGCCGAATCCCGTCATCCACAACGGTGAGGACGGCACCGATTGGGACGTCGTCTCTTGGATGAACGAGCTTTCCGACGACCCGGAAATCGTCAAGCTCCTATGGCAAATCATCGGAGCCGTCATCCGCCCGAACGTGAGCTGGAACAAGAGCGCATGGTTCTATTCGACGCTGGGCAACAACGGCAAGGGCACGCTGTGCGTCCTGCTGCGCAACCTATGCGGGTCGGGCGCTTGGGCATCCATTCCCCTGAAGAACTTCTCCGAACCGTTCATGTTGGAGCCTCTGACCCGCGTGTCCGCCGTCATCACCGACGAGAACGACACGGGTACGTTCGTGGACGACGCGGCGGCGCTCAAGAGCGTCATCACGGGCGACCCCTTCCAGCTGAATCGCAAGTTCAAGGCACCTCGCAACGTACTGTTTCGCGGGTTCATGATTCAGTGCGTCAACGAGCTGCCGAAGCTCCGCGACAAGTCCGAATCCATGTACCGCCGCCTGCTGGTGATTCCGTTCGACAAGCGATTTCAGGGATGCGAGCGCAAGTACATCAAGGACGACTACCTGAACCGTCAGGACGTTCTTGAGTACGTGCTCTACCGCGTGCTCGCCGAGACCGACTATTACGAGCTTGCCGAACCGGATGCCTGCTCGGCGCTTCTGGATGATTTCCGCGTGGCGAACGACCCCCTGCGCCAGTTCGCCGACGAGATTTTCCCTGCGGCGTCTTGGCATCTGCTCCCCTGCAAGTTCCTGTACGACCTGTACCGCCATTGGTTCCAGCGCAATCAGCCCTCCGGTCGCATGCTCGGCCGAAACGCTTTCTATGAATCAATCGGGGGCCTTGCCGAGGAACAGGGCTGGCAGTTGCAGGAGCGTGTCCGGAGCACCGGGCGTATGGATTTCCCCGAGCCGCTGATTCTCGAATACGAGGTCAAGGAGTGGATGAAATCGGGTTTTCGCGGGTCGAATCCCGACCATCTGTGTTCCCCGGACCTGAAAGACAGCTATCGCGGATACGTGCGTATCTCGACCGCCTTCTTCGACGGCGGTTATGACATAGACGATTCAACGAACAAGGAGGAATAGATTATGGCAACGAAGAGGTTTGATGACGTGGCCGAGAAGGCACGTGCGTTAGAGGCTCAGGCGAAGAAGCTGCGCCGCGAGGCGCAGGCCGCGAGGACGAAGGCTTACGCCGACGCGCTCGTGGCGGTTTTCCCTGAAGTGAAGGACATGGGTTCGGCGGAAGAGGTCCTTGACTTCGTCAAGGGGCTGAAGCCGGGCACCGGACACGGAATGCAGGATGCGCGCGCCGCTGGCGCTGCGGATTCCGCGTATGCCCAGACCGCAGAAGCTGGAGAGTCGTCGGAAGCGCACGGCGGTTTTTCCGGCGCGGCCTACCGGGGGTAGCCGTGCCGGGTTCCACCGAGGGATTCGGGTTCCATGTCGGACAGGGGGAGTCGTTCCCGTGTCCGACATGGACGGGCGAGGCTCGGTGGACAAAAGGCGGGGGGTTCGAAGGGGACGGCGCAGCCGCCCCCTCGCAAGCTGACGGAGTAGGGCAAATTGCGAGAATCGCAATTTGTACGTACGAAGTCAATGCTTGCTCTTTTCCCCTTTGCGCAGAGACGTTGTGGGATTAGCCGAAAACGGCATTTCGGATTGTCCGCCGCAGGCGGGCGTTTCGGATAGTAGCAAAGGAGGTGTTCCGCATGGCGGAAACGTATGAAAAAAGAAGCGGGAAGGCGACGCGCCAGAAGTACGTGAAAGACCGCCGCGACAAGGTGGTTCAGGTGCGTATGAACGACGCGGAGCTTTCCCTGCTGGACGAGCAGCGCGGGACGTGCTCGCGTTCCAATTTTCTTCGCGGTGAGCTGTACGCGAGTCGGTACGCGCCGCCCAGCCGCGAGGTGGTTCTGGACGTCCCGGCCCTGGACCGTGTCCGTGTCGAGCTGAACCGCATCGGCGTCAACATGAATCAGATTGCCCGCGCGCGCAACCGGCGCTTGAGCGGCATGGGAGTGCTCGACGCGGCGCGTGAGGAAATGAGGACGAAGGACGAGGCGGAAGCGTTCCGCGAGTTCCGCGATTCGGTGGACAAGCTCCGGGCGCAAGTCGATGGACTGCGTGCGGATTTGCAGGCGTACGTGGAGACGGGAGGTGGTGTCTGATGTCAACGACGCATGTGCAGTCGCTTCCGAACGTGCGCGGGCGCATGTCGTACACCGAGTTCGGCGAGGGAAAGCGCAGACGCGCTCATCTGGAAAACGGCACGGACCGCATCGCCGCGCAGATGGGTGACGCCGCCTCAAGAGGGGATTTCATTGTCTACTGCGAGGGGCAGAGGCATCGCCACCCGAACGCGGTCAACGAGGGCTACGAGCTGCGCATCTCATGGGCGACCGACGAGCTTGACCCAAGCAAGGCCGACGACATCCAGCGCGGCATGGAGTACGCGTACACGCTGTGCCACGAGCTTGCCCCCGACTCCATGTGCTGGGTCACCATGCACGTGGACGGCGAGGGAGGCTGCGTGCATGCGCACGCGACCATTGCGAACCACGACGCCCGTACCGGGCAGGTCATCAACAAGGGGGACACGAGCTTCTACGCTCCGCGTGTGAAGGCGGTCAATGATGAGCTGAGTCGTGCGTGCGGCTTTCAGGTGCTGGGAGCGGACAAGGAGATGTCCCTCTGGGAGCAGAAGCGCGAGACGTTCCCGCCCGGTTCTTTCGACCGGCGTCTCGGCGACAGGGTGGCGGATGCCCGCGACAGCTCCAGCACGCTGGACGAGTTCAGGCGCAATCTTGAGTTGAGCGGCGTGACGCTGAAGGAGACCACGAAGACCGACGGGAAGACCGGCGAGGTCACGACGGGATGGTCCTACAAGGCTGTGGACGAGTGGGGACCGAAGCGCCGCACCCGCAAGCGCCGTGCCTCCAACCTCGCCGACGACCTGACCCGCGAGGGCATCGAGGCGTACTTCGAGGCGAAGCAGCGCGAGCTTGAGGTACAGGAGCAGGACGCTCCGGCACCGGAAGTCCTTCCCGACGTGCCCGAGACGGCAGAACCGGCAGAACAGCCTTCTGCGGATTTCGCTCTCGACGTGTACGACCTCGACCGTGCGTACGTGTCGGAGATGGCGTCCGACCTCCAGAAGGCGCACATCCACCGCTCACGCGAGGAGGGCAAGCCCTTCATGGACGAGCGCTATCAGCAGATTGTCGAGGCGCGGAACCACCCGGACGAGCAGCTGGCGAAGTTGCGCGAGGACGTGGACGCCGCAAGGCGCGAGTTCCATGCCTCCAAGGAGGCGCGCGACACACTGCAAAGCCCGTGCCCGGGGCTTCTGGCCGGCATGCACGTGTTCGCCAAGGCGGGGTGCAACGCCAAGGACCCCGTGTCCCGCATGATGGCCGACATGACCGCCATGATGCTGCGCATGATGATTAAGGAGGCGCTTGACGAGGAGGCCCGCAGGCAGCGCGAGGAGGCGGAGAGGCGCGTGTACGAGTCCCGCAAGAACATGTGGGACGCCGAGAAGCGCCTCAAGGCGGCGGAGAAGGCGCTGTCCGACGAGGACGAGCGCGAGACCAAGGCACATGCCAAGACCATGCGGGCGCGCTATGCCAGGGCGCGAAGTGCCAGCCCAAGCGCGCCGAGGTCGGCGGACAAGGACACGCAGTTCGGCGAGTAGCCGAGAAGATAAGGGAGCAGCGTCAAGCTGCTCCCTTTCTCAATGGATTTCAGGTGCTGGCACGTAGTCCCAGCTGGTCCCGAAGTGCGTGATTCCCCACACGTACAGGTCAAGCTCCTCGTCGTGGAACACCGGCTCGTCGGTGTGCTCCATGATAAACGACGGGTCCTGCACGATGTACCACTGGAAAATCTCCTCCCACGGTGCCCAGTCCCCGCTCACGGGTTCGAGCGGGCGGCTGGCTATTTCGTTTGCGAGCACCATCCCGCCGCACGTCTCGGCAAGGTCGGCGTAGGTCTTGATGCCGTAGTCACTCATCGCCTTTCCCCTCCGCTTCCCGCTCCTCGATTCGCTTGAGGTATTCCGCCACGCAGTAGCGCATGGTGCGCAGGGCCTCGCAGTCGATGCTCTCCGCGAGGATGTCCCCGTCGAGCACGACCTCGCCCAGCGCGTTCACGAACCGCCACTCCATCACGTTGTCGATGCGCTTGAGCACGTCCTTTAGGGTGCCGCTGTCGCGCATGGGGGCGTTGCCGTCCACCTTCGCCATGCGCTCAAGCTCCTTGGCCTTCGCCGAGCAGATGCGGGCGGTGCGCCTGAGCACCTGCGCCCTCCACATGGCCTCCTCCTGCGGGCTGTTGGGTTCAAGACGCTCCTTGTCCATCGTGTACCTCCTTATCTTCGTTTCAGAGGCACCCGACGCCGCAGGCGTCTTTCACGCATGCCCATCCAAAGCCCAGCGCAAGACCTCCGAAAGACCTCCGAGGGGGCTTTGTTCGGGCAGGGGCGCGAAATGGGCTCAGCACAGCCCAGCGAAAGACCTTCGCAGGGGCTTTGTTCGGACAGGGGCGCGAAAAGGTCTCAGAACAGCCCACCGAAAGACCTCGAAAAGCCCTTCAAAGGTCGGTGCGCCGTGAGGCGCATTATCGTCTCAATCGGGTTTACGCGCAGTCAGTTGTCTGCATTCGCGTAAGCGTCTCGATGATTTGATGCTCGGATACCGGGCGAAGGCGCCATGCGTCGAGTCCGATGTTGACGCTCGTCCCGTCATGGAACTCGTCGGGCGATTTCCCGTGGGTGTGTCCGTAGAGGTGGACGATGCCGTCCGGCACGTCGGGGGCATATCTCAGTAACGCCTTGTCCATCGAGTTCGATGCGACATCCTTCAGCTCGATGCCCTGTTCGATGTACGCCCTGCGCGGCGTGTGCGAGACGATGGCGGGCATGCCGTTCTCGAGCGTCAGGAACAGGTTGGGCGATATGGAGCCGATGCAGACGGACGCGAAGTCGTACGCGTTGGTGTTTCGGATGTGGAACCCGTCGTGGTTCCCGAGTATCAGGTGGATGCGCGAATGAGGTACGGTCAGGTCGTCGAGCAGGTACAGGGCGCGGCGGAGGCTCTTGTGGCCGCCGGCGGACAGGTCGCCCGCGATGTAGAGGTCGTCGTTCTTCCCGCATACGGCGTTGATGCGTCGGATGATGAGCCTGTCATGGGCCTCCGTGTCGACCATCTCGTTGAATCGGTACTCCGACAGCTCGCGTCGCAATTGGTTGATGCCGTCAGGTGCCTCGATGATGTCGCGGTCGGGACGCATCCCAGGTTTCCAGAAACCTCGCGTCGCGGCGACGAACGGGTGTGCTAGATGCAGGTCGGATGTGAAGTAGCGCATAGTTCGTGTTCCTCCTTTCGTTATATGGTTTGTTGCGTTTTCGGCTCTCGCCGACGGGAGTCGGTTATATGGGATAGAGGCGTTTATTTATGCCTAGAAGCGATTTGATTTAGTTGTTGGTACGGGAATGCCAACACGTCTGTTTCGGGGTCTTAAATCGCCTCTCAGGTCGTTTGGGAACCGTCGGCTTGCGTTCGTTAAGTCGTGTTTACGATGGCGAGCCTCGTTTATGATTCCCTTGATGGTTCGCGGCAGCGCCGCGACATGCTATTGCCTTTCGCGTGAAAAATAAAGGGGAGCATCCGTTATGCGGATGCTCCCCTTGTTCGGGAAACGGACACCCGCACGCGACCGGAGGGAGCGCGCGGGTCTGTGAGGGCTATGCCCGAACACAGTACGTGCCGTGATGATGCCGTCATTGCTGATGGTTATGCCACCCGTTACTGACGAGCACTCGCATCCCGCTACGCGGGAGCGGTGCTACTGGCGAGCGCCACACGAACTGCAATACACGTAGTCCACGTAGGTTTCAGTCGTGTAGGAACCGTGGTCCTCCTTGTGGGAACCAATTTGAACCGTCTGGTTCTCGTAGATAGTTTCATTACGGTAGTTTTCAGGTAAACCTTGCTTGATGAGTGCTACAGCATGTGCCTTGGCATCATTGATGTCGGTAGTGGTATAGCCGTCATAAGCGAAGATGAACTTGGTGCCGACAGCGACCTGCTGAGTGCCGTAGTCGGGTACGTCAACCCAGTTGCTTACCCAGACTTGGCGGGTAGCCGTGTGGTTCACCCAAGTGTGCGTATGGGCAGGCTTGGAAGGCTTGTTGGACTGAGAAGGCTTGCTGGAAGCAGAACCCGCGTTCGAAGAACCGTTGTTGGAAGCCTGGGAACCAGCGTTGCTGTCGGCCTTGTTGTTGTTGTCATTCTTGGCAGACGGGGTCGTCTGGGCAGGCTTGTCGTTGACATCGACGTCCTTGTCGGCGTCAGTCGCCTCCTGCTTGGTCTCGTCGCTCGCGTTCGGGTTCTTGGCGACGTTGCCGTCGAGCTTGTCGAGGATGCCAGTGCCCGCATCGCCCTTCAAGGTCTCGTCACCCTTCTTGATGGCGTCCTTGGTCTTGTTGACGATGTCCGCGAGCATATCGTCGGTGACCTTGTCGGCGGGAATCTGCGCCATAGGGCAGTTGACGGCAGGCGCGGTCTTCGCGTCGGCGTCGACGGTGATGTCGACGGGAGCGCCCGTGTCGTAGATGTCGAAGGCGGAACCGTCGGAGTTGACGGGGCTGACGAAGCTCACGGTGTAGTCGCCCTCGGCGAGTTCGACCGTGGAAGTGCCCTTGTTGCCATCGGCATCGGGGGTCACCGCGTGGTAGAAGTCCACGTCGTTGCCCTCGATATGGGCGATGGCGGGCGTGGAGTTCTCGTCCCAGCCGTGGTCGGCCGTGACGCTGAGGGTCACATCGACGGTCTTTTGTTCGTCGGTATCGGTCTTGTCTTGCTGTGTGAAAGCGCCTGATGCTGCGGCAATCGACACGGCTATGACGGCAACGACTACGATTACGATGGCCGCTGTATGTGGCTTGTGGTTTTTAACCCATTCGATTGCCTTTTCCATTTAGTCCACCTCTATCCCTTTTGTGTCAGGGGTGTCCAACACGAAGCCGGCGTGGTTTTCGTTGACTGTTGTGGCAAGCCCGCTGAAGCCGGCGAATGTCATGTCGTAGACGGTCTGCTTATTGACAGGCGAAAAAAGTTCGATTCTCTCGTTGCGAATTGCCTTCCCGGCTTCGGTATAGCTTACGTTTATACCCCAAGTGAGTACATCGGCAGGGGTTTGCTCTTCGTCGTCTACCTGCCCTTTGCGGCCTGACTGCGCTTTGTAGAAGGAATACGAAGGGGCGTCGAAGGATATCGTCTCGCTCTGCGTGTTGTTTCCGCTGCCGTCTGTCTCAATGTGAAGCGTGTAAGGCTGAGCCTTCGGCTCCTGATACGTAGCCGACTTAGTTGCGGCCTGACCGTCTTTTGCTGCGTTCAGTTGAGCTTCCAAATCGTTGAGCACTTGGCTGTAAAGAGACTTCATCTCTTCTAAATCAGCGTCGGTTAGGTCTGACAGTGCGCTTCCGCCAAGCCCGGACGTGTACGTGCCGCTGTCGTACTCATCTTTCAGAGTATCGTAGGCGCTTTGAATGCGCTCAATAGCCGGAGCTGTACTGTCGAGGGCGTCCTGACGTTCTGTGTCGAACACCTTCTTGTCTTGCTCCTTTGCCATCTCAACGATTTCATCGTCAGACTTACCGTTCAAGTCTGCGAATGTCGCTCCGTCGCATTGGTATGCGGTGACGTTGCCGTTTCCGTCAAAGACAAGAATGCGGTCAATTTCTCCGTCTTTCTCTATTGCGTCATTCTTGTTGTACTGCACCCATACGCTTTTCTGCCCGAAAGCCTGAGATACAGCAAGCGGCTCACTCGCACTCTTTACATCGTTTGCACCCCCACAGCCTGCGAGTGTGAGTGTGAGCAGGCATGCAGTGGCTACCGCAGCTGCGGTAAGTCTTCTCTTCTTCATACTATGTACCTCCAAATGATTAAGATTTTTAGCCTCACCCGCCGCATCGAAGTGGATGCGGGTCTAATGATATGTCGGGGCCAGAAGAATATGAAGTGTATGGGCTGAAAATAGCCTATACAGATTATTATATTATCCACACATTCTCCATACGATTCAAAAGTAGATGAATTGTATGGGCGGTGAAGGGATGAAATATTACGAAATAGGACAGCGCATACGCCGCTATCGCAAGGCATGCGGTCTGTCGCAGGAGGCTCTTGCCGAGAAGGCTGGCATCTCTGCAACGCATATGAGCCACATCGAGACCGGGAACACCAAGCTGAGCCTTCCGGTTCTCGTAAACATTGCGGAGGCTCTTTCGGTGCAGACGGATGCTCTGCTTTACGACACCCCACGATTTTCCAAGACGGTTGCGTCGGAACACATACAGAATCTGCTTGATTCATGCACGACGGAGCAGCTCTATGTGATTATTGATACTCTCGAAGCTCTCAAGGTTTCACTGGATAAGCACGTGGGTGATTGAATTGATTTACAGCCTCGACTTGTGAAAGCCCGGTACGAATAGGTGCCGGGCTTTTTTCGTGCGCCCATAGGTCGCTGTTATTGCCTATATACACCCACAGGCTATTGATAAAATACACGTTTGGGCGCATAATATATACATAAATGAAGGTGATTTCAATGGATGAGAACACAGACAGCATGACTCCAGCCGAGGAGCTTAAACACATGCGCGAGCTGTACGGTATGAAGCGCTCCGAGTTCTGCGAGCATTTTGGAATCCCTCTACGCTCGCTGCAACATTGGGAGATTGGAGACCGCAAGCCGGCTCCGTTTCTGATTTTCCTTATTCGCAAGGTGTACGACCTCGAACAGGAGAATAAATACTTGCAAGAGTGCATCGACACACTCGACCGTCAAAACGATGAGCTGAAAGCACTTATTAAATCTCAGGCAGATACACAGTAACAAGTAGTCTTCCACGTTCTATGGGCGACGGGCTTTATGAATCAATAACCGAGGTGGATTTTAATGAGTACAAATAAAGAATTACGCGAGGGGGTGGCCGACAAGGCAAAAACCTGCTTCCTGTATGTTCGCGTCTCCACGAAGATGCAGGTGGAGAATGGAGAATCAATCGAGGCGCAGCTGTACGACCTGCGCGACTATGCAAAGCGCAATAACCTGCGCATCTTGCACGAATATATTGACGATGGATATTCGGGAAAGAACATCACCGGGCGTCCCCACTTCCAAGAGATGATGGAAGAGATAAAATCCGGCGTTCGCGCGGATTATGTTCTTGTGTTCAAGCTGAGCCGTTTCGGGCGTAACGCAGCAGACGCACTTTCGTCGCTTCAGCTTATGCAGGATTACGGAACAAACCTCGTCTGCATCAAGGATGGCATCAACAGCGAAGCCCAGATGGGCAAGATGATGATTGCGTTCATGTCGGCGTTCGCAGAAATGGAACGTGAAAACATCCTTGTTCAGACGATGGCTGGGCGCGAGCAGAAGGCCCGCGAGGGAAAGTGGAATGGCGGACAAGCCCCCTATGGCTATAAGCTCGTCAAGGACGAAAAGGGCAAGGGGCATCTGGAAATCGACGAAGACGAGGCGGAAATCGTTCGCATCATATTCCGCGAGTACACCAAGAACGGCAAGGGCGTTATGGCGCTCGCATCTTGGCTTAATGCGCAGGGATACCGTAAGAATGTCCGTGGGAACGGCAAGTACGAGCACTTTGTCCCGACGTTTCTAAAGAACGTACTGTGCAACCCTGTATATATTGGAAAAATTGCTTACGGACGTCGCAGGACGACACCCGTCAAGGGCAAGCGCAACGAATACCGCATGATTAAGCAGTCCGATTATGACGTGTACGATGGAGAGCACGAGGCCATCATTGACGAGGCTACATGGAACGCGGCACAGGAGCGCATGGCCGAGGAGTCCCATCCGTTCCCGGAAGCAAAGACTGGCGAGCACGTGCATCTTCTCACGGGAATGCTCATCTGCCCGGTATGCGGGCGCAAGATGATTGCCAATGTCTCACACGGAAAGCGAAAGAAGGACGGGACTGTAGGCAAGTCCACCTACGCGTACGCCTGCAAGTACAGCAAGAAACAGTTCGGGCCAAGTTGCACGTTTACCCGCCAGTTCAAGCAAGAGTACATCGACAGAGAAGTAATCGAGGTCATAGCACATGCCGCCTACTCCGATGTATTCGAAGAGCGTGTGCGCGACGAGCTTGATGCCGCTGTGGATATTGAGAAGCTGGAAGCGGACGTGGAACGCATAGGCAAGGCACTGGACAACAACAAGGCGGCAAGGCGCATGCTGTCCCGCAAGCTCGATTCTTTGGACGTGTCCGACCGTAGCTATGAGCGTAAGTACGAGGATATGCAGGCGCGGCTCGATAAGCTATATGACGAGTACGCAGACATCGAGACTGCGTTCGATGACGCAAACTCGAAGCTGGAGAGCGCCAAGGAGAAGCAAGTGACGACTGCTCGCATATACGAGATGCTTGACGAGTTTCGTGAGCATTTCGACGAGTATGACCCTGTGCGTAAGAAGGAGATTCTGCGGCAGGTAGTGGATAGCGTTGAGATAAATCCTGACGCAAACCCGAAGAAGGGTGACACGATTGTGACGCGTGTGCGCTTCAAGTGCCCCGTATCCTTTTATCCTACGTTGCCCGAAGAGGCTTATGATGCACTCGGCGTCAAGGAGTTCAACCGCTTGGAAACGACAGAATATGTTTCCGAGAAAAAATCTCGGGTTGACGAAGATACCGTTGAAACCGTAGCGGTCCTCGAACGCCGCTAACCAACCTCAGTAGATTTTTGGGACAAGAAAGGGGGCGACCCGCCTGGGCCGCCCCCTTCGCTTGGTTTATAAACTCCGCTACATCCCATTGCGCAGATCGCACACGCCGGCTGCCGCCATCTCGCGCAGCAGCGTCTCGCGGTCGCGCGTCACGATCAAATCCAGCGGGAAGTGAATCTCGTCGAGCATCTTGCGCGCGTGATCGAGCTTGCCAATGGCCATGCCAATGTGGGCATCGGTCGACACGCCAATGCCCACGCTCAGCTCGGCGCAGCGCTCGGCGATCTTGCGGCATACGGCCCAATGCTCAGTGTCGACACCGTGTTCAAGACTATGGTTGTTGATTTCGATAATCTTGTGCTTGGCCTTAGCCGCCAACAGCACCTCGTCGATATCGAACGGCACGCCCGAACGCCCCGTGTGACCCAGCATGAACACCTTGGGGTGCTCCAGGGCATTGATATACATCTCGGTCGTCTGGGCCAGCGTCGCGCCCTCAGCAATCTGCGGATTATGCACGCTTGCAACCAAATAATCCAAATTACGCGTAACCAAATCGAACAGCGAATGCTGACGGCTGTACGAATCGCCGGCAATATCGAGCGTGACAGGAGTGTCCTCGCCAAACAGGCTTCCGTCCAGCGAAACGATATCGGCCTCGGCACCACGCAGCACCAGCACGCCGCTCCAAATGCGCGGCCAGATATCCTGGTTGATAAAGAACTGATAACTGCGCAGGTCATTAGGGCAAGCCGTAACCATAGAGCTCAGATGGTCGGCAGATCCGAGCACCTGCAGGCCACGCTCTGCCGCCCAGTACACATTCTCCTCAATGGTCGAATATGCATGCGCAGAGAACATCGTATGGGTATGAATGTCACAAGAAAGCAGGTAGGGCATCAGGTCTCCTTATCTGGCACGGCCGTCGCTTATATTCATTGTACGCATAGCCTTCAATAGTCGTAAAACCACTCCATCCCAACGACACAACGTTCATGACAACGGGGCCTGGCTTAACACCAAACCCCGTTTCACGTAAAACATTGTAGGCAGAGCGCTTTACTTTTAACGATACTCGTCCGCCAACTGTTTCCAAGCGGGTAGCGAATTGACAATCGTTTCGTAACTCACGCAATAGCCCAGGCGGAACCAACCCGGCATACCAAAGCTGTCCGAGGGAACCGCAAGCAACTCATACTTCTTTGCGCGCTCGCAAAACGCATTCGCATCGGGCTCCAACGCTTTCACCCATAGGTAGAACGCGCCATCCGGCTCAACATAGGTGTAGCCATACTCCGCTAGTGCGTCGGTGAGCGCCGTGCGGTTGCGAGCATAGGCCTCGACATCACTCGGCTCATCGATGCAATCGATAATCACGCGCTGGAAGAGCGCCGGTGCACATACAAAACCCAGCGTACGGGCAGCACCCGCAACAGCCGGCATCAGACGCGCAACCTGCGGATTGGTGTTGGGAACCAAGATCCAGCCCACGCGCTCACCAGGCAGCGACAGCGACTTGGAATACGAGTAGCACACGATGGTGTGCTCGTAAATCGAGGGCACCCAAGGCACCTCGGCACCGTACACGATCTCGCGGTACGGCTCATCCGAGATGAGCATAATCGGATTCTCGGGATCGCGCTGAGCGTTGGCCTCGCGCAGAACATTGGCCAGTCGCGTCAGCGTGTCGCATGTATATACGGCACCGGTCGGATTGTTGGGAGAGTCGATGATGACGGCCGCCGTCTTATCGCTGATCGCCTTGAGCACGTTGTCCACGCTCAGCTGAAACGTATCTTCATCGGCGAGCGCCTCAACACACGTACAGCCGGCCTTCTCAATCCAAACGCGATACTCCGGAAAGTACGGGGCGATAACAATAACCTCGTCGCCCGGGTTCGTAACGGCGTTGAGCGTGCAGGTGAGCGAAGCCGCGGCACCCACCGTCATAAATACGTCTTTGCCCTCATAGCTCGTGCCAAAGCGGCGGTTGAGCGATTCGGCCACAGCGGCACGACATTGCGGCAGGCCCGGTGCGGGCGTGTAGCCGTGCAACTGGTCGCTCGGCAGCTCCAGGGCCTTCTTAATCGACTCAGCCACAGCAGCGGGCGACGGAACGCTCGGATTGCCCAGCGAAAAATCGAATACGTTTTCCGCACCGATCTGCGCCTTGCGCTCAAGGCCATAGCTAAAAATCTCACGGATGATGGAGCTTTCCGCACCGCGAGCATACATAGTTTCGTTGATCATCTGTTCCCCTTTCGCATAGGCGCTATTGTACGCTTTAGCCGAGCAAAGTGCCGCAGTAATGTTGATTGGGGACAGACTTAAATGCGTGAAAACGCTCATTTAAGTCTGTCCCCAATCAACAGACGGCCCCATATCGCTCAAAAGAAAAAGCCTCCGCAGGTTTCCCCGCGGAGGCTTTCGCCACAAAGGCTATTTGTCGGCGTCGGTGTCGGCACCAGCATTGACGGCACGGTCATCGGCGGCATCATCGGATGCGGCCTCGGCATCCTCCTGCATGGCCGCCTGCGCAAAGGCCGCGGCATCAGCCGCCAGCTCTTCCTCGCTCATACGAGGCGCGCGCTTCTTGGACGGCATGCCGGCCGCCTTGGCATTGCGCTCCTCCTTGGCTGCTAGGATATCGCCCTCGCGCTCAAGGTAGACATCCCACTCGTTGTCGAGCAGGGCATTCACGGCATCGCCCTCGACAGTCTCGCGCTCAAGCAGCACCTTCGCCATCAAATCGAGCTGATCGCGACGGGCATCCAAGATCTCGACCGCACGACGATGGGCCTCGCGCATGATGCGCTGAACCTCGATATCGATGCGGCGCGCCGTCTCCTCGGAGTAATCCTGGTGATCAGCGTAATCGCGGCCCAGGAATACCTGATGCTGCGCCTCACCAAACACCTGCGTTCCAAGCTCCTCGCTCATGCCCAGGCGCGTGACCATCTCACGCGCCATCTTGGTCGCGCGCTCCAGATCGTTGCTCGCGCCCGACGTGATGTCGTCGCACATGAGCTCCTCGGCAACGCGACCGCCCAAGAACACGGCAAGCTCGTCGAGCATCTCGTTCTTGGTCTTGAGGAAGTGGTCCTCCTGCGGAAGCTGCAGCGTGTAGCCCAGGGCCTGACCGCGGCTGACGATCGAGATCTTGTGGACCGGATCGGAGTGCTCCAGGATATGGCCCACCAAAGCGTGACCGCTCTCGTGGTAGGCAATCGTGGTGCGCTCGGCCTCGGTCATCACGCGACCCTTGCGCTGCGGTCCGGCAATCACGCGCTCCATCGATTCCTCGACCTCGTCCATCGAGATCACGGAACGATGGCGGCGGGCAGCCAACAGTGCAGACTCATTGAGCAAGTTCGCCAGGTCGGCGCCGGTAAAGCCAACGGTCATCTGGGCGAGCTTCTCAAACTTAACGTCCTCGTCCATCGGCTTGTTCTCGGCATGCACGCGCAAGATCTGCTCGCGGCCCTTCACATCCGGACGGTCGACCGTAACCTGACGGTCAAAACGACCGGGACGCAGCAGCGCCGGATCCAGAATGTCGGGGCGGTTGGTGGCGGCGATCAGGATGACCGACTCGCTCTCCTCAAAACCGTCCATCTCGACCAGCAGCTGGTTGAGCGTCTGCTCGCGCTCGTCGTGACCGCCGCCCAAGCCGGCTCCGCGCTGACGTCCCACGGCATCGATCTCATCGATGAAGATGATCGACGGGGCCTGGGACTTGGCCTCCTTAAAGAGGTCACGCACGCGGCTGGCGCCGACGCCCACGAACATCTCGACAAAGTCGGAACCCGAGATGCTAAAGAACGGCACGCCCGCCTCGCCGGCAACGGCCTTGGCCAGCAGGGTCTTACCAGTACCCGGAGGGCCCACCAGCAACACGCCGCGCGGAATCTTGGCGCCCAGCTTGCGATAGCGGTCCGGATCGCTCAAAAAGTCACGGATCTCCTCGAGCTCCTCGACTGCCTCGTCCACGCCGGCAACGTCTTCAAACTTGACCTTGGGGCGTGTGGCCTCGTTGGTCTTGGCGTTGGTCTTGCCAAACTGCATGTTCCTGTTGTTGGCGCCCATCATCTGGCGCATAAAGTAGAACATGATGGCGATAAGGGCGATCGTCGGAAGCACGCTCATCGCCAAGTCGCCCCAAAAATCGGGGTCATTGGTGTTGACGATGTACTTAGTGTCGGGGTGCTCCGCCATAAGCTCGGCAAGCGAATCGGAGCCGACATAGGTCGAAGAGAAGCTCTTGAGCTCGCTCGTATCGCCCTTGTCCTTTTTTGTCTTCCAGTAATGACCCGTCACGCTTCCGTCTTGAACCGTATAGGTCAGATCTTCGACGCGATCCTGCTTGATGGCGCTGACCATCTCGCTCGTCGCGAGCTTAACGGTATTGCTGGAGCTGGCAAAGCCGGAACCCATATTAAAGAAGGCATAGCCCAGGAGCGCGCAAGCCAAAAGAAAATACAGCCAGCCCGTACGCGTGGGCTTCTTGCCTCCGGGCATCCCCGAGATCTTTGGGTCCCGGGGAGTCTGGGAATTGTTGTCGTTACGGTCGTCGGGCATCTTACGAATAAACCTCCGGTTTCAAAATGCCCAGATACGGAAGGTTGCGATAGCGCTCGGCATAGTCGAGGCCGTAGCCCACCACAAAGGCATCGGGGCAATGGGTTCCAACATACTTGGGCGTGATGGCCGAGACGCGGTCCTCAACGTCCTTCCACAGGAAGGCGGCGACCTCCAGAGAAGCGGGCTTGCGGCTCTCGAGGTTCTTCATCAGATACTTGAGCGTCAGGCCCGAGTCCAGAATGTCCTCGACGATCAGCACGTCGCGACCGCGGATGTCGATATCCAGGTCCTTAATGATACGCACGATACCCGAGGACTTCACACCGTCGCCGTAGCTCGAAACAGCCATGAAATCGATGTTGGTCGGCAGCTCGATCTTACGCATCAGGTCGCCCATAAAGACCACGGCGCCGCGCAGGACCGCAATCAGCACCAGATCCTTACCCGCGTAGTCGCGCGTAATCTCCTCGCCCAGGCGAGAGACGATACCGTCGATATCCTCCTGCGTGAACAGAACCTTCTCGATATCCGGATGTTGAGAAGCCATGACAACCCTTTCTTGTGCTTATCGCCCACACACCGCCGTATGGACGCGAACTACACATTCTAGCAGCGCACGGGGTAAATTTACCAGCCCGTGCGCCATCAGCGCGGGAATACCGTCAACGTCGCACAGAATAGCAGGCGTGGGACGCTATTCCGCATCGACCACGCGGAGCAGATATGCCACGCGCGTTGCGGCCGTGCACTTAAAACGCTCGTCCGCGCGAACTCCGGCGACCCACACCACGGCACCCCCCGGCGCCGTCCTCACCATGGGCACGCCGGCGCGCTCGGAAACGGGAATGCGAGCCTCGCCTAGCAAATCGGATACTTTCTTGCTTCGGCCACTCATCCCTAACGGGCACATCACGTCTCCCGGCGCGGGACCGTCCACCCACAGGCGCGCCAATCGCGCCTCGGCAGGGATCTCGCCACGCGAGCCCGCCAGGATCCGCTCGCTATCGCTGTCGGCAAAACCCAGGGCAGCCGCGTCTACCAAAGCTGTCACTTCCCCGGCAGCCGCAAGCTCACGGGCGCGGCGCACGATATCGCATCCCGGCTCAACAGCCATCGGTTCTGTGACCAGCATACGTCCCCCGCCCAACGGCAAACGACCGGGTACGGTAACCCAGTCCGCGACCAGGCCCTCGCGAGCCGCCGGCGCCTTAAACGCCAGCATGCCAAACTCAATGCGTGCGTCAATCCCCGCCGGAAGCGTGACCGAGCCGGTGCCCTCGGCAACGCAGGAAAGGACTCGCTCCACATGTCGCATCTCGGGACGAGCGTCCGGATCGATGCGCTTAATCGCCAGTCGCACGATGCGCCGCGCGATTACCACCTCGGCCGCAGCCATGCGCCTGGCATCGAGCACCAGCGCACCCGCTGCCTCTTTGCGCAAACAGCTTCGAAACGCCTGTGCCGAAAGCTGAGACAAAAACGCGTCCTCATCGCCTAAGATCTCGCAGGCGGCGCCAATCGTCTTGCAGACGCTCGCGTTGCGCTGCGCCACCACTGGCATTACTCGATGGCGCACGTAGTTTCGCAGATACGAGATATCCTCATTGCTCTCGTCTTCACGCCACGGCTGACCATGTACCTGTAGATAGCCCACGAGCTCGCCATGAGTTAGGTCGAGCAAGGGACGTACCACGATATTCCTCCGGCGAGGAATGCTCGATAGGCCAGCGGGCCCCGAACCCTTAATCGCGTTCATCAAAAACGTTTCCGCGCGATCCGAAGACGTGTGCGCGGTGCAGATACGAGCCGCCGTTCGCGGTGCCCCCGTCTGGGCGCAGAGCTCGCGAACATACCTCCGCGCCGCGGCATAGCGCACTTCGCGGGCCGCGGCCTCAATATTGCCCGACTCCCCATCAAAATAAGCGTGCTCCACGCACAGCGGTAAACCATATTTCGCGCAGAGCTCACGCACAAAGGCCTCGTCGCCATCGGACGCCTTGCCGCGCAGATGATGGTTTACATGCAGCACATGCAGGCGCTCGCGAGCAATGGGGGCAACACCGCGCCCGTCTTGGATATCCAGCTTTGATGTGCACGCCATAAGAAGCAGTGCCGTCGAGTCCGCGCCGCCTGATACCATGAGCACGACAGGAGCAGCCTGCTGCCTCGTTCGGATCTCATCGACTGCCCCGGGCACGGCATGGTGTCCGTAATGCTGTGATACCGTAGGCATTTGCTTCCTCCTCTATTCGTCCGCACCCATTGTATCCTTTGGAATCTTATGTCTCGTCTGCACCTTCATATCCTTGGCAGCGGCTCAAAAGGCAACTGCGCGCTCATCGAAGGCCCCCGGGGGCTCATCATGATTGACGACGGTCTTTCTCGCCGCGAGACATTAAAGCGCATGGCAGAACTGGGACTCTCGGCAGACAACGTCTCGGCTCTTCTCATTACTCATGAGCATAGCGATCACATCAAGGGTCTCGATGTCTGGTGCAAGCACTGGCACGGTCCCCTCTTTGCCAGCAGGGGCACACTTTCGAGCAAAGAAAATCTTTCGCATCTGCCTGTCGAGGAATTCGACCCCGGTGACACCCTATCCATTGCCGGCATCCACGTGCAAACCTACTCAACATCACACGATGTCATAAATCCAATCGGCTTTCGATTCGACGCCCTCGATGATTCCATCGGCTTTGCTACCGACACCGGAGAGCTATCGAGCCAAGCCATGAACACCCTCAAAGATTGTCGAGTCCTCGCGCTCGAAAGCAACCATGATGTGACCATGCTGCGCGAGGGAGAATATCCCCGCTTTCTTCAGGAGCGCATCCTGTCTGCAAGGGGACACCTCTCCAATGGCCAAGCCGCCGAAGCCGCGCGCGAACTTGTTACCGATCGCACCGAACAACTCATTGCCATGCATATCAGCCAAGATAACAATCGTCCGAGCCTTACCGTCAAAAGCTATGCCAAAGCTCTGGCCGCAACCCTGGATGACGAGGTCGGCAGCTCCGCAACCCTTCTCCAAGGATCGCGAAAACTCTCGATACGCTCTGCGAGTCAGTATCGGCCAGCAACCATTCAATAGACTGTCCTAAACAGCAAAAGGGGCCGGGAATCGCTTCCCAGCCCCTTTTGTTGTCTTTTAATAGCGAAGAACACCAACGAAGTTATTCGATGGAGATCTTCGTAACGTTCTTCTTCTCGACGATCTTGGGAACCGTAACGGTCAGGATGCCGTCAGCGTACTTAGCCGAGAGGCCCTCGCTCGAAGCGTCCTTAAGATACACGCCACGCGTCGCGCTGTACGAGCTGAACTCCTTCTGCAGGAAGTTCTTGCCCTCGTTCTCCTCGTCTTCCTCGACATTCACGCTAATGGACAGACGGCCCTCGTTAAGCTCGACATCGATATCGTCCTTGGCGACGCCGGTCAGATAAGCCTTGACCTCATAGCCATCGCCCTTATCCTCAACGTCAACGGGGAACGCCTTAGAGGCAATCGAGCTGTTCGCTAGGTCGCTCATATCATCAAACAGATCGAACAGCGAGCTTGCAGAGGGACGAACGCCAAAAACCGAACGATAAGGAACCATGCTTGCCATGTTTACCACTCCTTTATAGGACTGCCGAGTCATCTTCCAGGTGACTGGGACTTCTTTTGACGCTCTTATATATGCCCACCCAGTGCTCATATATACATCGACTATAAAGTTTTTTGAGTCCAGTACTATAAGCATATCTAAGTGCGTATGACTCAGGTTTTAGGAAGGTTAAGGTTCTTTGAACCAGAGCTTAAATACCGAGTATGTCCCCAGCTACAAATAACAAGGGGCTTACAATGAGCGCGTACACGTTGTTGGTAACGAGCTAAAGGGCATCATGGACGACCAAAACCAGAACAATATGTTTATGCCGACGCAGGGGGAAGATACTTCCACGCAGCCGCCACGGTTCCATCGCCCCCACATCTCGCAAGAGCCCATTAATGATCCGGAGCCCGAGTATGTGACGAGAAATCGATATCAAACGCTCGAGGATGCCCAAACGGGACGTAAACATATGGGCGTCGCCTCGGGAGACCCCGTATATCTGAAAGACGCACCATTATCTAAAAACAGCGCAGCTAGTGATGAGCCGATGAAAGCATCCGCCACTCATCAACAAAGAGGTCCTCGACCAAAGCAAACCTTGACGAATTCGGCTCGCTATCTCGAAACGCCAAAACAGGGAAAATCAATCTTCGTTTCGTCAAGTAAACGACGCAAGCAGCATCGACTGACAATCCTGCTTTTGATCATTGTGGCCATAGCAGTTGCCCTTGTTATTCGATTTATCTTCTTTAAATAAAGGCTCAATACCAAAAACGATAAGATCGTCTGGTGTAATTGAGTCATTTACGCCCCATAAACGCAAAAAAGGGGGAGGCCGCGAGGCCTCCCCCTTCTAAGTTCAAGCGTACGGCTCGGTGCCGTCCACCGGTCAGCGGCGCCCTGGCCTCCCACGGGCTGACCCCGCAGTACTCTCGGCGCGATGGGGCTTAGCTTCCGGGTTCGGAACGGGACCGGGCGTGCCC
>NZ_CABWIF010000005.1:0-69594 GCF_902501475.1 Collinsella aerofaciens | reverse complement strand
TACCCGTGCCCGAGCTCGAAGAGCCCTATGGCCGCCTTCCTGGCCTCGACATCATGCTTCACCCTCAAATCAACGCGCATAAAGAAAGCCTCCCATTTCTCATGTCCAAGAAATGGGAGGCAGTTCACTGGGACACCCGGGCTTTCGGAAAGGGGTTAATCCTTATTCGGACTTAAGCGGAAACTGCGGCGGAAGCAGTGTTGGTCTCGTCCTCGTCGGTCCAAGCGTGCTTGGGCATGGGACGGAAAATCTGGAAGAGTATCGCGACCAGCAGCACGATAGCCACAACCGTCCAGATACCAAACTGCCCAAGGACAAGCAGGTTATAGAACTGGTTGATGAACAGGCCGATGACCCAAGCGAAAGCGCACTCGTAGCCGATGGCAATAGCGGTCCACTTGCCGGAGTCCATCTGGTTGCGGATGGTGCCAATGGCGGCAAAGCACGGAGCGCACAGCAGGTTGAACGCGCCAAAGGCAACGCAAGCGCCCATGGTGGGGAACATGCCGGCAAACGCGGTCCACAGGCTCGGGTCGGTCTCGCCCGCGTCGGCGACGGACAGCAGCGATCCGGCGGTGGCGACGACGTTCTCCTTAGCGACAAGGCCAGAGACAGTCAGCGCGGTTGCCTGCCAGGTGCTAAAGCCGAGCGGGGCGAAGATCCAAGCGACCAGGTTGCCGAGCATGGCAAGCACGGAGTAGTCCATGAACTCCTCGGGGATGCCGTCCATCGCAGGCAGGAAGCCAAAGGAACCGTTGTAGCTACCAAAGTTGGACAGGAACCAAACCACGACAGTGGACGCAAAGATGACCGTACCAGCCTTCTTGATAAAGGCCCAGCAGCGCTCCCACACGTGCAGCGCCCAAGAGCGGATTGCCGGGAAGTGGTAGGCAGGAAGCTCCATAACGAACGGCGTCGGGCGGCCGGCGAAGAGCTTGGTCTTCTTGAGCATCAGGCCCGAAGCGATGACGGCAAAGACGCCCAGGAAGTAAAAGAGCGGGCTGATCCACGCGGCGGTGGTGGAAGAGTCGCCGATGATGGAACCCATGAGCAGGGCGATGATCGGCAGCTTGGCGCCGCAGGGGATGAACGTGGTGGTCATGACCGTCATGCGACGGTCCTTCTCGTTCTCGATGGTCTTGGTGGCCATGACGCCGGGGACGCCGCAGCCCGAGGACACGAGCATGGGGATGAAGGACTTACCGGACAGGCCAAAGCGGCGGAACACGCGGTCCATGATGAAGGCGACGCGAGCCATGTAGCCGCAGTCCTCCAGGAAGGACAGCATGACGAACAGCAGGAACATCTGCGGCACAAAGCCGAAGATGGCGCCCAGACCGCCGACGATGCCGTCGCAGACCAGCGAATCGACCAGGCCACCGTCCTCGGTGCCACCCGCCACAAGGGCGTCGTGGACCATGGTGGTAATACCCGGAACATACGGGCCATACTGCGCCGGGTCGACCGAGTCGGCGTCGTCACCCGCGGCCTCGACAGCCTCATCGTAGGCGTCGCGGCCCTGGCCGAGCACATACCAACCGTCGGTACCGAAGAGCTGGTCGTTGGTGAAGTCGGTCACCGTGCCGCCCAGAGTGGAAACGGCGATGTAGTACACGCAGAACATGATGACGACAAAGATCGGCAGGCCCAGAATACGGTTGGTAACCACGCGGTCGATCTTCTCGGAGGTGCTCATCTTGGCCGGGGCCTTGGTGAGGCACTCGTCGATGATGTGCGCGATGACGCCGTAGCGCTCGCCGGTGATGATGGACTCAGCGTCATCGTCGCAGTCCTGCTCGCACTGAGCGACCAGCTCCTCCACGCGAGCGGCCTTCTCCTTGGTGAGGTTGATGAGCTTGCAGGCGTCTGCATCACGCTCGAACAGCTTGACGGCGTAATAGCGACGCTTGTTAGCGGGAACGCTCGCCGGCAGGTTGTTCTCGATGTGCGTCAGAACGTCCTCGATGGAGGAGTCGAACTTGTGCTCCGGTACCTGGCCCTTGGAAGCAGCGGACTTCTTAACCTGCTCGAAGAGCTCCTTGATGCCCTTGTTCTTAAGAGCCGAGATCATCATGACCGGGCAGCCGAGCTTCTTGGAGAGCTTGTCCGTGTCGATCTTGTCGCCGTTCTTCTCGACCAAGTCGGCCATGTTGAGGGCAACGACCACGGGCAGGCCGGTCTCGATAACCTGAAGCGCCAGGTACAGGTTGCGCTCGAGGTTAGTGGCGTCGACAACCTGGACGACCACATCGGGCTCGCCGCTCATGAGGTAATCGCGCGAGCATTGCTCCTCGGGGCTGTAGGGGGAAAGCGAGTAGATGCCGGGGAGGTCCGTGATGGTAACGTTCTTGTCGCTTAGGAGCTTGGCCTCCTTTTTCTCAACCGTGACGCCGGGCCAGTTGCCAACGTAGCCGTTGGCGCCGGTGATCAGGTTGAAAAGCGTGGTCTTGCCGCAGTTGGGGTTACCCGCCAGCGCGACATGGATCTGAGAATCCGCCATTCAATCCTTCTTCCTTGTGTGCCTGCGCTGCTTTCTCCGCGCAAGCTGGATAATGTGCTTCAAAGATGCTGCATTAAGTTAGAGAAACCTAACTTCATCTGCAGAAATATGCGCCGCGAGTCCTTACTGAACCTCGACGACGGCGGCCTCCTCCTTGCGGATGGAAAGCTCGTAGCCGCGCACGTTGATCTCGACCGGATCACCGAGCGGTGCAACCTTCACGACCTTGAACGAAGTGCCCTTGATGAGCCCCAGGTCCATAAGGTGGCGGCGAAGCGCACCCTCACCGTGAAGCTTGACGATGGTGGAGCTCTCGCCCACCTTAACGTCACCCAACGTCTTCATTTACTTGTCCCCCTTTCAGTGCGTACAGAAATACCGTCGACTAACCGACGGTCATGATGTGCATGGCAACCTTGGAATCGATACCAAAGCGTGCGCCCAGCACTGTGACGATGATATTGGCGCCACTCGAGCTCACCACGTGGATTTCGTTGCCCTCGACAAAGCCGAGGTCCTTGAGGTGGTGCTTCATATCCTCATTGCCCTTTACACGAGACACGCGCACGGTTTCGCCCGCTTTTACCATCGAAAGCGGCATTGCCGGCATCTGCGGTCCGCAAGACATGAGTGGCTCCTAACGTCAGTTCGTCCTCAACATCGACGCGGTAAAAGTTAACCACGCCTATGTTCGCTTTAGTAAACTAACACGTGGTTAACTTTTTGGAAAGGGTCCCCATTCAGATTTCGAAAAAGTTTCCTATACGAAACAAAGGCACCGCAAAGACCATCTCTTTGCAGTGCCTATTGATACCAATTTATGCAACAGAGGGGACTGCCCCTTTGTCGCATTGTTGAGGTTAAAGCGAGAGGTTTCTGATCGACGTGACGCAGGAGGCCTCATCCACGCCCGAAACGCGGAACACGACGTCTTCGCCACATTCGCCGCAGAGTGCCATGAGCCCTATAACGTCGCGGCCATCCGTGTGGCGATCGCCGATACTGACTGACACGTCGCTACGATGCTTGGCAATGATGTCATAGAGCAGCGCAACCGGGCGGGCATGTAATCCCAACGGATCTTTAATCGTCTTTGTAAACTCGACCATGTCCCCTCCCGCGGCATCGCACATTCGGCCGGCAAACCCAGCCACGTGGTAGTTATTGTACGTTACCGGCGCACCCCCGTCCCATAAAAAACGAGGGAAGGCACGCGTCCTTCCCTCGTTGCGGGCGATATGTAGCCGTTCGCCTACATCAGGCGCAGGCTGACGTCCTTGAGCTGGGCGCCGCTAACGGCACTCGGAGCACCCGACATAAGGTCGGAGCCGCTGGCCGTCTTGGGGAACGCCATGACGTCGCGGATGGAGTCGGAACCGGTGAGCAGCATGCACACGCGGTCCAGGCCCAAAGCGAAACCGCCCATCGGGGGTGCACCAAACTTGAGAGCCTCCATGAGGAAGCCAAACTGAGAATCGGCACGCTCCTCGGTAAAGCCCAGGAGCTTGAGCATGGACATCTGCATCTCGGCGTTGTGGATACGCATACCGCCGCCACCAGCCTCAAAGCCGTCCATGACAAAGTCATAGGTGCACGAACCGGCTGCCAGCGGATCGGCCTCGATCTTGGCGATGTCGGTCTCGGTCGGCAGGGTGAAGGGCTGGTGCTCGGCTGCATAGGCCTTGCGGTCCTCATCCCAGTGGAACAGCGGGAAGTTGACGACCCACAGGAAGTCGTGGCCCTCGCGCTTGATCTCGAGCGCGTTGGCCATGTGGGAACGCATGCCGCCCAAGATCTCGTCAGAGAGCAGGCGCGGGCCGGCGGCAAACATCACAAGGTCGCCGGGCTCGACGTCCATGCGCTCGCGCAGAGCGGCCATCTCCTCGTCCGAGAAGAACTTGACGATGGGGCTGTTGATGGAGCCGTCCTCGCGGAAGGCAATCCAAGCCAGGCCCTTGGCGCCAAACGTGGAGGCCACGCCGGCGAGCTTATCGATCTTGGCACGTGCCCAGGCACCGGCGCCCTTGGCGTTAATGGCCTTGACGACAGAACCCTCCTCGTTTGCGGCAGTCGCAAAGACCTTGAACTTGGAGTTGGCAAAGATGTCGGTCAGGTCGACCAGGTGCATGCCATAGCGGGTATCGGGCTTGTCGGAGCCATAGGTATCCATGGCCTCCCAGTAGTTCATGCGACGCAGCGGCGTGGGCATCTCGACACCCATGCGGCCGAAGGCATCGGCAAGAACCTCCTCGAGCGCGCTCATGACATCGTTCTGGTCCACGAAGGACATCTCGATATCGACCTGGGTGAACTCGGGCTGACGGTCGGCGCGCAGGTCCTCGTCGCGGAAGCACTTGGCAACCTGGTAGTAGCGCTCGACGCCACCGACCATGAGCAGCTGCTTCAGAAGCTGCGGGGACTGCGGCAGGGCGTAGAAGTTGCCCGGCTGGATGCGGCTGGGGACGATGAAGTCGCGGGCGCCCTCGGGCGTAGACTTGAACAGGGAGGGCGTCTCGACCTCCATGAACTCACGGTTGTGCAGCGCCTCGCGAATGGCAAAGGTGAAGTCGGAGCGCAGCTTGAGGTTGGCCATCATCTCGGGACGGCGGAGGTCCAGATAGCGATAGCGCAGGCGAGTGTCCTCGCTGGTCTCGATGCCGTCCTCGATCTGGAACGGCGGGGTGACGGACGTGTTGAGCACCTCGGCGTGGTCGGTCAGGACCTCGATCTCGCCGGTCGCGAGCTTGGTGTTGGTGGTCTCCTCGCCACGGGCGCGCACGACGCCGTGAATCTTGATGGGCCACTCGGGACGCATGGTCTCGGCGATCTTAAAGGCATCGCCATCGGAGTGCTCGGGGTCGAAGGTGAGCTGCGTAATGCCCTCGCGGTCGCGAAGGTCGCAGAAGATAAGGCCGCCGTGGTCGCGGCGACGGCTCACCCAACCGGTGAGGGTGACCTCTTCGCCCACGTTCTCGAAGCGAAGCTCGCCGCAGGTACGGGTGTGCATGGAATGCTCATCGATGGGACGGGTCTGGCTCATACCAGTGATCCTCCTTTATGGATCTGTGCCGCCCCGTGTCGTTCCGGGCGGCGTCGTACAGATTTGCCCAGCCTGCGTAAACCGCGCAGCCGGACATGGCGTTCTATCTTATCGCACCTGTGTCGATGTACCGCGAAAAAGTAACTCTTGCCCAAAGACTTGACGGAGACGAAACAATTGACGCGGCCTGGCCGTCGCCCAGGCGCGCCGCGTGCGACAATGTGCCCCAATACAACTGCACTCGGAAAGGCCCGCCATGACTGCACGCCTCATCGTTATGGATATCGACTCCACGCTCATCAACCAGGAAGTCATCGACCTGTTGGGCGAGGAAGCCGGCGTGGGAGAGCAAGTTGCACAGATCACCGAACGCGCCATGCGCGGCGAGCTTGACTTTAAGCAGGCGCTCGAGGAGCGCGTGGGGCTGCTTGCCGGCTTGGATGAGAGCGTGTTCGAGCGCACCTTTGAGCGCGTGACGTTTACTCCCGGCGCGCTGGAGCTTGTGCGCTCGGCGCACAGCAAGGGCTGGAAGGTCGGCGTGGTGAGCGGCGGCTTCCACGAGGTCGCCGACAAGATCGTGGCCGCCGCGGGCATCGATTTTTGCCTGGCCAACCGTCTGGAAGTCGTGGACGGCAAGCTCACGGGTAAGCTGGCGGCAGACATTGTGACCAAGGAATCCAAGCTCATTCAGCTGCTAGATTGGGCAGTTGAGTGCGGTGTCGACATGGCCCACACCGTCGCGATCGGCGACGGCGCCAACGACATCCCCATGATTCAGGCCGCGGGCACGGGCATCGCGTTTTGCGCCAAGCCCAAGACGCGCGAAGCCGCCCCGTTTGCCATCGACGAGCGCAACCTGATACTCGCCATGGATATCATCCTGCGCGACTAGTCGATCCTTCTAACAATAGAATCAGTCTGTCCTATAGTTTCCGAACAATTTTGTCTTAGTGTTCGGAAACATACCCTTTGAGTGCTAGACTTTGCGCCGTCGAAGGGAACATATATGGATAAGCGAGATCTTGAGCAATTGCTGAGCGATGTTGCCGACGGAGTAGTCACCCCGGCAGTCGCCCTCACGCGCCTCCAGACGGCGCCAACCGCCGATCTGGGTTTTGCGCAGCTCGATCTTTCGCGCGGGGTGCGTCAGGGAGCCGGCGAGGTTGTCTACGGCGCCGGTAAAACCGCCGAGCAAATTGCCGCCATTATCGAAGCGCTGCGCGATGCCGGTCAGGAGCGCATCCTGGTCACGCGCCTGGACAGCGAAAAAGCAGCCCGTACCTCGGAGCTTCTCGGCAACGGCATCGACCTGGGATATGCCCCGAACGCCCAGCTCGCCCTGGTGGGTGGCAAGCCCTCCCCCACCGGTAACGGACGCGTTGTCGTCGCCTGCGCCGGCACGAGCGACCTGCCCGTCGCCGAAGAGGCGGCACTGACGGCCGAGTTCTACGGCAACGAGGTCGACCGCCTCTACGACGTGGGTGTCGCCGGCCTGCACCGCCTGCTCGCTCATGCCGAGGAACTTGCCCAGGCGCAGGTGGTCATCGCCATCGCCGGCATGGAAGGCGCCCTGGCGAGCGTTATCGGCGGCCTGGTGAGCTGTCCGGTCATTGCCGTTCCCACCAGCGTGGGCTACGGCGCGAGCTTTGGTGGCGTAGCCGCGCTGCTCGCCATGCTCAACTCCTGTGCCAGCGGCGTATCGGTCGTCAATATCGACAACGGCTTCGGCGCCGCCTACCAGGCAAGTCTTATCAATCATCTGAGCGCCGGCGCGCCCCGCGCCCGTTAAGGAGCATTCCATGTCCAACCATCAGCACACGCTTATCATCGACGGCACCTCGGGCATCAGCGGCGACATGACCGTCGCGGCCCTGCTCGACCTGGGCGCCAGCGAGGAGCACCTGCGCGAACAGCTCGCCACACTGCCGGTCGACGGCTTTACGATCGCCGTCACGCGTGCAAACAAGCATGGCATCGACGCCTGCGATTTCGACGTCCAGCTTGCAGAGGAGCTTGAGAACCACGATCACGATATGGCCTGGCTCTACGGCAACGAAGCAACTGCCGAGCACACGCACGAACATGAGCACGGGCATGAGCATGAGCATCACCATCATGATCATGGCGGGCACGAACACGAGCACTGCCATGAGCACGACCATGAGGGCCACGCCCATGAGCACGAAGATCATCACCACACCCACCACCATCACCACCGTTCTTTGGCGGATGTCACCGCCATCATCGATGGCTCGCAGTTAAGCGATGGCGCCAAGCGCCGCGCGCTCGCCATCTTTACCGCGCTCGCCGCCGCCGAGGCCAAGGCCCACGGCAAAACGCCCGAGACCGTCATGTTCCACGAGGTAGGCGCCATCGACTCCATCGTCGACATCTGCTCGGTCGCCATCTGTCTCGATGACCTGGGTATCGAGGACATTGTCGTCGAGTCGCTCTCCGAGGGTCACGGCACCATCCACTGTGCCCACGGCCTTATGCCCATCCCGGTGCCCGCCGTCGTCAACCTATGCCAAGCAGGCAATATCGCCCTCACGCCCGCACCGGTCGCCGGCGAGCTCGTGACGCCCACGGGCGCCGCCATCGTCGCCGCACTGCGCACGTCCGAGCACCTACCGGCCCGCTACCGCATCGAGGCCGTCGGCTACGGCGCCGGTAAGCGCCCCTACGAGGGTTGCTCCGGCACGCTCCGTTGTCTGCTCGTTCACGTGGATGCATAGCCATGGATGCCCGCAAAGAAAAAAGCCGCGCTGCCATCGTTGCGGCGTTCTCCGAGCTGCTACGCGAAGTGGACTACGGCAAGATTACCGTCGGCGACATCATCGCGCGCGCTCACGTAGGCCGCGCGACATTCTACGGCCTCTTTAAGAGCAAAGACGACCTACTGTCCGAGCTCGTGAGCGACATCTGCACCCACGCCCTCGACGACGATGGCACACCGCTCGACGACCCACTCGTGCAGGTCGAGCATATCCTCAACAACCTCTGGGAGCGCCGCCAGGGCGTTCGAGCCCTCGTAGCCGGCGCCGGCTCCCGCGTCTTCGCCGACTGCTTACGCAAGACCATCATGTCACGAGCAGCCGAAACCGTCCCCGCCGACTCCACAGGCCCCGCTGGCACCATGGACCGCAGTTTCTTACTACACCACATAGCCTCAAGCTTCGTAGCCACCGTCCAATGGTGGGCCTGGCACAACTTCCAAGCAGACAAAGCCGACGTAGCCAAAGACTACTTATCAGCCATAAAACCCCTCTTCAACTAAGTAAGAACATCATCCCAAAGCATCGCCCCAACCCAGGGCGCCACGCATCCCAAAGTGTCACTCGCGCTTCACCGCCCTCAACAGCAACAAGCCCCTCCCATCCAAATCCAAATTCAGATTTATATGTTGGGTTGCTTGCTCGGGTGCAGCAAAGACCCCGCAGCTGGCCGCATGGGGTAACTTCCCAGCGCATTCCGCAGGACGCAAAAAGGCTCGCCGCACGAAGTGCGCAGCGAGCCTTTTTGCATGTCCGAAGACGCGCTGGGAAGTTACCCCATGCGGCCAGCGGACAACTATGTAGCCTCAGACTAGAACATGCCCAAGAAACCGTGCACAAACAGCGCGGCCAGAGCGGCACCGACAAACGGAGCGATGCCAGGAACGAGCAGGCCGTACTTCCAGTTGTTGTCAGCCTTGTTCTTAATCGGCAGCACCTGATAGGCCATGCGAGGACCAAGGTCACGAGCCTGGTTCATGGCGAAGCCGGTGATGCCGCCCATGCCCATGCCAACAGCCCAAACGATCAGACCGACGCAGATGGCGAGCATCAGAACGTTCTCGCCAGCGCGGCTAGCGGCAGCAAGGATGGCGCTGATGAACACAAAGGTGCAGATAGCCTCGCAGAAGAAGTTACGAGCATAGTTCGTGCCCTCGGTGGTGGGGTTGGTCGAGAAGATATTGCGCTGGGCAATGGGGTCGACGACGCCTTCGGAAGCCTTAAACTCATCGGCATACATAAGCCAAGCGATTACGGCGCCCACAAAGCCGCCGAGCATATCGGCAATCATGAAGGGGATGCAGCTGCTCCACGGCACCAGGCCGACGATGCACTGGGCAAGCACCATAGCCGGGTTCATGCACACGGCGCCGCCAAAGACAAACAGGCAGACCGAGATGCCAAAAGACCAAGTGGTGATGGCAAACATATGGCCGGAGCCCTGATACTTGGTGCCCTTGAGCACGGTATCGCAGTGCACGCCCACGCCAAAGATGATCATGAGGGCCGTTGCGCCGAATTCACAGAGGAGTTTGGTAAGCATAAAACCTTATCTTTCTTGTCGGTTATAAACGATTCGTTTAGGCCGCGCACTAGTGCTGCGCGACGACAACGCCCAGGCCATCGGGAATGACGGCCACCTTGGCATCGGCACCCTTCATCTCAAAGGCGAGCTTGAGCGCCTCCTCGATAGTGTTGACCGGCGTCATGTGCATATCCTTGAGCATCTGGTGATCGCACAGGTCGGTGACCATGATCACAGGGTGATGCGCCAGGATGCGGGCAAAGATCTGGCTCGTCCACTGATCGGGCAGGGTCTCGTCCTTAGGACGGTCGATGCAGGCGCGCTCAAACTCCGCCGGCTCGTTGTCGGCGATGTTGTGATAGAAGCCCTCGCCGCCGTGACCGTCGGCACAACCGGCGACATCAATGATCACGCCGCCCTCGGGAAGCGTGGCCTCGGCAGCGCACATGCCCTTCACGGCCTGATAGATGTTCTGGTCGAGCGGGTAACCGCCGTTGGTGGTGATGGCAATCTCGCACTCGACGGGCTCAACACCGGCAAGGCTCTTCACGAACTCGCAGCCAGCCTCGTGCGCCTTGTGGATATCGCCGGCAAAGGAGCCAATGACCTCGTGCTTGCCGTTGAGCACCACGTTAAGCACAAAGGCAAGGTGAGCCATCTCGGCAGCGGCAAACATGTCCTCGCTCACGTGGTTGTGGCACAGGTTGCCGGCACGCGAGTGGGAATCATTCACAAACTGACCGTTGTGGTTGTACATGATGGTCTTGTAGCTGGCGATGCCGGGCAGCACGGACTTGCGGCTGCCGGAGAAACCGGCAAAGAAGTGCGGCTCAATAAAGCCCTCGGCAAGCAGCAGATCGCAATCGGCGGCAATCTTGTTGATGATGCACTCGCCGCCAGAAGGCAGGGTGCCGATCTTTTTCATCATGCTGTCGTCAGTCGCGACGTGCATAACGATTTCCTCGTTGGCAACGATCTCCTCGCCATACTTGTTGACGAGCTCCTCGTGCGTCGACGGACGATGCATACCCGTAGCAACCAGAATGCGAACGCGCGCCTCAGGCGCAGCGGAGTGGATGTGATGCAGCAGAATAGGCATCGTCACACGCGAGGGAACGGGGCGCGTATGGTCGGAGCTAATAATGACGATATCCTTCTTGCCAGCACAAAGCTCCTCGAGCGAAGGCGAGCCATAAGGGTTGGCAAGCGACTCCTCTACCAGCTCTTCCTGCGATTTCGTGGTCTTAAACTCGTTTTGATGACCTTCCATCACACCCGCGAAGTTCTTATCCTCAAGCTCCAGATGCAACGTCTTGTGGTCAAACGGCAGTTCACATTCAAACAATGACGAGCGCCCTCTTCCTTTCAACTGACACACTAGATAAACCGTTGGAAGGATACGCCGCTCACCGAAAAACTCCACCGTACACCGAGTCATTAACACAACGTTCATATTTGACCCACAACAAAACGGCCGCGATCCCAAACGGAACCGCGGCAGCTACAGTCGTAAGGCGAGAAGCGCCACATGCATCTCAATCCCAATCGATAAGACGCGAGGCGCGCTTTATTATCATCAGCTTTAATACCTGAAGACCGAGGACGAAGGGGCCCGATGGGTTTCCCTCTGAATGCATTCCGCAGCACGAAGCCCCCTTATCCGCAGCTCCGAAGGAGCAGGATAAGGGGGCTTCAAGTGCGAGGACGCATTCAGAGGGAAACCCATCGGGCCCCGGTGAGAGCCACAGGGCTATCGATTACCCCGTGTTCTGCAGTCCTGCCGAGACACCGGTCACAGTCGAAAGGATCAGGCTCATGTACTCGGCCTTCTTCTCCTCGGCCATCTCGTCCTGGTTCATACGCACCTCGCGAAGGGCGCGGACCTGGGCGATGGACAGGGCGTCGACGTAGGGGTTGCGCACGCGGACAGCGCAGCCGAGCACGCGGCGACGCTGCAGCGGCCACTCGTCACCGACGATGGCAAGGACCCACTTACGGGTGAGCTGCATCTCGGTAAAGACCTTCTTGGACAGGTCATCGCGGTCGCCCAGGTGCAGATACATCTTGGCGATGCGCTGGTCGGTCTTGGCGATCGACATCTCGATGTTGTCGATAAAGGTGCGGAAGAACGGCCACTCCTGGTAGGCAGCCTTAAGCTGGTCCAGATCGCCAAACTGCTCGCAGGCGGTGCCCAGGCCGTACCAAGCGGCCAGATTGATGCGCGCCTGGCTCCAGCTGAAGATCCACGGAATGGTACGCAGGTCGTCGAGCGACTTGGCGCCCAGGCCGCGCTTGGCGGGACGCGAGCCGATCGGCAGCAAGCCGACCTCGGTCAGCGGCGTCACGGTCGAGAACCACGGTGTAAAGTCCTCGGTGTTCAGCAGGTCCAGATAGCGCTCGTGGCTTGCGGCGTTGAGCTTCTCGGCCATATCCCAGAACTTCTGCGTGGTCTCGGTGTTGGTCTTCTCGACACTCGGGGCCGACTGCAAAAGCGTTGCAGCGGCAACGGACTCAACATGGCGCTGAGCCAGCGTGCGGTTGCCGTAACGGGCAAAGATGACCTCGCCCTGCTCGGTGAGCTTAAAGAAGCAGTTGACCGAACCCTTGGGCTGCGCCAGCACGGCCTTGTTGGCCGGGCCGCCGCCACGGCCCACGGCACCGCCGCGACCGTGCATGAGCACCAGATCGATATCGTTCTTCTCGGCCCACTTGGCAATGCGCTCCTGTGCGGAGTGCAGCGCGAGCATGGCCGTGGTAGGACCGGCGTCCTTGGAGGAGTCGGAGTAGCCCAGCATGACCTCCATGCGACGGTTGGTCTGGGCAAGGCGCTTTTGCACCACGGGCAGCGTGAGCATCTGGTCGAGCACGTCAACGCAGCCCTCGAGGTCCTCGAGCTGCTCGAACAGCGGGATCACGTCGAGCTCGGGGACATCCTCCTCGTGTGCAAAGGACAGGTGGGCAAGCTCAAAGACGTCGGCCACATGCTGGGCGCTCTTGGTGAACGAGATGATGTAGCGGTGCGCCATCTTCTTGCCGTAGCGCTTTTGGATGGAACCGATGGCGCGGAAGGTATCGATGACCTCGCGCGTCATGGGCTGCAGGTCGCCATGGATACCGTTCTCGTGGATATCCTTGAGGGCGCGGGCATGCACCACGGAGTGCTGACGGAACTCCATCTCGACCATATGGAAGCCGAAGGACTCGACCTGCCAGATGATGGTTTGGACCGGGCCGTAGGCAGCACGGACGGCACCGCAGGCAGCCAGCGAACGCTGGACGACGCGCAAGTCCTCCAGGAACTCATCGGCGCTGTGGTACATGGTGTCGGTGATACGACGGACGGTGGCGTTCAGGCGGTCGGCCATGACGAGCATGACGGCGCGATGCGGCTCGTGCTCGGAGATCAGCTCGGCGCGGGCCGTGTACCGAGGGCTCATCTCGACCTGATGGTTCCACAGGTTAATGAGCTCGGCCGACGGCTTGCTGTAGGTAGCCTCGAGCGTGAGGTTGCGGCCGATGTGGCGGCACTTGTCCTCGAGCTTGAGCACCATGTGCGTAAAGTACTTGGCGGCGACCTCACGGCTCACCTTGGCGGTGACGTTGGGGTTACCGTCGCGGTCGGAACCGATCCAGCTGCCGGGATGGAAGAACGCCGGGCACAGCGGCGGCACAGTACCGGCCTTGTCGCCCAGCACCCAATCGTCAAAACGACGATAGATAACGGGGATAACGTCGAACAGCGTGTTATCGAAGATGTCGATGATGGTATCGGCTTCCTCGACCGGCGTGGGCTTCTTGAGCGCGATGGGGCTCGTACGCACCAGGGCGTCGATCTCCTGCAGCATATGGCGCTCGTTCTCCACCAGGTCGGAGCCGCCCAGACGCGGACGCTCCTCCAGCAGGTTGGAGATACGGCGGATCTTGCCCTCGACGGCCTTACGACGGGCCTCGGTGGGATGTGCGGTAAAGACAGGGTGGAACTCGAGCTTGTCGAGCAGCTCGTTGGCACCCTCGACACCCAGCTCATTCACCAGCTGGTGATAGGCAACGGTAAGCTCGTTGGCAGGATCGACCTCGGTATCGGTCGACGCACCGGCCTCGCGCTCGCGCAGCTGCGCCACACGGTAGTTCTCCTCCGACAAGTTTGCCAGATGGAAAAAGCTCGTAAAGGCGCGGACAATGACCTGCTGCTTATCGAGCGGCAGGCTGTCGATCAAATCGACGACCTCACGAAATGCCACGGCAGTGGGCTCGTCGGCGGTGGGCACGCCCTGCTCGTCAACGGCTTCGTCGGCAGCGCAGGTACCGGGGTTGCCGGCATTGACCACAATCTCGGCTGTCAAAATCTTGTCGAACAGGTCCGCGATCTCGGGATCATACTCGCTAAGCACACGGCGCTCCAGGCGCAAGAACAGCGCCAGATTGTCGCGCAGCTCCTCGGGGATCTCGATCTCGGCGAGACGCTCCCTGGACTCGGCATTCGAGCCGATTCGGTTAACGAGGCGGTTGACCACGGCAGCGACGCGCGCCGCGGCTTCGGGTACAGACTGGTTGCTTAGGTTCTCAGCCACGTTTCCTCCCATTCCTCCTTCTATGCACGTAACATGCGGTATTCATTATAGGCGCTTGAGAAATACTTTCGACACTGATTGCGCTTTACCACACAAAAGTATTTTCTGCATTGCAA
The DNA here is from genome assembly GCF_902501475.1 of Collinsella aerofaciens. Classification (GTDB taxonomy): domain Bacteria; phylum Actinomycetota; class Coriobacteriia; order Coriobacteriales; family Coriobacteriaceae; genus Collinsella; species Collinsella aerofaciens_AL. The sequence goes on along the minus strand of NZ_CABWIF010000005.1, from coordinate 55,068 downwards.
AGGTTTTTGCCCTAAATGGTCGTATTTCTCGGTGGGCGGCATACGTAAACGGGGGCATTCCGCATAAAAGCGAAACACCCCCGTAACAATCGCCCGCAATGAGCTGAACTTTTTAGTGAGTCCACAGCTCAAAAATCATGCGCTACAGGCGCTCGCGAACCGCCTCGACCACGTTGGCCAGATCGACGAGGACCTCGTCATGGCTCTGCATGTCGCGTACCTTGACCTTGCCGGCGGCGAGCTCGTCGCCGCCCAGGACTAGGATGAGCTTAGCGCCCACCTTGTCGGCCTGCTTAAACTGAGCCTTGAGCGAACGACCCTGGTAGTCGGCCTCGGTCACGATACCTGCAGCGCGAAGCTCCTGCGTAATGGCAAAAACGTTCTGGCGCAACTCCTTGCCGGCGTTGGCGACGTAGACACACGGGGTCTCATCGGCGCCCAGGTCACTGCCAAAAGCCTGCAGGGCCAGCAGGGCGCGCTCAAAGCCGACAGCAAAGCCGACGCCGGCCGTAGGCTTGCCACCCTCGAGCTCGACCAGGCCGTCGTAGCGACCGCCGCCACCGATGGAGCCGACACCGGCGCCGGGGGCCTCGACCTCAAAAACGGTGCGGGTGTAGTAGTCCAGGCCGCGCACCAAGGTGGGATCCTCGACATACTCGATGCCGGCGGCATCCAGATAACGCTTGACCTGCTCGTAGTGCTCGCGGCACTCGTCGCACAGGTTGTCGCCCATCAGCGGGGCCTCGGCCATGATCTCGCGGCAGTGGTCGTTCTTGCAGTCGAAGGCGCGCAGCGGGTTAAGTTCGGCGCGCTCGCGGCACTCGTCGCACATCTCGTCGGCGTGATCGAGAATGAACTGCTTGACCTGCTCGCGATAGGCCGGACGGCACTGGGCATCGCCCATCGAGTTAATGAGCAGACGAAGCTTGGAAAGATCGAAGCCCAGGCGCTTGTAGAACTCCATGAGCATAATGATGCACTCGGCGTCTGCCGCCGGATCGGGAGCACCGAGCCACTCGATGCCCACCTGGTGGAACTGACGCAGACGACCCTTCTGGGGACGCTCGCCGCGGAACATGGCCTCGGCGTAGTAAGCCTTAAACGGCGTGGAGCCCTGGGGCACCAGATTGTTCTCGACGACGGCGCGCACCACGCCGGCCGTGCCCTCGGGGCGAAGTGCCAGGCGCTGCTTGGGCTTGAGTTTGGTGTCGGTGCCCTCGGTAAAGACGCGCTCCAGGTTGGCACCGCTGAACACGCGGAACATTTCCTTGCGCACGACGTCGGTCGACTGGCCGATACCGTGGACAAACACGTCCACCTGCTCGATTGCGGGCGTCTCGATGGGTTTAAAACCAAACGGCTCGAACACGCCGGCCGCAATCTGCTGCATCTTTTGCCAGGCGCGCATCTCGGCGCCGATAAGGTCGCGGGTTCCCTCCGCCTTCTGTGCCTGCATGGGCAAACACCTTTCTTTTGTATCGCGTCATAGGTAACGGTCATTATACGGCACAAACACAAACAGCGGCGGCGCGTCTGACCGAACGAGGGTATGGGGACTCGTTCGGCCAGACGCGCCGCCGCTGTTTGTGATCCCTTTTCCTCCGTCCCCTTCGGATCACGTGATCCCTTGGGGACGGAGGAATAGGGATCATTTCGTAGGCCCGTGGCCGCCTTGGAAACCGAATGATGGTACGAGCATCCATTCGGCTTCCAAGGCGGCCACGGACAGAACGGGACGAACAGAAAAGAGCGACGGACGCCTACTCCCCCGCCACGCTCGCGCGCAGCTTGGCGGCGATGGGCTCGGATACCAGCAGGAACACGAGCATGACCACGGAGCACGCCAAGCACACGATCCAGGTGCTCGCAAAGGAGCCCGTGGCATCGAACAGCACGCCCGAGACGATGGCGCCCACGGTGCCCAAGATTGCCTTGAAAGACAAGGGCATAGGCCTTACGGCCATGCCCGCAGGCTTGAAAGGCAAGGTTGGATGCTACCGGTGGTCGGCGATATAGCCCAAAGCGACGGCGGTATAAGCCGCAGCACCGAGCGGCAGCTCGGCATCGTTAAAACGTGCCTTGGGATGGTGCTGGGCAAAGTGTTCGTCCGTGTCGGTTACGGCCGCGCCCACGGTAAAGTACGCACTCGGAATCTCGCTCGAGATAAGCGCGAAGTCCTCACTCGCCATGGTATGGAAAAGCGGCAAGAAAGCCGACTTGGGCAGCACTGCGCCCACGTAGCCAAGCGACGCCTGAGTCATATCGCTGTCGAGTGCAAGCGGCGGAACATCCGAAAGCGTCTCGATGGTCGCCGGCGTACGATATGTTGTGGCAACGCCGTTAACGACCTCCGCGATGCGGGTCTTGAGGTGCTCCATGAGCTCAACATCGAAGCCGCGCAGCGTTCCCTCGAGCACGCAGGTGTCGGGGATGACGTTGGCCGCCAAGCCGCCAGCAAACTTACCAACGGTAAGTGCGACTTCCTTGGCCGCCGGCACCTCGCGGGCGATAAGCTCCTGGAGCGCCAGGTGCACATGGACGCCGGCCGCGATGGGGTCGATGCAGATCTCGGGGCTCGAGCCATGGCCACCCTTGCCCTGAAGCGTGATGCGAAAACCGTACACGCCCGAGAGCGCCGGGCTGCCGTAGAGCACCAGGCCAAGCGGCGACTGGCTATTGACATGCATGGCAAAAGCCGCCTGAGGACGCGGGTCCTCGAGCAAGCCGTCGGCGATGGCGGCGCGGGCACCCTCAAAGGTTTCCTCGCCCGGCTGGAACAGCAACTTAACCGTGGCGTTGGCGTCGACAAGCTCGGACTCGCGGGCCTTGAGCAGGCGCGCCGCACCAAGCAGCGCCGTCGCGTGCATATCGTGTCCGCATGCGTGCATGCAGCCGTTCGTAGAGGCGAAAGGCTCGCCTGACTCTTCGGCAACGGGCAGGGCATCCATGTCGCCACGCAGCATAACGACCGTACCGGCCTGTTCGTCCGTGCAGACGCCATTGCCCTGGGCCGCGGCGGCACCGGCGCCGACAAGGCCCACAACACAGGAACCATCGACGAGCGTGGCAAATGGGATATCCATCTCGGTCAGGCGCGCTTGAATATACGCAGAGGTCTGCGGGAGGCTATTACCCAGCTCGGGCATCTGGTGTAGATCGTGTCGCCACGCAGCGAGCTCGTCTGCAAAAGCCTGAGCTTCTGCAACAAGACCGTCACCGATAGCGGCCTGCGCCGCCGCGGTGGCCTTGGGCGCTGATTGCGGTTGAAGATCGGACAGTGCTGGTGCCATAGATGCCCCCCAGTAACGTTTTTGCAGCAAGCACTTTGATAGCGTAAAGTGCAAGGTATTACTTTAAGGGTGACGCATAAAAAATGCCGCCCCAGGAGGGCGGCGCAACAAGTTGTTTACAATTGCGGGCGCGGCTTTTTGCGCAAAAAATCGAAGTGAGTCTCGCTCAAGATAATCGACAGGAAGATAAGCACGAAGCCGGCGAGCAGGCGCGAGGTGAGCGCCTCCCCCATCAGCAGCACCGAGAACAGCACGCCCGAAGGCGACTCCATCGAAAGGAGCAGTGAGCCCGTCGAGGCCGAGACATGCGCCAGGCCGACGTTTTGGATGAGCAGAGCCGCGCATGTGCAACCAACCGAGAGAAACGCCATCGCGCTGATAAAGCTCGGCGTCCACACGGACAGAGGCGCTTGGGTCTCGAATAGCAGCGACGTTGCCAGGCTCAGCACGCCGTTGCCCACAAACATCCAAAACGTGATGACGTTGATGTCCATTTTGCGACCGTACTTGGCAGTCACCGCCATCTGGATGGCGAAAAAGACCGCACCCGCCAGCGTAATGACATCACCGATGTTGAATTCAACGCTATCGAGCGCCACCAAGCCAATGCCCGCCAAGCACAGCAGCGCCGCGCCCAGGTTATAGCGGGTGAGTTTTTCGCCGCTCAGAAAATAGCTCGCGAACGGCACAACGATGCAATACGTGCCCGTCAAAAAAGCATTCTTGCCCGCCGTGGTGTGCGCCAGACCGACTGTCTGCAGGGCGTAGGCGGCCCACATAAGTGCGCCCATGCCAAGTCCGACGATAAGGTTGCGGGCGTTGAGGTGCGCGATGATGCGCTTGTGGAAGATGAAAAACATGACCAACGCCGCAGGCAGAAAGCGCACGTAGAGCAGTTCGAACACCGGAATGGTGTCGAGCGCGTCCTTCATGGTCGTAAAGGAGTAGCCCCAGACGACTGCCACCGAAAGCAGCAGGACTTTCCAGAACAGCGGCGAGCGAGCGCCGGCGCCGCGGGAGGTGCCGCCCGCGCCCAGGTCCTCGCGAGCAACAGGGCTATCGGGCATCATTTCGATATTGTCAGTGGCATGCTGGGCCATAGGGCATCCTCGCGCTCAATCTGGGCGTGGTGTCCGCACGCGCATGGCTGCGTGCCGCCTCATGGTCAAATAAAAGCAGGGCGCACCGGACCCCCGGCACGCCCCGCTACTGTAGCAACAACCAAGCAGCCCACGCAATCCAGCCCACTAAAGCGTTTTGTTCCGCCGTTCTACCGAACGGCGGACCGGCCGACGCTGCGCGAGCCGCATTCACGCCAATCTGACGTTCAATTTCAAGGGCGCGACCAGAAGGTCAGCGCCCTTTCATTTCACGTCACCTTGGCGCAAATGCGGCTCGCTCGCTGGCATTAGTGCTACATCAGCGTTAACGTTGCCGCACTAAATTAGCTTTGTCGATTCCAGCTTTTCGATGACCCAGTCGTTGGCTTTGATGACTGGGCGGCGGAAGACGACGCCCAGGGCCAGCGACGGAATCAGATAGCTCGCCAGAATGCCCAGCTCAACCCAGTACTCCATATGGTAGGCGCCAGCCATGGCGGCATGCATGGCGTTAATGCCATGGGTAAACGGCAGGAACGGATAGATCGCCTGGAACACAGGGCCGGTCATCTCGATGGGGAACGTACCGCCCGAACCGCCGACCTGCATGACCAGCAGCACAACGGCCAAAGCCTTGCCGATATCGCCAAACGAAACCGTAAGCGTGTAGACGATATTGGAGAACACGAGACTCGCGACCCAGCCCGCCAGCACAAACTGCAGCGGGTTGTCGCACTGAATGCCAAAGAACAGGATGTCGCCCGCGCACACGAGCGTTGCCTGCAGCAGGGCCAGACCGCCAAAGAACAGGTAGCGGCCCAGGTAGATCTCGTGCAAGCGCACGGGGATTAACTCATTGATGAGTTCGTCGTCAACCGACACCTTCATCATGGCCGCCAGCACGATCGAGCCGACCCAGAGCGACAGAATCGTGTAGAACGGCGCCATGGCCGAGCCGTAGTTGCGGATCGGATAGACCGGCTTGCGATCGAGCGCGACGGGACCGGAAAGCGACACGGCCAAACCCTCGGGATCATTGCCAATCATCGTCTTGATCGTGGCCAGATCGTCCGACATAAGGGCGCCGTCGAGCTCATCCTTAAAGGCACTGATCTTATCGGACGCTTCACCCAGCTGATCGGAAGCCTTGTTGACCAGCTTTGCAGCCTTGGAGAGGCCCTTTGCCAGCGAACCGGATGCGTCGGTCAGGCCGTCTACGGCGCTATCCAGATCGCCCGAGATGCCATCCAGCGAGTCCAGGATGCCTGAAACCGTCTTCTTGAGCTCCTTTGCCTTGACCGAGAACGTGGAGTCGTAGTCGGACTTGGCGCCCGAAATGCCCGCCTTGGCATCGGCGATGGCCTGGTCGACTTCGGCACGCAAGTTGTTGACCTCGGCCATGCTATCGGAGAGAGACTTCGCGGTAGCCGCCAGATCCTTGGCATTGTTGCGGTACTCAACGGCGATTCTGCCCAGCGACGTCGCGGCGGACTTGAGGCCGTCCTTCAAATTCTCATCGCTCACCTGGTCGGCAAGGCTGCGGAGCTGATCGGCCATCGCATCGATATCCTTGGCGCGCGCATTGAGGGCCGCAGCGGCATCGTTGAGTTGGGACACCGTAAGGTCGACATGCTGGTTTGCGGTGTCGAACGCCTTCGCGAGCTCGGCAGACACATTGTCGAACGAACCCGCACTTCCATCGATTGCGGCATCGATGGCATCGTTTGCCGCCTTAAGCGCTTCTTTGGAATCATCGATGCCGCTTTTGGCATGTTCCATGAGCTGCTTTGTCGACTCATCGACGGCACCGGTCTGCTTGAGCATGCCGCTCGCCGACGTCAGCGAATCGGACGTGGAGCTCAAAATGCCCGCCAGCGACGAAGCATTTGCCTGAACGTCTCGCAGGTCCTCAATCGAATCGCCAAGCGTCGAGGACAGGTTGGCGATAAAGTTGCTGACCTGGTCGGTGCTCATGTAATCGAGCAGGCTGGACACCGTCTTAAGACCGATGCTCGTAATGGTCTCGGTAAAAGATTCGTTAACCTGGTTCTGAACGGCGCTCGAACCCTTCTCGGTCACGATCTGCGCGATGGCGTTGGCCTTCTGGTTCTCGTAAAACTCGATATCGGCGTGTTTCACGTCGGTCGAGAAAAGCGTCATCATGTCAGCGCTAAACGTTTTGGGGATAACGACGGCAGCATAGTACGCGCCCGACTTAACGCCCTCGATAGCCTTTTCGCGATTGTTGAGCACAACCCAATCGAAGCTCTCGTTGCCGCGTAGGGTGGCGGTCACGTTTTCGCCCACGTTAACCTCGACGGGGATCAAATCGCTCTCGTAACCCTCATCGGTGTTGACCACGGCGATCTTAAGATTGCCGGTGTTGCCGTACGGATCCCAGCTGCCGGCGATGTTAAACCACGCGTACAGACACGGTACGATAATGAGGCCCATCACGACAACCAAGCCGATCACGGAGCGAGACACGTTTTGGACATCGCGCTTAAACAGATGCAGGATGTTCTTCATTTATGCCTCACCTCCTTTGGAGTGCTTGCCAAGCGCGGTGGTATCTCCATCATTTGTGGCTGTGCTGTCGCTGCCCTGAGATTTATGGTGCGAGCCGATATGCGGCAAGCGGCCCGTGGACTGATCGCCGCCCTTGGCACCACGCTCGCTGGCGTTGAGGCCAAACATGTGGCGGGCGGCAGGAATGGCGGCCGTGTGTTCGCGCATCTCGCGACGCAGGTCCTCATCCGAAAGCGCCGAGATGCGCATCTGGGTATTGAGGCTCGCTCGGATATATTCGATATTGATAAGCCAGCCGCAGATGGCAATAACCGAGATGATCCAAATGACAAGCAGGATGATCTTGCCGTTATTGTCGATATCGAGAACCGTCGACAGGACAAAGAGCAGGACCTGAACGCCCACCACGGCGGCAAAACCGCCCTTGATGTAGTACGGGTAGCGATGTTCAAAGGCGACCGCATGATCGAGCAGTTCGCGACGGTACGAATCGGAATCGAGCATGACGCGCATGGCCGTGCGCAGCGAGTAGCGCTGGCGCGGCAGGTCGTTGGACTCGCAAATCATCATACCGGTCGTGGAGAGCTGTTTATCAAAGAGCAGGTTAAGGTTGAGCAGCAGCGGACGCAGCTGCAGGCCGATAAAGAGCGCCACGATCAAGAACACGCCCAGAATGCACAGGTTAAACAGGTAGTTGAACGAATACATGCCGCCGACCGTCTCGCGCAGCAGATTGATGCCGTAGGTAAAGGGCAGCAGCGGGTGCAGCCACTGGAAGAAGCCGGGCATCATCTCGATGGGGTACATGCCCGACGAACCCGGGATCTGCACGATGACGAGAATGACGCCGATAGCCTTGCCGATATGCTTAAACGTGGTGGACAGCGCATAGATGATATTGACGTAGGTGAACGAAATGGCGATGCCGCCCAGCACGAACAGCAGCGGGCTGACGCACTGCACGCCAATCACCAGATCGCCTACCGTAACGATGATGGCCTGCAACGCGCCCAGGATCACCATGAGCAACCAGCGGCCAAAGTAGCCTTGGCGCGCCGTAAAGCTGCCAACACCTTCACGGTCGACCTCGAGCTTGTAAATGGCGATGAGCACATAGCCGCCCACCCAAAGCGCCAGATTGGTGTAGAAGGGAGCGATGCCCGAGCCAAAGCTCTTGACCGGATAGATCGACTTGGACGTCAGCTCGACCGGAGAGGCCATGAAATCTGCCACGTCATTGACATCGACGCCCATCAGATCGGCCAGCTCGCCCATGGACTCGGAGGTCTGCAGCGCCGCGATGTCATTGGCGGCGGTTGCAAACTTGTCCTGGACCTTGGCAAGCGAGGAATCGGTCTGGGACAGCGTGGTCTTGGCCTGGCCGAGCGTAGCGCTAAGCTGCGCCAACGTGCCGCGCGCATTTGCAAGTGTAGGTGTCATACCCGAGACGATACCGGTCAGGTCGCCCGAAACGGCAGCAAAAGAGTCGAGCGCGCTCGAGGCCTTCGGCAGCGCGTTTTGGCCCAAGTCCGTCTGGGCTTGGCCAAGGTTGGTCGCACCGGTATGAATTGCGTTATTGATAGCGTCACTGGCACCCGAAACAGCCGCTGCGTCATTCGCCATGGCGCTCGACTGCGCGGACAGACCGTCCTTGATGCTCTGAAGCTTTTCATTCTGCTCTCGAAGCAAATCGATGGTCGATACAATGCGCGCGTCAATTTCCTCGGAACCTGTCGACGTGTCATTGGCGAGAATCTCCAAGTGCCCGATAACGGCCTTATTGTGGTCGATCGTCGCTTGAAGAGACTCGAGCGAGTTGTCGATACGGGTGGTCGTAGATGTGACCGCGCCCGTCAGCTTGCCGATGGCAGCGTTCGCAGAGGCCGACGTCTTGGTGAGCGCAAGGCTGCCTTCCGAGAGCGCCTTGGAGAGCGAGGTGATGGAGTTGCCCGCCGTGGTGCGAGCTTCGCTCAGCAGGTCGTTGCCCTGGGAGATCGCCTGCGTCAGCGACGGTGCCTGGCCTTGCAAGCCGGCAAGTGCCGCATCAGCCGAGGCGATAGCGCCACTCGTCTTATCGATGGCGGCATTCATATCGCCAATCGAATCGCGCACCTCGCCCAAGGTATCGGATGCCTCGGAGACAGAACTTGCCAGCGAGTCCTGAGTCTGGGTTGCCTTGTCCCTTAAATCGACACCGGCATCCTTGGCGATACCGGCAACAGTCTTGCCTACCGTAGAGACAAATTCCGAGTTGATCTGCTCCTCGATGGTGTTTGCACCGGTATCGGTAACCTTGGGCGCAATGGCGCTCTTCTTCTCATTGACGTAGTACGTGAGCTTGGGCTGATGGTAGTTGCCGTCGAGCATCGAAACCAGGTTATCCGAGAAGTTCTTGGGAATCACGATAGCGGCATAGTACTCGCCGCTCTCGACGCCCTCCTTGGCATCGGCCGTCGAGTCGACGAACGTCCAGCCCAACTGATGATTCTCCTTGAGCTGGTCGACCACTTTGTCGCCAGCGTTGAGCTCACCCACCAAGTCGTTTTGGGTGCCTCGATCGTTGTTGGCGATAGCAATCTTGATGCCTTGGGTGTTTCCATACGGATCCCAGTTTGCCACGATGTTATACCAGGCATACAGCGAGGGAATAACGCACACGCCTAGGGTAACCACCAGGGCGACGGGGTTCACAAGCAGTCGCTTAATGTCGCGCTTAAATATCGCAAAGGACACCTTTGCATTGGATAGTTTGCTGCCGAGACTCACGCTTGGACCATCCATCCTGTCGTTAAATCGAATCGTACTATCGACAACCATTGTACGTAGGCGCTTTAGCATCTCAGAGCACAATGGTATTGAGTTTTGCGGGTAGCAATATACTACGAAGATGAGTTAACGTACAGATGTACAGTATCCTAAATTTCAGCAGGTCACAAAACCACAACCCGCACAAATTAGCAATTCAAATAGTCATCGGGGACGTTCTTAAATGACTAGTCAAACAAGAACGTCCCCAATGACTACTTAGGACCACGGCAACGTCGATGTTTTGGCAATGCCAGCGAGCGGGCGCCAGAGCGAACAAATTGGCATGAAAAGAGGACGGCATAGACCTTCTGGTCATGCCGTCCTCTTTGAATGACAAGTTGTCGCTCTGGCGCCCGCGCAGCGTCGACTGGTCCGCCGTTCGTTAGAACGGCGGAACTGAGGGCAGCGTCGAGCCGCTACGCGGTTCGTAGAACCGCGTAACTACCTAACTACATCAAGTTGCAAACAGATGCCGCGAAGGCAACGGGGTCCTCGGGGAGGATGCCCTCGACCAGCAGAGCCTGGTCATAGAGCAGACCGGAGTATTGCTTGATCTTGTCGGTGTCGCCTGCCTTCTGAGCAGCGACGAGCTTGGCAAAGACCGGGTGCTTGGCGTTGAGCTCGAGCACGCGCTGACTCTTGGGCATGCCGTCGGGCGCGCCCTCGGGTCCCTTCTGGAGCACCTTCTCCATCTCGAGCGAAAGTGGGCCCTCGGTGGTGATGCAAGCGGGGGCATCGGTCAGGCGCGCGGAGACGGCAACTTTCTCGACCTTGTCACCGAGCGCCTCCTTCATAGCGCTGAAGAGGTCCTCGTTTTCCTTGGTGGCGTCCTCGGCCTCCTTTTTCTCGTCCTCGGTCGCCAGGTCAAGATCACCGGTCGCGACGTTCTTGAGCTCCAGATGACGATCCTCGACCTCGGGCTCGGCACCGTCGGCCACAGCCTTCTCGGCAGCCTCGCGGGCAGCATCGTCCTCGTAGATCTTGGGCATATCGGCGGCAACGTACTCACGCATAGCCTGGAACGTGAACTCATCCACATCCTGCGTCAGCAGCAGCACGTCATAGCCGCGGTCGAGCACGCCCTTTACCACGGGCATCTTGGCCAAGCGCTCGCGCGAGTCGCCGGCGGCGTAGTAGATGGCCTTCTGATCCTCGGGCATGCCCTTGGCATACTCGGCCAGGGTAATCATCTTCTGTTCCTTGGCAGACCAGAACAGCAACAGGTCGGCGAGCTCATCGGCCTTCATGCCATAGCTCGAGTAGATGCCGTACTTAAGACCGCGGCCAAAGTTCTCAAAGAACTTCTCGTAGGCCTCGCGGTCGTTGTCACGCATATCCTCAAGGTCGGCGGTAATCTTCTTCTCCACGCGCTTGGCGATGGCCTTGAGCTGACGGTTCTGCTGCAGCGTCTCACGCGAGATGTTGAGCGACACGTCGGCGGAATCCACGACGCCGCGGACAAAGTTGTAGTAGTCGGGCAGCAGGTCGTCGCACTTCTCCATGATCAGGACATTGGAGCTGTAGAGCGCCAGACCCTTCTCGTAATCCTTGCTGTACAGATCGAACGGCGCGCGGCCCGGCACAAACAGCAGGGCGTCATACTCGAGCGTGCCCTCGGCATGGAAGCTGATGGTGCGCGCAGGATCGTCAAAGTCGTGGAACGTGGACTTGTAGAACTCGTCGTAGTCCTTCTGCTCGACATCGGAGCTGCGCTTCTTCCAGATCGGTGTCATGGAATTGACGGTCTCGAGCTCCTGGTAGTCCTCGTACTCGGGCTTGTAATCGTCGCCGGCGTCCTCGGGCTTGGGTTTCTGGCGGCTCTTGGACACCATCATCTGAATCGGGTAGCGCACATAGTTGCTGTACTGCTGAATCAGGCTCTTGAGACCCCACTCGGTCAGGAAGCGATCGTAGGTCTCGGCCTCGCCGTCGGCATCGAGCTTCTCGTTCTCGCGCAGCGTCAGGATGACATCGGTACCGTGCTCGGCGCGCTCGCCGTCCTCGATGGTGTAGCCCTCAAGACCGTCGGATTCCCACACATGGGCGACATCCTCGCCGTAGGCGCGGCTGACGACCTTCACATGGCTGGCGACCATAAAAGCCGAGTAGAAGCCCACGCCAAACTGACCGATGATGTCGACATCGGAGCCCTGCTGCTCGGCGTTCTCGGTCTTAAACTCCTCGGAGCCGGAATGGGCGATGGTGCCCAGATTGCGCTCCAGCTCCTCGGCGGTCATGCCAATGCCGTTATCCGAGATGGTAATGGTGCGGGCGTCTTTATCAAAGGAGACGCGAATGGCCAGGTCGCCCTGGTCGATCTTGACGCTCGGGTCCTGCAGGCTCTTAAAGTTGAGCTTGTCGACGGCGTCGCTCGCGTTAGAGATAAGCTCGCGCAGGAAGATTTCTTTATTGGTGTAGATGGAGTTGATCATGAGGTCGAGCAGTTTTTTGCTCTCGGTCTTAAATTGACGCATGTGCAGTCCTTTCGCGCTACCCCTGTCCGCAAAAACGGCCCGGTCGCCCGAGCCGCATCGCAGACCTGCTATGTTCAGACTTAGATTTTATAACCCATTAACGCGCATATATACATACGGAATCGAAAAACTGTATGTCCGAGCGCTCCAATGCGTCAATTGCCAAGGAGTGTCCCCAACTGCCGGCAGAAAAGGAACGTCCCTATCTGCCATCTACGCGCTTGGCCATCCAGACATGGGGCTGGCCCTCGTCTTCGTAATCTACCGGGGCAATTTGCGTGTAGCCCGCCTTTACATAGAGCGGCAGCACGTATTCCTGCGCATGCAGCTTAATAAGCTTGGCGCCGGCATCACGCGCGGCGGCATCACTGGCCTCGACAATCTTGCTCGCCAAACCGCGACGGCGCATGCTCGGCAGCACAGCCACGCGCCCCATAATGTAGGTCTCCCCCGCCGCAACGCCTTCGTCCATGTCGCATGCCGGCAACACCGGGGCCTCTGCGTCAGCCACGCGCTCAAGCTCTTCGGGAAACACGCGCGAGCAACCGGCAAGCTCGCCGTCTACATAGAGCGTCACATGAATGCAGTTCGGATCCTCGTCGATAGCGTCGAACTCATTCTCGTAGCCCTGCTCGTCCATAAAAACGACGCGGCGCACCAACGCCGCGTCATCAAAGCATCCCGTCTTAAGTTGGATATCCATGGCTGCCCTTTCATTCAATGCGAACGTTAGGGACAGATATTAGCGAAAATGAGCTCCGCGCACGCTAAACTTCGCACGAGCCTTCGCCAAGCAGTCGTAATGACCCACGTTATGGGCATCGCTCGCGATGAAGCTGTACAGGTTCTGATCGAACAGGCGCTGTGCCGGCTTTTTCTCGCGACCAAAGCGACCGCCGGCAATAAAGTCCGCCGAAGCCTGCAGCTTGCAGCCCATATCGACCAGGCGCTCCGCCACGCTTACATCCTTTTGAACCGCACGATAGCGCTCAGGATGAGCGATGATCACCTGGTAGCCACGGCACTGCAAATCGTAAATCGTGTTCTCGTACTCTCTAAACGCATACGCATCGGCATGCGTCGAAAGCTCGAGCAGAAACTCGTTGGTTCCATCGAAATGCAAGTGCTCCGCGGCATCGATACCAAGCTCAACGAGCTTTCGATGGTTGACCTCGAAGCCCATCTGGAGCGGAAAACCGTCAGCGTTATCACGCAGCAGCTCAAAGGCATCCCACATCTTGTCGTAATCAAAATAGGGATCACGGCAGTGAGGAGTGCAAACGATCCTGGTTACACCGGCCCGCTTGGCAGCCTCGAGCATCGCCAAGCTCTCATCGAGATCGGCGGCGCCGTCGTCTACACCCGGCAAGATATGGCAATGAATGTCACGCATAGGTCAGCCTTAATCAACTAAACGTTTGCTCGGTTGGTGAAGATGCCCTTTTTGGAAGTCCCCTGATCGTCGGAGCCCTTCTTCACCTTCTTACCGTCCTTGGTGTAGTAGGAGTAGTAGTACTCGCTGGTCTCGGTCTCGCAGTAGTTCATGACGGTACCGATGAGCTTGACCTTTTCGGACTTCTTAAGCTGGCCGATAGCGTTGAGTGCCTCCTCGCGCTTGGTGAAGTCCTCGCGCACCACGAACAGCGTACCGTCGGTCAGGCTGGCAATCTCGGCAGCATCGATGAAGGTGCCGACCGGGGGAGCATCGAAGATGACGTACTGGAACTTGGCGGACAGTGCCTTTACCAACTTGGCAAAGCGGTGAGAGACGATGATGTCGGCAGGATTGGGAATATGCGGCTCGGCATCGAGGAAGTAGAAGTTCTTCTGACCCGTCTCGACAATTGCCTGGTCAATGGAGATCTGCTCGGAAAGGACCGCATAGAGTCCGCCGCGCGAACGAACGCCGAGCATATCGGAAAGAGACCTGCGGCGCATATCGGAAAGAGACCTGCGGCGCATATCGGCCTCGACCAGGAGCACGGACTTGCCGCTCGTGGCGATTGCCTGAGCAAGGTTAATGGAAACCGTAGACTTGCCCTCGTTGGGAATCGAGGACGTGACGGTAATGGTACGAATGGGGTCGTCCACGCTCGCAAAGCGGATGTTGGCCAGAAGGGTCTTGGCGGCATTCTGTACAACGAGCTTATCGGTGTTCTTTGCCTTAGCCATGCCTATTTACCACCTTTCATAGCCGGAATTCGGCCAACAACGGGAATGCCCAGGAGCTCTTCTGCCTCTTCGGCACCGCGGATGCGGGTATTGAGCATGTCTGCCAAAACGACATAGGCAACTGCGATAAAGATACCGGCGAGGAACGCGACAGCAACGTACAGCGTGCGCTTGGGGCCGCTGGGGACTTCGGGAGTCTTAGCCTCGTCGATAACGTTGATGCTCTGGGCAGCGCCGACGTTCTGAGCGACCGTGCTCACCGAGCTGGCCATGGCCTTTGCGACCTTAGCCGTCTCCTTGGCATCGGTGCCGGTAACCGAAAGCGTAATGACACGCGTGGTGGTCTCGGAGGAAACAGACACCTTGTAGTCATCCAGATCGGTGAGGCCCAGTTCCTTGGCGGCGCCGCTCTTAACGCTATCGCTATCCAGCAGCGTGGCGATATCGTTGGAAAGCATCTGGCTCGCCGAGAGATCGTTGTAGCTCATCTGACCGCTATCGTCGGTCTTGGCGAGAATGTACATGCTCGTCGTCGCGGTATAGGTGTTGTCCATCGCAACGAAGGACACGATGCCCATGGCGATCGCGCAGACCACCGGAAGGGTGATGACCAGCTTGAGGTGCTTCTTCAGCAGCTGGAACAGTTCGAGAAGGGTCATGCAGCTTGCCTTTCATTTCCCCAGTTCGGATTGACAAAACTGTCCGTATGTTATCGCATCTTTTTACCGAGACCAAACTCTATACATAAGAAACAGGCTCTCCTGTAAAAATGTCGGAAGCAATCGTAAAATTGCACAACAACGCCGCACCCGAAAGTCAAATGCGGCGTCTACATCAATATCTATGTTGTATCGCTATGCGAATGGCTCGTCCTGCTGTATGGGAAACGTCACCGTAATGGTGGTTCCCACGCCCAACTCGCTCGACAGATCGAGCATGGCGTGATGATACAGGGCCGCATGCTTGACAATGGCAAGCCCCAGACCGGTTCCGCCGCGCGCCTTGGACCTACTCTTGTCCACGCGATAGAACCGCTCAAATACCTTGCCCTGTTCTTCAGGCGCGATACCGATTCCCGTGTCGGCGACCGCGAGGAACGGATGGCCTTCGTCGTTGGTGCCGCACTGCAGCGTAACCGTACCGCCGGGTCGATTGTAGCGGATGGCGTTGCTTGCCAGATTATAGATGAGCTCGTCAATCAAGCGCGACACGCCCTCGATGACCACAGGCTTGGTCTCATGACTTATCGTCACATTCGCCTGACGGGCGACCTGTTCAAGACGTTGCTCAACCGCGTAGATGGCACGCGAGAGCTCAATAGGCTCCGTGGACCCAATGGGCACCGCCTCGCCCTCAGTTGCACGCTCGGCCTCGTCCAAGTTAGACAGCGTAAGGATGTCGTTGACAAGCGCCGCCAAACGGCCCGCCTCACGATAGATGCGACCGCCAAAGTTGCGCAGGTCGTCCTCGCCCTCGACCATGCCGTTTGCAATGAGCTCGGCATAGCCCGAAATCGCCGTAAGCGGCGTCTTGAGCTCATGGGTGATATTCGCCGTGAACTCGCGGCGCATACGGTCGTTGTCCGCCAGCACCGCCATTTGGCGCTTGAGTTCCTGGCGCTGCGACTCGATACGCTCAAGCATGGGGACCATCTCGGCATAGGCGTGCTCATAGCTACGGCGTGGGTGGTCCAAATCCACCTCTTGCAACGGCGCGATGATGGCACGGGACTCGCGGCGCGCCATAAAAAACGAGAGTACTGCGCCCGCTGCTGCGATAAGCAGCATCGGCGCCACCATCGACAGCAAAATCGCCGCAACGCCAGGCTGGGCCTGCGCCAAGCGGACAACCTGGCCGTTATCAAGGGCGACGGCGCGATACAGCATAATCTCGTCGAGCGTAGAGCTTGCGCGCTCCGCGGAACCCGAACCATTCTCAAAGGCCTCGATGACCTCGGGGCGATCGCAGTGGTTGGGCAGTGTGGAAGGCGACGCCTCGTTGTCGTAGGCAACCGATCCATCCTTGTTAATCAGCGTGATGCGCAAGTCCTCGCGATCGAGGCTACGCAAGAACGGGATGGGCTCCTGCTGCTCGTCGAGGGCGGCAGCAATGAGCTCGGTTTCCTGCGCCAGGTTGGCACTCGTGGCATCCGCCAAGGTGTTTTGCACAAAGAACGCACCCAGCACCGTAAACGCCACGATAACCGCCATGGCGCAGACAAAGATCGTCACAAAAACGCGGTGGGACAGCGTATGTTTTCCCTGGGGGGCGAAGACCACGGGTTACTCCTCCGATGCGGTGGCCGCGGTGTCGTCACCTTCGGCACCATCACCGGCAGAAGGCTCGGCCAAGCGGTAGCCCACGCCGCGCACGGTCTCGATGGCGCTGGCATGCTCGCCCAGTTTTTGGCGAAGCGTCTGCACGTGCACGTCAACGGTGCGCGAACCGCCGTCGAAGTCCCAGCCCCACACGCTCTGCAGCAACGACTCGCGGGTAAAGACCACGCCGGGCTTGCGCATGAGGTACTCGAGCAGGTCGAACTCGCGCAGGGTGAGCTTAAGCGACTCGCCGGCAACGGTCACCTCGCGATGGCTGGGCGAGAGCACGATGTCGCCCACGCTGAGCACATCGCTCGCCTGCTTGACCATGCCGCCGCGACGCAGCAGTGCGCGGCAGCGGCTCGCAAGCTCCATGAGCGAGAAGGGTTTAGTCAGGTAATCGTCGGCACCGCCATCGAGCGCCATCACCTTGTCGAGCTCGGTGTCCTTGGCGGTAAGCATCATGATGGGCACCGTCGCCGTCAGGCGGTCGGCGCGCAGGCGGCGCATAATCGCCAAACCATCGGTATCGGGCAGCATGATATCGAGCAGCACAGCATCGGGCACCCGTCGCGCCACGGCGGCCTTAAACTCGCCGTCGCACGAAAAGCCCTCGGCCTCGATTCCCTGCTTGCGCAGCGCATAGACCGTCAGATCCCTGATGTTGTCATCGTCCTCGACGTAATAGATCATGTTGAACCCCTTTGCGGCCGACATGACCGCATCTTAATCCTAAAGGCGCCTGTACTAGATGGTATCAGCCAAAACGGCCCGTCAAATAATCCGCCGTGCGCGGATCGATCGGGTTTTTGAAGAGCTGGGCAGTGGGCGCATGCTCCACCAGCTCGCCCAGCAAAAAGAACGCGACCGAGTCGGAGATGCGCGCAGCCTGCTGCATGTTGTGCGTAACGACCACCAGCGTGCAGGTCTCCCTGAGCTCGCAGGCCAGCTGCTCCACCACCAGCGTCGATACGGGATCGAGCGCCGAGGTCGGTTCGTCCATCAGCAGAATGTCGGGCTGCACGGCAAGTGCGCGGGCGATGCACAGGCGCTGCTGTTGTCCACCCGAAAGACCCAGGCCCGACTCTTTGAGCTTGTCCTTGACCTCGTCCCACAGGGCAGCACGACGCAGGGCGTCTTCGACCAGCTCGTCGAGCACGGCGCGATCGCGCACACCCATACCGCGCGGCCCATAGGCGACGTTGTCGTAGATGCTCATGGGAAACGGGTTGGGGCGCTGAAACACCATGCCCACGCGCTGGCGCAAACGGCAGATGTCGTAATCGCCCAGGATATCTTGACCATCAAGCGCAATCTTGCCCTCGATGCGGCAATCCTTGATGCCGTCGTTCATGCGGTTAAAGCAGCGCAGCAACGTGGACTTGCCGCAGCCCGAAGGCCCGATAAACGAGGTGATCTGCTTGTCGCGGATCTTGATATTCACGTCCTTGAGCGCATGATGGTCGCCATAGAACAGGTCGAGGCCCTCGACGTCGATGCGCGTCGGCGAGGCGGCAAAATCCTCTGCCGTGGGGCGAGTCGCATCCCCAACCTCGCGCTCGTGCGCGGCCTCGGCCTGCGCTTTCATGAGTTCTTCAAGCTCCGTGGGCTCCACAGCCGCAGCAGCCGTCATACCGCATACCTCCACATCAATATCAATTCAGCAGTATCGATAGTAGAAATCGCGGCTCATATGCACGTGAGCGCATTGTCAAGTGTTTGTAAGGGCACGCTGGCTATGCGGCGGGCAGCTCGATGGTGAATATCGTGTGTTCGGGCGTCGATTCACATGCAACGGTACCGCCGTGTGCCGCGATGATCTCCTTGGCGATGGCAAGCCCCAGTCCAGCGCCGCCGCGATTGGTCGCACGCGCCACATCCAGGCGATAGAACTTCTCAAAGATCACCTTGAGCCTTGCTTCAGGGATGGGATCGCCCTGATTGATAAAGCGCACGCGCACGCCGCCATCGTCTTGGCGTCTGGCCTCGATCGTGATGGTCGAGCCCTCATAGCTATAGGCAATAGCGTTTTTCATGATGTTGTTGAACACGCGAGCCATTTTGTCGCCATCCACGAGCACCGTCAGGTCCTCGCGAATATCAACTTGGGCTTCCTTATGCTGCTCGTTGAGGATGGGATAGAACTCGTCAGCCACCTGAGCCAGCAGCAACCCCAGATCAACATAGCCGCGCGTGAGCACGATATCGTGGAAGTCAAAGCGCGTGATATCGAAGAACTCTTCGATGAGCGCATCGAGCCGGTGCGCCTTGTCGAGCGCCACGCCCGTAAAGTACGCACGTTGCTCAACCGGCAGCTCAGGAGCCTCTTGCAGCAGCGAAAGATAGCCCACTACGCTCGCAAGCGGGGTGCGTAGGTCATGTGCCAAGTACGTAACCAGATCGTCCTTGCGATGCGACTCGTCACGCAGAGCTTGCTGCACCTTGCGATCACGGTCACGCACGCGGTTAAGGGCGCCCTCGACCTCCAAGAAGTCGCCGTCGATGTTGTCCCAGGTGTCGGGGTGATCGATCAGGCGATCTTGAATACGAGCGGCCAGCACACAATCGGCATGCTGCTCGCCCTGTTCGTAGCCCTGGTAGTACAGGGCACGGCCGCACAAGAACAGCACGCACGCGGCAAGCGCCAGCACAAAGCCAAGCATGTTGAATACAAAGCCGGCATCGAACAGCACCGGCCCTTCAATGCCGCCGAGCGCCATGGCGCCAATCGCCAACGTCATGGCCCACGCGGCGCCGCCAATCACCACGCAGCGGCGCACGATCTCAAATCGATCGATCAGCAAAAAGCCAACAAGCAGCACCGCCAAGATTCCGACGATGTTGTCGATGCCAATCAGCAGCAGGCTCAGCAAAAAGAGCAGCACCGTTGCAAGCGCACGGTTGTCGACGACCGACCTCACGTAATCAAAGAGCCGATCGGGTACCTCGAATGCCTGCCTATCGTCTTTTGTCATATCAAGATCCTCACAAGCGAAAAGCGTTATTCGATGATGTAGCCGACGCCCCAGACGTTTTTGATAAAGCGCGGCTTTTGTGCGTCGTCGCCAATCTTTTCGCGCAAGTGGCGAATGTGCACCATCACCGTATTGTTGGAGCCGGGCATAAAGTCCTCGTTCCATACCGCGCGGAACAGGTCCTCCACGCCCACCACGCTGCCGCGATGCTCGACCAGATACAGCAAGATTGAATACTCGGTGGGTGTGAGGCGTACCGGTGCACCGTCCACCGTTACGGAACGAGCATCGCGGTTGATCTCCAAGCCGTCGAGCTGGAGGGTCGGCGACTCGGCCGCCTGTGCGCGGCTACCGTAGCTGGTGTAGCGGCGAAGCTGAGCGTGCACGCGCGCGATGAGCTCCAGAGGACGAAACGGCTTAACCACGTAATCGTCCGCGCCAAGCGAAAGGCCCTCGATCTTGTCTTGCTGGGCATCGCGCGCCGTCAGCATGATCACAGGATAGGTATGGCTGGAACGGATCGTACGCAGCAGCTCAAACCCATCGATATCGGGCAGCATGACATCCAGCAGCGCCAGATCGAACTCCTGCTCCAAGATTGCCTTGGCAGCATCGGCCCCGCTATAGGCAATCTGGACATCAAAGCCCTCTTTTGTAAGGTAGATACCAACCAAGTCGGCGATGGCCTTTTCGTCATCAACTACCAAAATGCGCTCGTTCATGCGTGCTCCTCTCGCGCTCCATTATGCCCGAGGGGGCGCCCGTCACACACAACAAGCGTGGGTGATTAAGTCGGCCTTAAGCACCCTTGTGCCCGTTCGGGCGCGGATGTGGGCCACGCACGCACGCGATGATCGCCGACGCCGGCAAACGATATACTCTTGTTCCAGAAGAGACCATCCCGTCGAAAGCGAAATCCGTGAAGTCCCTCACCTCTTTTGCAAAGCGCTCAGCCCAGCTTGCCGCCGGCTTTGTCTGCGCTATCGCCCTTGCCGCTGGCGTGCCCACCGTCGCCGGCGCCCAAGTGCTTACGACCGACAATGTTTGCGGCAAAACCGCCGATGCGCGCGGCATCACGGCCGAAAACCTGCCCGATATCGATGCGACCAATGCCCTCGTCATGGGCAAAGACGGCACCGTCTACTATGGGCGCGGCGCCGATGAGCAGGTCAAAATCGCCTCGATCACCAAGGTCATGACCGCAATCCTAACCGTCGAGAATTGCAAAATGGACGAGAGGGTCACGGTGAGCAACGCCGCAGCCACCGTGGGTAATTCGACCGCCGGCTTGCTCGAAGGCGACGAGCTTACCGTTGAGCAGGCACTGCGTGGCCTGATGATTCCCTCGGGCAACGACGCCGCCATCGTGCTCGCCGAATATGTGGGCAAGAAGATCGACCCTAAGACCAAAGACGCCGAGGCCACATTTGTGAAGGCCATGAACGAGCGCGCTAAGAAGCTCGGCTGCACCGGCACGGTCTTTGAGAACCCACACGGTCTGGACTTTGATGAGTGGGCTGGCGATATGCACTCAACCGCACACGACGTAGCGCTGATGATGCAGGAGGCCATGAAAAACGACACGATCCGCGAGGTCGTAGCGAGCGAGGATTCCTGGATCGAGGTCACGGGCGCCGACGGCGCCGACCATTCGCATTCCATGGACACGCATAACTATTTGCTGGGCCAAGATGGCAACATCGGCGGCAAGACCGGCACCACCGACGACGCGGGCTATTGCTTTACGAGCGCCTACAACCGCGACGGCGACGAGATCTACACCGTCGTTTTGAACTCCACCACCACCGACCAGCGCTTTACCGATACCGCAACCCTTGCCAATTGGTACTACGGCCACAAGGTCACGGTCGTGATCGCCAACACGCAGGAAAAGACCGCCAACGGCAACCCGCTCATGGCACGCATTAGCCAGACAGATTGGACGGACAAGACGATCGACGCCACGCTCGCCGACCCCACGGCGCAAGCGACCGTGTTTTCCCTTGCTGGCGAGGTGACCGAAAAGGTTAGCTACGACGATCTTTCGGGCACGGTGCATGTGGGCGACAAGGTGGGCAGCGTTACGCTCAAGCAGGACGGCACCAAGATCGCCGTCATGGACCTAGTTGCCGACGAGGAAGGTGCAGGGCCGAATCCCATTGAATGGCTGCTCGTGAAGCTCGATCGCTTGGGCCGCCGCATCGACAACCGCCCGCTCACAGCCGAGAGCGAGACCGTAGCCAAGGCGCCCGAGATGTAAGATCGAAGAACAATACACTCGCTGAAAGGAGGTGTCCGAAAGGATGCCTCCTTTTTTTGAGGGTTCGAATCCCCAGCGCCCTTTCTCGATAATAAAAAAGGGCCCCCGATGGGACCCTTCTTTAAAGTTAAACTGGCGGAGAGCTGGGGATTCGAACCCCAGATGCCCTTTTGGGGCATACTCGCTTAGCAGGCGAGCACCTTCGGCCTCTCGGTCAGCTCTCCGTAACAGCCGTTCTATAGTAACCAAACAGCCAAGGATGGGCAAGAGGAAATTTTCTAATTGCTTAGCATCCTTTCCTCCTTGGAGGCTTCGCCTACCCCAGCGAGCGGTTGAGGGAGCCGAGCTCGTCGTTGCCCATGGTGCGCCACATTTGGAAGATGCAACCGCGTGCCAGGAAAAAGAAGCCGTTGTCGACCAGTTGCACAGCGGCATCTGCCAGCTGATTCGTCACGGCGGACACTGGCGGCAGCTCGAGTCCAGCCTTGCGGATGGTCTCGACCGCCTCCTCGAACGTCGGAGGCTCGCTGACGCCCATCTCATTCATAAGGCCCTGCATTTCTTCCAGCGCGCTACTGCCCGACTCCTCGCCGCGCGGCACCAGACGGTAACAAGCCAGCGCCAGGTCGAGCTGATCGCAATTCCAATAGGCAAACGCCAAGCGATAGAACAGGTAGCCGATTGCAGAACGATCGCTGGCAATACGTAGGCCGTGGCGCGCCACCTCGATAATCTCGTCAAAGCGCTCCAGACGCGCAAGCACGTTGATGAGCGCAAAGTGCGATTGCATGGACGAGCGTGCCAGATCGTAAAGATGGCGCACCTCGGGCAGTGCTCGTTCAAAGTCCTCTTGCTCGGCGTAAAAGCTGCAGATCTCGTGCTGGGCAAAGTACAGCGCATCGGGCGCACGAAGGATTCGCACAGAGCGGTCTTCTTCCAACACCGGTAGCACCATGCGTACCAGCTGGTTATCGCAAAACTGCGTTTGAACCGGACCTGTCGCCAAAAGCTCGGCGACGGCGCACTTAGCCTCCAACTCCTCGACAAGACGGGAAAAGCCTTCAAAGGCACCTGTACGGTCGACTTTTGCCTGCTCGCGCAATTCAACAACACGGGCCACGTATGGGTCGTCGTCCTCTTCCATGACCTCCAACTCATCAGCCGTATCGGCAAGCAGCAGATCGCGCAGCGCCGGCGGCAGCGTGCGATGGTCATCACGCGGACGAGCATGAACCTCCGCAGGCTCAATCGTCTCCGGAGCGGTTGACTCATACGCCTCAAGCACACGCTTGCACGGTATATCGTCCATGTCCATGCTCTCAAGATCCTTGGCGACAGGCACGCAATCGGCCAGATAGGCCGCGCGCCCAAAGAAATACGTTGCGACAACGCGCTCGCCCTGCTCACTGTCGGGAGCAGCAATCTGCACATAGCAGCGCGTGATGCAGGTGCCCGCGGCAAAACACGCTGCCGCAAGCGTAAGTGCCACGCGCGCATCGTGCTCCGCGGCCCAGATCGCGCGCACGTCCTCGTCCAGCTCGCGCCAGGCGTCATCCTGAGCGTCGTATTCACGTTGTGGCATGGCATCCACGACAGACCGCCCAAACCGAACGAGCATAATCCCCTCGGCAACGTTTGCCCGATAGGTATAGTCGAGCCGTGTGACCACGTTGAGCGCCTCAACGATTCGCGCAAAACGGGTGCGCACGTCCCACTCGCCGCCCGGCTGGCAAGCCACCGTACCCGGTTTGCCCCACGGGTTATCGCTCGAGGCCGTATCGAACAGTCGGGGAACATCGTTGGTCGTCTTGGCGATATGCCACGAATCAAAGAGCGCGCAGCCCTCAAGGCTCGGCGAGGATGCCGCAGGGGCCAATCCAGCCCCGATGCGCTCAAGGATGCCGGAGAGGCGGTTGAGACGGCACTCGATGGCGAGCAGCGTGTCAATCTCGTCCTGGTCTAGCAGACTACGATCAAAATTGAGATAGAACAGCTTTGAGCGATCGATGCGAGCCAGGCTCATCTCGGACTTGGCGGCGATGGTGCGCAGGCGGGGCAAGTCAATTTCGCTCATAAGGGCGGCGGCATAACGCTCGATACCACTCGGATTCTCGGCATGGTCAACGCGGTAAAGCAGCGTCTCGATAGCATCGGGGAGCGGTGCCGTGTTAAAGCCCAAAAACACCTCGACCGGCTCGGGCAGCTTTACGAGCTTTATTTTGTCGACAACGTTTTGCATGTCCGCATCGAGACCGTCGACGCCCGCCGTGTTCGCAATAGCGCTTTCGGAGTTGGCAAATATCACGTAGCGCAGGAACATCGACGCCATGAACTCGCCGTAAGGAAGGGAGCGGGCCGAATTCCATGTCTCGTGATCGGACTGCTCGCGCATGGGGCCTTCGGGAGAGCCGACGGTTCGCGCCCGGGAGCGCATCGTCCCATCGGTACCCCTGACTGCAATCTCACCGATGTTGGAATCGGACTCGTCAAGAATCAGCTGCATGTCGGGATCGTCGGGCAGCGATACTTCGTTAACGGGACGGTCCACCTTATAGACCTCACCCGAAACGCTCACGTAGCCCAAAAGCGACACATGGCTTTTGCCGACGAATTCGACGACATAGCATGATTCATGCGGGTCCTCGCCAAAGAGCTTCCAAACCACGCCATACGAGCGTCCCGCAGGCTGCTCGGGCATGGCCGGAAAGCGCTTTTTGGGATCAAGAAACCGGAGCTTGTATGTCGGACGCTCTGCCACGAAATATCACCCTGATCGGTCGTCTAGAGAAGGAGCGGTCGCGGATGGGCCGCGACACCTACTCGAAATCTTACACGAGTCGACAGGAAATAGTCCGCTTTACGCCCGCGCCTCGACCGAGGTTCGAATCCATGCAGTGTTTACGTAAAAGAAAAGCCCCCGTTGCCGGGAGCTTTAATCTCAAATGGTGCGGCGTATAGGATTCCGCGCATCCGCTTCGCGGATCCGCACCGGCTTCGCCCGCCTGCCGGCGGACTCGCCCGCGGGCTAAAAACGCTCCGCGTTTTCTTTACGCCCGCGCCTCGACCGAGGTTCGAATCCATGCATTGCTTACGTAAAAGAAAAGCCCCCGTTGCCGGGAGCTTTAATCTCAAATGGTGCGGCGTATAGGATTCCGCGCATCCGCTTCGCGGATCCGCACCGGCTTCGCCCGCCTGCCGGCGCGCTCGCCCGCGGGCTAAAAACGCTCCGCGTTTTCTTTACGCCCGCGCCTCGACCGAGGTTCGAATCCATGCATTGCTTACGTAAAAGAAAAGCCCCCGTTGCCGGGAGCTTTAATCTCAAATGGTGCGGCGTATAGGATTCGAACCTATGACGTTCTGATTCGTAGTCAGACCCTCTATCCAGCTGAGGTAACGCCGCGACTTGTTGATTATTATGCACATGGACTGAATAAAGGTCAAGCGTTTTTCAAAAAAGTTATTGAATTTGATTTTTACTCATTTAGACCACTTGATGCGATCTTCGACGCATCGCGATATAAGAAAAGCTCCCGTTGCCGAGAGCTTTAAAATCAATTGGTGCGGCGTATAGGATTCGAACCTATGACGTTCTGATTCGTAGTCAGACCCTCTATCCAGCTGAGGTAACGCCGCAGCGCAAGACATATAAAACCACTTTAGCTTATTGGAGTCAAGCACAATCTCAAACTTTTTTGTGGAACGCAGTTTTGTCACGCTGCTCCGCATATACCGCCGTTCCCCGTACGATCGATTGGCTTTTCGATCACGTCGAACTTAGCATCAAGTTCCCTCAGGAGCGATCTCACCCGCTGGGCACAATCATAATCGGCAAACGAGATGCTCAGCATGCGCGCGACCTGGTTGGAAGTCCCAACTCCATAGAAGTGCTCCAGCGCCACAAGTCCCTCGTGCGTCACAAAGGTCTCGACCACATGCGGCGACTCCTCAAAGCACCATTGTGTCAACGGACCCTCACTCGTCTGCCGAACCACCAGGCCGCCCATGCCAGACGGCTCGCACGTTACAAGCAGGTACTCCCCGCCCTCGTCGCTCTCAAACAAAACCACCCGATCATCAAACAGCTCCATCGCGTCCCCTTTCTCTCGCTCTTATTTAGCAAAAGCATAGCAGGTAGATGGCTGTATACAGAACAGTTGTTCGTGTGTTTTCTATTGAGCTGTCCGCACGGCATGGTATGGACCTGCGTACGAAATAGGGCGCCCCCGAAGGAGCGCCCTTGCATATCCCCTATGCAGCCAAGTTACGCGACCGGCTCAATCTTCTCGAGGCCGCCCATGTAAGGACGCAGAACCTCGGGAATCGTGATGGTGCCGTCGGCGTTCTGGTAGTTCTCCAGAATGGCGGCCATGGTGCGGCCGGCCGGCAGGCCGGAACCGTTAAGAGTGTGCAGGTAACGCGAACCCTTGAAGTTCTCGGGGTCGCGATACTTGATGTTGGCGCGGCGAGCCTGGAAGTCACCGCAGTTGGAGCAGGAGCTGATCTCCTTGTAGGCGTTGTAGCTCGGCAGCCAGACCTCGACGTCGTAGGTCTGACGGGCAGAGAAGCCCAAGTCGCCGGTGCACAGGCTAATCACGCGATACGGAAGGCCCAGCTGCTGCAGCAGGTACTCGGCCTCGGCGGTCATGCTCTCGAGCTCCTCGTCGGACTCCTCCGGCTTAGCGAACTTGACCATCTCGACCTTGTCGAACTCGTGCTGACGGATGATGCCGCGGGTGTCGCGACCGGCGGAACCGGCCTCCTCGCGGAAGCAGGGGGTGAAGGCGGTGTAGCGGCGCGGCAGGGTGTCGGCGTCAAGGACTTCGCCGGCGTGCAGGTTGGTGAGCACGACCTCGGCGGTGGGGATCAGGAAGTTGTCGCCCGAGACGTGATAGGCGTCGTCCTCGAACTTGGGCAGCTGGCCCGTGCCGAACATGGTCTGACGCTTGACGACGATGGGCGGCCACCACTCCTTAAAGCCACGGCTGGTATGCGTATCGAGGAAGAAGTTGATGAGGGCGCGCTCAAGACGGGCGCCGGCGCCACCGAGAACGGTGAAGCGGCTGCCGGAGAGCTTGTTGCCGCGCTCGAAGTCGAGGATGTCCAGATCGGTGCCCAGATCCCAGTGCGGCTTAAAGTCGAAGTCGAACTCGCGCGGGGTGCCCCAACGACGGCGCTCGATGTTCTCGTCCTCGTCCTTACCGTACGGGGTGGCATCGCACGGAATGTTGGGCAGGTGAGCCATGAAGTCGTACTGCTCCTGCTCAAGAGCAGTGCGGCGCTCGGCCAGACCGTCAATCTTCTCGTTGACGGCGCGCACGGCCTCCTTGGCGGCCTCGGCCTCGTCCTTCTTGCCCTCCTTCATCAGAGCGCCGATCTTCTTGGACTCGGCATTACGCGTGGCCTGGAGCTCCTCGACCTCGGTGATGACGGCACGGCGCTCGTCGTCGAGCTCAAAGAACTTCTCGCGATCCCAAGACGTCTGGCGATTTGCCATGGCGGTATCGATGGCATCGGGATTCTCGCGAACAAACTTGATATCAAGCATTAGATCCTCCGGCGATATACATTCCATTTAGGTTGCAACCTTGTACATGTATGGGCAAGTATATACTTATGAGCGTTTACGACCCAACTCAACTACGCAAGAAGGCACCCAATGGACGCAGTTTTTTCCTTTTTGTTTGGCACCCGCACCGGTTTTGCCATCCTTTTCGCCGGCGGCATCCTGTTATTTGCGATTCTTGCCTTTGTAATGGAGAAGCGTACCCATAAGATGTACGTCGACCGCGGACCCAAGTCCGAGGATGAGGAAGACAGCTTCTGGGACTAACCTGCCAAAAAGGGACAGGTTTATTTTGGTCGGTTTTATCTGAGCAAACGCAAGCGCCCCGCAACTGAAATTGAGCCAGTTGCGGGGCGCTTTTCGCACATGCGACAAAACCGCAGGAAAAACCTGCCAAAATAAACCTGTCCCTAAATGGCAGGTTTTACTGGAGAGTTGCGTCAATTGCCTTGACCAGGGCGCTGCGCATGCCGGCGTCCTCGAGTGCAACGACGCCTTTGATGGTGGCACCACCGGGCGAGCATACGGCATCCTTCATCGCCGCAGGATGCTGGCCAGTTGCAAGCTGCAGCTTTGCCGTACCCAGTACCATCTGGCTCACAATGCGATAGGCATCAGCACGCGGGATACCGTGCTTGACCGCCGCATCGCCCAAGGCCTCGATTGCCATGGCGACAAATGCCGGAGCGCAACCACCCACCGTGCCGCCCACAAACAGCAGGCTCGTATCGAGCTCGACCACCGCACCGAGCTTGCCAAGCAGATCAAGCACCACTGCGCTCTGCTCATCACTAAGCGTGGAAGCCTTCTCGCAAGCGATGACGCCCTCGCCCACCGAAACCGGCGTGTTGGGCACCGTCGAGATGTGCGCGACACCCGGCAGGAACTGCTCCCACTTGGCGCTATCCCAAGTCCAGGCGACCGAAAGGACAACTTTGTCGGCTAGAGCGTCCTTGAGCGGAGCGAAGACCTTCTCGATCATGTACGGCTTGACCGCAGCAACCACGATATCGGATGCGGTGACAACCTCTGCCGCATCACGACAGGCAACCATCCCACGTGCCTCACAACGCTCAACCAAGGCGTCGTAGTGGCCCGCGCAGGCACACATATCGCTCGCAGCCACACCGGCGACGATCCAGCCATCGGCCATAGCGCTCGCCATATTGCCAAAACCGACAAATCCAATCTTCATATCTCATAGTCCTCTCAGACACGCTCTTCAAAACGAAGGCTATTGTCCCACGGCATTGTTTCGTATTGCCGACCTATTTGTGATACGGCTCGCCACGGCTGATCTTGCAGGCGCGGTAAATTTGCTCCAGCAGCACCACGCGCGCCAAGTTATGCGGCAAGGTAATGCGTCCAAAGCTGAGCATCTCGTCGGCTCGTGCGCGCACGTCATCGCTCACGCCGTCCGATCCGCCAATCACAAAGGCGATGTCGCTGTTACCACGCAGCATAAGATCATCGAGCCGCGCCGAGAGTTCCTCGCTCGAGCGCTCTTTGCCCTCAATGGCCAGCAAGATCACATGCGCTCGAGGCGGCAGGGTTGCAAGAATCGCCGCCCCCTCCTTGTCGCGCGCGGCATCCACGCCGCCCGCCTTAGCCGGGTCGATATCGGCCACCTCGCGGATATCCACCTTGGCATAGGCACCTAGGCGCTTGGTGTACTCGGCGCACGCGTCCTTCCAAAAGCGCTCCTTGAGCTTACCGACGCAAACGACGGTGTATTTCACGCGCGTCTACTCCTTCGAATCGTTTTGAACTTTGCCGGCGGTCAGCATCTGCTCGAGCATCGAGGCCGACTGCGAGAAATCGCTCGGCAGCACGACCGTCGAGGTTTTACCCGTGCGAGCGAACTCTGTCATCATCTCGGACCACTGCGTAAACATGAACAGCTGGTTGGCCTCGTCGTTGCCGACGCCCGTCTCCTGGATAATCTCGAGCGAATCCTTGATGCCCAGCGCGATGGCCTTGCGCTGGTTGGCGATGCCCTCGCCCGCCTTTTCCATCGCCTCGGCCTCAGCGGTCGCCTCGGTGACACGTTTGATGCGGTCAGCCTCGGCGAGCTCCTGCGCAGCAGCGCGCTTGCGCTGGGCAGCGTTGATGTCGTTCATGGAGTTCTCGACCTCGGTCGGCAGCGCGATCTTGGTAATGAGTGTCGACACGAGAGTGAAGCCGTAGGCGGCCATCTGCTCGGATACGGTGGCGTTGACGTCCTTGGCGATGTCATCCTTCTTGGCAAAGACCTCATCGAGCGTGTAGACGGGAATGGAAGAGCGTAGGGCATCGGTGATAAAATCGCGCATCTGGTCGACGGGCTCCTGCAGCATGTAGTAGCTCTTGTAGATGCCCGAATCCGCCGGGCCAGCACCCATGTCATAGCTCACGTGATATTGAGCCGAGACCTCGAGGCCGATGGTCACGTTGTCCTGGGTTTTAACGTCGATGCCAAATCCGTTTTTCATGGTGCGCAGACTCACCGTGGCGGCTTTGCGGTCAATCACGGGTACCTTCATGTGGAAGCCCGCGTTGACGATGCGGTTGAACTTGCCCAGGCGCTCGATGATCACGGCGTGCTGCTGCTCAACGACATAGCAGGCGTTGGGGAGCAGCAGCAACAGGATGATGATGGGAAGCAGAAGACTCGTAAGGGCGGCAATGATTCCGGACAACAGCATGGTCTCTCCTCTGATAGGCACACGTTGGCATTAGGATACCCGTCCAAGGAGATCGTGCATAACAAAAAAGCTCCCATTGCTGGGAGCTCTTTCATTCAATGGTGCGGGCGAAAGGACGTCCGCGTATCCGCTTCGCGGATCCGCACCGGCTTCGGCCGCCTGCCGGCGTCCTCGCCAGCTCGCTAAAAACGCTCCGCGTTTTCTTTACGCTCGCTCCTTCGCAGGTTCAAGTCCCTGCGATGGGCCCATAACAAAAAAGCTCCCATTACTGGGAGCTCTTCCATTTAATGGTGCGGGCGAAAGGACTTGAACCTTCATGGGGTTGCCCCCATACGGACCTGAACCGTACGCGTCTGCCAATTCCGCCACGCCCGCGTGCAGGAATTAGAATAACGGAGCGTCACCGCGAACGCAAGAACTATTTTTGAAAAAGTTTGCAGGCATTTTCCCAGGCGGCCTGCGCGATTGTTTCGGCGTCCTCACCTGTGCGATCGACACGGTCGTTAACCAGCGCGTTTGCCGTAATGGAGATCATTGCGGGCTCACATTCAAGACCGCGGATGGGCTCCGGAGCCATATACGGGCAATCCGTCTCGAACAAAATTCGATCGAGTGGGGTTGCCGCAAATGCCTCGCGCACGTCGTCGTTGCGCTTAAAGGTGGCCGCGCCACCATAGGCGATATAGCAGCCCAGCTCCACAAAGCGCTCCATCGTGGCGCGGTCCTCGCCAAAGCAGTGCAGCACACAACCGGCCTGGGGCACGCCCACCTCACGAAGCACGTTGTAGGCGTCCACGTGCGAGGTACGCTCATAGTCCGTGTCCTCGTGGCGCAGATGCAGCTCCACCGGCACGTTACGGCACACGGCAAGCTCGAGTTGGCGCGCCATGCAGTCAATCTGCACGTTATGGGGTGCCGGCGCGATATCGTCGTCATAGTCCATGTGGTAGTCCAGGCCGATTTCGCCAATACCGGCGCATAAGGGGTCATCGAGTGCGGCAACGACCTGTGCGTGAACGTCGTCGGTATAGTCCGGCGCGCCATACGGATGCACGCCGGCAAGATACTTGATCTGCGGAATATCCCGCATCGGCAGAATTTCGCGCACGAGCCAGTCGCTATAGTCCGCCACGCTGCGTTTGTCAGCGATGGGATCGAACATCGTCACCAACAGGTCGACGCCCGCGGCTTTGGCGCGCACGAGCGTCTCGGGCACTTCTTTGCCCCAAAACGAAAGCAGATGCGCATGCGTGTCGGCAAGCGGTGCCAAGGGCACGGGGCAGGCAACCGTCTTCTTTTTCTTGGTAAACGTCACGCGTGCGGCATTAGGCATCATGGATTAGCTCCTGGGCCAGGCGGACAAAGTCGGCAACATCAAGCGTCTCGGCGCGCGTGGTGGGTGCGATACCGCAAGCCTCAAAAGCGGCATCGAGCACGTCCTTGGCAAAGCCGTTGGCGCTCATAGAATTGCGGATGGTCTTGCGACGCTGAGCAAATGCAGCATCAATCACGCGGGCCACAAATTCGCGATCGAGTCCTTCGGGCACCACGCCGTCAACACGGTCGATACGCACGACGGCCGAGTCCACGTGCGGCGCCGGCATAAAGCAGCGCGGCGGCACTTCAAAGCGACCCGTCACCTGCGCATACAGGCCGAGCTTTGCCGTGTAGCCGCCATAGGTCTTGTTGCCCGGCGTTGCGCCAATACGATCGGCAACTTCCTTTTGCACCATGACGACGGCACGCTTGAGCGCCGGCATCGTCTGGAAAAATTGCAAAATGATCGTCGCCGCCACGTTATAGGGCAAGTTCGCGACAAATACCGTGGGATCGCCGCCGGCGGCCTGCTCAATCTGCTCCGGACCCACCTTGAGTGCATCGCCCATGATAAAGCGGAAGTTGGCGTAGTCGGCGGCGTGAGCATCGAGCACCGGCTCGAGCTCGGGATCCGCCTCGATCGACGTGACGCACGCCACTTCCTGCAGCAATGCTAGTGTCAACGTACCGCAACCCGGACCCACCTCGAGCACGCGCTCGTCACCCGTAAGCTCAGAAAGCTCGCAAATGCGCTCGATCACATGGTTGTCGATTAGAAAGTTCTGGCCCAGGCGATGCTTGGTCGCAAGGCCAAACTCCTCCAGCAGCTCCCTGGTGGCCGTGGGGTTTGCCAAAGGCGAAGTTGTCATGGTTGCCTCCTTAGCATGATGGCGGCGTCTTGAAACAAAAGGGCATGGACCGTGGCGGCCATGCCCTTACAGCTAAACAGCAAATTGCCGATATGGCGCGCGGCGTCTTAGCCCAGACGCGGGAACAGCGGATCGCCCT
Source organism: Collinsella aerofaciens (assembly GCF_902501475.1). Taxonomy (GTDB): domain Bacteria; phylum Actinomycetota; class Coriobacteriia; order Coriobacteriales; family Coriobacteriaceae; genus Collinsella; species Collinsella aerofaciens_AL. Next base: position 22,570 of record NZ_CABWIF010000005.1, on the reverse strand, counting down.
TCTCAACGGGCTGACCACCGGCAAGCAGGCCCCAAGCGCAAATGCCCTTGAGGTCGTCGCTCGCGGCCTCGTCCTCACAGGACAGACGGCGCAGGGCTTCGGCAGAAGTCTGGGGCATGAGCGGCATCAGCAGGTGGGCGGCGATGCGGATGGCCTCGAGCAGGTTGTAGATCACAAATGCCAGCTCGTCGGCCTTGGCCTCGTCCTTGGCAAGCGCCCAAGGCTCGGAGTCCTCGATGTAGTGGTTAGCGGCGTGGATGAGCTCCATGACCTCGTCCTTGGCTCCGCCGTAATCGAGCACGTCCATCTTGGCCATGTAGCGCTCGACCAGACCATCGGCGATCTTTGCCAGCGGGTTGTCGAACGCACCGAACGATGCGGGCTTGGCGGGCGCGCAGCCGTCAAAGTACTTGCCGCTCATGTTGAGCGAACGCGAGATCAGATTGCCCCAGCTGTTGGCCAGGTCGGCGTTGTAGACCTGCTCCATGCGATCGAAGCTGATGGCGCCGTCGGTGCCGGGAACGACGTCGGTCATGAAGTAGTAGCGATAGCCCTCGACGCCCAGCATGTCGATAACGTCCTGCGGAGCGATGGCGTTGCCGCGGCTCTTGGACATCTTCTCGGCCTTGCCAGTCTCGGCATTGCGCACGGTCAGGAAGCCGTGGGCAAAGACGTGCTCGGGCAGGGCCTCGCCGATGGCCATGAGCATGGCGGGCCAAATGACGCAGTGGAAGCGGATGATGTCCTTACCCACGATGTGGAACTGCGCAGGCCAGCGATAGGCCAGCTCGGCACGTGCCTCGTCGGTGTCGACACCGTAGCCGACGGCCGTCATGTAGTTGAGCAGCGCATCGAACCACACGTACGTCACGTGGCCCTCGTCAAACGGGACCTGAATGCCCCAGTCAAAGCTCGTACGGCTCACGGAAAGGTCATTAAGGCCGCCCTCGACAAAGCTGCGAACCTCGTTCATACGGAACGCAGGCTCGACAAAGTCGGGGTGCTCGTCATAGAGCTTGAGCAGCTTGTCCTGGAAGGAGGAAAGCTTAAAGAAGTAGGACTCCTCCTGCACGCGCTCGAGCGGACGGTGGCAGTCGGGGCACAGGTGCTGGCCGACGCTGCCGTACTCCTCATCGCCCTTCTGGACCTGCGTATCGGTGAAGTAGGTCTCGTCAGGCACGCAATACCAACCGTCGTAGCTGCCCTTATACAGGTAGCCAGACTCCTTCATGCGCTCCCACAGGTACTGCACGGCATGATGCTGGCGCGGCTCAGTGGTGCGGATGAAGTCGTCGTTGGAGATCTCGAGCTTGCTCCAAAGCTCCTTGAAGTGCGGAGCCTGGCTATCGGTCCACTCCTGCGGCGTCATGTTGTGCTTGGCTGCGGCCTCGGCGACCTTCTCGCCGTGCTCGTCCATGCCGGTCAGGAACTTGACGTTATAGCCGGCGGAACGGCGATAGCGAGCCTGAACGTCGGCGATGATGGTGGAATAAGCCGTGCCTAGGTGCGGATCGGCGTTGACGTAGTAGATGGGCGTCGTGATAAAGAACGAAGGCTTGCTTTGATCCATGGGGTTTGTCCTCCAGAAAAACGTTGCATACAGAGGATGATTCTAGCGCAAGGGCTGGATATCCTCCATCTATTGCATATCGAGCACCATGGCATAGACATCGCGCTTGCGGCGCGAATACTTCTGAGACAGGCGCTTGGCCACCGCAGAGGCGGGCTCCCCCTCCTCGAGCGCGGCGCGGATATCCTCGCGCAGGGCCTCGTCGGGATCCGCTGCCGCGGCGCCAACCGGCACGATACCGGCCTCCTCATCCTCGCTCGGCGGCGCGATGACCAGCGCAATCTCGCCCTTTACCTCGCCGCGAGCACGCAGCTCCTCGACAAGCTGGACAGCGGGCGCGCGCAAGACCTCCTCGTGCAACTTGGTGAGCTCGCGGCAGACGGCAACCTCACGCTGGGGAAAAACCTCGGCCGCGGCTTCGAGTGTCGCCACGATGCGATGTGGAGACTCGTAGAAGATGAGCGCGCCGGGCACCACGGCAAGGCGCTGCAAACGGCGCACGCGGTCACCGTGCTTTCGGCCCAAAAAGCCCTCGAAGAAAAAATGCTCGCAGGAAATGCCGGACGAAACAAGCGCCGTGACGCAAGCAGAGGGCCCGGGAATAACTTCGACGGGCACATCGGCCTCACGCGCCGCCTCGACCAGCGCCTGGCCGGGATCGGACACGCTCGGCATGCCGGCGTCCGAGGCAAAGGCGAGGGTCTCCCCCGCCAGCAGACGGTCGACCAGGCCGGCGGCGCGGCTGGCGATCACATTCTCGTCGCAACGGACAAGCGGTTTGGAAATACCCAGGTGCATCAGCAGCTTTGACGTCACACGCGTGTCTTCGCAGCAGATGGCATCGGCAGCGGCAAAGGCCTCGCCAACGCGCGGGGACAGATCACCCAAGTTGCCGATGGGCGTGCCGACCACATAGAGTTTGCCCGTATGGGCGCTGTTTTGCGTCATATCAACCTATTCAATCATGCCACGCTCGAGCGTACCGAGCGCCGCGCGGGCGTCCCATGCTGCAATGCGCTTCTCGGTCTTCCACGTTTGGAAGAACCAACCGGCAGCCGGCGCAAACGAAGCCAGCTGGTTGGCGATAAACACGCGCTCGTAGGCATTGCGGCCCTCGGGCGTAACCGACGAGTTGGCAAAGATCGCCGCGCCCGACCATTCGCCCACCAGCACGGGGAACCCAGTCGAAATCGCCTCTTTAAGCTCGCGCTTGTTGCGCGAAATCGCCGTCGTCAGCCCACGGGGGCTCGTAATGTCGAGCGCATGTTCGTCGCGGTAATGGTACAGGTGAAGGTCCATGTAGACGTTCTTGTACTTAGCGCCGCGCATAAAATGCTTCCACTCGCTGGGATGCCCCGACGACGAGAAGACGACGATCTTATCCTCGGGCATATACGAACGGACGAGCTCGTAGGCATCGCGATAGAAATTGCGCAGGTAGTGAGCAGGAATGCCATCCGTCATGGTGAAGAGGCTCTTGCGGACACTCATCTGCGGCGTGTCAAGCAGCTCAATACCCAGCAAGCTCTCAGCCTCGCCGTAGCGATCGGCCAAGCGCTCGAGCACGTCGAGTGCGACATGACGGCCGTTAGTGGACGAATGCCACTCGGCGACAGCCTCCGGCGTGGTGGGCGAATCGTTGGAATCGCCCTGGCCACCGGGCACAGTTGCTAGATCAAGCAGCACGCGGATGTCGTACTTGGCAGCCCACCCAATTGCACGGTCGATGTAGTCGACAACCGAGATGTAGGACGCATCGGACTCCTGTGAGCCAAAGGCATACCAAGGCACCGGCAGGCGCACGGCGTTGAGACCGATCTGCGCCATACGGCGAAAATCATCCTCGCTCATAAACGTCTCGTAATGACGACGCATGCGCTCGTTATAGGCAGCGGTGCCCATTGCCTCCTGCAGCTCGGCTGCGTTGGATGCACCGGTCGCCGCGTACAGCGACGGGGTCACCCAAGGCTCGGGAATAAACCAGCCAGAGAGATTAACGCCGAGTATCCTCTCCATCACTGCCCCCTTCGGATCGTGCAGGCCGAGCCTGCATCGTATTGCATAGGAAAAGTATCGTTTTGAGTATACCCGCGCGTGCGGACAGACGACCGAACGGTCTGTAAAGTGGCGCAAAAGCGAGAGGAATGTCTGAGCGGGCGGGCCCGAGATGTGCACGCACGTCGGAAGTAAGCGCCGGAAAGCGCATCCCGTTTTTCGCAAAAGACTGGGATGCATTTTCCGTTCGAGGCCTCAATCGGAAAATGCATCCCGTTCTGAGCGCGAGATCTGGGACGCAGTTTCCGCCAAAGGCCGCAAAAGGAAAGCACGTCCCATTCTGACGCCGGATTCCGGGTCGCGCTTTCCCAAGCGACATCAAAGCGGAAAACGCATCCCACTCTGAAGCCAAATTCCGGGACGCAATTTCCGCAGAGCCCTCGATAAAAGAAAAGGACCCCTTTGCAGAGGTCCTAGTCAATTCAAGGTGGCGGGGAAGGGAATCGCGTCCGCGCGCTGCGCGGACGGACCGCTGCGGCGCTTACGCGCCTTGCGAGCTGCGCTGGCAAACGCTTACGCGTTTACTCAGCTCCGCGCCCTCACGGGGTTCGATTCCATGTGGGGGCTGCATAAAAGAAAAGGACCCCTTTACAGAGGTCCTAGTCAATTCAAGGTGGCGGGGAAGGGAATCGAACCCCTGACACGAGGATTTTCAGTCCTCTGCTCTACCAACTGAGCTACCCAGCCATTTGAGGTGTGCCTTGTTTCAAGGCTTGATTAGTATAACCAAGGACGCGTTCCGGTCAACCGAGAATTTTAAAAAAGTTTTTGAGCACAGCCTCGGTTCTATAAATCGGCACGTCAGAGGCATCAGCCGGCAGCAAGAAGTTTTTCACTCAGAGCCGCACGGGCAAACTCACTTGGCGTCATCCCCTCGGCAGCCGCCCGTCGACGAATGGCCTCCTTCATTCCCAGAGGAATCTTGACCGACAGCGTTGCCGTCCCCTCACCTGAGAGCGGGGGCCGTCCACGCACGATCCCACCAACGGTGTGTTCGCCATCCGGAAACTCTCCGCGCTCGTACGACTCGCACCACGCGTCAATCATTTCATCCGTTACAACCTGACCATTAGCGGCCGTATACGTCTTGCCCATCATCAACCCCTCTGCCGAGCTCGCTCGATCTCTTGCCAGAATTTCTTCTGAACCGGAGACAGGGCATGAATAATGAGCCATCCACGAATTAGTTCGACCGCAACAAGCTCCACACTTCGACCATCTGGAAGCCATCCAATGGCAAGCCATCTCGGCGGCTCGTCCTCCGACTCGCGGCGAATGCACTCAGTAACCGCGAACCAGGCACCAAGCACCTGCTTTTCCGTCAAGTGTTTTTTGGCGTTCGGATGGATCTCAACATCCATGCATCTTCTCCTCCATCTTACCAAATTTCGTATGACGAAAGTCCGCCGTCGCCAATCTCTTACGCCGGCACTTGTTGGAGGGCGGGAGGTGTAGCGAGGATTGAAGGGCGTTCCAATACCGCCCAGGCGCCGGGGCAGGAGCACATGCGCCAAGGACGAACGTTTTCGTAGCGCGCGAGGATATTGCCATCGTGATCAATGAAGGCGATGTCGATGGGATAGGCCATAAAACACGTATGGACCGAAGAGCAGCGTGGAAACGCCATGACGAGCGGCAGGCCGTTGGCGGCAACCGGACGCCGTCCCAGCATGCCGCGCAGGCGCACGACAAACGACTCCGCCACCGCAAACTCGGCCGGCGTCCAACCCAGCCTGTTGAGTGCCCGCGCGTAGGCGATGTAGGACGAGACCGCGGTCACATGACCACCCCCGGACGCCATGGATCGACCGTCACCGCACGCTCGTGCGACAACGTTGTCGGCGCCCCCAGCGAAACGCCAGCGATGCTGAGAGAAGTCGGCCACGGCTCATAGTGCATGGTGCAGGTGTAGGTCCTAAACGTACCGGATAGGGAGAGCAGGCCACCATCCGATGCCTCCGCGCCTTGCTCGCTCGACACTTCGATCTGCAAGTCATAGTCTTCCATGGCATTCAGAATTTGAGTCTGAACCGTCGCCGAGGCATCGGCAGAGTTTTCGTCGCCCTCCCCCTCCGACGCCACGGCGTGCGCCAACACGATGTCGGGCACCACGCGGTCGAAGCGCGCGACAGCGCTGGCAAAGATCATGACGTTGTACACGATGAGTGCCAGCACCAGTAAAACGGGCGTAACCACTGCCATCTCCACCGTCGCTTGGGCGCGCTCCTCGCGCAGACGTATGCGGATACTCATTACGACCCACCGCCCAGAGCGCCAACCAGCGTGGCGACATCGACGGTGAGTGGAATGGAGCCGCCGCCGGGCATAGGAATCTCCGCAAGCGTGAACACCGTACCGCTAATGGTGCGTTCGACTTGATATTCCAATGCCTCGCAAAGCGCCTTGGGATCGGTCACGCCCAACGGAATACCTCGCAGCTTGTCTTGCGCTTGAGAGAAACCAGCAATGTCAGACCCCGGACTCTTAATGACGTTGGCGGAATCGGTCAGCACTGGCTTTCGCAGGCGCAAGTCGCACGGCTCCAGACCCAACGCCGCCACGGACGCCGAAACGGTATCGCCGAGCCACGATGCGATGGAGCCCAACGCGCCGCTGCCCCCTCCTAGGCCTTTAATCATCTCGTCCATAAGTTCGTCGGCCGAACCTTGGATGTCTCCGTATCCCACAAGCAGCCGTCCCCAGACATCCATGACGCCATCGAGTACGCCGACAACGCCGCCCGAGCGTTCCTTCAATGTCGAGAAAAATCGCGTAAGCACGTTGTTTTGCGCCGTCGCCTCATCGGGCGCCAGCACCGCGGCAGAGATAGCACCGCGATCGCCAAGCCTGACTGCCGTGTTAAACGAAGAGTTGAGCTCATCGGGGCTCGAGATGGCACCCGAAACCGCAAAGGCGACCACGCCGTTGCGGCCAGGTGGGGCGATACGCGGGCGCTCGCCGGAAAGCTCCTTGATGGCCTGGTCAAACGCATTGCCCGCACGGTCGGCCTCATCCTCGGTCTGACGCTCAAGTTCGAGTTCTTTGTTGCGGCATTTAACGTAGTCTTCCAGGGCGTCTTTGAACTTGTCAAAGTGGTATTCGAAGCCCCTTTCGACAGAAGTCGTTGCAATCGCAACGTACCCTAAAGACGACACACCGAAATGGCATTCGCTACACGTTTCGTGACCGTCAAAATCTGCGACGGATGCCAGCCCGCCCGGCTTTCCTTTTTTGTAATTTGGACAGTCAGTCCCATAATGCAAATAGGTAACTTTATCTACTTCACTCGCGGGCCAACGTGCATCGGTATAGAGTTCAGTCGTCCGCGCCTCATCTGGATTTCGCGGAAGGAAAGGGATGTGGGCGGAAACTTTGCCGTCCTTTTCAGTTATATATGCCCGCTCGACTTCTTCGCTCGCATAAGCGAAGAACACCTTTCGTGCAGCAGAATCTGCCTGTTTTTCCGGACCCTCGCCAAGCGGTTTCTCATTTGCCAGGCGCTGGCGATAGTAGGCCTTCGCACGATCGAACGCCACTTGCGGTTCCCACGTAACGCTCGAAGCGTAATGCGGATTTTGAGCACCAGAAAGATCCGTTAGACTTTTCGCACGCTCCCACATGCAAGAACAGCTGCTAACCGAGCCCTTGTCCGACCCACCACAATCCGCCAGCCAAGCGCGCTCTTTAGCCTTCGCCGTGTCCTCAGAAGCCTTCCGCAGCTCCTCGGCCGCACGCTCTAAATCATCTGATGTGCCTTTAATGGTATCGGTCGAAATCTCTGACCCTTTGAGCGCAGCGAAGTCCGACTCGGATGTCCTGGGCACGGCAAGCGCCGTACCGGTATAGGTCACACTATCGGTATCCTGCGCCGACACCGCCTGCGTGGCACGCGCGGCGATCAGATACGGCAGAGCCGTCTCGATTTTCTGTAAGCCTTCCGATGCGCTTTTGGCAAACTTGTTGCGCGTTTTAATGATCTCAATCCCGGTGTCGACCATATTGCCGGCAACTGGTTCGGCACCCGGGATGAGGATGGCGACCAGGCCCGTCCCGATCGTGGCAAACCCCGCCAGGCCCAAGCTCAAGATGCTCGCATCAACCACCGTGGCAGCCGTGTGATAGGACGACACTACGTTGGCACCCGCCAGCGCGCCGCTATCGGCCGCCACCTGAGTATCCCCGGCACGCGACATGCTCCATATCGCCGCGGTCGACGAAAACAACAACGTGAGCACCACTAGGATGACCACGGCAGAAGAAAGCGTGGTATAGGCGCCGTCTTCGATAAACAGATCAACACCGGCGCGGCCCATAAAGCCGCCTCGCTTGCGATGGCAGCTCGGACGGCGCGTCAAAACGCATCTAGACCAGAAACGCTTAATCCCATGCAGCAATCCACGAATCATAATCTCCCTCCAGCCATTCTGGACGTGATTGATACGAGACATCGACCTTGAGCTCAACGTAGCCACCCTCGGCGGTACCACCCATAGCCTGCGCAAACGCACCGATCACAGGCAACGGCTTGACCTCGCCGGAAACGGACACGGACGAGACGCCACCCGCATCGGCCCGGCTAAGCTCGATATCCCACGACAACGGCCCGCCGGCATGAAAGATCGAAACGTTGGGCACTGCGGCAAGCCGGCGGCGGGTGAACTCCTTAAGATCGTCGTCCTCCGCCGTCGTCGTGGTCATGAGCCGCGCGGTCTCGGCGGCGGCAGACTCCATGACCGCGCGCGTATAAAGCAGGCACACCGGTTGCAGTGCGAGAAGGATGAGCGTCAGAAACGTCGGCAGCAAAAAAGCGGCCTCGACCGTAGACTGCGCCCGGTCCTCGCGCGCGATATCAATACAACGCGATGTCCTTAGCGCCCGCAGCGGCGTCGATAACCGACGTCGAGGCAACGCCATGGGATGCCGCCCGCTCAACCAGCGCCGCCAAGCGTCCATCGGTGCCAGCACGCCAAAGTCCCACAATCGCCAGCACGATCGATAACAGCGCCACCGTGACGATGGCGTATTCGACCGTCGCCTGGGCAGATTCCTCACGCAGAACGCCATGCATTTCACGATCCCTCCTTTGAGCTTATTGTTTGCGGGACCAGGCGCACGGCGCGCAGACGACACGAAGCATCGTCAGTATCCGCGGCAACCGTCACCATATCGACCCAGCCGCGTCCATCGCGCACGATGGCGCCCCATACGTTGCCCTTAATATCGAGATAGCCGCTCAGGGCGAGCTGGGCCGTTGGCACCTCGCGGTAGGCGCGCAACATATCCGCCGCTGCCTCGGTCATCGGTCGGTCCTCAGACCATGCAAGCCGGACCGTAATCGCGTTGTCCTCAGGCGAATCCGTCGCAGTGCCAGACCGCTTGTCGAGCGTCCGCAGAAAGGTTTGCGCCGTGACATCGACATCCGAATCGTCCGCATCTCGCATCTCATCTTTTTGGGACGCCACCGCCGAATCTGAGCCCGAATCGAAGGCGGCCCCAGGACGCTGCTGCCGCGCGGCGTTAAGCCCCCAAAGCACCGCCGCTATCGCCACGGTCAGGCAAGCAAACACCAGCAGCACCCCGATGGGGCGCTCGCCCTCTACAGGCTGTTGATGCCCTCGCTGATAGCGTTCCATAGATCCTGGACCTTGCCTTTAAATGCAACGATGGCAATAATCGCGATCACCACAAGCACGCCCACCAAAATGGCGTACTCGGTGGTACCCTGCGCGCTCTCCTCCCGCAACAGCTCCTTGGCATGCTGGCGAGCGCGGATCGCCCGGCAAAAAGCCCAGTTCCAAGCCTTGTCAGCAACTTCGACCATCGTGTTCATGTATTCCTCCCTACATCATCCCGCCTGCTCCCAGCAGCGGGCCCAATATGGACAGAAGCAACGCCGGCAAGATGAGCGTGCCGGTGGGAATCAGCAGCTTGACGGGCGCACGCTCAATCTCGCGCTCGACCGCGGCGCGATGAGCCGCACGGATCTCGCGACTTTGAGCGGCCAGCGTCTCGGCAAGTGGAGCACCCAGGGCGAGCGCCTGTCCCACCGTAATGGCAAAGGTCTCGAGCGCTCGCACGTCCAGGTCGTGCGCGGCGGCCAACAACTCGTCCTCACGCGTACCCACGCCCACCTGCCACGCCATGCAGGCCCGCTCAAGGCGAAGAGCCAACACTGACCGGCGGTTGGCGCAGAAAATCTCAAGCGCCGCATCAAACGAAAGGCCGGCCGAAAGACCCAAGCGCACAACATCGATCATCTCAGACACTTCGCCGAGCGACACTCGCGCCGGGCCGCCCGCTCCAACCGCGCCCTTCACTCGTGCGGTCAGGGCATCGACCACCGAGCGACCCGCGGCAGCGACCAGCACCGCCTCGCGCTTGCAGGCCCCTGCGATCTTGCGTGCATCCGCCCGATCCAAACCCGTCGCGACAAATACACTCAGGGCGCACAGGCAAGCCGCAACTGCAACCGGGGCGCTCATAGCTCCACCCGCATAATGCGCCTGATAACCACCAGGGCAACGGCGTTGAGGGCAAGACCCAGCACCACAGCGCCCGCACCGGCAGGCGTCACAAGACCGCGACGAAAATCGGCCGAAAGCAGCGCCAACACCGCGCACATGCCCGCCGGCATCGCCGCGACCATATGCGCCGACATGCGAGCCTGCGATGTCTTGACATCCAGGCGGCGCTTGAGCTCAATGCGCTCCCCCACCATGCTCGACGCCTCGGACAGTAAGTCGGCAAGCGGAGCGCCGGTGCGCTGTGACACCTTAAGCGCCAAGGTCACAAGCGAAAGACCGGGGGCGTCGATGCGCACGAGCAAGTCATCGAGCGCGTCGGTCGCCGAGATGCCGCAATCGATCGCCGCCGCCACCCGCAAAAACTCGGTATGCACCGGTTCTTGCGCATGAGCGCCCACAAAGCGCATGCCCTGGGCCAGCGAATGTCCCGAGGCAAGCGACATGGAAAGTGCGGTAAACGCCTCGGGCATGGCCTCTTCTGCATCGTGTTGCTCGCGCCGGCTCTCAAAGCCATCCCGAGCGGCGCCAACGGCAATCGGAGCAACAAGTCCCAAGGCAAATCCGAGGGGCGATAACGACACCATCGTTAGTAAAATGCAGCAGACACCGCTCGAGAGCAGCAGAAACGCCAAACGCCCCGAAGCATCTTCGATCACGAGGCCAAGGCGATGCGCCGGAGCCAGCGATGCCCACGAACGGGCGATCTTTTTCAGCAGATCGTTTTCCACCAGCTCACGCGGCAGTTTCTCTGCCACCGTCTCGAGCGCCTGACGCGCCAGCTCCGCCGGCGGCACCTGCGGCACACGAGGTTCCGCCCCGCACGCCGTCGCGACAGAAAACCCTGCCAAACCCCCTACGACGAGGGGCACAGCGACCTCCATTCGTCCACCTCCTCTTGTGTGAGCGTCCCCGACCGCAGGCCTTCTGCGATAAACGGCGGCTCGCGGTCAAGCGTCCAGGTGCGCTCGGCGGCATCGAAAGTCACATAGCGCTCGAGCTCTACGCCGCCCGACGCGGCGCGACGCACCCCCGAATACGAGGAGACGAAACGTCTGCCATCGGCGTGGCGCTCGGACATCACGATGCCGTCGAGCGCCATGGCAATCTGCTCCTCGATGAGCTCGCTCGGCAGATCGATGCCATAACGTGCAAGCAACGTCAGACGCACCACGGTCTCCTGTTCTGAGCCCGCATGAAGTGTGGTGAGCGACCCGTCGTGGCCCGTGTTCATGGCCTGCAACATGTCGCAGCACTCGGCACCGCGCACCTCGCCCACCACGATGCGGTCGGGGCGCATGCGCAGGGCATTGGTCACCAGGTCGCGGATCGTCACCGCGCCCTCGCCCTCAATTGAAGCCTCGCGCGCCTCTAGAGGCACCACGTGTGGATGATGCGCAAACTTGAGCTCGGCAGAGTCCTCGATCGTCACGATGCGCTCGCCGGTGGAAATCTCGCATGACAACGCGTTGAGCAGGGTGGTCTTACCAGATCCCGTGCCTCCCGCAACCGCCAGGTCCTGTCTCAGCGACACCGCGCATGACAGCAGCTGCGCATACCAAAGCGGCAGCGACCCCAGCCCCACAAGCTCGTCCAGCGAGCAGATGCGATCCGAGAACTTTCGGATGGTGAGAATCGGTCCGTCAATCGCCACAGGCGGAATCACCGCGTTGACGCGATAGCCCGTTTTGAGGCGGGCGTTGACGATGGGGCTGCGCTCGTCGATACGGCGGCCAAGTGGCGAGATGATGCGGTCGATAAGCACACGGATCTGCTCATCATCCTCAAACGCATGCTCGATGGGGTGCAAGACGCCGCCGCGTTCAAAGAAAGCCGAGCGGCAGCCGTTAATCATGATCTCGGTAACGGTGTCGTCCTCGATGAGCGGCTGCAACGGCCCCAAGCCCACCACGTCATCCAAAATCTCGTCGATGATGGTCTCGCGCTCGGGCGTCGCGAGATCGGTCGGCTCCTCAACATTGAGCGCCGCCTCCACCGCGGGACGCAATTCCGAGCGGGCAAGTACCGGGTCGACATAGGCGCTGATACGCGCCACTTCGTCGTAACCCATGCGGTCCATCACGGCGCGCTTGGTGCGTCGTTTCACCGCGCGGCGACGCCCCGCATCTGCCGGCGCTGCCGCCGCTGCAGCGCCGGCAGCCTTAATCCTCGTTTGCAGGCTCATCGCTGATCACCCTCGCGCGACCAGGGAAGGCGGATACGCGGGCGTTCGGTACGCGTCGCACGGTCGGCGACCATATCGCTCCAAGGGCCGACGGCGCATCCCAGTTCCACGAGCATCTCGCGCGTGGCCTCGCGCACGCTGGTCGCGAAAGCGCTCGTCTGACCCACTGCCTCGTCAGCGCGCCCAAACGCCATGAGCGCGGCGAGATCCTGCCCGCCATCGGCAATACGAATCTTGGAGCTCAACGCACAGGCAATCTCAAAGCGCATGGCGACGTCCTCGTCTGCCCCGCGCGCACCGAACCGGTTGAACACGGCGCTCATGCGCGTGCGCGGCACACCTACTCGACTTGCCAGTTCAATGACGCGCGACGCCGATGTCGCGGACGACACCGCAGCATCGCCAACGACCAGGCAACGGTCGCTCGCCGCCACCGCAGCCGCCACGGCGTCGCCCCAAAAGACCGAGGTATCGATAAAGACCACGTCGGATTCGCGACGCAGAACATCAAGCAGTAGCTCCACCGGACGTGCCATGAGCTCGGCTTGCTCGGGCGCCGCGACGGGACCCCAGAGCGTAACGCCCGGCGCCACGCGCATCGATGCGGCTACGATATCCGGCTCGGTGAGCGCGCCCGCCGCCGACGGCTCGATAAGTGCCGCCATATCGCGCGGAGCATCGACGCCTAACAAGTCGTAAAGGTTTCCAAACATCAGGTCCAGGTCGAGCACGGCGGCACGCAAGCCCAACAGCGACGATGTGTGTGCCATGGTGGCAACGATCGTCGACTTGCCGCAACCGCCCGAACCCGAAATGGCGCAGATGACCGGAGCTCGACGCTGCGGAGCGGCAGCGTCTGCCGGCGGCATCGGAGGCGGCGGAGCGGGCGTCGGTGACAGCGTCCCCGTCTCCTCCGCCGCAACCACACGCTGTGTCCAAGCCGGCATGGCAGCTTGTTCGGTCTGCGAGGCAGGCTCGTTCTGTGCAATCTGCTCATGCTGCATCAGCGACAACTCGCCGCACCCGGCAAAGCCCTCAACTTCGTCGAGTTCATCCACCAGATTCACGCCGTGCACGTATCCCATATCTACAGCCGGGGAATCGCTAGCATGCTGCGCCGGCCCTCCAGCGCCATCGTATGCAAGGGGGTTCCGGGGGCGCCGACCATGCTCGGCTTCCGCTTTTCCATAATCATCAACACGCGGGCCTCTTGTAGCGCGAGGCGCCCCGGGTTCCCTATCAACAAAAGCATCGGGCTCAATCGTCATGCGCCGATCGGAATCAACCGCTCCCTCGCCCGCGCGCCCGTTGCCGCATATACTGTGCGCAGCGATGACCTCGGTCGCCCCTGCGCGAAACAGCCCCTCGATATCCGACGGATCGAGTGCTTCTATCAACACGACCACGCGACTCACGCGGCCTTCGGCCGTCAGGCGCGCAACAGTCTTGCGCACGTCTTCGGTATCGAACAGAGACGCCGCGATGATGGCAGCTCCGCGGCGCGACGGAAACGCCCGCGCCATGGAAACCAGCCCGTCCAGGTCACCCACGCGAAGCACCTGTGCACCCGTATCACGGCCCTCGACTTCCCGCTGCAACAGCCCGTAATCGCCGCACGCGCAGCACGCAAGCCAGATCGCCTTCATCACTCGTCGCCTCCGCTCTTTTTGCCGCGCGCCGTGGCGGGAATCGTCAAGCTGACCGTTCCCTTGCCCGAGGCTCCCAGCAGTTCCTTGACGTCTTCGGGGTCAGCCGCCAGCGTCACCCATTCGATCTTGCCCTCGCGCGTGGCACCGGAATCCTCACTGGTATCGATCACGTACGCACCGCACAGCCGATCGGTTACGCCGTCTTTTTGCACATATACATCCACGTAGCTGCCCACGCCCGTAGCACCGCCGACCGAGTGCTCGGCATCGACCGCCACCGAAACGGCGACCTTGCCCTTAGGCACCTCGAGCTTGTGACTCTCGGCCTTGGTGTAGACATTGCAGATCACGGCGTTTTTGGGAATACGCGAAGTCGTCACGTCGCCGCGCACCTGGCGCAGCTCGGTCGCCGCGTCACGCGGCAACAGGCTCGTCAGCCATTCCTGGGTTATGACATTGGTCTCATCGAGGGTCTCGCCCACATCGATATCGCGCGCCGCGACGCATACCTCGACGCGATCGCCACCGTACTTGGCCAAGGTCTCAGCCTGAACCTGTTCGGCTTGCGAGCGAATCGACGAGCCGTAAACCATGCAGAGCAGAGCAGCGAGCACGCCCGCGACCAGACTGATGGCGATGCGCTTGCTCTTGTTCACGGCCGCTCCTCTCATGGCAGTGCCGGGCGAATGCCCGTACCACCATTGTCTGGGCGGTCAGAGTACAAAGCGGCGCAATCGCGATCTTGGTTTTCGATGTCAAACCAATCGCTGACCAAAAGCTGACCAGCCCGTCAAGCTCGTGGCAAGGTTTTGGTCAGCACGTCAGCAAACTGCATGCTTCGAGGCTTTCCCGCAGCAAAAAAGCCGTCTCCCGAACAGTTGGGAGACGGCTGTCATAGGAAAAATCAATTACAGATGGACATCGGGATCGAGCATTTGGGCGCTCACGCGCATGGATGACGCCAGGTTTTGGAACGTTTCCAGACGCAGGCTGTCGATCTGCCCGGCGTCCTCGGCCTCGCGAACGGCGCAACCCGGCTCATGGGTATGCGTGCAATCGCCAAATCGGCACGCGCGCGATGCCTCGACAATCTCGGGGAAGGCGCGCGCCAGACCCCGCTCGTGACCCACGAGCGGTAGGCTGCGCAGGCCCGGGGCATCGGCGATCACGCCGGCGTCGCCCGGCAGTGCCACCATCACGCGCGCAACGGTAGTGTGACGGCCCTGGTCGTCGCGTTCGCGCACACCGCCAGTCGCCAACGTATCGTGGCCCAGCAGCGCATTGAGCAGCGTCGACTTGCCGGCACCCGACTCGCCCAGAATCATGGCGCAGCTCCCGGCAGGCACGCAGGAACGAACCTCGTCCAGGCCGCGCCCCTCGGCAGAGGACGTCACGATCACGCGCACGTCCGGACCCACCAGGCGGCGCACGCGGTCCAGATCGCGCTCGAGCTCCTCGGCATCGCAGCGGTCAGCTTTGGTAAGCACCACCACCGGTTCGGCATCGCAGTCGAGCGCCAACACCAGCGAGCGCGCCACGCGGTCGAGCAGCACCTCACCGGCACCGAGCGCCTGCACGATTAGCACGCTATCCACGTTGGAGCAGAGCACCTGGCGCTCTCCACGGGCACGGCCGCGCCAACGCTCAAAGCTCGTACGGCGCGGCAGAACGCACTCAATCACGCCCATATCGTGCCCGGGAGCGCGGCGCACCGCCACACGGTCGCCCACGGCGGGCAGCAGCACCTCGTCCTCGCCGCGCGACTTGGCAAACCCCACGGCATGCTCGGCACGAAAGGTATCGTCGGCAGTCGCCACCAGCGGAAACCCGCGATCCAAGCGCACAACGGCGCCAAGCTGCATCTGCTCGGGCTCCTCGGCATGTGCGCAAAAGTCGTCAAATGCCGCCTGCTGAGCTTCATCGACCGGCAGGTCATCGAACGCCGGAACATCCTGCAGCGCGTCGAGTCCCGGCACGTTTGCCAGCAGCTCCTCGGCAGATGCGGAGGCCTCGGTCGCAAGCTTCCGACGACGATCGCGCTTAGCCCGCGCCCCCGTCGTCTTTTTCTTCGCTTTAGCCTTAGCCTTGCCCACAAGCGCCTCCCAGCACCATAAATCACAACTGAGCAGGTATTTTAAATCAAAAAGAGCTGGCCGGGCAAAGCCCTAAATCAAAAAGAGCCGGTCGAGCAAACGCTCGATCGGCTCACAAACTTTCTGTCAGCCCTTTATCATCCGCGCGGGAGAAAAGCCAGCAAGGATACCGCAGGGCCCGCCCCGGAAGCCCTTTCTCCCGAACGATCCCGCAGCGCGAAGCGCGAGGACCAGTGAGGGAGAAAGGGCGTGGAGCGGGCCCGGACGAGAACGTTACTCCTTCTCCACAGCGCGCATGATCGCCTTGTAGATCTCCATCAGCGGGATGATCAGGAAGGCCAGGCCCAGCGCGGCAAGAACGCCCTTGAGCTCAAGCGTCACGGGGCCAAAGAACATCTCGGCAAGCGTCGGCTGCACGGTTACGATCACCGTCAGCACCAGCGCCAGCGCGGCCGAAGCCCACAGCCACTTGTTCTGCTTCTTCATGCTAAACAGCGACGCACGACGGCTGCGCATATTGAAGCAGTGGAAGATCTCGACCATGTTGAGCGTGATGAACGCCATCATCACGCCTTCCTCGTCGGCATTGCCGGCGATCATATCGGCGATGTGGATGTAGCCCATGTCAAAGTACACGCCCACAAAGAAGCTCGCCAGCACCAGCACGGTGATGATCAGGCCCTGGACCACGCAGTCCAGGCCCATGTGACCGGCAAAGACGCCGTCCTTGGCATTGCGCGGCTTGCGCTTCATGATGTCGCCCTCGGCGTCCTCCATGCCCAGCGCAAGCGCGGGGAAGCAGTCGGTGACCAGGTTAACCCACAGCAGCTGCACCGGCTGGAAGATGGTAAAGCCGATGAGCGTGGCGATGAACACCGAGAAGACCTCGGCAAGGTTAGCCGAAAGCAGGAACTGGATGACCTTGCGGATGTTGTCGTAGATGCGACGGCCCTCTTCGCAGGCACCGATGATGGTGGCGAAATTGTCGTCGGCGAGCACCATGTCGGCGACGTTCTTGGTGACGTCGGTGCCAGTGATGCCCATACCCACGCCGATGTCGGCGCGCTTGATGGACGGGGCGTCGTTGACGCCGTCGCCCGTCATGGCGACGATCTGGTCGCGCGACTTCCAAGCCTCGACGATGCGGGTCTTGTGCTCGGGCTGGACGCGGGCGTACACGCCGTAATCCTCGATGTGTGCATCGAGTTCCTCGTCGCTCATGCGGTCGAGGTCGGCACCGGTGATAGCCTGGCTGCGGTCGGCGACGATGCCCAGCTGCTTGGCGATGGCCACGGCGGTGTCGATGTGGTCGCCCGTGATCATGACGGTGCGGATACCGGCATCGTGGGCCTCGCGGATGGCGTCGGCAACCTCGGGACGGACCGGGTCAATCATGCCGGACAGGCCGCAGAAGACCAGGTCGTGCTCGAGCGCGGCGGGGGCGCAGTCGGCCGGGACCTCGGTGTAGGTGCGGCTTGCCAGCGCCAGCACGCGCAGAGCCTCGTCGGCCATGGCCTTGTTGGCGGCCACGAGCTCGGCGCGACGCTCTTCGGTCAGGGGGACAACCTTATCGCCCTCGTAGATATGGGTGCACAGGCCGATCACCACGTCGGGCGCGCCCTTGGTGTACTGCTCATACTCGCCGTCCAGGGTCTCGACGACCACGGACATCATCTTGCGGCCCGAGTCGAACGGGGCCTCGCCCACGCGCGGGTGCTCGGCAGTCAGGCCAGTGAGGCCCGCCTTGCCGGCGTCGTTGACGAGCGCGCACTCAGTCGGCTCGCCCACGGCCTCGCCCAGCTCCTCGTCCCACTGGGCATCGGAGCACAGAGCCATGCCGGCCAGGAACTTCTCCTTAGGCGCGGCGAGCTCGTGCTTGACGACGGTCATCTTGTTTTGGGTAAGGGTACCGGTCTTGTCGGAGCAGATGGTCTGCGTGCAGCCGAGAGTCTCGACGGCAGAGAGCTTGCGGATGATTGCCTGGCGCTTGGCCATCTTGGTCACGCCAAGCGACAGCACGATGGTCACGACGGCGACCAGGCCCTCGGGGATGGCAGCGACGGCGAGCGAGACGGCAACCATAAAGGTATCGAGCAGGGCGGTCGGGTCGGTAAGAACGTTGCCCACGCCGTGGCGGATGATATCAACGCCAAAGATGACGACGCAGATGACGATAACCATGATGGTGAGGATGCGGCTGAGCTCGGCAAGCTTCACCTGCAGCGGCGTGAGCTCTTCCTTGGCCTCGGCCAGGGCGCCGGCGATCTTGCCCATCTCGGTATCCATGCCGGTACCGACTACGACGGCGCGGCCACGGCCGTACACCACGGTGGAGCCCATGTAGCACATGTTCTTGCGGTCGCCGAGCGGCACGTCGTCGGTGCCGGCGGCGAGCTCGATCACGTTGGCATGCTTCTCGACGGGTACGGACTCGCCGGTAAGGGCGGCCTCCTCGATCTTCATCGTGGCGCTCTCGAGCACGCGGCAGTCGGCCGGGACGGAGTCGCCCGCCTCGAGCATGATCACATCGCCGGGCACGAGCTCGGCGCTCGGCAGGTGCACGAGCTTGCCGTCGCGCAGAACCTTGGACTGCGCGGCGCTCATCTCCTGCAGGGCCTCGAGAGCCTCCTCGCTTTTAGCCTCCTGGACCACGCCCAGCACCGAGTTGACGATAACGACGAACATGATGATGGCGACATCGGCAAAGTCCGCCTCGCCCTTGACCATGCCCGTGAGCGCGCTGATGACGGCGGCAACGATCAGCATGATGACCATGGGGTCGGCCATCTGCTCAAAGAAGCGCTTCCACAACGGCGTCTTCTCGGCTTCCTCGAGCTTGTTAGGGCCTGTCTTGGCGAGGCGCGACGACGCCTCGTCGTTGCTCAGGCCGAGGTTCTCATCGACACCTTGGTCGCTGAGTACCTCCGCCGCGGCGGACAGGTATTCCTTTTGCATATAGAGTCCCCTCCTGGGATTCGGGCCACTCAGCAGATTGATGCCCGATCATAATTCCCAGGAGAAGGGCAAGGGCTCATCAAGGCTGCCGTGCTGAGCGGCAGTTGATAGTGGAGCTATGGTACCCCAAAGCGGCGCGTCTAGCCAAAACATTCCAATTGGAAACACGGCTCGAGTGCAACGATGCAGACCGTGTGATGCTCAACATTGATAAAACGTTTTTTCTTCGGCGCATCGTCAAACTGAAATATCGCCCAGATAGCAGCGGTCAGAACGGTTGATAAAGTTTTTTCATATACCGTTTTTACCGCAAAAAATGAACTTCTAATTCGGCATACGGTCGATTTTTTGGGGTATTCGGTCGGCATTTCGTTATAATCATCTCAGTTTTATTTCTTATGGTTTATCTATCAGCGCAAGACGATGTCAGATGGAGGTCTGAATGTACAAGCGCACCAAGATTGTATGCACCATGGGTCCCGCCTGCGATAGCGACGAGACCATCCGCGAGATGATCAAGGCGGGCATGAACGTCGCCCGTTTTAACTTCTCGCACGGCTCCTACGACGAGCACCACGGTCGCATCGAGCGCGTCCGCCGTATTTCCAAGGAGCTCGGCATGCCCGTCGGCATCCTGCTCGACACCAAGGGCCCCGAGGTCCGCACCGGCCTTTTGGTCGATGGCAAGAAGGTTGCCGTCAAGACCGGCGACAAGATCGTCGTCACCGCTCAGCCCACGTCCGAGGATTTCCACGGCACCGCTGAGCACATCTCCCTCGACTACCTGGCTCTGCCCTCCGAGGTCGAGAAGGGCTCCCTCATCCTGATCGATGACGGCCTGGTTGCCCTCGAGGTCGAGTCCGTCGACGGCCAGGACATGACCTGCGTCGTTAAGAACGACGGCCTGATCGGCGAGCGCAAGGGCGTCAACATGCCCAACGTCAACATCTCTCTGCCCGCCATCACCGAGCGCGATCGTCAGGACATCCTCTTTGGCCTGACCGAGAACATCGACTACATCGCCGCTTCCTTCATCCGTGACGGCGAGTCCGTCCGCGGCATCCGCAAGCTTTGCCGCGAGAACGGTGGCGAGCACGTGACGATCTTCCCGAAGATCGAGTGCGCCCTGGGCGTCGAGAACTTCGACGAGATTCTCGAGGCTTCCGACGGCATCATGGTCGCCCGTGGCGACCTGGGCATCGAGATCAAGCCCGAGCTCGTTCCGCACATCCAGAAGGAAATCATCGCTAAGTGCAACGCAGCCTACAAGCCCGTTATCACCGCTACGCAGATGCTCGACTCCATGCAGCAGAACCCGCGCCCGACGCGCGCCGAGGTTGCCGACGTTGCTAACGCCATTTACGACGGCACCGACGCCGTTATGCTCTCTGGCGAGTCCGCTGCCGGTAAGTACCCGGTCGAGGCCGTTAAGATGCAGGCCAGCATTGCTCTCGAGACCGAGAAGTACCTCCCGGCTCACGCTCCGCTCGAGGTTCCGGCTGACGCTCACGGCACCCGCGTCGTCAACAACGTTGTGGGTATGTCCGCTGTGAACATGGCCACCACCGTTGGCGCCAAGTGCATCACCGTGCCGACGACCACCGGTCGTACCGCTCGCCTGATTTCGCACTTCCGTCCCAACATGCCGATCTGCGCGTTCTCCCGCCACGAGTGGGCCGTCCAGCAGATGATCATGTACTGGGGCGTTATCCCGCATCAGGCCGAGATTACCCAGGGCACCGTCAACGGCACGATCGTCAAGGCGATCGAGACCGCTAAGGAGCTCGGCTACGTCGAGGCCGGCGATCTGACCGTCGCTACCGCCGGCGATCCCCGCATGAGCGTCCAGCTCGAGGACAAGGTCTCCTCGACCAACGTCGCATACGTCGCTCAGGTGCGCTAAAACGCACTTGCAAGCATACTTGCATTGCAAAGGGCCCGGAAGGCTTCGCCTTCCGGGCCCTTTTTCTGTGCCAATGCCGCCGCACGGCAAAACACGCACTCATTTCTTTACCAAAAGCGCGAAATCCACCCTTCGAGGCCCAAAAAATAAAGCCCCAAGCGCTAAAAGTGTTCGCCCGGTGGCAAACCCACACCTCACACAGGGCTGATAAATCGTTTTAGCAAGAACCAAATCGACCTGGTTTTCGGAAGTATGCGGCAAATTCTGGAACCTCCGAGCACACCCTGTTTTTTTCGCAACAAAATGCCTGATAAACTAGCCTCAAAAGCCAGGTCCGCTCATAGGGTTCAGATTTTGCCGCATACTTCCGGATTGACGCTGGCATCACTCGCTTCAAAGAGATGATTTCGGCCAGGAGGGCATTATGGACCTGACGCTTTGTGGGCAATCCGCCTTTAACTACTACCGCATCCCGCCGCAGGTATTAGGCCTTTACCCCGCCATTAGCCTTGGCAATATGGATCGCAGATGTTGTGGCCTCGGAAGTCATGCAGTTGTAAAAGACCTGCTTCACGCACCACTTCACAGGCTTGTATTCACTCGGGCACAATCCGGGTCGCGAAGCCTGTTTAAATCGCACCTCCTGACCCAAGAACCACCTCCGGGGTCGTTTAGGCAGACTGAACATGGGTTTGATGTCACGTCACCGGAGTTCACGCTGCTCAGCCTTGCCACGCAGGTCTCACGCAACCAGTTACTCATGGCGTGCTACGAGATGTGCGGCTCCTTTGCAGTGTTTAAGCCCTGCGAGCGAACGCAACAACAACTCGATGAAGCTATTTCGCTTAAGTTCATTCCACCCAACTGCGGCTGGGAGCGAGTTAACGACACCAAGGGCAATGACACCAACTTGTGGAAGCGCACGCCGCTTCTTACCACAACGGATATCGCCGCGTTCGCCAAGCAAGCCGCAGGCCTGCGCGGCGTCAAACAACTGCGCTGGGCGGCCGTGCACATGACGGGGCAGGCCGCCTCACCCTTCGAAGTACAGACCTCCATGCTTATCTCGCTCCCCCGCGACGAGGGCGGCCAGGGCATCGAGATCGCCAACAACGCGCGCATCCCGCTCAGTGAAGCCGCACGTTCGCTGTATGACAAAACCTGCTGCTACGCCGATATCCTCATCGAAAGCGCCACCGACAGCATGGGCGTCATCTTGGAATGCCAAGGCCGCTCCGCCCATGACAGCGAAGCCGCAAGCCTCTCCGATGCCGAGCGCGCCACCGCACTCACAAGCATGGGCTACGACGTCATCCAAATTACCTATGACCAGATCAAGGAGAAGAAGAGCTTCGACCACATAGCTGAGCTCATCCATAAAAAGGCGGGGCTCCCCTACATCCCAAAGACCAGTCAGGAACGCACCACCGAAGAAGCCCTGCGACGGGAGCTGTTGGTCAATTGGGATGAGCTGTTCACCGTCAAGCCGGCCGGCTAGCAGCTAGCGATCAGGGGGGTGTTCCTATAGTTTTGTCAACTGGGCAATGCCGTTTTCGAGATTGAATCGCGACATGCTAACGCCAGGCCTTTCGGCCGATGGGCTCCAATCTGTTCGGAGCGCTTTTACTAGGCGGCGTAG
>NZ_CABWIF010000004.1:0-73828 GCF_902501475.1 Collinsella aerofaciens | reverse complement strand
GAGCCGAAGGCGTCGATGACATGCCGGGGGCGGACCGGGACGGGTTAACGGCAGGCCCCGCCGACCGATTGCAAGCGGTCGGCGGGGCCATTGTGGCTCTTGACAGCGGATTGGGTCATATGAGCGAGCGACGTCCAGGACGAACAAGTTGGCATGAAAAAGGCGAGGCATAGACCTTCTGGTCATGCCTCGCCTTTTGAATGACAAATTGTCGTCCTGGGCGGCGCGCAGCGTCAACTGGTTACGCGGTTCGTAGAACCGCGTAACTCCCCTAGCTCAGCATTGCATCCATCATCTCGGAGTTGACGGAGTCGTCGGCAGACCACTCGCCGTCGTCGTTACAGGTGTACTTGAAGATAACCGTGGTCTTCCTGGGCTCGGTGGCCTTGGTCACATCGACCATAACCTGACCGGCCATCTTGTACAGCTCGTCATCGGAAGGAACCGTGTCAAGCGCGGCGACCTTCTCCTGATACTGGGTGGAGAAGTCCTCGACGATCTTGTTCATAGACTTGCAGGTGATAGAGACCTCGGCGGTCGCGACACCCTTGTCCTCGTCGACCGTCACGTCGCCGATCTTGTAGTCAAAGCCCTCGAGATAGGTCTTGGCATACTCCTTGGGATCGATACCCAGCTGCTCGAACTCGTCGCCCGAAGCTTCCTCCAGACCAGAAAGGAAGTCGTCGCCACCGTTCTTGACCTCGTCAAACTGCGTCGTAAGATCCTCGGTGATGAGCTCCTCAACCGAAGGACCTCCACAGCCGGAAAGCACGACCACGCATGCAACCAAGACGGCCATGAGGGGCACAAGCAGCAGCTTCTTTTTCATGTTGTTCCTCCCAATGAGCGGCACCGCGCTTCCCGGACGCGGCACACGTTGTAATAAGTAAGCCCATACTATCCACTTATGAACACCCTCGGCAACGCGAAGGCGCGGTCGGTTCGTTTTAGCGTCCGAACGGTTTGCAAGCCCGCCCAACGCGCAATAAAACGCTTCCCCACGGTGCAATAAAAAAGGTGGCCGGAAAACCCAACCACCCTTGCACATCCTTTGAACGCCGCAGTTTACTTGCGGACGACCTTAACGATGGCGTCACCGGCGGCGACGGCGGACTCTGCCTCGACGGTGAGCTCGACGTCGGCAAACTCGGCGGTGTTGGACACGGCCACGACGACGCAGTCCTTGTAACCGGCAGCAGCGATCTTGGCGCGGTCGATCTTGAGAATGGGCTGGCCGGCCTTCACAACGTCGTCGGCCTTGACGAAGCCCTCGAAGCCATCACCGTTCATGTTGACGGTATCGACGCCAACGTGCACCAGAACCTCGATGCCGCTATCGGACTGCAGACCCACGGCGTGACCCATGGTGACGGTTACCTTACCGTCGCAGGGAGCGTAGACCAGATCGTCCTCGGGCCACACGGCACAGCCCTTGCCCAGAACCTCGCCACCAAAGACGGGATCGGGCACGTCGGCCATCTTGATGACCTTGCCCTTGACGGGCGAGCACAGCACGTCGGCGCCGGCAGAAGCAGAGATGGAGGCCGGAGCAGCGGCAGCCGCGGGCTCAGCCTTCTTCTTGAACATATCAAACAGACCCATACGTTTTCTCCTCTTGATTAAGCGCAACGTTGTGCGCATGCCTACGGTAATTATAGTGCCAAATGACCAAAATACTAAGGCGAGGGCTCGAATCGCAAGCCCTTCTCGGTAGTGCTCGTGGGATGAGCATCTCCTTTGCATCGCGGTTCGATAAGCCGAGTATCGCCCACGCGCGGGACGGGCAGAAGCGGGCGCACCAAACCCGATACTTCTTTTCGCTCTCGAGTCCTGCCGCCGCCCCGTCACTGACACTTCCTGATACCGACCGAAACGTGCCAAAATAAAACCGTCCCTTTTGGTAGGTTTGGCGAGTGTGGATTTTCGGACGCTTAACTAACGAGCGTGGATAATCTCCCACTTTGACTTTGAGGCCGTCACCGAGCCAAAAACGGGAGATTATCCACGTTCATTTTGGATGACCCCCTTGTACCAAGCCGAGCTCCATGGTCAAGTAATAACGACTTCTCATCATTAGATTGTTTACATCAATTCTAATAACTATTTAATCCTTAAACTCGTTATTAGAATTGATATGATTAGCCTAATAACGAGTTTCCGGCACTAAAGATATGGAGGGCGCGATGCAAATCGAGGAGAACGGCCAGGGAACGCTCCGCAATAATCTATCGGGGAAATTGGCTTACTATTCGTTTTTTCCAACGCCTTTGCAATCATTGAGGCAGCTAAACCTCACCGAGGAAACCTATCGCACGCTTTCCGCATGCTCACGAAAGCTTGGAGAGCTTGAAGGCATGCTCTACTTTGTTCCCAACGCCGACATGTATCTGACAATGTACGCGCGCAAAGAAGCACTCCTTTCTTCGCAAATTGAGGGAACCCAGTGCACGTTTGACGACCTACTTAGTCCATCTCAAACACAACTCCATCATAAAGATGTCGCAGACGTCGTGAATTACGTCCGCGCTGTCGCCCGCGGCGTAGAACTGCTCAAAAAGATGCCCTTGTGCACGAGACTTCTTAGGCAAGTTCATGCGGTCCTGCTGGACGGAGTGCGCGGAACGGAGAAGAATCCAGGCGAGCTACGCTCCTCACAAAACTGGATTGGCCCCTCAGGCTGCACCATTGCAACTGCATCGTTTGTCCCTCCAAACATTGAAGATTTGAGTAACACGCTCCAGGACCTCGAACGCTTTATCAATGAGCCTCAAGTCGAAATGGATCCGATTGTGCGGGCGGCGCTCGTCCATTACCAATTTGAAACTGCCCATCCATTCCTAGACGGAAACGGTCGCCTGGGCAGGCTTCTCATTACACTTATGCTCATCAATGATGGCGTTCTTCATTCTTGCTTGTTCTATCCATCGTTCCAGTTCAAGAAAAATCGAAGCGAGTACTACCGGCAACTCACATCCGTAAGGGAGAGAGGCACTTACGAGGAATGGATAGAGTTTTTCTGCAACAGTCTTCTCGAAAGTGCGAAGGACTCGGTAGGGTCTTTAAAAAACCTTGTTGACCTCCATAACCGTTCCACAGCAACCATTACCGAAAATCTCGGAAGGACTGCTGCAAACGGGCAAAGGCTGTTGGGCATTCTTGAAGAGCACCCCATCGTCGACACCGCATTCATCGCTGCCCAACTCGATATCGGTAGGAGTACCGCGAGCTCGCTCGTCAAATCATTTGAAGAATTGGGTATCCTCCGTCCGCTCGACGAGTCAAGACAGAGATACCGGCAGTACGGGTATGAAGAGTATCTTTCGATTCTCAGGGAAGACGCCGAGCCGATTAGATAGGCATCGCAACCCAGGCAAATTAAAGCGAGCGTGGATAATCTCCCACTTTGAGCCTGCACACAGGCCAAAAACGGGAGATTATCCACGCTCATTCCTGAGTAGTCATTTATGAACGTCCCCAATGACTAGTCCGGCAACGCCGATGTTTCGGCAACGACAGCGAGCGAGCCGCATTCGGAGCAAGACGACGCCGCAGGTAGAGAACGGACAGCGAGCGGGTCGCATTTGAGACAAGGTGACGTGAAACGAAAGGGCGCTGACCTTCTGGTCGCGCCCTTGAAGTTGAACGTCAGATTGTCCAAATGCGGCCCGCGCAGCGTCGAGCAGTTACGGCGTTTGGTAAAACGCCGTAACTAACGTGCTCCGTACTGCTCGTAGTAGGCGTCGATGGCGGTCTTGAGCTCGTCGTCGATGACAACCTTGCCGTCGATCTCGTGGTTGTAGAGGGTCTCGACGACCTCAGCCATGGAGACGATGCTCGCGACGGGGAAACCGTACTTGGCCTCGATCTCCTTCTGCGCGGTGGTCACACCGCCCTTGCCGACCTCCATGCGGTTGAGGGACACGATCAGGCCCTTGATCTCGACATCGGCAGCAGCCTTGACCTTGGGATAGGTCTCGTCGATGGACTTGCCGCTGGTGGTAACGTCCTCGACCATGACCACACGGTCGCCGTCCTTGGGCTCATAACCCAGCAGGTTGCCCTTATCGGCACCGTGGTCCTTGGCCTCCTTGCGGTCGCAGCAGTACTTGACCTCCTTGCCGTACAGCTCGTGGTAGGCAATTGCGGTCACGACGGCCAGCGGAATACCCTTGTAGGCCGGTCCAAACAGCACATCAAAGTCGTCGCCAAAGTTATCGTGGATGGCCTGGGCGTAATACTCGCCCAGCTTCTTGAGCTGATAGCCCGTCACGTAAGCGCCGGCGTTCATAAAGAACGGGGACTGACGGCCGCTCTTGAGCGTAAAGCTGCCGAACTTAAGGACGTCGGACTCGACCATAAACTTGATGAACTCTTGCTTGTAAGCCTCCATGCGGGCTCCTCTCGTAATCGCGTACGTGCCTTCCAGTTTAGCGCAGGCGAAGCGTCGATGCGGGCGCGCTTTGGGGCCACGGCATTCTGTAAAGGCTTTGTCAGGGGGAATGGTTTTCCGAACAATGGGGTTGACATGTCAAACCCCCTCATCAAGAATACGGGCGGATTAAAAAGGGGTACGAGATACCCAAAGCGCGCTGCGCTCAGCCTTTAGGAGGTGTGCCATGGAAGGCAGTCCTAGTCGAAAAACCTGCATGTCGCCCTCGGCACGCCGCGAGGACTCCGCACACGCATAAACGCCACCGGCAGATCGCCAAAACCACCGCAAAGGCGCGCTGCACCCTTTGTGGGCTCAAGAGCTTGACGTGAGCGACATCTAGGTTTTTTGAAGCAAATACGACACGTACGCTAACTCCCCTCAACAAGGAGGACCCTATGCTGATGCTCAAAACCGTCACGGTACTCGAAGCCATCTCCAAGCGCCGCCGCACGGCGCGCCCTGCCGCTCATACCGGCCTGTCCAAGAACACCATATTCGCCGCCACCCATAGTGCCGAGGACGCCCTCGTACTGCTTGACGCCACGGCAAACGGCCTCACCGTCGAGCAGGCAACTGAGCGCCTGAACGCCGTCGGCCCCAACACCATCGAGGCAACGACCAAAACGCTCGCCCGCCGCATCGCCGACGCGTTCATCGATCCCTTCGCCGGCATCCTCGCCGCGCTCGCACTGGTCTCGCTCTACATCGACGTGCTCGCCGTGCCCGAACCGCAGCGCGACCCCTCCACGGTCATCGTCATCGGCACCATGCTGCTGGTATCGGGCGGCATGAAGTTTATCCAGGAAGCCCGCAGCGGCAATGCGGCCGAGGCCCTCAAGGACCTGGTCTCCAACACTTGCACCGCCCTGCGCGACGGCGAGCGCATCGAGATCCCCTTCGACGAGCTCGTCCCCGGCGATGTAATCCGTCTCTCTGCCGGCGATATGGTGCCGGCAGATGCCCGCATCATCACCGCGCGCGACCTGTTTGTGATCGAGTCCGCACTCACCGGCGAGAGCGAGGCCGTCGAGAAGACCACCGCCGTCACCGTCGTCGAGGGCGCCGACGGCTCCGCACTGCCACTCTCTGCCTGCAAGAACATCGTCTTTACCGGCACCTCCGTGCAAAACGGCGCCGCCATGGCGCTTGTCGTTGCCACCGGCTCGGACACCTACCTGGGCGGCATCGCCAAGATGCTCAACGGGCGCGGCGAAAAGAGCGCGTTTGACCGCGGCGTCTCGAGCGTCTCCATGCCGCTGGTGCGCCTGATGCTCGTTATGGCGCCGGCCGTCTTTGCCATCAACGCCGCCACCAAGGGCAACGTCATCGACGCGCTGCTGTTCGCCACGAGCGTGGCCGTGGGCATCACGCCGCAGATGCTTCCCGTCATCGTGACCACGAGCCTGTCGCAGGGCGCCAAGGACCTCGCCCGTCGCCAGGTTATCGTCAAGGAGCTGCCGGCGATTCAAAACCTCGGAGCGATGGACGTCCTGTGCTGCGACAAGACCGGCACCCTCACCGAAGACCGCATCGTGCTCGAGCGCTACCTCAACACCGATGGCAACGAGGACGCGCGCGTGCTGCGCCATGCGTTTTTGAACAGCTTCTTCCAGACCGGCCTCAAAAATCTTATCGACCTGGCCGTAATCGACCGTGCCGATGTGACGCCCTCGACCGTCACACCCGATTCCATGCTGGGCCAGAGCCTGCGCGACCGCTACACCAAGGTCGACGAGGTTCCCTTCGATTTCTCGCGCCGTCGCCTGAGCGTAGTTGTCGCCGACGCCCAAGGCAAAACTCAGATGGTTACCAAGGGCGCTGCCGAGGAAATGCTCGAGATCTGCTCCTTTGTCGAGATCGATGGCATCGCTCAGCCGCTCACCGACGAGAAGCTCGCCCAGATTCGCAAGCAGATCGCCGGACTTAACGCCGAGGGCCTACGCGTAATTGCCGTGGCGCAGAAGACCAATCCGCGCTGCGTGGGCGAGTTTGGCATCGCCGACGAGTGCGACATGGTGCTGATGGGCTTTTTGGCCTTCCTCGATCCGCCCAAAGCAAGTGCCGCGGGCGCCGTCGCCACCCTCGAGGCCAAGGGCGTGGCGGTCAAGGTCCTAACCGGCGACAACGACCGCGTCGCCGCCACCGTCTGCGAGCAGATTGGTATCGATGCGAGCAACGTCTTGCTCGGCTCCGAGATCGATGCGCTCGATGACGCCGAACTTGCCAAGCGCGCCGAGAAAACCCACCTCTTCGCCAAGCTCTCGCCGCTGCAGAAGGCGCGCCTGGTACGTGTCATGCGCGAGATGCTCGGCCACACCGTGGGCTTTATGGGCGACGGCATCAACGACGCCGCCGCCATGCGTGCGAGCGATTGCGGCATCTCGGTCGATTCGGCCGTCGATATTGCCAAGGAATCCGCCGATATCATCTTGCTTCAGAAGGACCTGGGCGTGCTCGAGCGCGGCATCATCGAAGGCCGCCGCACTTACGGCAACCTGCTCAAGTACCTCAAGACCACGGTGAGCTCCAACTTTGGCAATGTGCTGTCCGTGACCGTCGCGAGCCTGTTCTTGCCGTTTTTGCCCATGAGCGCCCTGCAGCTGGTACTGCTGTCGCTGGTCTACGAGATCGTGTGCATCGCACTGCCGTGGGACACCGTCGATGACGCCTGGACTGCCCGCCCGCGTGCCTGGGACGCCGCGTCCATCAAGGGCTTTATGCTCGAGCTGGGCCCCGTGAGCTCGCTGTTTGACATCGTGACCTTCGCCGCGCTCTTCTTTGTCGTGTGCCCCGCCGCCGTGGACGCAAGCTGGTCCGAGCTTGCCGCCGCGGGCGACGTCGCGGGTATGGCGACCTTTGCTGCGCTCTTCCAGAGCGGCTGGTTTGTCGAGTCCATGTGGTCGCAGACACTCGTGGTCCACATGTTGCGCTCCCCGCATCTGCCGAGCCCGCACGACCACGCCGCGCCCGCATTGTGCGTTCTTACCGTGCTGGGCCTGGCGCTCGTCACCTGGCTGCCGGCAAGCCCCATCGCCGATGTGCTCGGCCTCATGCCGCTGCCCACGAGCTTTTTTGGGCTGCTCATTGGTATCGTTACCGCCTATATCGCGCTCACCCAGCTGGCAAAGTGCCGCTACATTGCCCGCCACGGCGAGCTGCTGTAGCAAGTAGACGGAAAACACCCTGCCAGCTGCCGTTGCCACTACCACAGCTGCCAACGCCGCTGCCGCCGCCTCTGCCGCCGCCGCAGTCTATCCCCCCAGCAGTTGCGGTGAAATAGTTCCTGTTTAAAGCCCCGTGACTTTAATTTAGGGACTATTCCACCGCAACTTATTGGGAGATTAGCTAGTCCTTGGGCGTCCAGGACCAGAAGAAGTTGATGAGGGCCACGCGCGAGGCGGTACCGGCCTTTTTGTTGATCGAGGAAATGTGGCGATAGAGCGTGGAGCGCGAAAGAAAGAGCGTTGTGGCGATGTCCTGAACGCTCTGGTCCGAAACGACCAAGACCTCAAGAATATCGCGCTCGCGCTCTGTAAGCCCAAAGGTGGCGACGAAGGCATCAAGGCGTTCATCGGACGTGAGCTCCGCTGCCTCCACGGACTCGGGGTCGGAGCATGTGGGCGCAAGATCCCCACCAAGATCGTCGGTGGCAAGCGGCAGTCCGTCCCGCATCGCGGCATCATCGGCTCGTTGCCCCAACTGCCCCAGCAGCGTAATCGCAATGCCCACAAACATCACGAGCGCCGCACCGACCGCAGACAGCACGTTTTGACTCGAGATGATCGCCACCGCCGGCGCCGTCACGAGCATCGAGCACACGTTGTTGACGACGCGACCCATGCACGGCCAAAAATATGACCAGCGCGCATAGAGCGAGACGGCGGCATATTTTGTGGTAAAGAACACCACGAAAAAGCCCGAGCCCAGATAAAAGATAATCGTGGCAGCAAGCTCGTTGCCGCCATTGCCATCGACGATGAGCACAAAGAACGAAAGCGTGGACAGTATGGCGGCACATGTCATGCCGATATTCATATACGAGCGGCCGTGCAGGTCAAATAGGACGCCGGCAGCCAACGAGCTCACGACAAGCAGCAGGCGCGGCCAGTCACCCAAATCGACGGCTCCGACAGCATACAGGGTCGTGAAGCCCGCGTTGAGAGCGGCGAATACGCTGGAAAGATACGCCGTCGCCACGGTCAGGCGAACTACGGCGCGACGGAATGCCGCCTTTGCCTCGGGATCGTCATGCCACTTGGCGCCATATTCCAGAGCATCTACCGAAAGCCCGGCAACACTGGGTTCAAAGTTGGGATCGGACTCGTCGCGCAGCTTGGCGCGTCGGGCACCGTGGAGCAACGCCACCTGCGCGATCGCACAGACGACCAGAACAGCCTGCTGAGGAATGCCGACAGGCATCACCATGTGGTTGAGAACCTGCACCAGAACGCCCATGGCGTAAGAAAGTGCGGCGGCGCGCGCCAAGCAGGGCGTTCGCGCAAAGCGCCTCGCAAAATTTGCATGAGCAGTCGATCCGCAGTAGCCCAGCGCGCAGCACGCCGCCAAACCGCCGGCAATTACCACCTCAACCTGAACCGCCATAATCAACAGCAGCAATGCCGCCACCAGCAAAACGCCCGTGACGTCACTCGTTGCGTCGATAGCATGGGGACGGCGATAGTACAGAATGGGACGCACAAAAAAGCCAATCACGCTCGCGCCGATGACAAGGCTCTCATAAATAACGACCTCGTTCGGAGACACGAACTCGGCCATGCGCACATCAAAAAGATACTCGCACGCCAAAAACGTGAAGAAGAACAGCGCCAGGCATATAATCTCCCGAATGCCCCGACGCAAATATGTGGTTGTGTCTCCCATGCCCCTCATGGTTAACCCCCAGCCGCTCAATTGTCTGGAAATCTATTTTAATAAAGAACCAGTCTCAATATCGAAGCCGAGCTCGAAATGCTGCAAATTTGACCCCAGCCGTCCACATCACGCCGCGGTTTTGAGCCTCATGGACCAGAAGGGACACGCGCGGCCTCAAGCTCGGCAAGGAGTGTCTCCAACTACCACTCATTTAAGTACGTCCCCAACGACTGGTCAAAAATGGGCCATGTGTCCCAGTTGTGGAGACTCCTTGAGCCGTCTGGGTATCGCGAAGGATCGCGCACTCCCCCATCATCAAAAGTGACACACGCTACCAGTTGATGGGAGGCAACCATGGGCTTCTTTGACAAGATGTTCGAGAAGAAAGAGTGCGCGATTTGCGGTACCGAGCTGGGACTTCTAGGTAAGACAAAAATCAATGAAGGCTACCTGTGCAAAGAGTGCGCCGGCAAGCTCTCCCCCTACTTTCACGGCTATCGCTCCAGCACCGCGGACGATATCCGTGAGCAACTCGCCTACCGCGAGGCCAACGCCGAGCGCCTGTCTTCGTTCAACCCCACGCGCACGCTTTCTGCCGGGCGCACCAATATTATGCTCGATGAGGACGCGGGCCTGTTGATCATCACTTCGCAGAGCCGCTGGCGCGACGCCAATCCCGACATCATCGAGTTCTCGCAGGTACTCGGCTGCGATATGGATATCGACGAGCATCGCACCGAGATCTATCGCGAGACCAAGGACGGCGAGCGCGAGAGCTACAATCCGCCGCGCTATGACCTGGATTACGACTTTAACCTGACCATCCACGTCAACACGCCGTACTTTACCGAGATCAACCTGCGCGTGAACGACTCCACCATCGATCAGCGCGGCTCCATCGAATACCGCGAGGCCAAGCGCCAGGCAACCGAGGTCCGCGACGCGCTGGTGCAGCTGCGCCAGGAGACGCGCGATAGCGTCGTGGCCGCCAAGGCCCCCAAGACCGCGGTCACCTGCCCCTTCTGCGGAGCCACCACCATCCCCGATGCCAGCGGGCGCTGCGAATACTGCGGCGGCGCCATCGGCGCATAGCCCCCGGCACGGAAAGGACCGATCATGGCCTTCGAGAGCGTTAACTATCAGTGCCCTGCCTGCGGTGGCCCCTTGCATTTTGCAAGCGCCGAGCAAGAGCTCGTCTGCGACTACTGTGACTCGCGCTTTGAAGTCGAAGAAGTCGAGGCCCTCTATCGCGAGCGCCAGGACAAGGCCGACGCCAAAGCCGATGCGGCAGCCGCAACGCCCAAGCCCGTCGCCGACGACGCGGTGCAGGAGCTCGCCCAAAACGCCGGCTACATCTGCTCGTCGTGCGGCGCCGAGCTCGTGTCCGACGGCACCGTCGCCGTCACCACCTGCCCGTACTGCGGCAACTCCGCCGTGGCGCCCGGCCAGCTCTCGGGCGACTTCTCGCCCGACCTAGTAATTCCGTTTAAGCTCGGGCGCGATGACGTCACGGCCGCACTCAAGGAACACTACAAGGGCAAGATCTTGCTGCCCAAGAGCTTTGTCACCGGCAACCACATCGACGAGGTCCAAGGTGTCTACGTGCCGTTTTGGCTCTACGGCGCCCGCGTTGACGGCGAAGTGTACTTTGACGCGACCAACGAGACCGTGACCGAGGAATCCGACCGCACCGTCACGACCACCGACCACTACGATGCCTATCGCAAGGGCAATATCTCGTTTAAGCGCGTGCCCGTCGACGGATCGTCCAAGATGCCCGACGGCCACATGGATGCCATCGAGCCGTTTGACTACGACGCGCTGCGTCCGTTCTCGGTCGCATATATGCCCGGCTACATCGCCAACCGTTACGACGAGGACTGCGAGACCTGCAAGGCGCGCGCCGAGCGTCGTATGGAAGAAAGTACGATCTCGGCCCTGCGCGAGACCGTCGTCGACGAGTATGACGACGCCACGGTCGAAAGCAAGCAGCTCGACTACACCTGGGAAGACAGCGACTACGCCCTGTTCCCCGTCTGGATGCTCTCCACCTCGTGGAACGGCAAGAGCTACCTGTTTGCCATGAACGGCCAGACCGGCCGCTTGGTCGGCGAGCTCCCCTGCTCCAAGCCCAAGCTCGCCATCGCCTCGGTGCTGTTCTTTGTGATCGGATTTATCCTCTCCCAGATTCTCTTTATGGGGGAATACGCCTTCGATCCGGATTACCTCACCTTTGATATCGAGGGCATCCTCATCAACGTCATCGCGCCGCTGATCATCGTGATTATCGGAGACGTGCTACTGGTAGGCCAGCTCAAGACGGCCAACGAGGCCACCCACGCCGACGAGTACTGCGGCGAGCTCGACCTGACCGAGAAGCACGACACCTTCAGCCACACCGAGACCACCGTTGTCATGAAAGACGACAAGGACGATTAGTCATTCTGACCAATAACCACCCGGCCTTTGACGAGAAAGGAAGATCACCATGGGACTCTTGAAAGCTGGATTGGGAGCTGCCGGCGGCGTCATGGCCGACCAGTGGAAGGAATTTATCTACTGCGAATCGATGCCCGCTGATGTCTTGGCCTGCAAGGGCAGCAAACGCACCGGTGGCCGCAGCTCCAACACGCGCGGCGAGGACAACGTCATCTCCAACGGCTCGGTCATCGCCGTCAACGACGGCCAGGGCATGCTCGTGGTGCAAAACGGCAAGATCATCGAAGTCGCGCTGGAGCCCGGTGAGTTCGTCTTCGATACCGGCAGCGAGCCGAGCGTCTTTAGCGGCAACCTGGGCGATTCCATCAAGGAGACCTTCGCCAATATCGGCAGCCGCTTTACCTTTGGCGGCGACGCGGGCAAGGACCAGCGTGTCTACTTCATCAACACCAAGGAGATCATCGGCAACAAGTACGGCACCGCCTCGCCCGTGCCCTTCCGCGTGGTCGATAACAACATTGGCCTGGACGTCGACATCTCCGTGCGCTGCAACGGCGAGTATTCGTACCGCATCACCAACCCACTGCTGTTCTACACCAACGTATGCGGCAACGTGACCGATAGTTACACGCGCGACAAGATCGACAGCCAGCTTAAGTCCGAGCTGCTCACCGCCCTGCAGCCCGCCTTTGCCAAGATCTCGGAGATGGGCATCCGCTACAGCGCCATCCCCGGCCACACCACCGAGCTCGCCCGCGCGCTCAACGAGGTCCTCTCTGCCGACTGGCGTGACCTGCGCGGCGTCGAGATCGTGAGCTTTGGCGTCAACTCCATCGCCGCCTCGCAAGAGGACGAGCAGATGATCAAGGACCTGCAGAAAGCCGCGGTCATGCGCGATCCCACCATGGCAGCCGCCAACATTGCCAGCGCCCAGAGCGACGCAATGCGCGCGGCAGCCGCCAACCCCAACGGCGCGATGGCAGGCTTTATGGGCATGGGCATGGCGGGTGGCATGGGCGGCATGAACGCCAGCCAGCTGTTCGCCGCCGGCCAGGCACAGCAGCAGGCCGCCCCGCAGCCGGCTCCGGCACCCACTCCCACACCGGCTCCCGCCGCACCTGCGGCCGGCGCATGGACCTGCAGCTGCGGCGCCACCAACACCGGCAAGTTCTGCTCCGAGTGCGGTAGTCCCGCACCCGCCCCGGCACCGGCCAAGTGGTTCTGCCCCAACTGCGGCAGCGAAAACGGCGGCAAGTTCTGCAGCAACTGC
Source organism: Collinsella aerofaciens (assembly GCF_902501475.1). Taxonomy (GTDB): domain Bacteria; phylum Actinomycetota; class Coriobacteriia; order Coriobacteriales; family Coriobacteriaceae; genus Collinsella; species Collinsella aerofaciens_AL. Next base: position 60,815 of record NZ_CABWIF010000004.1, on the reverse strand, counting down.
GGAACGCCCCGGCCCTAGCCCCTCTATCTGGTAATTGGCGGGGGATCCGCCACCCCGCATTTGTTTCTATAGGTTTCGCTCGATAAAGGAGGACACCATGAAGACAACGTTCAAAAAGTCCGCGCTCGCATTCCTGACATGTATCTTGGCGCTTGCCTTTGCCCTGACGGGCTGCAGCGGCGGCGGCAAAGACCCCAAGGCCAACTTCGTCGGCAGCTGGCAGTACTCGGGTGGAACCTTGGACGGCGAAGAGCTCACCGATGAGTACATGGATATGCTCAAGGAGTGGGGCCTCAACTGTATCCTGATCCTCGACGAAGACGGCACGGGCGTCCTCGACATGTTCCTTGAGGTCGCCGACCTGAAATGGGAGGCCAAGGACGCCACCACCGTAACGATTACCGCCGAAGATGAGTCGCACGACCTGAAGCTCAAGGGCGACAAGCTCGTCCTTGAGGTGGAAGGCGACAAGCTTGTCTTTACCAAGTCCGACAAGGACCTGTCCGGTACGGTGAAGAAGGATCGCGAGGCGGCCGAGAAGGAAGAGGAGATCGATGAGGCCGTCGAAGACGACGATGTCCAGAGTGTCGAAATCTCCCCCGCCGTCACCGTCGCCGATGACGATCTGTGCACCATCACCATCACCGAGAAGTTCAAGGACGACTGGGGCGACATCGGCTTTGTCGTCAACATCACCAACAAGAGCGACAAGGACCTGACCTTCTACGCTCCTTCCGGCAAGACCAACGTCAACGGCACCATGAAGGAACCCTGGTTCTCGGCTCACCTGATGCCCGGCACCAACGCCACCGAGGAATTCACGTTCTCGAGCGGCGAGCTTGACAGCCTTGACGACCTCGTCAATACGACCATCGGCATCGACGCCTACCTGACCGATTCCTATGAGGACGTCGCCTCCTACAGCGCAACCATCGCGTAACGGCAGACACCGACAGCCGCGGATTGGCGGACACATCCGCTCACACCAGGCGGGGCCGCAGGAGTTGATCCTGCGGCCCCGCCGCTTTATGCCGATGCGTAACGAGCGCTAGCGCTCCATGTTGGGAACGATGCTGCCCTCCGTTACTGCGCGCACGGCCAGGCGCATGATGTTGTCGTAGCCGGTCTTATTGAGAATCTCCGAGATGCGGCGTTTGATGGTGCCCTCGCTCATAAACAGCTCGGCCGCGATCTCGCGACGGCTCTTGCCCTCGCAGGCAAGGCGCAAAATCGACAGCTCGACATCGTCGAGGGCCGCCGTGCCCGAGAAGATGCTCTCGGGCGGCTTGGGAAACGTGCAGTAACCCGCCAGCGTGGAGCGCATCACGGCGAATAGCTCGTCGATACCGACGTTCTTGTACACAAAGCTGTCGACGCCCGCCTCGCGCGCCTGGTCCACAAAGGTGATTTCGGGCATACCCGTCATGATAATGACGCGGCACTCGGGCAGTTGTTCTTTGATGCGCGCCGCCGCCACGATGCCGTTGGAATCATGCTCGGTGCATACGTCCATCAGTATCATGTCCGGGCGCTCCTTGAGCGCGACACCCAAGGCCTCGGAAGCATCGGCAATGGCGGAAACAACGGTCATATCGGGCTGGTCGCCAACGGAGCGCGCCAGGCTCTCGCGCAGGATGGCCTGGTCTTCGACTATAAGGACGCGGATCATGAACTTCTCCTTTGGACCGTGGCGTTGGAGGCGAGCGGGATGGACACCGTAAGCGTGAAGGCCGGGGCGGTGTGGACTTCCAGGCTGCCGCCCAGATTCTGTGCGACATGCCTCATACCTGGGATACCCGTTCCCTCGCGATACGATACGGGTGCAGGCGCGCCGTCGTTAGAAACGGTCATCCGCGCAACAGCACCGTCTTCCGACGTCTCCTGCCACAGACGCACGTGGACCCGATGCGCCTGTGCATGCTTGGTGGCATTGGTCGAGGCCTCGCGGATAATCTGCAAAAATGCGGCGGCGACACGCGCGTCCTCAGGCAGTGCACCCTCAACATCGATCTGCACACTCACCAGGCCAAAGGCATGGACGATATCTCCCAGTTGCTCTGCCGGTTCGGTGTCGCCCCCGCTGCGCAGATCGGCAGCGATTGAGCGCAGCAGCGGGTCGATCTGCTCGAGTGACTCGTCATCCAGGCGCCCTTCCTCCAGATAACGATGGAGAATGGACAGGCGCTGCCCGATCACGTCGTGCACGCGAGCGCGCATACGCAGATAGGCCGCATTGTCAGCAACTTTTTTGACTTCTTCGATCTGAGCTTGGAGCTCTTGGCCCGCAAGCTCAAGCAGGTGGTTGGCTTGCGCTAGGCGATCATGGGCATGCGCATACTCTGTTACATCCAGACCGATAATGCGCTCGAAGAGGCGGCCCGAAACCATAACGTCATCGTGCACGAACAAGCGAATCTCGGCGGGAGAAACCTCGACCACAACGCGCGCCTCACCAAAGCGGTCCAGATTAATCCGCACACGGTTCCTGCTGCTTTCGGGCATTTGCATGCTGAGTTTGCGCAGGTCGTTCCATGTACCGCTCATATCGCCTAGGTCGGTGGGCATATGAAGCTCCACCAGGTTTTTGCGCATGCAGCGGTTCATGAGCAGCGGACGGCCCCTCGGGTCCAGATACAGGATGCCCACGGGAATCACGTTGATGGTCTCGATCGTCGAGAACATGGTGATATCCTCCTGGCGGTTGCGGACATCCATCAAGAGCGTCGCGATGGAACGGAACAGGAAGAACGCTCCCTCTGCGATAAGGACAACGGTCCACGCCGAGCCCATGGCAAAAACCACCGGCGGTGTCACGGCGGCAACGAGCAACAGTTCGGCCAGCATGACGGGGCGACGATAGCGCACCATAAGCACCACGCCGTAGGCAAAGATCACGGCATTGAGCCACAACGCTCCGCCCATTGCCCTGGCGCAAACGTCAAGCGGCGCCACCAGATATGAGCCAGACGACGCGAACAAGATGAGCGCCGAAATAACTAGGTGAAGCACAAGGCTCGCCTCGTAGGCACAAATCACCTTACGGTTATAGGACGAGCGGCGCGATGCGATGAGCGGGACGTGGATCGTCTGCAGACACGCAGCCAGGGCAAAGACAACATCGAGCGCAACGATTTGGGAAAGAATGAGCGAAATCTGCATCGTCACTCACCCGCCCTCGGCATCAAGACGATCATGCGCAGCTGGCCGAGCTCGCCCTCAAGGCGGTATGCCACGTTGCGCCCTTGCAGAGCGCTTTCGAGCTCTTGCGCAGCAGGCGTCTGCGAAAGATCTTCATCATCGTTGGAAAAAAGCGTGGCGCGCAGCTCGACACTGCATCGGTCATGGTCGCCCAAGTGATACATAAGCGCCGGATGGTCGGTGGTGTAGGCAAAAAACGCAAAGTCATACACGCAGTCGTACAGGGCGCTTACCGTACTGGCGTGCATCGGGCGCCGTATGGCGATAATCGAGGCGCAATCGATATCGATGGTGCGCAGGTCGCTTGCGAGCTCGTTAGCAATGAGCTGAATGCGGTCGCGATCAAAACCGCTCTCCCCGTGCTGCGCCAACGTGAGCGATCCCTTGCGCTTGCAATAGGCGACAAGCATCTTGGCGCGCTGCAGCATGCGGTAACGCCCGTGCGAAGACGCTTCATCGGTCAACGGCGGCAGCGAGCTCAGCAGGTCGTACATCCCTTCGAGCGCGCGGGCAAGCGCCTGGTCCACGTCTTGGACCAGCAAGGTCTCGGCCTCTTGGTCTGCCAGGTGCGTCTTAAGGTCGTAGTCGGCGGCGAGCAGCTCGTTTTGACGCTGCAGCTCCATGCGACGATGTGCCAGTTCACGGTTAAGCTCGTTGAGATCCGACACGTCTTGGGCAAGCAGGGCCGATCCGCCCAGCAGTGGAAAGGCACGGTACATCACATCGGGATCGGACGCCACGGCAAAGGCATGGGCGCGGCTGTGCGCCTGGGTCCGCAACTCCTCGCGCACGCCTACCGGCATTGGCTTTGACACTGGCGTGGCATAGACTTCCTGCAGGTCGCGCGTTAGAACTTTGAGGTCAAGCGGCAAGGTGTCGAAAATGCCGGCGATGTCGTGATATGACGGAACGACACCGCAATCGAGACAGATTTCCATCGCCACCACGCACAAGACGCAATAGACGAGCGAGAAGTTGAGCCTCCATGCCCAGGGCACGCGCAACGCATATGAAATGGCGAAGAACGCGCCGCCCAGCAGCACGAGCGCCGCCGTGCCCGAGAAACGTTGGATGCGAAAGGACGAGGACCGGCCCACCAGGATAAAAAAGGCCACAAAGTTAAAGGCCGTCCACACGAGGACGGCGAAATAACCCCAGCCGTACGTGTAATCGTTGCTCCAGGTGTCGCTTGTACGGTCAAAGTGGAAGACCTGCTGGTGAAAATCGTTGGTGAGCACAAATCCGATAAGCAGGATAGCCATAATCCACAGCGCAGCGCAGTAGCGGCGACCCAGGCGGTGTTGCTCCAGGCCCGCAAGGCGCAGACCACACAACTGGTAGAGCAGCGGAATGAGCGTCATGGGCACGTAGTACAGGTACCACAGCACGGTGGCATAGAACGGCGTGAACGACTTGTACTTGAGAATGACTTCGATCATCCACAGGGCGCAGATGGTGGCGATGGCAACAAGACGGCGGCGCAACACATAGTCCAAACAGCGCAGATAGACCGATACGCCCCAGATTGAAAATGCAATTGCGGCAACAAGCAACGGCAGAGAGCTCGAATGGACGAGCGCATCCACGACCTCTTCGGACACCTCGCTATAGGCGGGCACGGCGTTAGAAAGTTTGGGGTCGAAGGCGAACAGCGCCGGCAAGACTGCCAAAAGCATGAGGAACATCGCGGTGATGACACCGGCGATAGCAAAGACGCGGTGGCGGTACACCTGATGTGTTATGCCAACAAGGAATCGCGGCATGGCGAAGAGCCTGCCGCCCCTGGGATCCGCCACGGGTGCGGATCGGGCGGCCGCGTTGCCGATATGTCGCTCGCGGGTACCCATAGTGCTTTTAGTGTACCGACAGATGGGTCGAAAAAGCGGGCCGCATGTCCCAAAATCCGCAGACGGCAAGGCGCCCGGCAGCCTCCCCCGTCTGGCACTTCCCGATATCCGCCCGCCCCAAACCACCGCAAAGGGGACAGGCACCTTTGTGGTGGTTTGGGGCGATGCGCTAGTCCACGGTGATGTCGAGGTTTTTACCGATGAGGCCTACGTAGCCGCCTTCGGCTGCCTTGGGGCTGTCGGCATGGCAGAGGACCCACTTGTCGGCCTTCCAGTAGCAGTAGCTGTCGCCGGCCGCAGGCATGTCGGCCGCGACCTCGGGGCGCGGGCCGTTGGTGCCGGCGGGCAGCGCCACCATCACCTGGAAGCCCCCATCGTCGACCATGCACGGCGTGTAGTGAAGCGTGGTGTTGAAAACCTCAACAAGCGTACCGGCCGGTACACGGAACGCCTTGACGCACGCGGTGTCGAGCTTGCCGTCCTCGATCTCCCAGCGATGCGCCACGAGCAGGATAAAATCGCGTGCACCCAGGTTGAATTCGCTCGCGCGGTGATACTCCAGGCAGTTGAGCTGCGTGTTGTGGCCGTTGCACCAGCCGAGCTGGAAGGGACGGCCACCAAACATGAGAAAGCCAAGCTTGTCGGCATCCTTGACGTCCTCGAGCTCCGGCGCACTTGCAACGTACTTGCTGCCCTCGGGAATGGGCGTGGCGGAGAGCGCCTCGAGCACGGGCGACGTAAGCTCGGACGGAACGTTATCCCAAACGTTGCCATAGGACTTGAACTCGGGATCGTTGACAGAGTAGATATGCATGTTCGCTCCTGTTCGTTTATGTGACAGTATGAACATTCTAGAACAAACATAAGCGATTTTAAACACTCGTCCCGACCACTCAGCAAAAAGGCACCCCCGCATAAGCGAAGGCGCCCAATGCGCGCGTTTTGGGCGATAAAGCCCTTACGCCTGCTGATAGTGCAGGTGCTTCTCGTCGATATCGGCCAGGTCGCGGTCGAGGTAGCGGCGCGCAAGCCAGTTAGCCATGGGGAGGTTCTGGTCCAGGTAGTTACCGCATTCCTCGGGAGCGGCACCGGGGACATCGCCCTCAAAGCCGGCGACAAACTCGAACAGCTCACGCACGAGCGGCAGGATCTCCTCGCTCGTCACCTCGCCAAACACAACCAGGTAAAAGCCCGTGCGGCAGCCCATGGGGCCAAAGTAGACAATGCGGCCCGACCACTCGGCATGATTGCGAAGGAACGTCGCGCCCAGGTGCTCGATGGTGTGGCACTCGGCCGTGTTCATGACCGGCTCCTTGTTGGGCGTGGTCAGGCGCAGGTCAAAGGTGGTGACGGCGGCCCCGGTCGCCGGATCGCGGTCGATGCGGCTCACATACACGCCGGGCTCAAGCAACAGATGGTCAACGGAAAAGCTCGCAATGCGCTCCATGGCAGATCCTCTCGATAATCAAATTGGGACGGGGCTCTTTTAGCTGGTTCGATTGGTCGCACCAATCATACCAGTCAAAAAGCCCCGTCCCAAAAAGACAACTTAGCCCAAGACGCGGGCCATGCGTGCCTTGAACTCGGAAAGGAAGCGCGGGGCATCCACAGTCAGCGCCACGAGTGCGCTCTTGTCGGGGTCGGTCACACGGCGCTCATCGCAGATGGTGCGACCGCGGTACTCGCCCAGCAGATCAACACGCAGGTTGCAGCCGAGCGCACCTACGAGCGTGGGGTCAATCGCCACGGCAACGGCCAGCGGATCGTGCAGCGCACAACCACCCAGGTAGGGTGCGTTCATCTCGTACGAGCCAATGTAGTGCTCGACCATGCTCGCAAATGCGCAGCCCGCCATGGTGCCCGAGCCCGTCCAGCCGGCAATGTCGCGGCGTGTGAGCACCACGCGATGCGTCACGTCCAGACCCACCATGGTGAGCTTACGGCCCGAGCGCAGCACCGCGTCGGCTGCCTCGGGGTCGCTCGCCATGTTGGCCTCGGCGCCCGCGCTCACGTTACCGGGCACGGTAAGGGCGCCGCCCATCACGACCACGCGGCCGATGGACATCATCGCCGCCGCATCGCGCTCCAGGGCGAGCGCTAGGTTGGAGAGCGGGCCAGTCGCTACGTAGACCAGATCGGGACCATAGGTGCGCGCGGCATCGATCAGATAATCGACCGCAGCGTTGCCGTCGGCCGAGGTCGCCCCCACCGGCTCGTAGGGCGACGCGGGCACGCTCGCGCCGCCGATGCCGTTCTTGCCGTGAATGAGCGCGGTGGACGCCGGCGGCGTATAGGGCTCAGTCGCCTGCAGAGGACGGTCGGCACCCAGGTACACCGGAACCTCGGGGCGACCCAGCAGATCGAGCACCGCCAGGCAATTGTGCGCCGATTGCTCGACGCGCACGTTACCAAAGCACGTGGTGATGCCCACGAGCTCCACCTCGGGGCTCGCGATGGCATAGGCCAGCGCCATCGCATCGTCAACACCCATATCCAGATCAAGGATCAGCTTCTTGATTGCCATTGTTCTACTCCGCTTCTCCGTCTTTATCGTTTAACCAAACCAATGTTCAACTTCGGCGCGCGTGGGAATCGATTGCTGAGCGCCCAGGCGCGACACCGTCACTGCCGAGGCGCGAGCACCCGCGGCCATGCACTCAAAGAGCGGCAAGCCCTCTAGGCGAGCCGCCGCCAACGCGCCGATAAACGTATCGCCGGCGGCCGTGGTATCGACTACCGTACTCGAAAGTGCCGGCATGCGCAGCAGCTCACCGCCATCGCCGAGCGTAACCGAGCCGGCACCGCCCAACGTGATGACCGCGGCGCCGGCGCCCTTGTCGAGCAGCGCATTGAGCGCGGCGACGCAACTCACATCATCCGTGGGCAGAATGCCCGTCAGAACCTGGCACTCGGTCTCGTTGGGACAGACCAGGTCGACCGCAGGCCAGGCCTCCGCAGGCAGCTCACAGGCAGGCGCTGGATTAAAGACCGTATAGAACCCCAGCTCGTGAGCGCAAACAAGCACCTCGGCCGTCGCCGCAAGGTCACATTCGCCTTGGGCGATAAAGACGCTTCCGGCAGCCGGGGCAATCTCGCTGGCATCACTATCGAGTTCATCGGCCACCAGACGCCTCAGCGCGCGGGCAACGTCCTCGCCCGCAAGCGCATGGTTGGCGCCCGGCGACAGCACGATGCGGTTGTCTCCCTCGCAGCGAATGATGGTCGCCGTTCCCGTCTCCACATCATCGCGATGCACTACAAAGTCACAGTCCACGCCGGCGTCTTGGAGCCCCGCCACGAGCGACGCGCCGAACGCGTCGCGACCGACCGCGCCGATCATGTGCGTGCAAGCGCCCATACGCGCGGCAGCTACGGCCTGATTGGCGCCCTTGCCGCCGGCGTTGGTGATAAACCCGCTGCCGCCGACGGTCTCGCCCGCACGCGGTATGCGCTCGCACGCCACCGAAAGGTCCATGTTCATGCTGCCGAACACCGCAACGATGCCGCGATCTGCCATGGAAACCTCCTCATCTGCGGGCCTTATGCCCACCGCCAGCCGTCGATCGTGCACTCTCGCACCCCCTATAACTTTAGTTCACTTTGATGTGGACGCGCGCTTGAGCTTGCGCCAGCAGCAAGCATTCACAGGAGCAGGCAGCTACAATGAAGGCGTGCTGATTATTCTCGTCATTGGATGATGTTTTATGGAACAACTCTCGCAATCGGGCTCGCGCGGTCGACGCCGCACGGGCAACGAGCCGGCGCCGCACGAACGCGTGAAGGGCGAACGCCGTGCCAACGAACCGCGACGCACCGTGAGCCCCCATCGTGCTTCTGCCAACAACGCGGGCCGAGCCAACACTCCCGCCGCGGAGCAGACGCCTGCTCGCCCCAAATCCCGCTACATCCCTGCCCTTGACGGCCTGCGTACGCTCGCCGTCGTCGCGGTGGTGCTCTATCACCTTAACCTCACGTGGGCGCAGGGCGGCCTGCTTGGCGTCACGATCTTCTTTGTGCTTTCGGGCTATCTGATCACGCGCTTGCTGCTCAACGAAGTCGCTAAGACCGGACGCATCGACCTTAAGAGCTTCTGGATTCGCCGCATCCGTCGCCTGGTCCCCGCCGTGGTGACCGTCGTGGTGGTAACCTGCGCGCTGTGCACTCTCTTTAACCACGTGATGCTCACCAAGATGCGCCCCGACATCCTGCCGTCGCTGCTGTTCTTCAACAACTGGTGGCAGATTGCCCAAAACGTCTCGTACTTCAATGCTCTGGGCGACCCCTCGCCGCTCACGCACTTTTGGTCGCTTGCCATCGAGGAACAGTTCTACCTGATTTGGCCGCCACTGCTGTTTGCCATGGTATCCATGCATGTGAGCAAACCCAACACGCGCCGCGTGGTTCTGGGCCTTGCCGCGGTATCTGCCCTCGCCATGATGGTGCTTTACAACCCTGCCGCCGACCCCAGCCGCGTGTACTACGGCACCGACACCCGTGTGTTCTCGCTGCTGCTGGGTGCCTGGATGGCCTTTATCCCCGATCGCGACCTGGCGCCGGTGCGTCTCGCTCGTCGTCTGGGGCTCAATCGCCTGGCTGGAGCCGCCAAGCACGGCAAGAACGCCGAGGACAAGCCTGGCGAGAAGGCCGACGAAGCAGCCGAGACCGCACCGGCACAGCCGAGCGCCCTCGTGCGTTTTTGGTCCTCGCCCGCATCCATCGATGTATTGGGCGTCGTGGGTCTGGTTGGCCTTGCCGCCATGGTCGCGCTCACCAACGGCTACACCGCCTTCCAGTATCGCGGAGGCACGCTGCTGTGCTCGATCCTCACGCTCATGGTCATCGCGGCCTGCGTGCAGCCCCAGGGAATGGTTGCCCGCGCGCTGTCCGCCGAGCCGCTCGTGTGGGTTGGCAAGCGCTCGTACAGCATCTACCTGTGGCACTATCCCCTGCTGTTGCTCATGAACCCGGTCGCCAACATCAACGATACACCGTGGTGGCAGTACATTTTGCAGGTGCTGTTGGTGGTCGCCGTGGCCGAATGCTCATATCGCTTTATCGAGACGCCGTTTAGAAAGGGCGCCTTTGGGCGCACCGTATCCGAGTTCCGCGACGGCACCGCCACGCCCGCCAACTGGGTGCGCGCGCACGTCCCTGCCTGCGCAGCCTGCGCTGTCGTGTTGGTCGTTGCACTGGGCGGCCTGATCTTTGTGCCCGAGACGTCTGCGCTGAGCGGCGAGGGCGCCGAAGTTCTGAACAAGGAAGCCAAGAACGCCGCACCCACCGACCAGCAGGCGGCCGACGACACCGACAAGGACAACGACGGCTTCCCCGACGGCTCCTACGACCTGTTGATGATCGGTGACTCCGTGTCGCTGCGCGCCGTTGATTCCTTTGACGGCGTGTTCCCGCACAGCCATATCGATGCCGAAAAGGGCCGCCAGTTCGATGCGGGCCGTGCGACATTTGAGGGCTATCTTCAACAGAACCTTGCCGGCAAGATCGTGGTCTTTGCGCTGGGCACCAACGGCTTGGTAACCGACGACCAAATCGACGCCATCATGGCCGATGCAGGAGATAAGCGTATTGTGGTGTTTGTGAACACGCGCAGCCCGCAGCCGTGGGTTGGCTCTACCAACCAGGCCATCGCCAACGCCGCTACGCGCTACAAGAACGTACGCGTTATCGACTGGTACGGATACAGTGCCAACCGCAACGACCTGTTCGATGGCGATGGCACGCATCTATCGACCACTGGCGTGACTGAGTACCTCAACTTGATCCACGATGCCGTCAAGAAGGACCTGCCCGTACACCCCGAGGATCACGTCAACGATCCGCAGCCGGCAGCCGTCAAGTCTGCCACCGACGCACTCGTCAATGCGCTCGCTCTCAAGCCGCACAAGCTGGGCACCGACAAGTAACCTGCAGCGCAAACTTCCCACATCCGGAGGGGGTGTCTGCCACGGCAGACACCCCCTCCGGCAGTTAGGGACACTCCTGGCGCAGCCAATGAAGACCTCTACGGATGAATTCCAGGCCGCTCCGTCGCTCCAGACATCGTTTCCGCGCCTCGTGCCTGCCCCAAACAATCAAAACAAGCCCTTTTCGCCGCACCCTCAAAGGTCTGTGGGCAAAAAAGGGCAAATATGAGTACTGTTACCATTTTAGTAGCAGGCAAAACCACCCAAAATGACGTCCGAGCGACCCCTACAACCCCCTAAAGCAACCAACCTGACTGGTTAAGGCGTATTGGAGCCAATTTTAATGAACATACTAAAGGCTATGTTCATTATCTTTTAGGATGTAAATGCTATTCACTTAGCAACAGTACTCATATTTGGCATTTTTTGTCCATTGCTATATAACTAACACCATATAGCAGACAAAAAACAGGCCGCAGCCCATCGCTGCGGCCTGTTCGGAAGCAAAAGTGGGCGTTAAGCGCTGTAGCCCATCGCTTGCAGCACAAACATGACGACTGTCAGCACCGTAATCACGGCGATAGTCGCCCAAGTGAGCACGTTCCACACGCGGCCATTGCGGTTGGCACCCATGATGTGACGGTCGGCGGCGATAACCACCTGAAACACCAGAACCACGGGCAGTAGCACGCCATTGATGACCTGCGAGGTCATCATAATCTGGAACAGATCGACGCCGGGCATAAGCACCAGCACGGCAGAGATACCGATGATGGCCGTAATGATGCCGCGGTAAACCGGGGCCTCGTCCCAGCTGCGGTCGGCACCGCGCTCCCAGCCAAATGCCTCGCAGATAGCGCTCGACGTAACGCCCGGCAGCACGCAGGCGGCCAAGAAGCTCGCCGCGACCAGGCCCGAGGCAAACAGTACCGTGGACCACTGACCCGCAATAGGCTCCAGCGCGCGGGCAGCATCGGCGGCATCGCTAATCTGAATACCCGCCGGGAACAACACCGTACCGGTCGTGATGATAATAAAGCCGGCAATGATATCGGCGGCAAGCGAGCCGCTCACAGTATCGATGCGCTGCAGCACGATATCGTCCTCGCCCGCGTTCTTATCGACCACGTTGTTCTGCGCCAAGAAAATCATCCACGGCGCGATGGTGGTACCGATCGTTGCGACCACGAGCGACACGTAGCTGGGGTCATTTTGAATGTTAGGCACGACCAGGTCGACCGCGACCTCACCCCAGTTGGGGCCAGCCATGAACGCGGCGACAATATAGGTCACGAACACGCAGCTCACCAGCAGCAGAATCTTCTCGATGCGCTGGAAACTACCCGACATGGTAAGCATCCACACCAGCAGCGCCACCAACGGCACCGAGATGCTCGCCGGCACGCCAAAGAGGGCAAGGCCGCTCGCAATACCCGCAAACTCCGAAATGGTCACAGCCGTGTTGGCGATCAACAGCGCCGCCATAGCAAGTACACTCTTGCGCACGCCAAAGCGCTCGCGGATGAGTGATGCCAGGCCCTTGCCCGTGACGCAGCCGCAGCGCGCCGCGGTCTCCTGCGTCACGATGAGCAGCACAGTCATGACGGGAAGCATCCAGAGCATCTTGTAGCCATAGTTGGCGCCCGCACTGGAATACGTTGCAATGCCGCCGGCGTCATTGCCCGAAAGCGCCGCCAGCAGACCGGGGCCCATAGCGCCAAAGATGGCCGCGATGGTCAACTTTTGCTTGGTGCCCGACTTTTGCTTGGTATTTTGCACGCGACCACCTAACCAATGACCGACATGGTGAGCAGCACCGCAGCGGCGCAGTACGCTACGCACGAGATCATGACGGCAATAACGTTCATGGCGGTGCCCGACGTGTTGAGGTCATGCTCGTCACGCCAGAACAGCACCATCAGGTAAATCACGGCGCTCATGTTGCCAACCAGGCAAATGATGGCAGCGATATTAAAGCACCCGGTAAAGAGTTGCTCCTCAAACATGGGCGCATCGGGGAACGCGGCGGTGCGCACCAGCTGGGCGCACAGGTAGGTCACGAGCGAAAGGATCAGGCCCATACCCGTGCTCTGGAAGAAGAATCCCAGGTACGGTTTGGGCTCGTCGTCGTGGCCGTCGTACTCGAGGAAGTAGTTCTTGACGAACGACACCATGCGCGAGGCCGCCAGCAGCACGAGCGGCATGGCGCACATGGGGAACACCACCAGATGCGCGGAGCCGAGCGCCGTTCCCAGCACGGTCGCCATGATGCACGACGCGATGCCCCATACAACAACCCAGTACTGGCGATGCACGAACCAGCTGAGCACGTTCGTCGAGTCGTCCGACGCGCTATCGCCCGAGCCGACACCGGCGATCTGCAGGTCCTCCTGATGCTCCTCGGCGATAACGTCCATGGCGTCGTCGAAGGTCACGATACCCAGGATATGACGGTTCTCGTCGCAGACAGGGATGGCAACCAGGTCGTACTTGGTCATCTCGTCCGTCACGTCTTCCTGGTCCTCGTCGGGCGACACATAGACCAGGTCGCGATAGGCCAGCTGACCCAGCGTGGCGTCGCGGTCGGCTACGATCAGCGTGCGCAGCGAAAGCACGCCGGTCAGCATGCCGCTCGGATCCTCGGTATAGACGTAATAGACACTCTCGAAGTCCTCATCGAGTTTGCGAATCGCCTCGATGGCATCGCCGACCGTCGCCGTGGCGGGCAGCGAGACAAACTCCGAGGTCATGATGCGGCCGGCGGTGTTGTCCTCATACCCCAGCAGGTTACGAATCGCCTTCTCCTCCTTGACGCCCATCAGGCGCAGGAGCTTCTCGGCCTTCTCGTAATCGAGCTCGTCGATCAGGTCGGCGGCGTCGTCCGGGTCCATCATGGCCAGCATCGACGATGCGTCCGTGTCGGACAGGCCCTCGAGCATCTCGGTCATAAGCTCGTCGTCATCGAACTCCGAGATGGCCTCGGCGGCCTGGGCAGTATCGAGCTGTGCAAACACCTGCGCACGCAGGCGCGGGTCGAGCTGCTCGATGATGTCGGCAATGTCGGCAGGGTGCAGCTCGCCAAGCGTCTTGTGCGACACCGAGAGCTGGATGTTCTTAGTCGAGCGATCGAGCAGGTCCATGTAAGACCAGGCGATAATGTCCTCACTGAGCGGCTTGCCCAGGTGCTTCATAAAGCCCTCGACGATATGCTCGAGTGCGGGGCTGATCGCGCGCAGCAGACCGCGGGCACCGACCTCGGCGCCCAGCAGGCGCAGCTGGTTTTCGCCCGACATGGAAAACTTGATGTCGTTTACGCGCACGACCTTCATGCCCTGCGTGTCGACAATCTGCTTGTTGAGCACGTCGCGGGCAAGCAAGAGTTCGGTCGGCTGCAGGTACGAAAAACGGATTTCGGTGGCCGACGTCTTAAGGTGTACACCCGTCTCGTCGATACGGTCGACCCATTTGCGCCAGCTGATCATAAACGGCGTCTTGCCGGGTCCGCGGAACGCGAGCGACGTCACGTGCGGAAAAACTTCGCCGGTGGCAATGCCAAAATCGTTCACTACGCCGAGCTTTTCGCCATCGACGTCCAAGACCGGCAACTTGAGCATCTCACTCAGATAATTCAATGGTGCTCCCCATCATTATTCCTTCGGGCTGCGGCCGTGATGGCGCACGCTCCGTGGGCTTCTGGATATGTATACGCATGCGCGGGCGGCACGCCGCTCGACGCTTACACCCCGTGCATGCGCAAAAAGCACCTGCATGGGGTCATCGACTGTATGGTCGAGGTTTGGATTTCACCTGTAACCTTTCTCTTGACCCTCATTAACCGCAGTAACTATAGCATCAGCATCGCCCTGCGGCATCGAATTTATGCGCTGCACATTGCAGGCATACCAAACACTGACGCATCCGTGACATAGTCATTGGGGACGTTCTTAAATGACTACCCAATGACTACTCCGTGGTGTCGTCGTCCTCGGCAAGCTGGGGGAACACGGCGTCCTTGGGCATGGTGACCTTCGTCAGCGAGGTGAGCTTTTTGCTCAGCGACGTGTCCGTCTTGACCAGGTCGCTGAGCGTCACGATCTTGTAGCCGTCGGCAATGAGGCCGTCGATAATCTGCGGCAGCGCCTCGAGCGTCTGCTCGGCGCATTCGTCTCTATCGGTGAGCAGCACGATATTGCCCGGCGTCACCGAATCGAGCACCGTCGAGACCTGCTCGTCGGCACCGTTGAGCAGCCAGTCGCCCGAGTCAATATTCCACGAGACCACGGCGGAGACCAGGTCCATCGCATCAATCCAGTTTTGCTCGTCAAAGGCAGCGTAGGGAGCACGCAGCAGCATCGTCTTCACGCCGGTCGCCGACTTAATCGCATCGGTGCCTTTCGTGATCTGTTCGCGTACCGCCTCACGGTCCTGACCCTTGAGCGAATCGTCGCTGTAGCTGTTGGATCCGATCTCGCACCCGGCGTCGACAATCGCCTTGGCCGTGGCAGGCGAGGCCTCGGCCGCATCGCCCGAAAGGAAGAACGTCGCGGTGACGCCCTTTTCCTTGAGCACCTGCAAGATCTGTTTGGTGGCGCCGCTCGGACCCTCGTCAAACGTCAGTGCCACGTACTTTTTGTTGCCCTTGGGCGCCACGCTGGCGCACGCAACAACGCAATCGGTGGCGGGCACAACCTCGCCGCGGTCTTGCGTCTTGCCTGACTGCTCACCAACCCACACCTCGGATCGGCCCTGGACACCCCATGTCTGCACATACTCGATAGCGCCCGTGCCCTCGACCTTGAGCTTGGGCTCGATAACCGTAGCCTGAACCTCGTGCTTCTCGTAAGTGTTACGGCCATCCTTGACCGTCACCTTCTCGCCGCCCTCGAGTTCGCGGCTATCCCATTTGCCCTGCTTCACGCGCTTGCCGTCGACCTTCACCGACAGCTTTTCGCCCCCATGGCGCTTGAGCACGCTGTCATCGACGGCCAGCAGGTCGCCTGCGTCGTAGGTGTCAGTCAACTCCTGGTCGTCGATGAGGTTTTGTAGCGTAGAGCCCACGCGCACCGCGGTCTTCTGGCCGTTGAGCTCCACGTCCACGCTGCGGTTGACGTAGCCCACGACGGCAGCGATAAACAGCACGAGCGCGCAACCCACGGCGATGAGCGCGTAGGGCAGGCGAGACGAACGACGGGGCGTACGGCTGTTGCCGATGCGCGCACTGCGATCGCTAAACCCACGGCTATGGTTGAGGTACATCGCGCCGGGCTTACGGTGACGCTTGCGCTGACCGCTGGGCAGCTGCCCCAGATCGCGGCGCGCCGTCGGACGCGCACCCGAACGCCCGTTTAAGTTGGATCCGTTTTGGCGCATGTGCCCTCCCCCATAAACACAGCAAGCCGGAGCAACAGGTCTCCGGCTTGCCTCCCATCATTTGGTACGTCGCTATTTTGTAGCTTTTGACGAGCCTCCGCTCGCCTTTTGGTATTCGTCCTTAAAGGCCTTGAACATGCCGCGCGTCTTGCCGAGCTGCTTGCCCAGTGCGCGACTGCCCTTGTCCACGGCAACCGATCCCTTGTCGTCGAGCACCTTGGCGCCCTTTTTGACCTTGTCGCCCACCACGACGCTGGCCTCGGCGGCCTTGGCAGCCGCACCGCCCGAATACCCGAGCGACTTGACCTCGTCCGAGACGACCATCGCGCCGTTCTCGTAGCCGCGCAGCATCGTCGGCGGCACCTGCGTGTCACCAACCAAAATACTCGAAGCAGCACCGGCGGTCACATAGAATGCCTGCACGATGCCCGAGCGTGGCTTGAACTCAACGTCCGAGCAATAGCCCACGACGTCGCCCGATTCCGTGCGCACGTCCATACCGACCCAGATGATGCAATCGTCCAGGTTGATGTCGAGGCGCTTGGCAGCGGCGGCATCGTACGTGTCCTTGACGTCATCGACCGCAATGGCGCCCTCGTAGACACCAATGGCGTCGAGCGCTACGAATCGGTCGGGACGCTCGATCATGCCCGCGATATCGGACTGGCGGACCATAAAGCCGACCACGCGCGTACCGCCCGGGGTAAAGACCGGAAAGTGAATCTTTCCGAGCTTTTTAGGGCTGCGCGGCGTGCCGTCCTTTTTGGTGCGCTTGTCCTCGGTAGGCTTGCGATAGATCTTGGCGCCGACAAAATCCCCGGCGCGCATTATGCCTCGGTCGAGGGCTCCGCAGCCTCGGTATCAGCCTCGACGGCGTTTTCGACCACGACGTCGGCGGCAGGCGTCACGTTGCCGCCCGAAATGGCGTCGTTGAGCTGCTCGCGCAGCTGGTCCATGCGCTCGCGGGCCAGGTCGACCTTGGCGCGCAGGTCGTCGGTCTTGGCGTCGACCATCGGGCCAAAGTCATTCACCGCAGCACGGGCCTCCTCGGCGCTGTGCTCGTAGGTGTCGCGCATATTGTCCCAGGCGTCGTTGGCGATATCGGCAGCCATGGCGCGGGTCTCGGCGCCCGAGCGCGGGGCCAGAGCAACGCCGACAATAGCGCCGGCAGCGGCGCCAAAAAGTGCGCCGGAGACAAAGCTGAAAGTCTTACCCATGATCATTCCTCTCCTGCGGGCACGTCGGTGCCCACCGTTTGAATGCTGTCCATTATACCCGCAGCGCATCACTTGCCGCTCCGCTCATCTGCGTACGGCAAAGGCGCAGGTACGTGATGGTGATAAACGCGTAGGCCTACTCCTGAGGCATAGCCGGCATGGCCACCGTGGCACCCGGGTCCTCGCCGGCGCCGTCCACGAGCGGCAGGCCGCCCTCATGCGCAGGTCCTGCCGGAGCCGTCGCCGCACCGCCAAAGACGGCAGCGGAGGCCTCGTGGTTCTCGGCAACCGCACCCTCGGTATCAATCGCCACCTGGGGCTCGTCGTCAAAGTTGGGGACGCCCTGGGGCTCGGTGGGAACGGGCTCGGCGGTCGCATCGGCAACGGGCTCGGCGTCGACCGGCACATCGCCCTCGTCAGCGCCCTCGTCCTCGGCAGCATCTTCGCCGTTCGCAGCGGCGACGGCCTCGTGAGGATCCTTGCCCTCGGCCTCGGCGCGCATGCCCAGCACCAGGTTGCGCAGGCCCGCGACCGTGCCCTCCACGTCGGGGGCAGGCTGGTCGGCGTGCAGATAGGCCCAGTCCATCATAAAGGTGGCCGAAGACAGCGCACCGATGGCCAGCGCGTCGTCGGGGCACGAAAGCTCAACCTCAAAGACGCGCTCGTCATGCTCGCTTACGCGCGTGCGGCCGCACGAGATGCTACCGGCAAGACCGGTCTCGTTCATGAGCTCGACCGTCACATGCTCAAGCAGATGGCAAAGCTCGGTCTGGCCCATGCAGTCCTGGAACTCGCGACCGGAATCACCCAGGCACAGGTGCTTGGCAATCGCCGGCACCAGGTAATACACGCGCGCCGTAGCCTCGATATCCTCCGAGGTCATGAGCGGCATGCCGGGGTTCACCAGCACGTGCGCGCAAATCTTGTCCTCGCTGACGGTGACCTTAAGGATGTTGAACAGGCCTGCCATAACTCTCCCCTACTCTTCCTTGTCCTACTCGTCGCCGTCATGCGGATTCGCGGAACCCGCACCCGACGTCGTCGGCTCGTCTACCGAAGACTCGGAATCCTTCTGATCGGTTTCGGCCGGAGCGATCACGCGAATGAGCGAGATGCGCTGGCCACGCATCGACTGCACTTTAAACTTGTACCCCGCAACCTCAAACACCTCTCCGATGTCGGGCACCGAGTCGCAAAGCTCCAAAATCCAGCCGGCGATGGTCTCATAATCATCGCTTTCCTCGAGCGGCCAACCAAGCTCAATCGCGTCATCGCACGAAAAACGCCCATCAACGAGCCACTCGCGGCGCGAAAGGCGCGTGAGATACTTGTTGTCGGGGTCGAACTCGTCCTCGATCTCGCCGACGATCTCCTCGACGATATCCTCGATGGTGATAATGCCGGCCGTGCCGCCGTACTCGTCCACGACCACCACGATCTGGTCGTGCGAGGTCTGCATCTCGGACAGTAGCGGCAGGATGTCCTTGGTGTCGGGCACAAAGGTGGCGTCGCGCAAAAAGCCGGCGATGGGCTGGTCACCCTTGCCGTCGAGCGCGGGTTGGATCAGGTCCTTGATGTGCGCGATGCCGGCGACGTTGTCGGGGTCCTCGTGATAGACGGGGATGCGGCTGAAGCCGGTCTGGCGCATGGTGGACAGCACGTCGGCGACCGTCTCGTCGTCCTCGCACATGGTGGTGTCCACGCGCGGCACCATGACCTCGCGGGCAACGGTGTCGCCTAGGTCGAAGATCTCGTGGATCATGCGCTTTTCCTCGTCGAGCAGGTCGTCCTGCTCCGAGACCATGTACTTGATCTCTTCTTCCGAGACGTTTTGGCGGTCGTCGGCGCTCTTGATGCGCAGGATGCGGGCCAGGCCATCGGAGCAGGCGCCGGTCAGCCACACGAGCGGACGGGCGATCTTTTGGAAAAACGACAACGGTCCCACGACCTGCTTGGACACGCCCTCGGCATTGGCCAGGCCGATGCGCTTGGGGACGAGCTCGCCGATCACGATGGACACGAAGGCGACCGCGACGGTGATGATGACCGGCGCCAGGCCGCGCGCGATGGCGGAGAGCGGCGCGATGCCAAAGCTCATGAGCCACGTGGCGAGCGGGTCGGACAGACTCGTCGAGGCGACGGCGGACGAGGCGAAGCCCACGAGCGTAATGGCAACCTGGATGGTGGCGAGCAGCTGGTCGGAGTCGGCAGCCAGCTTAATGGCACGCTCGGCGCGCTTGTCGCCCTCCTCGGCCTCGTGCTCCAACACGGCGCGCTTGGCCGTGGTGAGCGCCATCTCGGACATAGAGAAGTAGCCGTTGATGAGGGTCAAAACGAGGGTGGTGATAAGGGAGATGGTTATGTCCATCGGGAGTTTCTCGAACCTCCAAGATTCGGGACGTCAGGTTAAAACGTTGATGGCGGATACGGCAATTGCACCGGCGCCCAAACGAGAACGCGGGCGCGCAGGCGTGGTCGCTAGATTACGAAGAGGATCACCGCCATGAACTGGAAGATGCTGCCGGCGAGCACCCACAGGTGAAACACGCTGTGCAGATAGCGCACGTTTTTGGCGATATAGAACGGCACGCCCGCGGTGTAGCACACGCCGCCGACGGCGAGCAGGGCAAGTGCCACGGGGTTGAGCAGCGCAACAAGTTCGGGCAGCTTAAAGACAACGAGCCAGCCCATCAGCAGGTAGACCAGGCCGCTTACCCAATGCGGCTGGCGCTCGCGTAGGAAGCACTCGAGGGCGATGCCGATGATGGCGATGGCCCATACGGCAAAGAACAGCACAGCGCCGCCGTCGTTTGCGAGCGTGATGAGGCAAAACGGCGTATAGCTGCCGGCTATGAGCAGGTAGATGCAGCTGTGGTCGATGATGCGAAACACGCGCTTGGCGCGCGCGGGCTGAATCGCGTGGTAGAGCGTGGAGGCTAGGTATTCGAGGATAATGCTGACGCCATAGACAATCGCCGCGGCCATATGGGCCGGGCCTCCGCCGCGCAGGGCGGCGAATACGATCAGGAGCACCAGGCCCGCGATACCCAGCAGGCAGCCGACACCATGGGTGACGGAGTTCATGATCTCCTCGCCCACTGTGTAGTGTGGAACGGCCGCGGTCTTGGGTCGCGGCTTAGAACTGTCGCTCGAATCGGACATGCCGGTTACATCCTCCAACGTAAAGAGTTCTCAACACTATATCAAAGCGTCTAGGTACGTGCGAAATTTGCACCATACGTGACCCTTTGTTTACCCATTCTTTGCCTGTTGACGCATCAACGGCGAACGTCCATAATGCGCTTGCATTAAATGTTGATTTATTAACATCTTATAGGAGAATACCGCATGGCTCAAAACGCACGTTCCCATCGAAAGCTCAAGATAGCCGGCGTCGTTGCGCTGGTGCTCGTTGTCGCGCTGCTGGGGTTTGCCGGCAACTTTTTGTTTGACTTTGCCCTGAACCCCCAAGCGCCGTACACCATGAAGATGATGCAGGATGGCAAGGACGCCGAAAAGGGCGAGCAGATGGACGCCGAGGAGGGCGAGGCACGGACGTGGTTTAAGGAAAACCGCGAGAGCAGCAGCCTCACCGCGAACGACGGGACCGAGCTTGCCGCCTGGTATTTTGCTGCGTCGGAGAGCACGCACGACTACGCCGTCTGCCTGCATGGATATACCAACGAGCCCATCGGTATGGCCCGATACGTCAAGCGATTCCACGACCGCGGCATGAACGTACTCGCACCCGCCGCACGCGCCCACGAGCGCTCCGGCGGCGACTATATCGGCATGGGCTGGCCCGAGCGGCTCGATGTCGTCGCATGGATCGAGCGAATCGTTCAGGCTGACCCCGAGGCGCGCATCCTGGTCTTTGGCGAGTCGATGGGTGCGGCAACCGCCATGAACGTCGCGGGGGAATCTCTGCCCGCAAACGTGAAATGCATTATCGAGGACTGCGGTTATACGAGTGTTTGGGACGAGTTTTCTCTGCAGCTCAAGGACGTGTTCGGCCTGCCCAGCTTTCCCTTGCTCGATGTAGCAAACTTGGTATGCAACGTGCGCGCGGGCTACGACTTTCATAAGGCGAGCAGTGTGGAGCAACTCAAACACGCGACGGTTCCCATGCTGTTTATCCACGGCGACCAGGACACCTTTGTGCCGTACGACATGCTCGACCAAAACTACGACGCGTGCGCCAGCAAGGTCAAGCAAAAGCTCACTATCCATGGCGCCACCCACGCCAAGAGTGCGCAGGTTGACCCCGAGCTCTACTGGAACACGGTCAACAACTTCCTCGACGAGTATTTTTAGGCAAAAAGCAACGTCTGGGTCTTTATCTGACCCCCTATTTTCGGAAGTATGCGGCAAAATCTGGAACTGCCGACCAGGCCGCAGTTTTACCAACAATTTATCAGGGGTTTTGTTGCCAAAAAATGTCGTGTGCTCGGCGGTCTCGAAATTTGCCGCATACTTCCGGAAAGCCGCCCGCGAGCGCTGTGCTCACGGGCGGCTTTTGCTAACGTTGCGCTACAAAAGCGCTTGATATGTCCAATAGACAGGTGTTACTTGACCTCAATGAGCTCGTACTCGCTCGTGCCCAGGCCGATCTTCTCGGCATGCGCGATGCACGCGCGCCAGTCGGTGTCGGGATGCGTGATGCAGAAGGGATCCTTGGCCTGCTCGCCCTCCAGATGCTCGTGGTTATGCTCCATCTTGGCCACACTATCGGTGAGCTCGGTGTTGGGCAGCGGCTCGGATGCCATGACGGCGTCAGCACATGCCTGGTCGATGGCGACCGGGTCGAAGCTCGCGAACATGCCGATATCGTTGACGATGGGCGTATCGTTTTCGGGATGGCAATCGCAGTTGGGGCTGATATCCATGGCAAGCGAGATGTGGAAGCTCGGGCGGCCGTCGACAACGGCCTTTGTATACTCGGCGATCTTGCAGTTGAGCACGTCGGCCGCGGCGTCATAGCCGGGCTTGATGCAGTCCTGGTTGCATGCCGCAATGCAGCGTCCGCAGCCCACGCAACGATCGTGGTCGATGGTGGCCACGTGCACCGTGCGAGTAGCACCGCTGGCAAGCTCGCGCTCGCGGGTGTCGTTGAACGAGACAGCGTCGTGCGCGCAGATCTTTTCGCAGGCACGGCAGCCAACGCAGTGCTCGGTCGAGACGTTCGGCTTGCCGGCGGCATGCTGCTCCATCTTGCCGGCACGGCTGCCGCCTCCCATACCCAGGTTCTTCATGGCGCCGCCAAAGCCGGCCTGCTCATGGCCCTTAAAGTGGGTGAGGCTGATCACGATATCGGCATCCATGAGCGCCTGACCGATCTTAGCCTCGTGCACGTACTCGCCGCCCTCGACCGGGACGAGCGCCTCGTCGGTGCCCTTGAGGCCGTCGGCGATGATGATCTGGCAACCCGTGGCATACGGGGTAAAGCCGTTCTGGTAGGCGGTGTCGATGTGCTCGAGCGCGTTTTTGCGGCTACCGACATAGAGCGTATTGCAGTCAGTGAGGAAGGGCTTGCCGCCCAGCTCCTTCACCACGTCCGCGACGGCGCGGGCGTAGTTGGGGCGCAAAAAGCTCAGGTTGCCCAGCTCGCCAAAGTGAATCTTGATAGCGACGAACTTGTTCTCAAAGTCGATCTGCTCAATACCGGCGCGACGGATGAGGCGCTTGAGCTTGTCGAGCTGGCTCTCGCGAGCATGTGTGCGCAGGTTGGTGAAGTACACCTTAGCGGGTGCTACGGGTGCAGTTGCGGTCATAGATATATCCCCTCGGTCTATATGGCGTTACAGACATAGAGGATGGTACCAGTTAAAGCAGAGTTAAAGTCAAGTACGGCACCTAGTCATTGGGGACAGACTTAAATGACCAGTCGCAAGGGACACTCTTTCGCCGCCCGGCAGTTAGGGACAGTCCTTGCCAGCCGGCCGGCGAGCCGACGAATGGCAAGGACTGTCCCCCGATGGCTACTCCTGCACTTTGAGGGCTTCGGCCAAGCTGACGTGCTTGATGGAGCGCGTGTGCAGCAGTGCCACGACCAGGTAGGTCGCAAAGCCGATTCCAGCGCACGCCGCCATGGACCAAGCGGGCACGTAGATCTCGATATTGCCGTTGTAGGCGAGCAGCATCGAGCGGAAGATGGCCGTGAGCGAGCCAATAATGACCGGCAGGCTCAGCACGAGCGACGCCACCACGCACAGCGTGATCGAGCGGATGTACAGATGCGAGATCTCGCTATCGCGATAGCCAAAGACTTTCATGTAGCTGATCGAACGGGCGCTGTGGTCGATCACCGCCTTGGTCAGCAGGTACATAAACAGCAGGAAGATGAACACCGCAAGTCCAACCATCATGCCGATCATTTTGCTCATCATGCCGATGAACTGGTCGCCCACGGCGCGCATGTCGTCGGGCGTGGTGTCGCCGGCAAAGTAACGAGCATCGAGGTTGAGCTTCTCGTCGCTCACATAGCCGTTAAAGTAGGCGGCGTCGTTGCCGAACAGCTCGTTAAAGTCGTCGATGCTCATATAGACATTCATATCCGACTTAGAGCCCCAAACGCAGTCCTTGCCCACGTACTCAAAGGAATAATTCTTGCCCTCGTACTTGTCGCTGAGCGTGACCTTCTGGCCCTCGCTCCAGCCAAACTTATCGAGCAGACCGCCGCCAAAGACGACGCGTCCGTCGCCGACGTTGAGGTCTTTCCAATAGCGCGAATCGGGCGAGATGCCGTAGACGGAAATCGTCTCCTGCCCATTTCCGTCGCCGCGATCGTATTGCAGCTGGTAGACGGCGTATTTCTCGGCCTGCGCGATTGCGCCTGCACCGTTGTCGATCGTGTTGACCGGGTGGATATCGTCGTTGTCAGTGTCAATCTTAGAGGCCTTGTCAATCAGGTCGATGGCCTCATCGCGGTCGCAGCCGAGGGCATCGGCAAGATCATCAAGGCGCGCGTAGAGCGCATCCTTCTTGTCCTGGACCTTGACAAGCGCGTCCTGCGCCGCAGCCAAGCTCTCGGCAGACGGAGATGCGGTCGCGGCATCGGCTGCCGCCTGCGCCGCATCGGCCGCGTCGTCAAGCTCATCATCGGCATCCCGGGCGGCGGAAAGCAGCGCGCCGTCCACCGACTGCAGACGCTCGAGCGCCGCCCACTGCTCACGCTCCTCGGCGGTGCCCTCAAGCTCCAGCGGAGCCTTGAGCGTGTACTGGTGCTCGGCGACAAGGCTTGTCTCCAAGTTGTCCGCGTAGTGCGTCATCGTGGGCAGAATCGCCAGGCCAAAGAGCAGCAGCAGCGAGGCAAACGCAATGCCCACGAAGAGCGTGGCGAAGTTGCCCAGGTTGCGCAGGAAGATGCGCAGGCGGAAGCGCGAGACAAAACCCATGCGCTCCGGCAGCTGCAAGCCGCGCTTGGTGCCAGACTTGCCGCTCGCCTCGTGGCGAAGAAACTGCAACGGCGTCTTGCCCATCTTGCGAAGCAGACCCGCCAGCGTGATGAGGATGAGCGCAGCGGCGGGAACCACGGCGCACTTCACAAAGATCCCCCAGCTCCAGTACACCTGGAAGGGAGGCAGGCTGTACGAACCGTAATAGAGGCTGCGCATGGGCTCGGTAAAGAACACAACGCCGAGCGCAGTGCCCAAAAGCGCCGCGATCACGCCCACGGTAGCGGGAAGCGCAAGGTAGTGCAGGACGATCTCGCGTCGACGATAGCCGCTGGCGAGCAGCGTGCCGATGATGGCGCTCTCCTCCTCGATGGTGGCGTCGGTAAGGACCACAAAGACGAACGCCATGATCACGATGATGATGTCGAGCAGCGTCATCCACATCATGGAGTCGCCGTCTACGTCGTCGCGCGCATAGCCAATGCCCTGGTTGGAATCGGCATCGATCAGATCGTCCACGCGCGCATCGGCGTCGGTCAGCGCCTCGACCATATCCTGCTCCGCATCGATGCGATCTGCAGTGGAGAGATCGCGATCGGTAAAGGTAAAGGAATAGGTGTAGGCGGGCGCGCCGCCAGCGTCCTCGAGCGCGGCAAAGCCGGCGTCGCTGATCTCGGCCACGCCATAGGTGATGGTGTTCACCGTAAAGTCCGAATTGTTGAGGAACAGCGCCTGGCTATCGGGCTGGGTCATGATGCCGCAGATGGTGTAGGTACGACCCTCGAGCTCGACCTTATCGCCCACGGCGAGGTCGTTGTTGGTGGCGAAGACACGGTCGATTGCCACCTCATCGTCCGTTTTGGGCTCCTTGCCCTCACAGTAGGACGCAATGTCCACCTTAGCGCGGTGCGCATAGGTGCGCAGCGTGCGCTTGGTGCCGTCGTCGCCGGCGGTCTTTTTGATGACGGCGTCAATGGAGAAATTCTTATAGAGCGTGACGCCGCCGACGTCACTGACAACATCCTCGGCGGCCTTGAGTTGATCGTCGGTAGCCTCGAAGGAGGTGGTCACGCGGCCGTCCTCAATCGTGTACGCATCGCGCATGTCGTCGATAAGGCAGCCGATGGAATGCGCTGCGAGCAAAAAGCCCGAGGTAAGGGCGATGCTTCCGCACATAAGCAAAAAGATGCCCAGGTACTTGCCGATATTGCGGCGCAGCTCGCGCGGGAGACGTTTTGCGAGAGGTGTCATGGCGCCGCCTACCAATCGAGCTCGGCGGCTGCGACGGGCGACTCGTTGAGCTCATCCTCGACGATGCGCCCGTCGCGCAGGCGCAGCACGCGATTGGCCATGCGCGCGATGGCGGCATTGTGGGTGACAATGATGATGGTGCAGCCGTAGGTGCGGTTGACATCCTCCATGAGCTGCAAGATTTCCTTGGACGTCTTGTAGTCAAGTGCGCCCGTGGGCTCGTCGCACAGCAGCAGGCCCGGGTTTTTGACGAGTGCGCGGCCGATGGCACAGCGCTGCTGCTGGCCGCCCGAAACCTGGCGCGGAAACTTGTTGCGGTGCTCGTAAAGGCCCAGCGAACGCAGCAGGTCGTCGATGTTGAGCGGGTTTTTGGACAGGTGCGCCGTGACCTCGATGTTCTCCTTGATGGTGAGGTCGGGCACCAGATTATAGAACTGGAACACGAAGCCCAGCTCGCGGCGGCGATACTCGCCCAGGTCGCCGGCGTTGAGCGTGGTGAGGTCGCAGCCGTCCACCAGAATAGAGCCGGCGTCAGCATCCTCCAGGCCGCCGATCAGGTTGAGAAAGGTCGACTTGCCCGAGCCCGAAGGCCCCAGCATGACGCAGATCTCGCCGCGGTTGATAGACGTGTTGATGCCATCGAGTACCGTCAGGCGTGCATCTCCATCGCCGTAGTGCTTTTTGAGATCCTTAACCTGGACGTAGGTTTTCTGCGTTGCCATGGCATCCCCCATTGTTAGCCTCGTACTACTTTATGAGCGTAATAGTAAACCTTGGCGAACTATTTTGGGGCGTGGCCTGGATTTTATTTCAGGCTAGGCGCGGGATTTGGTGCGTGAGAGGGCCAGGCCTGCGGCGGCGATGGCGGCGGCGAAGAGCACGGTGACGCCCAGGTCGCAGGCGATGTCGCCCAGCACGGTGGACGTCAGGTCCGCGGCGAGCGCCTTGCCGATCGCGTCGTTCACCCAATATGTCGGCACAAAGTGCGCCACGGTCTGCACGGCCGAACCCATGAGCGACAGCGGCATCCAGGCGCCACCCAAAAACGTCATGAGCATGCCAAGCAGGTTGCCCACACCGTTGAGCAGCTCCTCGCGCGCGCCCAGGCTCGACAGCGTAAAGCCAACGGCCAGTGGCGTCAGCGCTAGGGCAAACGTTGCCGCCAGCGCCAGGCACACGCGGCCCACGCCGACCTCGGCAACCGCGCTGGCAAAGCCCACGACGCCCATCATGCTCGACACAAACCAGATACAGACGGTGAGCACGGCGGCGGCCGCAAACACGGCAAGCGAACGCTGGCGATCGGAGATTGGGCCGGCATCCATGCGGCGCACGCGCTCGGGCTCGTTCATGCCCGAAAACACCAAGCCCACCGACACGATGACCGACGAGATAATCGCGTACGCGCCAAAGTTGAAGTACGACTCGAGCGTGGCGGCAGCAGCCGAGTCGACCTTGACCCGCTCGATCTGGACCTCCGCGCGCTTTGCAGCGGCATGTTCGGCGGCCTTGGCAACGTCGCCGTTGGAGGCAGTGGGCTCAAGTGCGGCTGCAGCGCCCGCGAGCGAGATCCAGCGCGAAGCCTCGGCAGACGAAAGCGCCGCCGCCATGGTGCCGGCACCGTAGGTCACATCGAGCTTGGGCAGGGACTCCCCCGCGCGGGCAGCCGCGACCAGGTCGTCCTCGAACCCCTCCGGGATAAAGAACACGCAGTCGGCGCTGCCCTTGGCGCTGTTGCTCTTGGAGAGCGCGTCCGCAAGGTCGTACGTGTCATCGCCGACGCCCGTGACCAGGTCAAACCGCGAACCTAGGTGCTTGGTGAGCGCACGTGAAAGATCACTGCCATCGCGGTCGACCACGATCACGTTGGCGTCGTAGGGCTTGTACTCGGTGAGCTGCGACGAGTTCCAGCTCACCGATGCCGCGATGAATACGCCCATCAGCGAAATGAACACCGTGTAGATGAGCAGGTAGAACGGGTGAGCGAGCGCCATGCGAAGCGCGGTCTTAAAGGTGCTCATAGCGGCTCCTTCCAAAGATCAGCGTGGCGGCGGCAACGAACAGCAGTGCCATGAGGACCAGTGCGCCGGCGCGAACGGCAAAAGGATCCAAGTCCTCAAAGAAATACAGGCGGTTGAACATGTCGCAGATGAGCTTGACGGGGTTGAGCCAGCACTCGGCCGGGCAGGCGCGGGCGACGTCGTCGGCAAGCGCCATCGCCGGCTCGCCGTAGAGGCCGGCGAACAGGGCGCACGTGGTGGCAAAGCCCGTGAGGATGCCCGACTTGGACGCCTTGCCGCCCTTAACGGGCAGAGTGCCCACAAAGAGCCCCAAGCCCGTGGCGGCAAGCGCGGAAGCGGCGGCGCCGACGAGGCACAGCCCCTCGCGCCCGCCAAAGTCGACACCCACGACCAGGCGCACGTAGCCGATTGCGATCGCCATCGAGGCGAAGGAAACCAGCCACGAGCCGACAAAGATGCCGGCCAGCGACGCCGTCTTGGAAAGACCGCCCACGCAGCGACGCGCGCCAAGGCCCGACAGATTGGGCTGCAAATCGACGACGCTCAAGGCGGCAAACTCGGCAGACATCATCGCCACCAGACCAAAGAGCGCGTAGTAGTAGATGACCGTGCCATCGGGCGTGGTGCGCGTCAGGCTCACGCGACGGGTGCCGCCCTCGAGCGACAGGGCGCGCGCAACCGCCTCCGGGTCGGCGAGCGCCGCCGGGTTGTCCTGGGCAATCTGGGACATGAGCTCGGCGTTTTGCGTATACGAGCTTGCCACCGTCTCCAGAATGCTGCGGTCGGTGAGCACCGATGAGGCACGCGAGCTGTCGTAGCTCGAAAGCAACGTGAGTTTGGGCGTGCCCGCGTCGTCGACCGTATAGATGCCCGCGACCTCGCCGGCCTTAAGCGCACGGCTCGCGTCGGCTGCGTCGTCGCACTCGTGGATCTCGAGCAGTTGGTCGTCGCCCTCCTTGGCAAGCGACGTCGCCACGTCCTTAAAGGTCGAGGCATCCCAGGCCTCGTCCGCCACGATGGCAACCGGCACCGGATCGACCGTGCCGTCGGAGCTGAGGTTCGCAAACATAAACATGAACATCGTGGAAAGCGCGATGGGAAAGAGAGCGCCCCAAACCCACGTGCTCGGCCGGCGCAGCAGCGTCTTGACCGTGGTGATGATGGTGTTGAACATGACTGCCCCCTAGTCGCGCAGCTCGCGGCCGGTGATCTCGAGGAACACGTCGTTGAGGGTCGGCGGCTCGCTCCACACGCGGCCGAGCGCCACATCGGCGGCGCGCAGCGTGTCGAGGATGTCGACCAAATTGTGCGGGCTCGCTTCGCAGGTGCAGACGAGCTCGCCGCCGGACAGCTCAACCGAAAGCACGTGCTCAAGGGCGCGCAGCCGCTCGACCGTGGCGGTCTCGACGGCGCCGACCTCGACAGTCACGCGCTCGCCCATTTGAATCATGCGTTTGAGCTCGTCATTGGTGCCCTGCGCCAGCACACGTCCGCCGTCCATGATCATGATGCGGCTGCAAATCTGCTCGACTTCCTCCATGTAATGGCTGGTATACACCACCGTGGCGCCCTCGTCGCGCAAGCGGCAGATGCCCTCCAGGATGGCGTTGCGACTCTGCGGGTCGACTGCCACCGTAGGCTCGTCAAAGAAGATGAGCTCGGGCTTGTGCGCAATGCCGCAGGCAATGTTGAGGCGACGCGCCAGGCCGCCCGAGAGCTTGCCGGGGCGAAACTTGGTAAAGTCGCCCAGCCCGACAAAGTCGATCGCCTCGTCCACCAGCGCGCGGCGGCGCTTGCGGTCGTTAACGTAGAGGCTACAGAAATAGTCGATGTTCTCGCGCACGGTAAGCTCGTCAAACACCGCAACTTGCTGCGGGACCACGCCGATGCGGCGCTTGAGGTCGTAGCGGGCGGGCGTCATGGGCTCGCCGAACAGCTCGATGGTGCCCTTGTCGTAGGCGAGCAGCTGCAGAATACAGTTGATGGACGTGGTCTTGCCCGAGCCATTGGGGCCCAGCAGGCCAAAGATCTCGCCGGGGGCGATGCTCAGGTTAAAGTGGTCGAGCGCAATAAGGTCGTCATAGCGCTTGACGAGGTTTTCGACGTGGACGATGTCTGTCATGAGGCGGCCCTTCTGTTGATTGCGGCCCGGTACGATTGCATCATCGCAGGAGCCGCCGGCGCGCGCCAGTGAGCTTTGTCACGAGTGCGGAGCTTGGCCGTGCGGCCTGCCGATGTCCCCGCTTTGCCGCGTGGGAGGAATGTCACGGTTGCGCAGGCGGTCCCTCCACCACGCGCGGCTTCGCGTACAATACCCGTATGAACAGGCTTTTCGACAAATCAATCGTTCTGGCGTGCTGTATTGCGGCCGCCATGGGCCTTGCTGTGGACGCTCACCTGGTCGCGGCGTTTTGCCTTGGCGTTATTGCCACCTCACTGGCCGAGGTCGCACAGAGAAACCGCGCCCGCCGTGCGAGCGAGGCCGCGAGCTACGCTTACATCATCGCGGCTGTCTTCGTGCCGCCGTTTGTGCCGTTTGCGCCTCTCGCCTTCTATGACATCGCGCGGCGCGTGCGCCGTGAGCACGCCTGGGTCGTACTGGGCATTGGCTCCGTCTTTGCCTTTGCGCTCGTCGCGGACCTTCGCACCGACGCGCTTACCGTCCGAACGCTCCTGCTGACCTCCATCCTTTCGGTCGCCGCCGCCTTGTTATCGCTACGTACCGCCCAGTTGGAGCGCGAGCAGCAGCGCATGCGCCGTACCCGCGACGAGCTGCAGGAACGAGCCCTCGCGCTCGAGGCGCGCAACCGCGATCTTGCTGACCGCCAGGACTACGAAGTCGAACTCGCGACACTCGCCGAGCGAGCCCGTATCGCGCGCGAGATCCACGATAACGTCGGCCACCAGCTCACGCGCGCCTCGCTGCAGGCCGAGGCCCTGCGCGTCGTGCACGCCGACGAGCCCAGGGTTGCCGCCGATTTCACCGACGTCAAACGCACGGTTGACGAGGCGCTCCAACTCGTGCGCGCCAGCGTCCACGCGCTCAACGACAATGCGACTGACCTCTCCGTGCAGCTCGAGCGCATCGTTGAAGGCGCACGCTCGGACAGCGGTCCGCAGATTGAGCTTGAGGTTTTGGCCGAGCATACACCCGCCAACGTCGCCAACTGCTTTGCGGCAGTGCTACGCGAGGCGCTTTCCAACGCCATGCGCCACGCCCATGCCAAAACCATTACCGTGCGGTGCATGGAGCACCCATCGTTTTACCAGCTCATCGTTACCGATGATGGAACGGGCGGGGTTCGAACAGGCGCCCGCAGCGCCACAGGGGGTATGGGGCTCGCCTCCATGCGCGAGCGTGTCGAGGCACTTGGCGGCACTTTCACTGCCGGCTCGCGAGTCGGCGCCTCCGGATGGCGCGTGTTTGCCACCATTCCCAAGCAGCAAGGAGATGAGGGCCGATGAGGCTCATAGTTGTCGACGACGACCATCTGGTGGTCGATTCACTCAAGATTATCCTGGGCGCTCAGCCGCAGATAGAGGTGGTGGGCACCGGTGCCGACGGCGACGACGCGGTCGCGCTCTACGCCGAGCACGCACCCGACATCGCACTGCTCGACATCCAGATGCCGAAGCGCGACGGACTTTCGGCGGCACGCGAAATCCTTGAGCGCGATCCCGCGGCGCGCGTGGTGTTTCTGACGACGTTTTCGGATGACGAGTACATTGTGTCGGCGCTCAAGTTGGGCGCCCGCGGCTACCTGATTAAAACCGATGTCGCCGCCATTCCGCCAGCGTTGGCGCAGGTCATGAATGGCAAACGCGTGCTCGAGGGAAAGGCGATCGAGGACATCGATTTTGACGGAACGGGCGTCGAGGCGGGCACGACCCGCCGGCCCGCGGCCTTTGTCAGCCTGACCGACCGCGAGTTCGAAGTCGCAGAGCTCATCGCCCGCGGCCTCGACAACAAGGAGATTGCCGCCACCGCCTATATGGGCGAAGGCACCGTGCGCAACCACATCAGCTCAATCCTTGCCAAAATGGGCCTGCGCAACCGCACCCAAATCGCCATCGCCTATCTGCGAGGCTAGCCGCTGGCTGCCGCCAATTTGATGCCATTTCAAAACTATGCCGGTTTACTACGATGAACCGCATATCTCCGACCACGGCAAATTGCGCACTTACAAAACCGCAGGTAGAACACTTGCGATATTTGCAAAAATGCGGGTGTGGTCAGGAATCTCGGATTCATCGTAGTAAACCGGCATAGTTTTGTTCGGGCGGCCCTGCACGAGTGTCTCCGCCAGCCTCGCGGGACCAAAATGAGCCGTTTTCCTCCGTCCCCAATGGATCAGCCGAAACCGCCCGCCACGAAATCGGCCCATCTACTACGTTTGACTCGATACCCCTGACCATACCTTCGTTTTGAACAAAACCGCAGGCGTTCTACCTGCGGTTTTGCTTTTGCGCTTTTCGGCATGGTTGGGGGTAAGGGGCTAAACGTAGTAGATGGGCCGGTTTCGTGGCGCGCCCTCCTCCCCAACGCACAAAAGCGCCACCACGGAGGAGGGAGATGCCTCCGTGGCGGCTGGGGGTAGGAGTAGGTCGGGATTTAGCCCTGCCGGCCGCCCGGGGCCTTTTGGCCCCGGGCGCTGTCGACGTGCCTAGCGCTTACGGATACCCCAGACCAGGGCTCCGACGCCGGCCATGGCGATGACAAATGTCATAAGCAGAGCGGCGGCCTGCTGGTCACCCGTGGTGGGCAGGAAACCCTTGACCGTCTTGACGATATTCGTCACGGTCTTGGGCGTGCCGGGATCGGGCGTCGGCACGGGCGTCTCGGGCTTCTTGTACGTGTTGTTGAACACGATACCCTCGACGCTCTTGTCGCCCTTGGCAAAGGCGACGCTTGCCTTGAGGCTGCCCTCGCCGTCATCGACCACGTTGACGGTCGCGGTAAAGACGGACTTGTCATAAGTCATACCGGTCTCGTCGCCCTTGACCTCGCTGATGGTGTAGACGTACGTTCCGGGCTCGTCGTACTCGAACTTGTCGAAGTTGATCTTGCCGTCGGCATCGTTGGTGACGGTGGACTCGATGCCCTCGCCAACGAACTTAAAGCTGAACTCGTCCTTCTTGAGCTCGCGTCCCTCGAGCACCTTGATGGCGCCGATGGAGACTTGGGTGGGCATGGCGTGATACTTGTTGGTAAAACCAGCCGACTCGGTGGTTCCCTCGAGCTTGTGCGTCACGGCCAGCGTGCCATCGCCGTTGTCAGAGACGGTGGCCACGACGGTGTAGGTCGTACCGTCATAGGTGACGCCCTTGTACAGGCCGAGCGCATTGGGGCAAGCCTCGCGCAGCGTGTACGTGTGCGTGCCGGGCGCCTCGTAGCGGATCGGGCTCAGTGTCACAGTGCCGTTGGCGTCGTTGGTGCCGCTTGCGACAACCACGTCGTCCTCGAGCTGATCGAACGTGAACTCGCCGACTGCAAGGTCGCGTCCGGTCAGACGCTTGACCGTCTTGACCTGATCGGTCACGGACGAATCGGTAGGCGTTACGCTGTAGGTGTTGGTGAACGTGAAGGCAGCACCGTCGTCGCCTTCGCGCTTGACGCTCAGATGTCCGGCGCCGTCGTCAGTCACGGTATAGGAAACCTTGCGCGTGGCGTTGGCATCGTTGGTCACGCCAGGGGCGCTGCCGGTCTCGGTCACCGTATAGGCAAAGGTGTGCGAGCGCGGAGCGGTGGGGGCCGCAGGCTCGGACTCGTCGACATTGGCGTCAGCGGCGGGGTCGGCCTCTTCAGCCTCTGCCTCGTCGGCCTCGGCCTCGTCAGCTTCGTCCGCCTCGGCCTTATCGGTCGCATCGTCCGTCACGCCCAGAGCGCGGTTGAGGTCCTCGAGCGTAAAGTGGATCTTGCCAAAGTCCACGTTACCGGCTGCGTCGTTGGTTACGGTCGTGCGCTCGGGCATCGGGGCACCTGCCTCGTCGGCGGTCACGGTAAAGGTGAACTTACCCGTGATGTCGGCCGGGGTCAGGCCCTCGGCAACCTGGAGCTTCTTAGTACCGGTGAGCGCGGCATCCACGGCGTCGGCGCCGTAGACGTTCTCGAACAAGGGCTCGACGCCGCCGTAGTCGACCGTCGCCGTCAGGGTACCGTCACCGTTGTCGACGACGATAACCTTAAAGCCAAAGCTCCACGTTGTAGCGGAAACGCCATTCGGCAGCCCGAATAAATCTTCGTAGGCCGTGTAGTTAATGGTCCAGGCAAGCTTGCCGTCCTTATCGGTACGATAAGCAAGCCCAGCAGCCTCAAGATTAGCAAGCATCTTGGTGTCGTAGTGCAGCGTATCAAAGCTCACGTGCCCGCCGATATTGGGCTTGAGGTTTTCGTATGCCACAAGCTCACCCTGATAGGCGATGCCGAACCAGAACTCGCCGTCGGCCATCGGGCGACCGGTCAGAGTCTTGGTGGCAACGACCTGAGCAGCGGTGCCACCAGGCGTGTTGGTCGTAGCGCTGTAACTGTTGTGGAACGGCACCAGGGCCTTCTCGACCTTGTTCTCGCCACTCTTGTGGACCGTCTCATGCGTGCCCTCGGGACCACCGGAAACGGTCGTCGTAGCAGTGAGCGTACCGGCGGTGTCGTCGACGATGGCGATCGTCACCGTGCGTACGGCGTCATCGTAGGTGTAACCGGGCTGGCCGTCGTTCTTTTCGGCCACGGTGTACTTGAAGGTCTTGCCGGCGTCAGCTTGCGTAAATTTAACCTCATGACCAGCCAGAATGTCGATCAGTCCGACCGTTCCCTCTATCGTTGCGGGGGACTCGAAGTTGTTGGCCCCGGGCAGCAGGCCAAGTGCGCTAGCCGAATCATCGTCGGCGGGCGTCACGGTAAAGGTGAATTGACCCTCGGTCATGGGACGTCCGCAGAGGGTCTTGCTGAGCTTGAGGCCGCCGGCCGCGGCGTAATCGAGCTCAGTGCGGTACATGTTGGTAAAGCGTCCGTTTTCCTTCTTGGTGACGTTTGCGGTCAGGTTGCCCTCGCTGCCCTCGGTCACGGTCACTTCGGCGGTCGCGACGTGGGAGTCATACGTCATGCCAACCGTATTACCCGCGTTCTCGCGGATCTCGTACTTGTAGGTTCCGGCAGCCGTGTAGCGAATCTTGCCGAACTTGATGGCGGCAATGCCGTCCTTCGCGTCGTGCTTGCTCACGGTTACGGTCGCAGGATCGGGTAGCGGGGCGCCATCGGGGGCGGTAATGGTAAAGCTAAACTCGTCCCCATCCGTCCACTCGCGGCCGTCGATGGCCTTGCTCAGGTCAAAGTCGAGCTCTGCATCGAGCGGGGTTACGCTGTAGGTGTTCTTGAAGGTCGCAGCCTCGGGGTCCTTCAGGACATGCTCGGCCTTGAGGGTGCCGTCGCCGTTGTCCGTGATGGTGGTCTCGATGGTGTACTTGGCGTCGCTGTAGGTGACGCCCTTGCTGGTGGTTCCGCCCTTGGCCTCGCGCAGCGTGTAGGTGTGCTTACCAAGCTTGTCGTAGGCGATCTTGTCCATGGCGATCGTGCCGTCGGCAGCGTTGGTGCCCTTGGCGACAACCTCGTCGCCCTCGACCAGCTCAAAAGAGAACTCGCCGGCAGCAAGCTCACGCCCGGTCAGGACCTTGTTCGCGGTGATCTGGTCGGTGACGCTCGTCTCGACAGGCGTCACGTTATAGGTATTGGTGAACGTAAATGCCACATCGCCGTCCGGCTTGCAGGATACGCTCAGATTGCCCTTGCCGTCATCGGTCACGGTGAAGGAAACCTCGCGCGACAGCTTGGCGTCGTTGGTCACGCCAGCGACCTCGCCGGACTCGGTCACGGTATAGGTAAAGGTGTGCTCGCGCTTCTCGGGCTTCTCGCCCAGAGCCTTGTTAAGGTCGTCGAGCGTAAAGGCAATCTTGCCAAAGTCGACCTTGCCCTTGGCATCATTGGTCACGCTCGCATTCGCGGGCATGGGTGCGCCCTCTTCACCGGTCACGGTAAAGGTGAACTTGCCGGCAATGTCAGCCGGGGTCAAGCCGTCGGCGACCTGCAGGTTCTTGATGCCCGCAAGCGATGCCTCGGCAGCATTCGTGGTGTAGGCGTTCTTGAACTCGATGTTCTTGACGTCCTTGGCGCCCCCCAGCTCGTGCGTAGCGACCAGCTGGCCCTTGCCGTTATCGGCAATGGTCGTCACGACAGTGTAGACCGTATTGTCGTAGGTGATGCCGCCGGCGTCGCCCTTGACCTCGCGCAGCTTATAGGTATGCTGGCCGATCTCGGTGTACTTGATGGCGCTGAACGTCACCTTGCCGTCGGCGCCGTTTGCAACGGTCTCGACAGGCTTAACTTCCTTGCCCATGACTTCGAGCAGCTCAAAGCTGAACTCGCCTTCCGCCAAGTCGCGCCCGGTCAGGGACTTGGCCACGGCAATCTGGTCGGTAACGCTGGACTCAACAGGATCCGAAGCGTAGACGTTCTTGAACTCGGTCTCACCCGAGGTCACCTTCACGTCAGCGCTCAGTTCGCCCTTCTTATTGGGCCTCACCGTCACGGTGATCTCCGCGACGTTACCGCTGTAGGCGATGCCGTCAATCGTGGTCCCGGCGTGCTTTTCACTGACCTTATAGACGTACGTGCCAGGTTTGGTGTATTCGATCGTACCGAAGTCGATGGCAGCCTTGCCCCGGGCGTCCAGGTCGGCCTTGCGCACGATCGCAGTCGTAGTCGCAGGCATCGGGGCGCCGTTCTCGGACGTCAGGCCAAACTCAAACGCGTCAGCATTCGTCCGGTCGCGACCCTCGAGCACCTTGGTCAGACCAAAGCTGGCCTTGGTGTTCACCATTGCCGGCGTCATGTCATACGCAAAGCTGATCTTACCGTTGTTGCCCAGGTAGGAATTGACATGCGTCGCGGTCGCCTTGGCGGACACGTTATTCCACTTGGGGTTGAGAACGTCGGTCGCGGTACCAGTGTTGTTGCCGCCCACGCTCTTCTTGGTGGTGTGGAGCTCATCGATAAAGGCCAGGCGCGCGGTTCCCACGCTAAACGACAGGTTTCCGTCCTTGTCGGCAACTATAGCGCCGTCAAACTTGGTAGCGTCGCCACCGATGAACTCGATGACGGCGGTGGCGGGCTTGGCCTCGCCGTTCGAGCCCTGCTCCTCAAACTCATCCTTGTAGTAATAGGTGCCGGTATCTGTCAGCGAATTCTTTGCAGGCTGCGTGCAGCCCTTGTCCGTGTAAATGGGAGTCTGCTTCTGGAAGTAGTAGTAGCGGTTGGTGTCGGCCGGCTCAAAGGTCGCGACCGTATCACCCAACGCACCACCGCTCCACTTGTTCGCGTAGAAACTCACGGTCTTGGTGCCGTCAACGGCAGTCGTATTGTTCTCGATGTAGTCCTTGAGTCCCGCGACCTTCTCAGGCGTAAACAGGTTATCGAGGGCGTCCCTCTTCACGCTCGAGGCATACTTCACCTGAATGGGCTTAACGCTGTCGACCGAAAGCTTGCCGTCTACGGTCTTAAAGTGACTCAGCGGAATCAACGACGCAGGAATATTGACCGTTACGATATCGCCCTTCTGGGGATTGTCATCGCCGGCGCGCTGCACGGTAATGAGCAGGTCTTTTGCCTTGCCGGCGAACTCGTAGGTGTCGGTATTGGTCTCTTTGTTGACCGTCTTGCTCGCCTTGGTAAACGGCGTGCCGTTGATGACGACTTCGGCAAATCCGTCGACCTGCATAAAGTCGCCTAGCTCGTCGGTAAACGTGATGTAGCCGGACTTGGTCTCGTCGTAGCCCTTATGGATTTCGGTCGGATAAGGCGGCTCCGATGTGATGGCCTGAGAGATGTCATCGAAGACCTTCTTGAGCTCTTCGGCATTGGTCGCCGACTTATAGTAGTCGGAGTTTTCCGCACGCGTGCCGTGAGCGTTCCATGCCGTGGCATTGGGATAGTTGCTCGAAACGGCCTGCATGAACTTGTTTTCTTGGCTTGTATTCGAATCTTGGATACTGGCGCTGGGGTTCGCACCGTCAAAGATGCCGATGGTATAGACGGCAGCCTTGCTGTCCTTCATATTCTTGGCAGCCGTCACAGCATCGTTGGCGACGCCAGGGTCAAACTTGTCAACTTTCGTTGGCGTGCCGTCGGTAAAGAACACAACAATCTTCTTGGCGTCCGCGCGACCAGAAGTGATGCCCTCGGCCAGTTCTAGACCATAGTCGGCACGCGTGGCGCCGGCAGGCTTAATAGCCTTAATTGTTTTCTTAAGATCAGTCACGCCGGGGCCGGAGCAATCGGTCAGGCCCGACATCACCTGCGAGTAGTTGTAGGTGTAGCCGTCAGCGCGATAGGTATCATTACCGACCTTTTTGGTCGTATCTCCCGAAAACTTAACGATAGCAACCTTATGTTGCCTATCCACGCCCTCGATACCCTCGTTTTGCTTGGCAATAGTATCGATAAAGCTATAGGCAGCGTTCTTCAGAGCTGTAATGCGCTTAGTGTTGTCGGTATCGCCCATAGCGCGATCCATTGAGCCAGAAGCATCCAGCACCATCACGATGTCGAGCGGCGTGGTAACCGTCACGGTTGAATTAGACGTCGAGGACATGGCCGAAAGTGTAGTCAGAAAATCCGACTCTTCGTTTTCCTCGGTTGCCTTGACCGTCTTGTCGGTCCAGATTCGGCCGACGTTTTGGGTCGTTACCTTATTGCCACCGTGGCCTGCCGCCCAGATTTCCCAGCGACCGCTGGTATCGGGGTCGACAACCTTTCCGGCCATTGTCGGTCCGTCCATTCCGGTGCTGGACCTGGCGTTGGCCTCGGGCAGCATGGCAAATGCTGCAGCCGGCAACACCAGCACTACGGCCAGTATCACCGCCAAGAGACCCCTCGTGTACTTACTCATCGCGTCTCCCTTCTCGCAGGCTCAGACCTTGCATCAGCCTAAAGTTACGGAATAAGACGCAATTAGGGCAGGTGACACATGTTCCAGATTCGGTTTTGGGCGTGAGACAAATGTCTCACCAAAGTTGAGACACGAGCGTTTTCGCAGGAAAACGGGTGCGACTCGGAGCCATCAGGCAAAAATGATCCGTTTTCCTCCGCCCTTGGGGGATCAATGGCTGTTACCGATATGATGCCATTTCAAAACTATGCCGGTTTACTACGATAAAAAGAAGGCGTCCGACCACGCGTGGCTTTTTCGCAAAGCTGCAAGCCGTCTACCTGCGGTTTTGGTTTTACCACATGCGGTGTGGTTAGGAGTAGGCGATTTGTCGTAGTAAACCGGCATAGTTTTGTTCGCGGCGGCTCCACCGCGCGTTTAAGCGCGGGGCCGGTGGGGCATTTTTGCCCCACCGGCCCTATTCCGGCTCTATTCCGGCTTGGTTTCTACCGCGGGAGTCTTGTCCGCCGCAACCGAAGTGCGGGCGGTGTCCATGCTCAGGCAGTGTTTAGGACAGCTTTCGATGCACTCGCCGCACACCACACAGGCATACGGGTCGATCGACCACGTTCCGCCCTTGCGATCGACCGCGAGTGCGCCCGCCGGGCAGCGGCGCGCGCACATGCCACAGCAGATGCACACGTTCATGTCGTTAACGATATGCCCGCGCAGGCGCTCGGGTGCCGCGAGCTTCTCCTGCGGATAGCACACCGTTACCGGCTGCTTGACCATAGAGCCCAAGGCCGTCTTGGCAAATGTCAGTAAACTCATGCCGCGCCTACCTTTCCGTGCAGCTAATGCAGGGGTCGATGGTCAGGATAATCATGGGCACGTTGGCAAGGAGCACGCCCTGCAGCGCATGCGTCAGACCAGCCAGGTTCTGCGACGTCGGCGTGCGCACGCGGAAACGGTCCAGGTTCTTGGTACCGTTACCGCGCACATAGTAATATGCCTCGCCGCGCGGCTGTTCAATCACAACCTCGCCGCGCGCGCCGTCGGCCGGCGTGAGCTTGGTACGCCCGCCGATACCGTCGTGCGGAATCTTGCCGACAAGCTCCTTGATAATGTCCATGGCCTGCGTGACCTCGGCACAACGCACTTGGCAGCGGGCATAGCAATCGCCATCGGTGGCAACGATGGGCTCGAACGCAGCCAGGTCCGCGTAGGCACCGTCGCCGAACATGCGCACGTCGTAGTCCACGCCCGAGGCGCGCCCGAACGGACCGACCATCGAAAGCTCCAGCGCGTCTTTCTTGCTGATCACGCCCACGCCATGCAGGCGCTCGCCGCAGCTGTCGTCATCCAAAAACGTATGCACCAGGGCCTCGTAGTCGGGACGCATGGCCTCGAGCGTCTGGACAATACCCGCTAGCTCGGAGTCCTCGATGTCGTGCTTAAGGCCGCCGATCTCGTTAATCGAAAGGATCACGCGGCCGCCGCAGGTGCTCTCGAAAATCTTGAGAATCTGCTCGCGCAGGGTCCACGACCGATAGAACAACGCCTCGAAGCCAAAGGCATCGGCGAGCAGGCCCAGCCACAGCAGATGCGAGTGGATGCGCGAAAGCTCATGAAGAATGGTGCGGATATACTGCACGCGGCCGGGCACCTCGATGTCGAGCATGCGCTCGCAGGCGCTGGCATAGCCATAGCTATGGCCCACGGCGCAGATGCCGCAGATGCGCTCGGCGATGTAGCCAAACTGATGCATGTCGCGCTTTTCGGTGAGCTTCTCGAGTCCGCGGTGCACAAAGCCGATCTGCGGAATTGCCTCGATGACGCGGTCGTCCTCGATCACCAGGTCCAGATGAAGCGGCTCGGGCAGCACCGGGTGCTGCGGGCCAAACGGAATAACGGAGCGATGTGCCATGGGCCTTACGCCTCCTTTTTCTGCTTGTCGCGGGCGGCCTTGGCGGCAAGCGCCGCGCGGACCTTGGCCGCTTTCTCGGGATCCATGGCGGCGAGCTTTGCCTCCATCTCAGCAGCCTTGAGCGCGGCCTTGGCAGCGGCATCGTCATGCTGAGTATCGGAGCCGGCAGCCGCAGCGGGCTGAGCAGCGGCGCCCGCGGCGTCGCCGGCGCTCGCAGCACCCTCCCCTGCAGCAGCCGCAGCCGCGGCGGCCTTTTCGGCCGCGGCTTTGCGCGCCTTGGCCTCGGCGGCGGCACGGACCTTCATGGCCCTCTCGCGTGCGGCCTTCACCTCGGGCGTGATAACGCTCATGGGTTCGGCAGTCGAGACCTGGTAGAAAAAGCCCTTAAAGTCAATCTGCATATCGGTGATGGCAAGACCGAATAGGTCGTGCGCTTCGTTTTCAAACGGAAATACCGCCGGATAGTACGAGCTG
The DNA here is from genome assembly GCF_902501475.1 of Collinsella aerofaciens. Taxonomy (GTDB): domain Bacteria; phylum Actinomycetota; class Coriobacteriia; order Coriobacteriales; family Coriobacteriaceae; genus Collinsella; species Collinsella aerofaciens_AL. Next base: position 19,279 of record NZ_CABWIF010000004.1, on the reverse strand, counting down.
ATGGACGGAATCTCCTGATACTGATCAATTCCCTCAACCATCAGGTTCTCGATCGCATAGCTGCCGTCCTGCGCAATATGCTCCTGAGCAGCACGAACGTCGATAAACGTATAGACCAGACGATACGATCCGTCGTCCACACAGCGCTCGGCATGCATCTGCACAAAGCGCGCGCCGGTACCTTTGAGCGCCTGCACATGCGGCAACAGTTCATCGATCCCGACGGTGATGTAGATTGCCTTTTGCATTACTCGGCCTCCTTTGCAGCGACGGGCGCTGCGGGCTTCTCGGCAGGCGCGTCACCGGCAGCGTCAGCCCCGGCCCCCGCAGCTACAAACCCGTCCTCGCCCAGCTCAACGCCACCGTCCCAGGTTGCGGCGCCGCCCACGGTAAGCGGGTCACCGCCAGCGCGCATCACGGCCTCCTTCTGGTCCAGAATGCCGCACGCCTCCACAATGGCATCGATCACGGTCTCGGGACGAATGGCGCACCCAGGCGCGTACACGTCCACGGGAACCGCACGATCCACGCCGCCGATCACGTTGTACGCATCGCGGAACACGCCGCCCGAACACGCGCAGATACCGCAGGCCAGCACGCACTTGGGCTCGAGCATCTGGTTGTAGATCTGGCGCACGACGGGCAGGTTCTGGGCATTGACCGACCCCGTCACCAAAAAGATATCCGCATGCTTGGGGTTGCCGGTGTTGACCACGCCAAACCGCTCCGCATCGAACAGCGGGGTAAGTGAGGCCAGCACCTCAATATCGCATCCGTTGCAGCTCGAGCCGTCGTAATGAATAACCCACGGCGAGCGCGACATTTTATGATCCATGGATGCCACCTCCTAAATAAACACGTCGACGAGGATGGGCATAAGGTTGAGCAGGCCAAACACCAGCGCCACACCCCAGCCGAGCTTAAAGCAGCTGCGCCAGGTGCTACGGGCGAAGGTGTTATCGATCAGCACCTCGACAAAATACGTCACAGCCATCACGACCAGGGCGACCACCCAACTCACCGGGTTGTCCCAGACAAAGAACATGCCCACCCACATCAAAAACAGCACGGTCTCGCACCAGTGCATAAGGGTCATCTTGGCCAGCGTGCCGCCGCTCATCTCGGTGGCGACGCCTTGGACAATCTCCTGATGCGCGTGATGCGAGTACGAAAGATCGAACGGCGACTTGCGCAGCTTGATGGTAAGCACCGCGAGCAGTGCGAGGAAAATGGGTGCGCTGTACACGATGATGGGGGCCGACTGCCCCGTCACGGCGATGGAATCGAAGCTGTCGGTGGCAAGGTACAGGCCCACGCTCATCAGCAGAACGGCGGGCTCGTAGCTCATAACCTGCAGCAGCTCGCGGTCGGCGCCGACCTGGGCAAACGGGCTTTGCGTCGAGGCAGACGCCAGCACCACAAAGATCGCGGCGAGCGTCACCATAAAGGAGCACAACATCGTGTTGGAACCCGACACAAAGATGCCGCCGCCCACCACGGTAAAGATGAGCGCGCATGCCATGTAGGTGTCGTCCATGGTGTTTACGCTGGCAGGGGCCTTGCGCAGCAGCTTGGCAACGTCGTAGAAGGGCTGCAGCAGACGCGGGCCCACACGACCCTGCATGCGGGCCGAAAGCTTACGGTCAAGGCCGTCAATCAAACCGCCCACAAGCGGCGCAATCAAGGCAAACGCCACGGTGCCTATAAAGATGCCCACGACACCCGAACCTTCGAAATACTTGCCGCGCAGCACCGAGGGCGCGCTCATGGCAAGTCTCTCGGGCCCAATCCACGCGCAACACAGCAGCGCAAACAAGATAATGCTGCAGCACACGACGCTACCCGCGGGGCCAATACGCTTCTCGCCAAGGGCGTCCTCCGAATACCAATTGCGCTTTTCGGCCTTCACCTCGTGTCCCATCGAGCCGCGGAAATGACGATATTTGTCGGTTCCCACACCCGAAAGGTACACGTTGACGTGCGGCTTGTTGCTCACGCGGAATGAAGTCAGCAGCACCACGGCGATAAACGCCACGATAACCACCATCAGATACATGGCGTCCTTGCCGATAACGTACGGCACGCGGCCAAACACCATGGCCAAGTAAGGCGACACCAGACCGCTCGAGATAACCGGAAACGCCACGCAGCACAGAATCAGCAGCGCGGCGATGGTGTTGAGCGCCATCCACTCGGTCTTATGGACATTGACCTCAACGTTTTGAGCCGTGGGATCGACGCCCGAAAGCTTGGCAAGCCACTTGCCCCAGAAGAAGAACGTCGCGGCTGAGCCAAAGGCAAGCACCATAATCATGAGCACGTTGCCGGTCTGCGCGAACGCCACCAGGGCGCCCCACTTGGACACGAGCATGCCAAACGGCGCCACGAACATGCCCATGATGCCCAGCATCATCAGGCGCGTCAGGTGCGGCATGCGGCTGAACATGCCGTCCATGTCCTCGATATTGCGGCTGCCGATATGATGCTCGGCCGTGCCCACGCACAGGAACAGCAGCGACTTTGCCACCGTGTGGAACAGGATCAGAAAGATGGCCGCCCATACGGCCTCGGGCGCGCCGACACCCAAGCAGGCACTGATGAGGCCCAAGTTGGAAATGGTGGAGTACGCGAGCACGCGCTTGGCGTTGCTCTGCGAGATGGCCATGAGGGCAGCGAGCAAAAACGTGATGGCACCCACACTCGTGACCATAAAGCCGGTCACGGGATAGATGGCATAGAGCGGGCTCAGCTTGACCATCAGGAACACGCCGGCTTTGACCATGGTTGACGAGTGCAGCAGGGCGCTCGTGGGCGTGGGGGCAACCATGGCGCCCAACAGCCACGTGTGGAACGGCATCTGTGCGGCCTTGGTGAGTGCGGCGAGCGACAGCAGGACGACCGGCATCACCAGCAGCGCGGATTGCGCGGTTCCGGCGCCGGAAAGCTCGATCATGCCCGAGATGGTCAGCGGCATGCCGTTGACGTGCAGGTACATGAGTCCGGCCAAAAACGCGATGCCGCCCAGCATGTTGAGGATGATCTGGATAAAGGCGTTCTTGATGGCCTCGGGCGTGCGCGTGTAGCCAATCATGAGGAACGAGCACACGGTGGTGATTTCCCAGCCGCAGAACAGCCACTCAAGGTTGTCGCTCGTCACGATGACGAACATGGCTGAGAGGAACAGGAACATGAGCGCCAGGAACTGCGGGCGACGGTCGGGCGCGGTCTGCCCGCGCAGCGCAGCCTCGTGCTCGTCATGGGCCTGGAAGTCCTTCATGTAGCCCAGGGCATACACGCAGATTAGGCTGCCGACGATGCCGACGGCAAGCACCATGATCACGCTCATGTAGTCTAGGTAGAGCGGCGTAGCGGTGACGACCTCGACCGCAGGCGACGCCATGGCCGCAAAGGCGAACGAGCCCACCAGCTGGACTGTGCCGAGCACCGTGGCGAGCGTGCTCTTAAATTTGTGCGCGTTGTACAGGATTACGGCGCACAGGATGACGTCGATGACGGAGCTGATGATCGAGAGCACATGCGAGGTGTCGGGGGCAACCTCAAAGCTCTGCGGACCCGTGCCAAAAAACATGACGGCGACTACAACTGTCACCGCCATAATAATGCCGGAGCCTATGAGCCCCACCGCATCGCGAGCGCGGTCACCGCGCGCGAGCAGCATGCCCAGCGCCGGTACCAGCGGAAACAGGGTAAGGAAATACAGTAGCGTCATACCATCACTCCCCCATGCAAAAACGCTGCAATTGTTTAACGTTATAGCTCAATTGAGGAGTAGCGGCGGCAGGTTTTCGGTCAACTGGGGAGTTTTAGGCGTACAGGGCAAGGGTACGTCCGCATTGGAGTAGAGGGGTGACGCTCCCTTACCGCAACGACGGACGCGCGGGCCGCTGCGCGCGGTTTATTGGCCACGTTGGAGGATGTCCCGATAGGCTCGCGCTGGTCCAAAAGTTGGCGCGGCAAGAAAAATGCGCCCCCGTGGGCGCACCATCCCGTTTGCTATTCCGCCTTTTTAACGCGCGGCTTGCGACCGCGCGGCTTATCGACCAGTGCGGACTCACCGCTCTCGCGGTACTGACGGCACCAAGCCTTGACCGAAGACTCGCTGGGAATCTTGTGCTTGATCATGGCCTCGCGAACCGTTAAGCCGTTTTCCAAGCGATCCTTAACCACGGCGAGCTTAACTTCGTATGAATAGGTGTGATGATGCGAACCGGCGTTGAGAACGGCGTCGGCACCGCCCACAGCATACGCGCGAGCCCACTGACGAGCCGTGGCCTGAGGAATGCCAAGCTCCGCAGCGAGGGCGCGATGACCGACCCCCTCTTGGAGGATCTCGACGGCGCGCTGCCTAACCTCGGGCGCATGCGTGCGAGTCCTAGTTGCTTCCGACATACCTGCCACTTCTTAGCCTTAACCGTTAATCTGCTTTCTTACGTGCAAGTTAGATAGTAGCATTTTACTGTTTGCTCAAAGCAGTTAATTAAAATAGACGCGGCGCTATCTGGGCATTTGGCACCAAATTACGACATATCTTTATCGATTATTTACGCTGGTAGCTGACTCACAGCTAATCGTCATTCGCTTGTCAACAAAATTGGCATCTCTTTATGTCCTTTGGTATAGCGGATATAGTTATTAACCCCTCCCCCAATAATTTTGAGTGATCTGCAAGGCAGTAGACGTCCTCATTCCTCATGATTACCGCGCATTGCCATCCACCGGAGCAAAACAAAAAGGGCGGGACCTGCTGCGCTTGCAGGCCCCGCACCGGTTGACACCCGACGGGACACAGCCGGGCGAGACGAATCCGTGCTACCGCCCCGCCTGGCCGCGATGTTCAACTACAGCTCGTTGGCCGCGTGATATGCCGTGCGGATGGCGCTCGCGATGTCGGCGGTGCGCTCGCCCGAGCAGTCGCCCACGCAGGTCACGGGCACCGTTACGCCGTCCAGGTCAAACGCGTTGGCCTTGGAGCCCACGGCCATCACCACGTAATCGCAGGAGATCTTTACCGGCTCCTCGGCGCCGTCCTCGGTGGTGCGAACAGCCTCCACGCCCTCATCGGTAATGGCGGTCAGGCGGGTCTTCACGTGCTGCTCCACGTTGTGCTCTGCAAAGTCGCTCATGATCAGTGGCAGAATGGTCTCGGACTCGCCCGCGGCAATCTTGTCGAGCATCTCCACGATCGCCACCTCGCAGCCGTGCTGCAGCAGGTACTCGGCAGTCTCGGTGCCCACCAGGCCACCGCCAATGACGGCGACGCGCCCGCTGAGCTCCACCTTGCCGGCCAGCACGTCCCAGCTCGAGACGACCTTCTCCGAGTCGGCACCCGGAACGGGGATGACCACGTCGTGCGCGCCCACGGCAACAATCGCGGCGTCGGCGGCGTTGAGGTCCTCAGCGGTAGCGGCATGGCTGAGCTCAACCTTCACGCCCAGGCCAGGCAGAATCTTCTCGTAGTACTCGACCGAGCGCATGATCTCGTCCTTGCGCGGAGGCGCAGCCGCCAGCACAATCTGGCCGCCCAGATGATCGCTCGCCTCGTAGATGGTCACGTCGTAGCCGCGCTTGGCCGCCACGCGCGCAGCCTCCAGGCCGGCGATGCCACCGCCCACCACGGCGATCTTCTTGTCGCCCTCGCCCGGCTTGATGGCGATGGTCGCCTCGTCACCGTTCTCGGCATTGAGCACGCACGAGATGTACTTGCGGCTTTGAATCGCGTCGACGCAGCCCTTGTTGCAGTTGAGGCACTCGCGAATGGGCTCGCCCGTGGCGGCCTTCAGCGCAATGTCGGGGTCGCACATGAGCGAGCGGCCATAGGCGATGATGTCGGCCGCGCCGTCTTCCAGAATCTTCTCTCCGGCCTCGACCGAGACAACACGGCCCACGGTTGCCACCGGCACGGAGACCAGGGCCTTGACGCGCTCGGCCACGGGCAGCGTCCAGTTGTAGGGCATGGCGCCCATGGGCGGAATGGTGTCACCCATGTTGCCGGTGTGGTTGGCCTGTGCAACCTGGATCATGTCGATGCCCGCGCCCTCGAGCAGCTTGGCAAACTCGCAGGCCTCGTCGGGCTGCAGGCCGCCCTTGCCGCGCGGCGTGCCGTCGGGGTTCTCCATGATCACGGGGAGCTTGTACTCCACCATCAGCTGCGGCGCGGCTTCCTTAATGGCAGCGACGACCTCCAGCGCGTAGCGAACGCGGTTCTCGAACGAACCACCGTACTCGTCGGTGCGCTGGTTGAGGATGGCCGAGCACAGCGAACCCACCAGGCGGTCGCCGTGGACCTCGATGGCGTCGATCCCGGCCTGCTGCGCGCGGGCGGCCGAGGCAGCGATGGCCTCCTTGATCTGGGTGAGCTGCTCTACGCTCGCCTCGTTCACAAAGTGCTGCATATCGTGGTGCAGCTTGGCGTAGGCCTGGTTGCGAATCTCGTTGGACTCGGCCATCTTGGCGGCAAAGGTCTCCTCGTCACCGGCGGCCTTGGCCTCCTGCGCGGCCTTGGCGGCAGCCATGGATCCCATGACCATGCGGCCGACACCGGGCACGTCGTACTCGGGGTGGAACAACTGCAGCGCGACCTTGGCGCCGTGCTTGTGGACGGCGTCGGCCAGGGCCTTAAACGTGGGGATCTGGGCGTCGGTCGCCAGCTTGGGCGTGGGGCTTGCGGTCATGACGGGAGCGACGTCGCCGATGACGATGTAGCTCACGCCGCCACGGGCCAGGCGCTCGTAAAAAGCCAGGCTGCGCTCGCCAATGGAGCCGTCGCGCTCCTCGTAGCCGGTGGTCAGCGGCGGGAACATAATGCGGTTCTTGAGCTCAAGGGGGCCAACCGTAATGGGCTGGAGCAGCTTGGATGCAGGTGCGGTCATGGACATTCCTCTCTTGTAGGCGCGGCGGCGATGATGCCGCGTAGTTGTCTAGAGGATATGGCATGGGGGCATGGCGGCACAACGGAAATCGGCGAATATCAGGTGGCGGCAGGTGGATGGGGCAGAGCGGCCCGTCGGTTCGTCTCAATCTGTAACAGTTACTCGGCAAAACCGGGTCTTACTGTTACAGATCGAGATATTCCCCTCGACCCAACCTCAACAATCTCAATCTGTAACAGCTAGACCCACTTTTGACCCCTACCTGTTACAGATCGAGACAAACCATACCCGCCTGCTAGAAAATCTCAATCTATAACAACAACTCGGCAAAATCCGTCCCTCGTGTTACAGATTTAGACAAACACGACCCAACCCACCGGTATATCTCGATCTGTAACACCTAGCCGCCCAAATCGGGTCTAGATGTTACAGATCGAGATTTTGTTTGAGAGGCCGAGAATTGGACCGAAAACACGGTCCCGGAATAACAAAAAAGCTCGCCGGCTAGGCCGACGAGCTGCAAGTTCTTGGTCGCGGGGGCAGGATTTGAACCTACGACCTCCGGGTTATGAGCCCGGCGAGCTACCAGACTGCTCCACCCCGCAATGTCTGGGCGCCTCATGTGCGCAAGAAAGAATATTACGCGGGAGTTCGGCAAACGGCAAGAAAAATCTCGTAGAGCATAATTCCTTCATATTTAAACTCCTCACCCCCTATCACCGTAAACGAATCGCAGCCGAGCGCCATCGACGGCACGTATACAATGGTGCGCGTCCTTTTACGCCGACACCGGGAGTAGACATGCTGCTCGCTATCGATATGGGAAATACGCAGACGGCCATGGGCCTGTTTGACGGAGACGAGCTGGTGCAGTCGTGGCGCATGCCCACCGACCGCTCCTATACCGCCGACGAGATCCATGTGCGCCTGATGGGTTTCTTTAAGATGTACGGCCTTTCGCTCGATGCGGTCGACGCGATCGCCTTTGCGGGCGTGGTGCCGCAGCTCTCGCGCGAGTGGCACGCCGTGGCCGACCGCATTGCCGCGGACGCCATCGTCATCGGGCCGCAGACGGCCGCCGTAACCAAGCTGCGGGCGGCGCGCCCCCAGGCCGTTGGTGCCGACCGCATCGCCAACGCCGTCGCTGCCGAGACCTTCTATGGCGCGCCGGCGATCGTGGTGGACTTTGGCACCGCGACCAATATCGACGTCATCGATGAGGACGGTTATTACATTGGCGGAGCGATCGCGCCGGGCATTCGCATCTCCATGGACGCGCTTGCCGCCCGTGCCGCCAAGCTCGCCAGCGTGCCGCTCGAGGCGCCCGAGCACGCCATCGGCCGCGATACCGAGGAGTGCATCAAGGTCGGCGCCGTAACGGGCGCCGCCGCCATGGCTGAGGGCCTGGTCGCGCGCATGAAGCGCGAGCTGGGCCGCGAGGATGCCACCGTTATCGCCACGGGCGGTCTCGCCAGCATCGTCGCCGATTCGACCGATGCCTTCGACGTGGTCGACGGACAGCTCACCATCAAGGGTATCTGCGAAATCTACCGCCGCATGCAGGAGCTGGGATAGAGCAGGAGCTTAAGTCGAGCACGCCCGATGCCACAGCCCCCGCAAACGTTCGCCAAGCCTATTCCTCAAAATCGAAAAATTTTCAGTTTTGAGGAATAGGGCGCTGGCAGCCCATTCCCCAGACAGGCGAAACCCTCCCCGGCACAGGCCGAGAAGGGTCTTGTTGTCATCGTTATCTTTGAGCGCGGGCGCCACGCGTTACAGTCCGCGAATTCGTACGGCCTCGGGCGGAAACTCCTGCTCGCCGGCATCGGTCTTGATAGTCGCACGACCCCAGATATCCAGGCCCGCAAACACACCGACCGCAAGCGGCAAACCGCTGAGCGGCACCGCCGCAACTTGGCGGCCCAGCAGCGGCACCATGTCGAAGTACTCGCCCAGCACGGGAGCCAGCGGCCCTGCGGCGCCTTGCGGCGTGTTGGCAACAACCGCCCAGGCGTCCACGCGGGCCAGCATGGCGGCGGCCAGCGCCTCGACCAGCGCTTCGTCAGCCACGTCCACACCGAGCTCGCTCAACGCCGAACGCTCAATATCCACCGTCACGGCACCGAACATGCCCGCAGCACCGGCACCGCCGTTCACGGCAACACGCGCGAGCGACGTCTCAAACGCAGGCGCACCGCACACGATATCGCTCGGCCACTGGATACCCACCTTACCGGCAAGGCCCAACCCCGGCGTCGAAGCCGTGCCCACGAGCGCGTCCATCATGCCCATCGCGGCCACAAACGGCAGGCCGTGGAAGGCGTGCATATTCACATCCGGACGCACGACCAGCGAAAACGTCAGCGAAGCATCGCCCGCGCTCCACGCGCACCAGCCCGCGGACACGCCCTCGCGGCCCGCGTCGCGCGCCGCGTCGAGCTCGGTGCCAGCGGCAACAGCATTCATCTCGATCATCTACATACGCCCCAATTCGCCCACGATATGGCCCACGCGGTCCTCGGGCTCCTTGACCTCGACACCGTTGTAGCGGAAGAACCGCGCCGGGTCGTGCATCAGGTCCTCGAGCGGCACCAGCACAAAGTCGCGTTCGCCGATCAGCGGATGCGGCAGGCGCAGCTTTTTGCCGCCGTGGGTCTCGCCGTCCATCCACAGCAGGTCCAGGTCGATGGTGCGCGGACCGTTGGCCTTGGCCTTTTTGGAGCGGTCGCGCCCCAGCTCGGCCTCGATCTTCATGAGCTCATCGAGCAGCACCAGCGGCGCCAGCTCGGTCTTGATCTCGATGACGGCGTTGGCAAACGCGTCCTGGCGCGTCTCGTAGGCCGGCTCGCTCTCGTAAATCTTGGAGGAGTTGGACACGCAGGTGAGTGGAATCTCGGCGATCATCTCGCGTGCAGCGCGGATGTTGTCGCAGCGATGCCCCAGGTTGGAGCCCACGGCCACAAACGCGCGGCGCGGCTGCGGCTTGGCAACCGCCCAGTAGCCGTTTAGGAACTGCGCAAAACCCGCGGCGTCGTGCACGCGCACGATGTTGGCACCGGCCTGGATGGCGCCCAGGCACACGCCAAACGTAGCGGCATCGCGCTCGGCGGCCTCGGTCACGCCCGAGACGGCGCCCACAAAGCGCTTGCGCGACACGGCGCACATGAGCGGATAGCCCAGTGACGCCATCTTGGCAGTCTCGCGCTGGATGACGATGTCCTCGTTAGCCGACTTACCAAAGCCCGGGCCAGGATCGATGCAGATGCGGTCGCGCGACACGCCGGCATGGATGAGTGTGCGGGCCTGGTCAGACAGAAAGCCCATGACGCGGCGCATGATGGGCGCCGAATCGGGCAGGGTGAAGCGGCGGAGCTGCGAGGTGGGCACGTAGGCTTCCTCGCGGCGGGCGCTGCGGCGCATCATGGCGGCCAGACGGTCATTGGACTCCGATGCGGCCTCGGTGGCTGCGGGCGCGGGCGCGACGGTCTCGGCGGCAGCAGTCTGCTCGGTGGCGGGCGTCTCCTGCTCGCTTGCAGGCTCGGACGTGGGCTCCGGTTCGCCAAACGGCAACGAGGGCTGCACCACGCCGCCCGGAAGCTTGGCCTCCGACTTAGGCTCACCCAGCAACTTGCCGCGACGGCGGCGAGCCGGCTTCTCGGCCTCACGCGCGGCCTCGGCAGCCGCCTCGCGCGCCTTCTCGGCAACAAACGCTGCTGCCGAGGTATCGAGCTGCACCGTTGCGTGCGTGCGGGTGGGCGCGGCGACCTCGCCGGCATGCATCACGATGATGCCGCAGGTGCTCGTCTTAACAAACTCGACCATCTTGGGATCGGTGAAGCCGGTCACGTCGTTGACGATCGAGGCGCCGCAGCGCACGGCCGCCTTGGCAACCGCCACATGACGCGTGTCGATCGAGACGATGGCGCCCTCCTTGGCCAGCGCGCGCACCACGGGCAGCACGCGGCGAGCCTCCTCGTTGGGGTTGACCGGGGTAAAGCCGGGGCGCGTGGACTCGCCGCCCACGTCGATGATGTCGGCGCCGGCGTCGAGCATCGCCAGGCCGTACTCGATGGCGGCATCCGGATCGAAGTGCTCCCCGCCATCGCTAAACGAATCGGGCGTCACGTTGAGGACGCCCATGATGCGCGGACGGTCAAAGCTGAGCTCATACTTTCCGCACCGCCATGTCTTGCTGTCGTTCGCCATGAACATCCTCCTAAAATGCCCACGCCGCCGAGCTTGGGGAGCTGGCGGCGGGGTCGCTTTGCACTCAGTCTTTCTATTGTATCCGCGCGCGCGGGCTAGAACGCAAACGCGGCCGCGATGTCGCAAGAAATCAGCAGGTCGGCATTTGCATCCTGATCGGTGGGAGCAAGGTTGCATATGGCCAGCGTATCGCCGGTAAAGTAACGCGTAAGGCCTGCCGCCGGATACACCACGAGCGAGGTCCCGCCCACAATGAGGGCATCGGCCGCGGCGATGGCGGCAACGGCACCGGTCAACACATGCTCGTCGAGTGGCTCCTCGTAGAGCACTACATCGGGCTTGATGCGGCCGCCGCACGCGGGGCACGCAGGCACGCCCGCGGCGTCCTCGTGCTCGCGCGAGCAAATCCACTCGGCGCTATAGACCGCGCCGCACGACTGGCAAATGTTGCGATGGACCGATCCGTGCAGCTCAAACACACGCCGTGAGCCGGCCATCTGATGCAGGCCGTCGATATTTTGCGTCACCACGGCATTTAGCTTGCCGGCGCGCTCCAGCTCGGCCAGCTTGGTGTGGCAGCGATTGGGCTTGGCGCCAAGCGCGATCATCTTGGTGCGGTAGAAGTCGAAGAACTCGGCCGGATGCGCCTCGTAAAAGCTATGCGACAGCATGGTCTCGGGCGGATAGGCAAACTGCTGGTGATACAGGCCGTCCACGCTGCGGAAATCGGGGATGCCACTTGCCGTGGAAACACCCGCGCCGCCAAAGAAGACCACGCGCTTGTGGGTGTCAAACAGATCCGCCAGCGCGGCGGAGGCCTGCCTGGGGTCCGATATTGCCTGCGTCATATGAGTCCTCCGTCCTTGCTAGTCGGGCAGCGTTGAGCGACGCCCCAGCATGCGACCTTTAAGTCAGCATGCGCGGAGCCCACCCCGCCCCTGTTGCGCTAATCTTAAGCCTGCCAACCCCGTCGAAAGGACACCATGCCTCAGACTTACACTTTCGCCTCGTGGAACGTCAACGGCCTGCGCGCCGTGCTCAAAAAGGACCCGAGCTTTATCCAGATCGCGCAAGAACTCGACGTCGATATCCTGGCGCTGCAAGAGACCAAGCTGCAAGAAGGCCAGGTTGATATTGACCTGCCCGACTATCACCAAACCTGGAGCTACGCCGAGCGTAAAGGCTATTCGGGCACTGCGGTCTTTAGCCGCCAGGAACCGCTGCGCGTGCTGCACGCCGACGCGCTGTTACCCCACACCGGCGAGGGCGAGGCGGCCGAGCTCGTCGCCCAAGCCGCAACCGAGGGCCGCGTCTGCGCGCTGGAGTTCGACAAGTTCTGGTTTGTGGATGTCTACACTCCCAACGCGCAAAACGAACTCGCCCGCATCGACGTGCGCATGGCCTGGGACGATGCCTACCGCGACTTTTTGAGCGCGCTTGAGCGCGAGACCGGCAAACCCGTCGTAACCTGCGGCGACTTTAACGTGGCGCACGAGGAGATCGACCTTAAGAACCCCAAGTCCAACCGCGGCAACGCAGGCTTTTCGGACGAGGAACGCGGCAAGTTTACCGAGCTGCTCGACGCCGGTTTCACCGACACCTGGCGCGCGGCCAATCCGGACGTCGAGGGCGTCTACAGCTGGTGGAGCTATCGCTTTAATGCCCGCAAGAACAACGCAGGATGGCGCATCGATTACTTCCTGGTAAGTGACTCAATCGCCGCCAACGTTCGCGACACGGGCATCCGCGGCGACATCTTCGGCAGCGACCACTGCCCCGTCACCCTCGCGCTAGAGCTCTAGCGCCAAGTAATTCCTGGGGGACAGAGGAAAACAGATCATGTGGCCCCTCTCCCCCTATAAGTTGCGGTGGAATAGTTCCTGTTTGGGCAGCAAATAGCCAAAAACGAGAACTATTCCACCGCAAGTTCGTGAGGGAACGCGAAATGTCCTACAGCCCGTATTTCACGACGACACGGTTAATGCGGCGACACCAAGGCTTGTACAAGGCGGCCAAAAACACGCAGGTCGCAAGGCCGTGCGTAATATCGAACGGCACTGCCGTGGCAAGACGCGCCGCGGCACCCGCCCAAGTAAGCGGCTGTACAAAACCAATGATGTCATACGCGTTGATCACGACGCCATAGAGCAGGCCCGACGCAAAGCCGTACGCCAGCAGCGCTGGCATGCGCACGGTGCCGTCGGCGCGGTCGAACGCACCCGCATACGCCAGCACACCGCCAACGTATCCCACGAGCCCCCAGGCATACATCTGCCACGGCGTCCACATGCCCTGTCCAAAAAAGAAATTGCTGGTCAGCGCCGCCAGCGCGCCAACCATAAAACCATTGCGGCGACCAAGCGTCGCCCCCGCGATAATGGCGATGGCGCTCACCGGTTTAAAGTCAGGAATGGGCCCAAACAGGATGCGCCCCGCCGCCGCCAGCGCCGCCAGCACCAGCGTGGGCATAATCTGGCGCAGGCCCGGTCGCGACGCCTCGTAGCCTGCAAAGAACAGCGCAAGCACCAGCGCCACCACGACAAGCATGGCGAGCGCCGCCTGCTCAACACCCGACAGTAACGCCGCAGCCATCACCGCCGGCACTGCCAACAACAGCGGGATCTCCAGTTTTGCAAGCAAACGCGAGAAACGACAGTCCGTCATCCTATCACGCCCTATAGAACACGTTGTCGGCAAAGAAGTCGGCCGGCGGCTCCATGCAGGCAATCTCGCCGTCAAACATCATGGCGACGTCGTCGGCTACCTGCTCGGCAAAGTCCAAATCGTGCGTAGCCATGATGACGGTGCCGCCAGCCTTCGCATGGTCACGCAGGGCGCGGGCGATGATGCGGCGGCTGAACAGGTCTAGACCCTTGGTGGGCTCGTCAAGCAGCAGCAGCTCGGGGCCGATCAGCAGCAGCTTTGCCAGTGCGAGCAGCTGGCGCTGTCCGCCCGAAAGATCGTACGGATGGCGTCCATCCAGACCCGACAACCCCAAGCTCGCCGCACGCTCCCGCGCCAAGTTCTCGTCATATCCGCAGGTCGAGGCCCATTCCATCAGCTCATCGCGAACCGTCTCGGCAACCAACAATGCTTTGGGATTCTGAGGCAGCAGCGCCGCCGAGGCCGCTCCGCGCACCATGCGGCCGCGCTGCAGCTTGGCGGTCTTCGCCAGCACCGAGAGTATCGTCGACTTACCGCATCCGTTGCCGCCCACGATCGCATGCACCGCACCGGCCGAAAACGCCACGTCGAGCCCGCGCAGCACCCAACCGCCCGCGCGATCGTAGCGAAACCAGCCTTCCGACAGGGTGGTAGCCGACCCGCCGTGCATTTTTTGGAGTATTCTGCTTCCATCCGTGCGCGGGAAAGCTTCCGAGCCGTTTTCGAGCGACGTTTGCGCCACAAATTCTGACGATTTGTCCAATTCTGAACTTTTTTTCGCGCTCGATACGTCCCCGGGCGGCTCTGGAGAGCCCAAATTGTCCTCACGCCTGCTGAATACTCCTTTATTTGCACATCGGATGGCACCCCACCCCAACATGTCATCGGAAAACAGCGATTCTCGGCGTCCCAAAGAAGCCATATCCGCCACCTCGCGCACGCGACCGTCCTCAATCCGGTACGCACACGTCGCGTATTCGAGCATTGGGCGCGGCTGATGCGTCGCCACAACAACCGTGCAGCCCAGCTCGCGATTCACACGAAACAGCGCGTGCAGAAAATTCTTCTCAGCAACGGGATCGAGCTGAGACGTGGGCTCGTCGAGCAGCAGCACGCGCGGGCGCAGCGCCAGGACGGCGGCAAGCGACAGCAGCTGCTTGCGGCCACCCGAAAGCGTATCGGTATCACGATGAAGCCAGTCCTCCAGACCAAAGAAATAGCTGGTCTCGGCAACACGGCGGCGCATCTCGTCGCGCGACACACCCAGATTCTCTAGGCCAAACGCCATCTCGTGCCACACGGTCTCGCACACAATCTGGTTCTCGGGATCCTGAAACACATAACCCACGCGCTCTGCCGATGCCCGCACGTCCATGTCGGCAACGTTCTCGCCCAGCACGCGCGCATCGCCAGTGCGCTCGCCCGCTGGAGCGATCTCGGGCTTGAGCAGCGAGAGCAGCGTCGACTTACCCGACCCGGTACCACCGACAAGCAACGCAAACGCCCCTTGGGGAACACGCCAATCGAGCTCCCCGAACACTGGCGTCTCGACCCCGGGGTAGGCAAAGCTCAGGCTCCGCACCTCAATCGCCGGCATATCCGGGCCGCACGCCGCGCCCGACACCGGGCCCCTATCCAACCGAGCCATCAGCCAAACCTCTTCTCATCAATCGCGTGCAACGCGCAAGGCAACACCATCCAGGCGGCGTACACGACATAGCCTGGCCACGGCGCCGGCACCGAGAGCTGCGGGTAAAACGAATACTGCGTCGTCGCGGTCCACGCCACCGCCACCGCGACGGCGCCAAACACCGCAAGTCCAACCAGCGCGGCAGCGTCGCCGCGCCCCAGTCGATACCGCGCATACGTCGTACGACGCGTCGCGGCACCCCACCCGCGCGAGCGCATCGCGTCCGCGCGCTCCAGCGAATCTTCCATGCCCCAGCCCATCAACACGCTCGACGCCCGCAGGCGCGAGCGCACGGGGTCGGCCGGCGCACGCCCCGGTACATCAATCGCATCCTGCACCGCCAGCACCGTGCGGCCGCGGCGCAAAAACTGCGGGATAAGCCTCATGCACATCGAGATCATGAGCGCAATCACCGGCGCGGCGTTGCCTAACAGTGCGAGTACCTTGTCGTATTCGAGCATCGACGCCGCGGCCTCAAACCACAGCACGCTCGCCACAAACAGCCCGCCCATGCACAGGCCGTATACCATGCTTTCCAGATACACCGCGCGCATGCCAATACGGAACAGCTCCGTCGATCCCGAGGCGCTAAACAGCGGATTGACCAGCGCGATAATCAAAATCACCGGCAACTGCCAGCGGAGTGCGCCCAGCGTGCGGGCAGCCCCATGCGTCGCAAATCCATACGTCAGCCCGCCCGCAAGCGACAGCGCGATCAGCACCGGCTGCATCGAGAACATGGTGAGTCCCAGCGTCAGTACTATATAGAGTGCCGGCACAGCCGGATGCGACATCGAGAACGCCGCGACGGGCTCGCCGCCAAACTCCTCTTGTATGTTGTCCACGGGCACCCCCGTCCCCTCGCTCAAACGACAGCTCCGCAGCACCGCCAACGCCGCACGCAAGCAGTACAAACGTCACGCCAGCGGCACCGACATCGGCCGCCATGAGCCAATCGCTACGCGCTCAACATATGCCTGCGGTATCATATTGCGCCGTGTATCGTTTCCAAACACACGTCTCTATAACGTAACAGGAGATCACATGGACGCAACCGCAATTATCCTCGCTGCCGGCGAGGGCACCCGCATGAAGTCGAACCACTGCAAGGTTTCGCACAAGATCCTGGGCAAGCCCATGGTCCAGTGGATCGTCGACGCTACCATCAAGGCCGGCTGCAGCCGCGTCGTAGTCGTCATCGGCAGCCACGCCGACGAGATGCGCGCCCTCATCGACGGCGCCTATGCCAACAGCGCTACCAAGGTCGAGTGCGTCGAGCAGACCGAGCGCCTGGGCACCGGCCACGCCGTAAAGGTCGCGCTCGAGGCCTGCGGCATCGCGCAAGGCCCCGTCGTCGTGCTCAACGGCGACCTGCCGCTCATCACCGCCGACACCGTCGCCAAGTTCGCGCAGACCGTCGCTACCGGCGAGCTCGCCTGCACCGTCATGACCATGACCCCGCCCGATCCCTTCGGCTACGGCCGCATCAAGCTGGGCGCCGATGGTCAGATCGAGCGTATCATCGAGCAGAAGGACTGCACGCCCGAGCAGGCCGCCACGCTGCTGGAGTGCAACGCCGGCTGCTACGCCTTTGACGGCGCGCAGCTCGCCGCCCACATTAACGAGATCGGCAACGACAACGCGCAGTCCGAGTACTACCTGCCCGACATGCTCGAAATCCTCAAGGGTCACGGCCAGGCGGTCTCCATCTTCCACTGCGATGACTACCGCGACGGCCTAGGCGTCAACAGCCGCATTCAGCTCGCGCAGCTCACCGCCATCGCGCGCGACCGCATCAACGAGCACTGGATGGCCGAGGGCGTCACGTTCATCGATCCCACGCAGGCCTGGATCGGCCCCGATGCCACCATCGGCCGAGACACCATCGTGTGGCCGCAGACGCATCTGATCGGTCACGTCACCGTGGGCGAAGAGTGCCAGCTCGGCCCCAACAGTCGCCTCACCGACACCACCGTCGGCAGCGGCTGCACCATCGATGAGACCATCGCCATCGAGGCCGTCATCGAGAACGGCGTCGACTGCGGCCCGCGCGCCTACCTGCGCCCGGGCACCCACATGCTCGACGGCTCCAAGGCCGGCACGCACGTGGAGATCAAGAAGTCCACGATCGGCGAGGGCTCCAAGGTGCCGCACCTGTCCTACATCGGCGACACTACCATGGGCTCCGGCGTCAACGTGGGCGCAGGCTCCATCACCTGCAACTACGACGGCGTGCACAAGCACAAGACCGTCATCGGCAAGGACGCCTTCATCGGTTCCGACACCATGATGGTCGCGCCCGCCCAGATCGGCGACGGCGCGCTCGTGGCCGCCGGCTCTGTCATCACCGAGCCGGTCCCGGCCGACGCACTTGGCCTGGGTCGTGCCCGCCAGGTAAACATTGAGGGCTGGGCCGCCGATTACCGCCGCCGTCTGCACGAGGACGACGAGGTATAACGTTTTACCAAGCATCTAAGGAGCTGTTCCCATGGGGGCGGCTCCTTTTTCTATTGTGACCTGCGCGACAGGATGAGTGGTCGGTTCGTGTCCGTTGACGGTAAAGACGTTATCAAGACTCGATAAACCCCGCCGCACGGTTACAATGCAAAAAGGCATCTATATGGCATTCGATGTATAAAGGAGAAGGGTAATGCCGATTAATGATCCCGAGAAGTCGGAGAATATGCGCAAGTCCATCCGCGTGTATTCCGGTTCCTCCAACCGTCCCCTCGCTCAGAAGATCGCTGAGTACCTTGGGGTCGAGCTTTCGGGCCTTACGCTAAAGCAGTTCGCCAACGGTGAGATTTACGCCCGCTACGACGAGACCGTCCGCGGCGCCGACGTCTTCCTGATTCAGTCCGTGGCCGGCGGCAACGTCAACGACATGCTCATGGAGCTGCTCATCGCCACCGACGCTGCCAAGCGCGCATCCGCCCGCTCCATCACCGCCGTTATCACCCACTACGGCTATGCCCGCCAGGACCGCAAGGCCGGCCCGCGCGAACCCATCACCGCCCGCCTCGTCGCCAACCTGCTCGAGCGCGCCGGCGTCGACCGCATCATCACCCTCGACCTGCACCAGGGTCAGATCCAGGGCTTCTTCGATATCCCGGTCAACCACCTGTCCGCACTGCCGCTGTTTGGCCAGTACTACAACGCCATGAACTTCGACACCGACAACCTGGTTGTCGTCTCCCCCGACGTGGGTCGCGCCAAGGCCGCCAAGAAGCTGTCCGACATGCTCGGCTGCGACCTGGCCATCGCCCACAAGGGCCGTCCGCGCCACAACGCCGCCGAGGTCATGGGCATCATCGGTGACATCAAGGGCAAGACCTGCATCATCAACGACGACATGATCGACACCGCTGGCACCCTGTGCGCCAACGTCAAGGAGCTCAAGGCTATGGGCGCTGGCGACATCTACGTCTGCGCCACCCACGGCATCTTCTCCGGTCCGGCCATCGAGCGTCTGAACGACGCCCCGATCGTCGAGTGCCTCGTCACCGACGCCATTCCCGTCGAGGTCGGCGGCAAGATCAAGACCATCTCGGTCGCCGAGGAGTTCGCTCAGGCCATCTCCGCCGTTTACCACGAGGAGCCCGTCTCCACGCTCGTCGGCGGCGACTTCGCGCTGTAGTCGCATCGTCCTTGTAACCCGGCGCATCGCCGTCGGAACAGAAGAAACCCCCGCGCTCCCCCTTGTGAACTGCACCCCAAAACTTGGACGGCTTAAATAAGAACTACGCCGCAAGGGACTGTCTCCGGAACTCCTCCGGGGTCAGTCCCTTCAGTTTAACCTGGCGCCTCCTCGTGTTCCAATGGACCACGA
>NZ_CABWIF010000003.1:0-77004 GCF_902501475.1 Collinsella aerofaciens | reverse complement strand
GTCGGTAAGACACGCCGAGGTCGCCGCGGACGGGCTGATATAGGGAGAGGGCCTGACCCCATATCGTTGGGGCCAGGCCCGATTTTGCCTCTTGACAATGTCCTGCTCATATTAAAAGGAACGTCCCCAGGTGCCGGCATTTCAAGAGCACTCATTTAAGTCTGTCCCCAATGAGTGGGAGTAATCAGAGACCCTTTGCGAGGGAGGTCGGAAACGGCCTCCCTCGTTTTTATTCATGGACTTTAGTCCGTGCCGCACGGCACGCGCGGCATAGAAAGCCACCCGCTCAGCGGGTGGAGGCCAATTTCCGCTACGCGACAAAAACCTTCCCCCTAGCATGAGGATTGTTCAGGTCATCATGCTAGGGGGAATGTGATTGCTGTGGCCCAGAAAGCCGACAGCCTCGCGCACACGAAATGGCTATGCAAGTACCGCATCGCACCGAGGTCAAGCTCGTCGCCGCCATCGCCGAGAAGCACCCCAAGGTGCGCTTTGCCGTGAGCTACACCTCGGCCTACGCCGACCTTTACGACCGCATGGAGCAGGCCCTGCGCGAGCGCGTGGCCAACGCGGTGGAGATCGTCCGCTCCGACATCAGCCCCGCGCTTCTTGTCCACACCGGTCCAAACCTCGTGGGTGTAGCGGTCCAGGGACTCTAGCGGAGGCGGGGCGTTCTGCCCAAAAACAAATGCAAAAGACGAGCGCTTCTTGCCGCCCAATTGGCAAGAAGCGCTCGTCTTTTCTTAACGCGTTGTATGGCGGAGAGAGCGCAAGTTACGCGAGCGCCCTTCTTGCCAGCTCGGCCGCGCCGAGGATTCCTTGGTCGCCGCCGCAGCCCGGGGCGCAGATGTAGCTCTCCATGTCCTTAAGCTCGGCGGTCTGGATGTAGCCACCCAGATATTCGAGGGTCTTCTTGCGGACGATGCCGTAGAGCTGCTCCTGGTGCATCACGCCGCCGCCGAGGACGATGCGGTGAGGCGAGTACATGAGCACGAGGTTCGCACACATCTGCCCCAGATAATCCCCCTCGAGCATCCACACCTCATCGTTGTCCGCGAGCTCGGCCGCGGGCTTTCCCCAGCGCGCGGCGATGGCGGGGCCGGAGGCGAGGCCCTCGAGGCAGCTCGCGTGGCTCGGGCAGACGCAGCGTCCTTCCTCGGTGGGACGGGTCCTTACCAGCATGTGGCCGGCCTCGGGGTGCAGCATGCCGTGAAGGAGCCTGCCCGCGCACATGACGCCCGCGCCCACGCCGGTGCCGATGGTCACGTAGACGGCGTCCTTGAGCCCCTTGCAGCAGCCGAAGACCGCTTCGCCGAGGCAGGCAACGTTCACGTCCGTATCGTAGGCCACCGGAATCCCGAGGGCGTCGGCAAACGCGGCGCGAAGACCATAGCCTCGCCACGCGAGCTTGGGCGTTTGGAGGATGGAGCCGTAGCGCTCGTCGGCGGGGTCGACGCAGGTCGGGCCGAAGGCGCCGATGCCCAACGCGTCCACATCGCGGGCGGCGAACCACTCGATCATCTGCGGGACGGTCTCGGCGGGCGCAAGCGTCGGGGTCTCCATACGGTCGAGGACCTCGCCGTCGCCGGACACCACGGCACAGACCATCTTGGTCCCGCCGGCCTCGAGGGCGCCGAGCCTCATTTGCTTTTCGCTCATGCGATCCTCCTTACAAAGGGACGCCCGCAGTCATGGTCAACCGCGGACGCCCATAACGTTGGCTTGTTTCGAGGCGACCCTACCTGGGCACGCGGTCCTGCCTTGCGGCAAACGGGGCGAGCACGGCGTGCGGTTCGCTTTGGTACCAGTAGGCGACGGTGGAGATGTCGTCCTCGCGCTCGTAGAGCTTGATGTCGTCGTTGCCGAGGTCCTGGAACGTCACGCGCAGGTCCTCCTTGAACGAGATCGGGTCGGGAAGGTGCCACCTGTAGAGGCCGTGCCTGGGCAGCGCGTCGTCGTTGGTCGCGAGCATCGGGTTCGGGTTCGGCTTGCCCGCGCTGAAGCGGTCGCGCGTGGCGTCGCGCGTCGAGCGGTACGGGTAGCCGGCGAACAGCGTGTTGAAGCACTGCGCCTCGGGCAGCGCGTGGGGCGGCCTGTCGAGGAAGGCCCAGGCACCGCCAAAGTAGTCCTCGGCTCCCGTCGAGGTGACCGTGGGGAACTCCTCGTCGCCGTCGAGGAAGAACTTCATCTCGCCCTCGCCCCACCAATAGCGCTCCAGGGCGCACAGGGCCATGTAGGTGCCGACGTAGTAGCCCTTACCGCGCACGCCGTCGAGCACGGTGTAGTCGACGCCCCTGCGGGTGCTGCGCTCGCGGTTAAAACGGGCGTGGAAGTACATGGCGTCGTCCGGCACGTCGGTGAGCGCGTAGTTGAACGTGTAGAAGATGTACTTAATGAACCCGGGGTGCTCGCTCGTAAGCGTGACTTTGGCGTGCTTCCTGAAGGGCATCTCGAAGTAGCAGTTCATGCCGCCCGTCGGGTTCACGCAGATGGGCATCGAGTTGACGATGGCGCGCTCACCGAAGCCGTTGCAGAAGAAGTCGCCGACAGGGCACTCGACCGAGGGGGTCTCCTCGTCGTCCCAGTAGAAGCGCAGCACGAGGTCGCGCATGACGAAGCTGCCGGCGGCGGTCTTGTCGGGGACGGTCATCCAGATGTGGCGGATGATGCCGGGGCCCTCGATGTCCGCGAGCGTGATGGTCTCGCCGGACTCAAGGGGCACGCAGCACGAGCCCTTGCGGCCGACGCCGAGGTGGCTGGCCGACATGGCGGCGTGGCCCTTCTCGTCCGTGATGTTCTCGGGGGTGATGGCGCGGCTTTCCTCACCGCCGTGCATCCACACGTCTTTAAGGAACTCTCTCATCGTCGACCTCCTCTATTCGTCGTCTTCGCACTCGGCGGAACTGGCACCGTTCACGTAGACGATCTGCTGGCGCGCCTCGTCGACGAGGGCGTCGAAGTCGAGTTTCTCGTCGGGGCGCGCGAGCGCGACCGTCATGGCGAGCGGGAGGTTGACACCCGCGATCACGTGGATCCGGTCGGAGGCGAAGCGGGAGAAGCGCTGGTTCACGCTGCCGCCGAGCGCGTCGGTAAGGACGACGACCTCGTCAGTGCCCGAAAGCGCCGCCTCGACCGCCGCGTCGAGCCCCTCGCCGTTGTCGTTCACGTAGGCGCAAACGGCGGTGACGGCGTCGCTCTTACCCGTAAGGAACTCGAGGGTGTCCTTGAAGCCCTGGGCGAGAAGGGAATGGCTCGCCACAACTATCTTTCTCATTGATTCACCAATCTCTTGGGTCGAAGCTAGGCGAGGATGCCGGCGGCGGAGGCGACCATCGCGAGGACGATCACCACGAGGATGAGGGCCGTCATGCTCGCGTTCTTCTTGGTAAGAAGGTAATACGCGCTTCCCGTGATGGCGGCGGGGATCATGGCAGGCAGGATCTTGTCGAGCAGCGGCTGAATCTCCATCGAGACGTCGCCGAAGCTGAAGCTAATCGGGCAGGTGACGCCGATGACCGAGGCGATGAGGCAGCCGACCACGGTGAGGCCGAGCACGGAGGCGGCGGCAGTGAGGTTGGGAAGCTTCTCGCTGAAGTCGGTGACGAGCTTCACACCCTGCTTGTAGCCGAACTCGAGGGCGTGCATGCGGACCCAGAAGATGGCCAGGATGAGCGCGAACCAGATGCCGGCTCCCACGGGGTTGCCCTCGATGGCCATGTAGGCGGCGATGGAGCCCATGATGGTCGGGATCATGGTCATGAGCAGGGAGTCGCCGACGCCGGCGAGCGGTCCCATGGTGCCGATCTTCAGGTCTTGGACGGCGTCCGCCGCCGCGAGGCCGTCACGCTCCTCCATGGCCACGCAGGCGCCGAGGATGATGGCGGCGAGCCAAGGCTGGGTGTTGTAGTAGCGGAAGTGGTTGTTGAGCGCTTGCTTATAGTCCTCGTCGTTCGTGTAGATCTTCCTCAGGATCGGCGAGAGGGCGTAGGCGACCGAGGCGCCCTGCTGGGTCTGGTAGTTGAAGGTGCACACGCTCATGAGCCAGCGCCAGTTCGCGTTGCGCAGGTCCTTCTTGGTGACCTTATAGCCGGAGGGCTTGCCCTCGGCGACGGTGATGTTCTCGTTTTCCATGGTTACTCATCCTCTCCGATGAAGGCGTCTGCGGAAGCGTGGGCGGTGAGCTCGGCGTCCTTCTCGGCACGCTGATAGAACGCGATCGCGAGGGCAACGCCGACGATGGCGGCACCGATGATGGGCACGTTCAGGAAGGCCGAGAGGAAGAAACCGGCGAGCAGGTACTGGAAGTACTTGGCGGTTGGCATGTAGCGGAGCAGCATGGCGATACCGATGGCCGGGAGCATCTTGCCGGCGAGGGTGAGGCCGGAGAGGAACCACTGGGGCATGACCTCGAGGAGCCAGTTGACGGCGGGCTGGCCGAGCGTCACGGAGACAAAGACGGGCAGGGCGGCGCACAGGCCGAAGAGCGCGGGGCAGACCCACAGGATGGCGTTCATCTGATTGAACTTACCCTCGTTGCAGAACTTCTGGGACTTCTCGACGACAAAGCCGTTGAGGATCTTGACGACGACGTCGAGCTGGATGCCGAGCATGCCGACCGGCAGGCCGATGGCGAGGCCCGTGTCGGAGCCCAGGGTCACGCCGTAGGCGGTGGCGATGATGGCCATCGTGCCGTAATCGGGAATCGACGAGCCGCCGAAGCCCGCGACGCCGAGCTGCATGAGCTGGATGGTGCCGCCGATGACGAGGCCGGTCTGCCAGTCGCCCATGACCACGCCGGTGATAAGGCCCCAGAAGACGGCATAGTTGACGAAGATCATCGGGATGCCGTAGTAGTCCACGTGCTTGATGAAGGCAAGCAGGGTCAAAAGGACGACCTGCAGGATAGTGAAGTTGACCATGATCCCTCCTTAGATGAGGTCGGCGACGGAGACGGGCTTGTCGGCGGGCACGAACTGTGCCGTCACCTTGACGCCGTGGGCGATGAGCGCCTTGTAGCTTTGGACGTTCTCGGCAGAGGCATAGGCGCGCTGGGTGAGCTGGACGCCGCCCTCCTTGACAAGAGAGCCGCCGACGATCAGCGACGGGAGCTCGATGCCCGACTCGACCAGGTGAAGCATCGTCTCGGGTTCCTTGGCGATGACAAAGACCTTCTCGCGGTCGTACTTGCCCGCCGCGAAGTTCTTGAGCGCGGTCTCCTCGGAGATGATCGAGACGGCCATGCCCGCGGGGCGCGCCATCCTCATGGTGGACTTCAGGACCTCGTCGCCGGCGACCTTGTCGTCGATGACCATGACTCGGGTTGCGCCCGACACCGGGGCCCACTGCGTCACGATGATGCCGTGAAGCAGGCGATTGTCGATTCGTGCCATAACAACACTCATGTTTGCTCCTATCAAATCAAGTTTTTCATTCAGCACTGCCTTGGCGCTATCCGGATTCGCGCCGGGCGAGGGATTATCGGATTATTGAAGACGCGCGGTCAGCTCGTGACGGCGCGGGGGGTCACTCGTCGAACAGGAGGCTCGAGGAGCCGAGACGCTCCTCTCGCGCCGGGGCGGCGCTCACGCTGATGTAGTCGAAGACGTAGGCGATCTCGCTTACGGGAACCTCCACGCGATAGCGCGTCGAGATGCTCGAGAAACTCTGCCTGAAGGACTCGATGAAGTCGGCGTGCTCTTCCTCGAAGCGATCCTGGCCGACGTAGGTCTCGATGGGGTTGCGGGTGACGAGGCGCTCGACGAGGCAACAGAGGTGAACGTACAGCCCGATGATGGCGTTGCTGCTGATCTTCTCGCCCGTTCTGCGCTGAAGCTCGTGCACGGCGCTCTCGATCTCGTGGAACAGCCGCTCCGGGTCGAGGATGGTGATGGAGCGGATAACGTTCTGCAGCGTCATATTCGAAAGCAGCTTCTCGTGGAAAGAAGCGAGCTCGGAGACGTCGAGCCACCTGCCGAACACGGCATCGACCTTCGAGGCGGACGCCGTCGACATGATGTCTTCGAGGGCGACGAAGGGAACGGAGGCAATCCTGGGGTCTCCCGTGCCGATGACGGCGCAGACGCGGTGCTCGGAGAAAACGGCGTCGTTCGACCCGTTCGCGGCAAGCTGCTTGAAGGGCCTCGTGAGCAGGCGCGCGCCTATGGTGCGCGGGAGGCTCTGCGAGACGAGCTGACGTATCCTCTCGGCCGCGTCGACCCCGGACTCGGAGCAGAAGACGATGGCGTCCTCACGGTTGACGCGCTCGATTACCTTGCAGTGCGTCACGCACACGGCGGTCGCATCGCCAAGAACCTCGGCGATGGACTTGCCGCCGAGCAGCCCGGACCCGATCTCGAGCGCGAGCCCGGTGGAGACGTTGTTCAGCACCCCGATGGTGGAGTCGGTAACGTTCTCGAGGGCCTTATAGGCCTCCTCCAAGGAGCCCATGTCGACGAGGAACACGACCCCGGTGCAGTAGGAATGGCGGTCGACGAGGCGCTGGAGCGGACCGACGATGTCCTTCAGCTGCTGGTCGTAGGGCATGTCGACCGCCTCGTACACATGCACGCCGAGCATACGGTTCGCCGCGTCGGCGATGCTCGTCGCCGTCGAGTAGCCGTGTGACAAGATGACGCAGAGCGTCCGAAGGGCCTTCGCGTCGCGAGACTCCGATGCGACGCACAGCGTCAGAAGCGTCTTCGTGAAGTGATCGAGCGAGATTCCGAGCGCCCCTTCCATGTCTGCGGCGACCTGATCGGAGACGCTCGAGGCAAACGGCAATTCGGAGGTCACGGCACCGAGGAGATGGGAAATTTGCTCCGCACAGGCAGACTTTCGCTTAGCCAGGCCGATGCCCGGCCACAACTGCAGGCAAATCTCCTGGGCCAGTAGAAAAGCGACCTTCCTCGAAAGCTCGATGCCATAAGAAGAGCCTGCGTCGGCAAGGACCGCGCCCACGACGCGCTCGAAGGCGCGCGACCTCGATGAGGCGACGCCGTGGCCGAAGATCAAGTGATCCTCAACGCCGCGCACAGCGGAGACAGCTTGCGAGACAAGCTCGGAGACAGAGAGCTCCCCGGCGCAGAATCGCTCATCGAGAGAGCGCAGGGCATCGAGCGCCTGCTCGACCGGCCCTGTGCTCTCGGCGGCATCCAGGGACGCGTCGATCAGAACGCCATCGTCGGGCTGTTGATCGATCTGCGCGGAGGAGAGGAGCCCGCTGGGAAGAAGATACGGGCGAACGACGACGTAGTCGCCCTCGCGATTGAGGAACGCTTTGGCGCAGCAGTTCGTCACGCAGGCGCGCAAGCCGGCGATGTTATCGGAAAAGTCCGCGTTCACGAGGCAACGGTATGCGCCGCGGCTGATCTTCACATCAGAACCGATTCGGCACCCCTCGCTGCGCAGGAAGCTCAAGATGAGATCCTCGCGCTCCTCGGGGGTCCGCTCCTTGAGTGAGGGGACGCGGGCACAGATGGGCATTTTGCTGTAGGCCGAGGAAACCTTCGGGTCATCGGCGGAAAGCGTCGTCGAAAGAACGAGGCGAGCGCGCGGCGCATCCTGGGAGGCATCGAGCCCGAGGGCCGTCGCAAGGCAGTGTTCCATCGCAGAGGGAGAGAGTGCCTCGATGCCGTTGACAAAGACCACACCCCCGCGCGATTTCGCGATCGACTCGTCAAGAAGCCCGTTGAACGAGGCGGCGTCCGGGACCCCGGCGCAGTCGATGCGCACATAGGAGGAGTCGCGGGACAGCAAGCCCTGGTTCTTGCCGTACTCGTACACAAGACGAGAAAGGAAAGACTTACCGACACCCACGCCGCCGCTCAAGAGGATGGGCAGGCCGAACGGAGGGTACTGAACCGCAGCCTTGCACTGCTCGACAACGGAGCTGAGGCTCAGGTCGAAGCCCACGGCACGCGCGAAGTCGCGGTGATCGGCGATTCCCGTCGCCTGGATGAGGTCGGCGAGCGAGGCGTACTCGCTTGCAGAGAGCTTTACCTGAAAACGCTTCTGGAACGCGCGGCGATGAAAATAACGGACAGGCCTGCCCGCCACCTTAACCACAAAGCCGGCGCGAACAAGGTCGTTGAGGTACTGGCTCGCCAGGCTCCTGGAGATGATGAGCGTCTCGGCGATGTCGGAGGTGGACAGACGGGCAAGGTCGTCGAGCGAGACGGCAGAGGTGAGGGCCTCGAGATGCTCGAGAATCCTGTCCCTCATGTCGACGGGTTTCTTTGCCAAGCTGTCCTGTGCGGTCTTGTCCATGACTTCTTACCTCCTCGTACAAGGAGTATAAGGGGAACACAGAGAACGGAAGGGGGCGCGTGGGGGAATCAACAGCCCCGAGGAAAAGTCCACCACTTGAGGGGCAGAAAACAACGGCCATTGAACATTCAGGGCCGACGCTCAACACTTCGGCTCGACACTTCGCTTTGGAAAGGGCCCTGCGCGCCGGGGTCCCAACATAAAGAAGGGCCCCGGCGCGCAGGGCCTAAAGCTTAACCATGCGCGCGGCGATGCGGGCGCAGTCGCAGGCGGCCTTCTTCTCGAAGGTGTTGTAGTCGACGACCTGGCCCTCGGCGCAGGGCTTGTCGCTGATGGCGCGCACGACGACGAGGGGCACGCCGTTGAGATAGGCGGCCTGCGCGATGGTGCAGCCCTCCATCTCGCAGCACAGGTCGCCGAAGGTCGCGAGGATGCGCTCCTTCTGTTCCGCGGGCGAGACGAACTGGTCGCCGGAGACGACGCGGCCCTCGAGGACCTTAATGTCGGGGGCGACGGCGGCCGCGGCGGCGCATGCCGCCAGCAAGGGCCGGAACGGATCGCGCAAGATCAAGGCGTCGCCCAGGAGGTCGGGCGTTACCGTCAGCCGGCGCCGCGTCTGCCGCATCATGAGGGAGAACGGCCTGGCCGGCACATACGGCAGGAAGAGGTTCAAGGTGCACCCCGGGGCGGTCAACGAGGCCGACGTGCCGAACGTCGTCGCGCGCGGCTTCGGCGGCAGGGCGCCGCGCACCCAAATATGCAGCGACCTGGCCTGCGTACGCGTCGGGGCATCGTGGAACTACGTCTGCCTGCTCGTCGACCTCTGCAACGGGGAGATCGTCGGCCACTCCGCAGGACCGAGGAGGGGCGCGCGAGCTCCGAGCCAAGCTCTCGGATTACGTGCACTGGTACAACAACTTCAGGATCCACTCGACACTGGGCTACATGTCGCCGGTCGAGTTCAGGGAGGCGGGACCGTCCCTCCCGGAATCGTCCAAATTGGTGTTGCCAATCCATAGCCAATCCAGCCATCATCTCCGCGAAGGCGGACGTCAGGAAAAGCTCGGCTTGAGCTCGGTCGGACGCGGTCTGTGGGGCATCATTCAGGCTCAGGGGGTCTCCTTGTCTTCTTCGGTCGCAACCTGAATGATAGGAACGGCCCCTTCTCTCTTTCCCTTTCGTTTTCGACGCGTCACTCTCTCGGCGGGCTGAAGGCCCGCGCTCGCGGGTGCAGGGGCTGCGCCCAAACCCCAAAAACTTAACGCCGTGTTCGAAGCGTTTCCGGACGTCAGCGTAATCTCAAATCCCGTTAGTCAACTCATGAGCAAGCCACCTGAGACTACTCATTTCTCCTACTGGCAATGAAGACCTGCGACCTGCAGTTTTGCAAACTGTTTGAAAGCCACCTGCGTTGATTCACTTCCTATTGCAGCTGGCGTCTTGCACGCGAAAAGGCATTTGAGTTTCAAAACGGGCGTTTCGGCGCTATCGAGCCTTCAAAGGCATCCCGCCGCGCCCTTTGGGACTAAAACAAAAACTCAAAGCCCTGAGTTCGAAAATAGTTTTTGGAGTTGTCCCGGCTTTTGTCACCGAAGCCGACGAAACGCGACAGGGTGTCACCTGGCGGCACTCGATTCGAGACGGCACCGAAAACTGGATGCAACCGGAATGACGGGACGGCAAACCCGAAGCCATCGAGTAGCGATAGAAAAAGGCCCGGGTGCCTTGGGGCATCCGGGCCTTTGCTAGCAACTTGATGTTGCGGGCAGCTTAGAACTTGTGGCCGCACTTCTTGCAGACGCGCAGCTTGTTCTTGCCGTCCTTCTCGTGACCGACGCGGGTAACCTTACCGCACTCGGGGCAAACGAGATTGACGTTGGAGGCGTCGATAGGAGCCTCCTGCGAAACGATGCCGCCCTGCTGGTTGGCAGCGTTGGGCTTGACGGCCTTCTTGACGACCGAAACGCCCTCGACAACGACCTTGTTCTCGGCGGGGAGAGCACGCAGGACAACGCCCTGCTTGCCGCGATCCTTACCAGAGAGAACCTGGACCTTATCGCCCTTCTTGATATACATATATCTCCCCTAACTACAGGGTCTCGGGAGCGAGCGAGACGATCTTCATGTACTTCTTGTCACGAAGTTCACGAGCGACGGGCCCGAAGATACGGGTGCCGACGGGCGAACCATCGTTGTTGATGACAACGCAGGCGTTCTCATCAAAGCGAATGTAGGAGCCATCCTTGCGGCGGATCTCCTTAACGGTGCGAACGACGACGCAACGGACAACGTCCTTCTTCTTGACGTTGGCGCCAGGGGTAGCCTCCTGGACAGCACCGATGAACACATCGCCGATGCCTGCATAACGACGCTTGGAACCGCCAAGCACCTTGATGCAGCGAATCTTGCGAGCGCCGGAGTTGTCGGCGACGTTCAGCATGGTTTGCATCTGAATCATGGTAGATGTTCCTCCGAACTAAGAACCGAAGAGAGGTGCGCTGCCTTTATACGGCCTGTGGTATGCAA
The DNA here is from genome assembly GCF_902501475.1 of Collinsella aerofaciens. Taxonomy (GTDB): domain Bacteria; phylum Actinomycetota; class Coriobacteriia; order Coriobacteriales; family Coriobacteriaceae; genus Collinsella; species Collinsella aerofaciens_AL. Next base: position 66,213 of record NZ_CABWIF010000003.1, on the reverse strand, counting down.
GCCAGGCATACGCACATCTTCGGAAACGTACAAGTCGTAAGAGCGACTGCTTATTTAGCGCGCTCGACGACCTCGATGAGGCGCCAACGCTTCATCTTGGACATAGGACGGGTCTCCATAACGCGGACGGTGTCGCCCACGCCAGCCGTGCACTCCTCGTCGTGAGCGTGCAGCTTCTTGGAGCTGGTCATCATCTTGCCGTACTTGGGGTGACGCTTGCGCTCGGTGATGGTGACAACAATGGTCTTGGCACCGGAGACGGAGGTAACGACACCCGTACGGACCTTACGCGAGTTACGCGAATCAGTCATGTTCTCTCCTTAGGTCCTACTCGGCGACAGCGGACTTCTCCGCTGCGATCTCGCGGGCGCGCTGCTCCGTGAGGACGCGAGCGATGTCCTTCTTCACGGTGTTGACGCGAGCGGTGTTGTCCAGCTGGCTGGTAGCCATCTGGAAACGAAGGTTAAAGAGCTCGGCGCGCATTTCCTTCAGCTTCTCAACGAGCTGAGCGTCCGAGAGCTCACGAATCTCTGCGGGCTTCATTAGTTCTCCTCCTTGGCGGCGGCGGCGTCCTCAGCAGCCCACTTGGCCTCGAGAGCGGCCTCCTCAGCCATCTCCTTCTCGATGCGCTGCTCAGCGTTCTTGGCAGCAACAATCTTGGTCTTGATGGGGAGCTTGTGCTGCGCAAGACGCAGAGCCTCGCGAGCGACCTCCTCGGGAACACCCTTGACCTCGAACATGATGCGGCCGGGCTTGACGACGGCCACCCACTCCTCGGGGTTACCCTTACCAGAACCCATGCGAGTCTCGGCAGGCTTCTTGGTGATGGGCTTATCGGGGAAGATCGTGATGTAGACACGACCGCCACGCTTCATGTAGCGGGTCATGGCAATACGAGCGGCCTCGATCTGACGGTTGGTGATCCAATGGGCCTCGAGAGCCTGGATACCAAACTCGCCGAAATGCAGCTCGGTATTACCCTTGGCCTGGCCCTTCATGGAGCCACGCTGCACCTTGCGGTGAAGAATACGCTTAGGGGCAAGCACTACTGACCCCTCCTCTCGGAGTTACGACGACGAGGACGGGAAGAGCCCTCGAGTGCAGGGTTGGGAACAGGCTGGCCCGGGAGCTTCTCGCCCAGGTAAATCCAGACCTTCACGCCGCAAGCGCCCATGGTGGTGCTGGCGACAGCCGTGCCGTAGTCGATCTTGGCACGGAGGGTGTGCAGAGGCACGCGACCCTCGCGGTACCACTCACGACGGCCCATCTCGGCACCGCCGAGACGACCGGAGCACTGGATACGGATGCCCTTAGCGCCGGCCTTGCGGGCGGACTGGACAGCCTTGCGCATAGCGCGACGGAAGGCAACGCGGCCCTCGAGCTGCTCGGCGATAGACTGAGCAACGAGGTTGGCGTCGAGCTCGGGGCGCTTGATCTCGACAACGTCGACGGAGAGCTGGCCCTTGGAGACGCCAGCGACCTTCTCGAGCTCGGTGCGGAGGGTATCGATCTCGGCACCCTTCTTACCGATGACAACGCCGGGGCGAGCGGTGAGGATAATGACCTTCACCTTGTCGCCAGCGCGCTCGATCTCGACGCGGGAGACAGCTGCGCGGGAAAGACGCTTCTCGAGGTACTTGCGGATCTCGAGATCGTTACCGAGGGTCTTAGCGTAATCCTTCTCTGCGAACCAGCGGGAGCGCCAGTTCTCGGTGATGCCAAGACGGAAGCCGGTGGGGTAGACTTTCTGACCCATACAGCTTTACGCCTCCTTTCGAGGAGCAACGACGACGGTGATGTGGGAAGTACGCTTCAGAATGCGAGAAGCGGAACCCTTGGCGCGGGGACGGATGCGCTTAAGCGTCGGACCCTCGTCAACATAGGCAGCGGCGACAACCAGGTTGTCGGCACGCAGACCGTTGTTGTTCTCGGCGTTCGCAACGGCGGAACGGAGAACCTTCTCGACATCCACGGCGACGGCGCGGTCGCAGAAGTGGAGGATGTCGAAGGCCTGAGCGACAGGCTTGCGGCGGATCAGATCGACCACCAGGCGGGCCTTGCTGGGGGAAACACGCACGTACTTAGCGACGGCGCGAACCTCGGTGGCCTCAGTTTCAATAGACTTAGTTGCCATTTACGGTTAACCCCCTATTTGGCCTTGTGGCCACGGAACGTACGAGTCGGCGCGAACTCGCCGAGCTTGTGACCAACCATGGACTCGGTAACATACACGGGCACATGCTTGCGGCCGTCGTGGACGGCGATGGTGTGACCAACCATCTCGGGGAAGATGGTGGACGCGCGGGACCAGGTCTTCACGACGTCCTTCTTGCCAGCCTCGTTCATCGCGGTGATACGCGAGAGAAGGCGAGTCTCCACGAACGGGCCCTTTTTGAGACTTCTGCTCATAAGTGCTTTCTCCTAAAACTCGGTATCCGAAATTACTTCTTACGGCGACGAATGATGTGCTGGTTCGAGACCTTCTTCTTCTTGCGCGTACGAAGGCCCTTCGTCGGCTTACCCCAGGGGGTAACAGAGGGACGACCAGAGGTGTGGTTCTTGCCCTCGCCACCGCCGTGCGGGTGGTCGACAGGGTTCATGACGGTACCGCGGACGGTCGGGCGCACGTTCATGTGACGCTTACGGCCGGCCTTGCCGATGACGATGTTGGAGTGATCGGCGTTGCCGACCTCACCGACGGTGGCGCGGCAGGTAACGAGGATGCGGCGCATCTCGGAGGAAGGCATACGGACGATAGCGTACTTGCCCTCCTTACCCATCAGCTGGCAGGAGTTACCGGCGGAACGGGCGATAGCGGCGCCCTTGCCCGGCTGGAACTCGACGGCGTGGATGAGCGTACCAACGGGGATGTCGGCGAGGGGCAGAGCGTTGCCCGGCTTGATGTCGGCGTCAGAACCGGACATGATGGTCTGACCGACCTCGAGGCCCTTGGGGGCCAGGATGTAGCGCTTCTCACCGTCAGCGTAGTGCAGCAGAGCGATGCGAGCGGAACGGTTCGGATCGTACTCGATCGTGGCAACCTTGGCGGGCACGCCGTCCTTGTTGCGCTTGAAGTCGATCACGCGGTAACGACGCTTCACGCCGCCGCCCTGGTGGCGGGTGGTGATGCGGCCGTTGTTGTTACGACCGGCCTTCTTGGGCAGGGGCTCGAGAAGAGACTTCTCGGGCTTGGTGCAGGTGATCTCGGAGAAGTCGGAGATCGTCTGCCAACGCCTACCAGCGGAGGTCGGCTTAAGGTGCTTTACAGCCATTACAATCCCTTTCAATAGGAATCCGTTAGCCATCGCAGACAGGGATTCGAGGTTCTGCCTCGGGTGCGATGACACCGGACGTATACACGGTTCCGGGCGTGTCCATTTTATACGCCCAAAACCTTGAGCTCCCGCCTCCCCTATTTGGGAGGCATGAGCTCACTCAACAGCAGCGAGTCTTAGGCCTGGTTGCCAAAGACCTCGATGGTGTCGCCCTCGGCCAGCGTGACGATGGCCTTCTTCCAAGAACGGGTCTTGCCGGCGACATAGCGCACGCGCTTGGTCTTGGGCTTGACCGTCAGGGTGTTCACGCGAACGACCTTGACGCCGAAGATCTCCTCGACAGCGTCCTTGATCTGATACTTGTTAGCATCCTTGGCGACCTCGAACGTGTACTTGTTCAGCTCCATGCCGGAGAAGGAACGCTCGGACACGATCGGACGGATGATGATCTCGTGGGCGGTCATTTATGCAAGCACCTCCCCGAAGTGAGCGGCGATGTCGGCGGGCATCAGCACAGCGTTGTTGTTGACGAGATCGTAGGTGTTGGCCTCGTCAGCGGTGATGATGAACGTCTTGGGAATGTTGCGGAACGACAGGTAGGCGTTGACGTCCTCATCGCGAACGATGATGGTCAGACGCTTGCCCTCAAGACCGAGGGCCTTGAGCATGGCGACGGCAGCCTTGGTGGAAGGCTTCTCGAAGCCGTAGTCGTCGACGAGCACGAGCTCGCCATCGGCCAGCTTGGCGGACAGCGCGGAGCGCATAGCCAGCTTGACCTCCTTGTTGTTCATACGCTTAGCGTAGGAACGGGGCTTGGGGGCGAAGACAACGCCACCGTGACGCCACTGGGCAGCACGGATGGAACCCTGGCGGGCACGGCCGGTGCCCTTCTGACGCCAAGGCTTCTTGCCGCCACCGGAAACCTCAGAGCGACCCTTAGCAGACTGGGTGCCCTGACGCCAAGAGGCCATCTGGCACTTGACGATGTGGTGCATAACGTGGATGTTCGGCTCGATGCCGTACACCTCAGCGGCGAGCTCGGCCTCGGCGACCTTCTTGCCCTCGCTGTTCTTTACTTCAAACTTTGCCATTTAAGTGTTCTCCTTGGTATGACGCTGGGCTAAATGGGCTGGGCCCTTAGGCCATACGGATGGCGACGAGACCATTCTTGGCACCCGGGACAGCGCCCTTGACCAAGATGAGGTTCTGCTCGGCATCGATGCGGACAACGGAAAGGTTCTTGACGGTAACGCGCTCGTTACCCATGTGACCGGCCATCTTGACGCCCTTGAGGACGCGCGCAGGATAGGCGCACTGACCGATAGAACCGGGGTGACGCTGGAAGTGAGAACCATGCGTCATAGGACCGCGGCGCTGACCCCAGCGCTTGATGCGACCCTGGAAGCCCTTACCCTTGGAGGTACCGATGACGTCGACCTTCTCGACATCAGCGAAATCAGCGACGGTGACGACCTCGCCGACCTTGTGCTCCTCGCCGTTCTCGACGCGGACCTCACGAAGGAAGCGGACAGGCTCGACGCCAGCCTTGGCGAAGTGACCAGCCATGGGCTTGTTCACGTTCTTGGCCTTGATGTCGCCGAAGCCGATCTGGACGGCATCATAGCCGTCGGTTGCCTGAGTTTTAACCTGCGAGACAGCGCAGGGGCCAGCCTGGATGACCGTGACGGGAACGACGTTGTCGTCCTCGTCCCAAACCTGGGTCATGCCAATCTTGCGGCCGAGAATCATGCTGATCAAGATATGATCCCAACTCTCGCGTGGTCTTGGGACAATGCGTACGCCACCGAGCGTACGCCCCTAGAGGACCACTACTTACACGACGTGCTCCCCAGCCTTGTATTTCGCCCGGACTACCTGACAACCCTATTAAGCAGGCATTTTGTCCAGCCAGAATACTCCCCTGGTTACACACAGCTGATTAGTATACACGGCTGCGGGCGTATCCATCGAGATTCATATTTCACTCACATTGTTTACGCAGGTAAAGTGCGTGGCACGTTCCCAGTGTGCGGCGGAGGGGGCGGGCCTGAGACATATTAAGGTTGCTGCTCTACAGTCCTGCTCACGACGGAGAGCACATTAGTGCTCTCCTGTTCGTGCGGAACTCGCGACAACCTTAATATGTCTCAGGCCCGCCCCCTCCGCCGCACACTGGGAACGCCACGTTGATGTCTGCTAAACCTTGCTCGCTCAGGCTAATGACTTTGTTGGGGGTCCACTATTTGCTGGAGGGTGAACTTGCATTGGGACGGTTCGCCTTCTGCTTGTGGCTTTGCCTCATCGAAATCGAAGATCATGATGGCGCAGTTGGGGAGTTTTGTTGGGAGCTCGAAGCCCTCTGGGGCTGCGGCCTTGATAAATTGGCGGCTGGCGCTGCCGTGGCTTACTGCTAGAAGGGTTTCGATGCCCTCGGAGCCCATGATATTGGTAAGCGCATCCACCATACGTTCTTGCAGCGCCTGGCTTCCTTCTCCTCCGAAGGGGACCAGGTCCTCGCCCGGATCCCAGACGACGGTGGGCAGCGCGCCGTGCGGGCCTTCTTCGAAGGAGCCGTAGCAGCGCTCGATAATGCCTTCGCAGGGCTCGGCTGCTGCGTCCGGGCCGAGGAGCTCGCATGCGACGAGCTGAGCTGTGTCCATGGCTCGGCCTAAGGGCGAAGAGACCACTTTGTCGGGGACGACGCCGTGGCCCTTAAGCCATGCGGCTGCCATCCCGGCTTGCTGACGGCCCAGATCGGTCAGCGGCGAATCGCAGCGGCCCTGGACCAGCTTTTTGACGTTGAACTCCGTCTGACCGTGGCGGAGTAGATAAAGCTTCTTCATGCTCTCCCCTTCTGCATAACCTGCTTTGCCGGCACAGCCTTACTCGTGGGTATGCCCTACGTAGTCTTCGTCGATCGTAATCTTGGCAATCGACTTGGGATATTCCGATTCGACCCGTTGTGCCAGCGCGCGCTTTAAGTCTTCGGCACTCATCTGCAGATCCGAGGGACGCACGCAGTCAAAGATCACGTTGGTGTGCGTAGGACCCGGCACACAGCGTAGGTCATGAATCGAGAGGCGGTTATCGATCTCCTGAGCCATGGCGTGAATGCGCAAGCGCATGCTCGCCACCTTGGGGTCATCGGTCACGATGGGATCGTAGTGAAGCGTGACGATCATGCCGTCTTCGTCCCTAAACGACTGCTCGATGTTATCGAGCGTGTCGTGGCTTTCCAGCGGGCTGGCCTCGGCCGCCATCTCGGCGTGCGCACTTGCAAACTTCCTGCCCGGGCCGTAGTCGTGAACCATCAAATCGTGAACGCCCAAAACGCCGGGATAGCTCATGATCTTGTCTCGAATGTGCTTGACCAGCTTAGGATCGGGTGACTGGCCCAAAAGCGGGCTCACCGTATCTTGAATAAGTTCAAGGCCGCTCCAGCCAATATAGGCGCCAACGGCAAGGCCAACCCATGCGTCAAGATTGATGTGCGTCACCTGCGAAACAATCGCACATGCCAGCACGGCGCCTGTGGCAAGGACATCGTTCTTGGAATCCTGCGCGGTCGCATGCAGCGTCTCGGACTCAATGCGATCGCCGAGCTTTTGGTTGAGGGCCGCCATCCAGAGCTTTACGACCATCGAAAGCACTAGAACTGCCACCAGGGCAAGCGAGAACTCGACAGGTTCGGGGTGGATGATGCGCTCAACCGAGGACTTCACCAGCTCAACGCCGATCAGCAGCACGAGCGCCGCCACGACCAGACCCGAGAGATACTCGTAGCGGCCATGTCCGTAAGGATGCTCGGGGTCCGCCGGCTTGCTCGCCAGCTTAAAGCCCAGCACGCTCACGATATTCGAGCTGGCATCGGACAGGTTGTTCATGGCATCCGCCACAATCGAAACCGATCCCGACAGCACACCAATTGCGCCCTTCGCAGCACAAAGCGCAACATTAGCGAGAATACACACCATGCCCGTCAACGTGCCCACGCGCGCACGGTCGCCCTGCGCACGACGAACGATCCACTCGACCATCTTCATCAGCCCCCACGGTACTGCCTATATATATCTATTGCTCAAACGGATTGTAGTGTAGCCACTTTGTCCTTCAGATACAAAAAGGCCGCGACCCACACGGGCCACGGCCTTGGAGCATGGCAAAGGAATCGTCCTTGTGTCGCACAGGTTTACGCGCTTACTTCGGCCACGCTCTTCGAGGTTTCGGGTGAATCGGCTCCGTCCCCCATCGTCTGTCCCTTCGCCGGCACCACGCCAAAGCAGTAGCTCAGCGCCGCAGACACCGCAAATGCCACACCGCCGGCAGCGCAGCACCACAGCAGGTTCGAGATGCCGCCCGTGGCAAAGCCAATGACCATGAGGACATTCGTCATGCCGATGGTATAGGCCGTAACGTGGCCCACGACTGCAACAAGGCCTCCGACGGCGCCGCCAATGGCCATGCACGTCAGGCACCTGCCATATTTAAAGCCGCAACCGTACAGCGCCGGCTCGCTTACGCCGCCAAGAACACCCGAGATTGAGTAGCCCAGCATGAGCGCCTTCTCGTCCTTATCCGCAACGCGGAGCGACGCGCCAAAAGGCATGCCCCAAACGGCGAACGTCGCCATCGTCGCGGCAATCAGGATGCACGAATCCGTTCCCACACTCATAAACTGCGCGTACGCAAGCGATAGAACGACGTTGCTGACGCCCGCTATCTTTAGGAACTCCCAGCCCGCGGCAAGCCCCATGAGCGTGAGCAGCGACACGATGCCACCGGAATTGCCAAGCATAAACATAAGCTGGCCCAACAGCATGCCCAGATAGCTGCCCGCCGGTGCCGTAATACACAGCGAAACCGGAACCATGACAAGCATGGTCGCAAACGGAACAAACGAAAACGCCACGGCCCTAGGGATAACGCGCTTAAAGAAACACTCCACTCGCCATAGCACAGGCACCGAAAGGAGAACTGGAATAACAGTCGTCGTGTAATCGTTGATCGGCGCGGGAAGCAGGCCATACACGGAAGTCATCGATGCCCCCGTCGTCGATGCGGCATCGACGAGCTTAAGCAGATCGGGCGCAATCAATACGCCGCCCAGCATCATGCCCAGCTGCTCCGAGCAACCGAGCTGGCGGGCGGCCGCCCAACCAAGATAAATGGGCAAAAAGTAGTAGCCGGCGTTATAGAGCCAACTGTAGAACAGGCGATAGATTTCGGAATCGGCAGACCACAGGCCCAGCATGCCTTCGCCCATAATGACGGCGACGGTGCGGAACAACGCCGCGCAGACAATAAACGGCAGCGCCGACATCATGCTTTTGGACAGATAGTCCACCACGGCCATGGCGTTTGATGAAACCGACGTTGTAAACGAGGTGTTAGAAACTTGTAGCATGGAACGCCTTTCCCAATATGACATGCGGGCTGTCCCTTTGTCACATCGTGCGGTACTGACCGATTGCGCGGTACTTTTGGTAGCGGAGGTTTGTGAGAGTCGCGTCGTCGAGACGCCCAAGCGTATCGAAGGCATCAAATGCCGAGGACATGACGGCACCGGCGATCTCCTCATGCGACAGGCCCCTATCGTCAACAATGCCGTCGATGATGCCGAGCGCCAACAGGTCGGGAGCCGTGAGCTTCAGCGCCTCGGCGGCCTCATTCGCGCGCTCGGTATCCTTCCACAGGATCGATGCACAGGCCTCGGGGCTCACGACCGAATAGGCCGAGCTCGAGAGCATCAGGATGCGGTCGGCCACGGACAGCGCCAGCGCGCCACCAGAGCCGCCCTCGCCTGTCACCACCGAGACAATCGGCGTCTTAAGGCCGCTCATCTCCATGAGGTTCTGGGCAATCGCCTCACCCTGGCCGCGTTCCTCGGCACCGATGCCGCAAAACGCGCCCGAAGTATCGACCAGGCACAGAACCGGTCGACCAAACTTTTCGGCCTGGCGCATAAGGCGACGCGCTTTGCGGTAGCCCTCGGGATGTGCCATACCAAAGTTGCGACGCATGCGCTCTTTGGTCGTGGTGCCGCGCTCGATGGCGATAACCGTCACGGGTCGCCCGTCCTTCCAGCCAATACCAGCCACCACAGCAGCATCGTCGCCAAAGTAACGGTCGCCGTGCAGCTCCACAAATCCATCCAGGCCCAGCGAGATCATCTCACCCGCCGTGGCGCGATCTGCCGAGCGGGTCTGCTTGACGATCTCAAGCGCGGTTTTTGGCGCGGCCGAGCGCTTGAACAAATGTCCCAGCTTTTTGCCGCGGCGGCCCGTATGCACGATCTCATGCGGTGCCCCCAGGCCGGGCGCGTGCCCTTCGTGCAGCGCCAGCAGCTCGCCTACCGTGAGCGCAATCTCGCCACGCGGAACAACGGCATCGCAAAAGCCGTGCTCCAGCAAAAACTCGGAGCGCTGGAATCCCTTGGGCAGGCGCTTGTGCATGTTCTGCTCGATCACGCGCGGGCCGGCAAATGCCGTCAGGGCATCGGGCTCGGCCAGGATAATGTCGCCCTCCATGGCAAAGCTCGCGGTTACGCCTCCGGTCGTGGGGTCGGTGAGCACCGTGATATACAGGCCGCCCGCCTCGCTGTGGCGCCTAACCGCCGCAGAAATCTTGGCCATCTGCATAAGCGATGTCACGCCCTCTTGCATGCGTGCACCGCCCGAAACGGTAAAGCCGACAACTGGCAATCCAAGCTCGGTCGCTCGCTCAAATGTGCGACAGATCTTCTCGCCCACCACGGAGCCCATCGAGCCCATCATAAAGTTGGCGTCCATAAAGAAGAGCACGGCATCGCAACCGCAGATTTTGCCCCTGCCGCACACAACGGCGTCGCGCTCGCCCGAACGCTCGCACACGCTCTTGAGCTTGTCGGCATAGCCGGGAAACGAGAGGAAGTCCTCCGACGCCAGATTGGCATCCCATTCCTCAAACGTGCCCTCGTCGACCGTCATGCGCATGCGCGCGCGACCGCTCACGCGAAAGTGTTTGCCACAACGAGGACAGACCTCGAGGTTGTCGTGCAGGCGTGCCTCATCGATCACACGGCGGCACTCCGGGCACTTGATAAACACGTGGCGTGCGGGAAACTCGGCGCACGACTCGGTTATCGGCCCCTCGAGGACGTTGACCGTCTTCGCTTTTCTATTCATCAGCATAGAGATGCCCCATCAGATCGGTGTGATACATGCCCGACAAGAACTCGTCGTTTGCCAGCACGTCGAGCTGAAGCTCGCTGTTTTCGCTCACGCCCTCAATCACGAGCTCGCCCAGGGCCGAGCGCATCTTGCGAATGGCGCCGTCACGCGTGGGCGCACACACGATGAGCTTGCCGAGCATGGAGTCGTAGTACGGCGGAACTTTCGCACCGGTAAACATGGCGGAATCCCAGCGCACGCGCGGACCACCCGGCACACGCAACGCGGTGACCGTTCCGCATGACGGCAGAAAGTCCGGCGTTTCGGCATTGATGCGACACTCCATGGCGTGGTTGCGGACCGGCATGTCCTCCTGCTCAAAGGGCAGAGGCTGGCCGGCTGCCACGCGCAGCTGCCACTTGACCAAGTCGGTATCGGTCACAAACTCTGTAACCGGATGCTCCACCTGCAAGCGCGTGTTCATTTCCATAAAATAGAAATTGCCGTCGTCCGAATACAGAAACTCGATGGTACCGGCTCCTTCGTAGCCGACGGCACGAGCCAGGTCACGCGCTGCCTTGTGCATGCGAGCACGAATGTCGTTGTGTCCGTCGAGGCACGGCGCGGGACTCTCTTCGATCAGCTTTTGGTTGCGACGCTGCACCGAGCACTCGCGCTCGCCGAGCGAAAATACATGGCCCTGCTTATCGGCCATAATCTGCACCTCAACGTGGTGCGCCGGCGCGACGAACTTCTCCATGTAGCACTCGCCGTCGCCAAAAACGGCCTCGCCCTCGGCACGCGCCTCGATGAACGCCTTTGCCGCATCTTCCACGCGCTCGACCTTGCGAATGCCGCGACCGCCACCGCCCGCGCGCGCCTTAATGAGCACGGGACAGCCAATGCGCTCGGCCTCGGCCGTCGCCTCCTCGGGACTTTTGAGCAAATCGCAGCCCGGCACGATGGGCACGCCCGCCGCGGCAGCCGTTCGGCGTGCGGCGTCCTTGTCGCCCATGCTGTCGATCACCTCGGCCGAAGGACCGACAAAAGCCAGGCCATACTTGTCGCAGTCGCGTACAAAGCTCGCCTTCTCGGAGAAAAAGCCATAGCCGGGATGAATTGCCTTAGCTCCCGACTTTACGGCACAGGTGAGCACGGCATCGTCGTTGAGGTAGCTCTCGGCAAGACGCGGGCCGCCGATGCAATACGCCTCGTCGGCAAGTTGCACGTGCAGCGCGTCCGCATCGGCCGTGGAATAGACGGCGACGGTTTTGATGCCCATATCGCGGCACGCGCGGATAACACGGACCGCGACTTCGCCGCGGTTGGCGATGAGCACTTTGTCGAACATGAAGCCTTCCTTAACTTTCGTGCATGAGTGCAAAAGACATATCGGCGCGGCAGCAAACCTCACCGTTGACGCTCGCAGTACCTGTCGCAAAGCGGAACGGCCCGCGCGCACGCGTGATGGAGCACACCAGATCCACCGTGTCGCCCGGGCGCACCGGACGCTTAAAGCGCACCTTGTCCAGACTCGTGTAGAACGGCGTCGCGCCGCGCGCCTCCTCATCGCCCATCAGCAGCACGCAGCAGTTCTGGGCGAGCATCTCGCACTGAATCACGCCGGGGACCACCGGGTTTCCCGGAAAATGCCCCTGCAAAAAGTACTCGTCGCCCGTAATCGTAATCTTGCCGCGGGCCTCATCGCCCACCAGCTCGGCCTCGTCGAGCAAAAGCATCGGCTCGCGATGCGGCAACAGTTCTTTAAGCTCTTCTTTGTTCATGGATATCACCTATCCGATCCTCATGAGGCAGCTGCCAAACTCCACGAGGTCGCCGTCGGCCACGCAGATCTCGAGCACCTCGCCATCCGCCTCTGCCGTCACCTCGTTGAGAACCTTCATGGCCTCGATGATGCAGAGGGTCTCGCCGGCCTTGACCTTGGAGCCCACGTGCACAAACGGCTCGTCGCCCGGCGCCGGGGCAGCATAGAAAACGCCGACCATGGGAGCGGTCACCTCGGTGCCCTTAGGCTTCGGTGCGGCGGCAGGCGCCTGCGCGGCGGGCTCCGGTGCGGCGGCAGGCACGGCGACAGGAGCCACCGCCGGAGCAGTCACGGCACCCGGCATAGGCATGGGCACGGCAACCGGCTGCGCTGCACTCGCGCGCTCGAGCTCGACCGCAGTGCCATCGGGCTCCTCAACACGCACGCGCGTAAGGCCGCGGTCCTCCATCACATCGGCTATCTCGGCAAGTCTTTTGGAATCCATGCTCTAGCTCCTCGTATATCTACGCAGCGCGATGGCGGCGTTGTGCCCGCCAAAGCCCAGGTTGGTCGAAAGCGCCCAGGTAAGGTCGGCGCGAACCGCGCGATTGGGCGTGTAGTCAAGATCGCAGGCGGGATCGGGCGTGTGGTAGTTAATGGTCGGGGGCACCACGCCCTGCTCGAGCGCCATGGCGCAGGCCATGACCTCTATGGCGCCCGTGGCACCGATCATGTGGCCGGTCATCGACTTGGTCGACGAGACGTGCGCGGCGCGCGCCGCGTCCTCGCCGAGCGCCCGCTTGATGCCCGCCGTCTCGGACGAATCGTTGAGCTTGGTCGAGGTGCCGTGGGCGTTGATGTAGAGGCCCTCGGAAGGCTTAACGTCGCCCTCGGCCACCGCCAGCGATATCGCACGGGCGATACCTGCCGCGTCCGGGTCGGGACTCGTGATGTGGTAGGCGTCATCGGTGTTGCCGTAGCCCACGACCTCGGCGTAAATGTGCGCACCGCGGGCCTGTGCATGTTCCATGCTCTCGAGCACGAGCACGCAGGCGCCCTCGCCCATCACAAAGCCGTCGCGGTCTGCATCGAACGGACGGCAGGCCGTCGCGGGATCGGGGTTGGTGGTCAATGCGCGGCAGGACGTAAAGCCCGCAACGGCATCGGGGATAATGGCAGCCTCGGCGCCGCCCGCGAGGATCGCGTCGGCATAGCCGTGCTTGATGGCGCGGAACGCCTCGCCCACCGCATGGGCCGAGGTTGCACACGCGGTCACCACGGGCAGGGTCGGGCCCTTTGCCTTGTGGCGGATTGCGATATTGCCCGATGCCATGTTGGGGATCATCATCGCGATCATATAGGGCGATGCGCGGCGGGGCCCCCGATCGGCAATCGTGTGGACGTTGTCGACGAGTGTCTGCATGCCGCCCACGCCTGAACCCACGTAGACGCCCAGGCGCTCGTGATCGATGGCGCCTTCGACATCAAAGCCCGCATCGTGCATGGCTTCGTCCGAAGCCGCCATCGCAAACTGAACGCAGGGGTCGAGATGCTTGGCGTCACGCTTGCCAAAGTACTCGTTGCCGTCAAAGCCCTTGACCTCGGCTGCCACCTTGACGGCAAACGCATCGGTATCGAAGTGCGTGATCGGGCCGATGCCACACGTGCCGGCGCACATGGCCGCCCAGGTGGCAAGCGCGGTGTTGCCGAGCGGCGACACGGCACCGATACCGGTGATTGCAACTCTCTGTTCCATCATGGTCTCCTCATCCAAGCCGTTCTTCGGCCCTGGTTTCTACATCGCCATTCCGCCGTCGACGCGTACGACTTCGCCCGTAATGTAGGCAGCCGCATCGCTCACTAAAAATCGCACCACACCGGCCACCTCTTCGGGCTGCGCCATACGCTTAAGGGGAATCTGCTCCTCGGTTACCGTACGCACCTTCTCCGAGAGCTTTGCCGTCATATCGGTCTCGACAAACCCGGGTGCGACCGCGTTCACTCGTACGCCGCGGGGCGCAAGCTCGCGCGCCACCGCCTTGGTCAGGCCGATCACGCCCGCCTTGGAGGCAGCGTAGTTGGCCTGCCCGGCATTGCCCATCAGGCCCACGACCGAGCTCATGTTGACGACGCAGCCGCCGCGCTGACGCATAAAGGTCTTGGTGAGTGCGCGCGTCGTGTTAAACGTTCCTTTAAGATTGACATCGAGCACGCGATCGAAGGCGTCATCGCCCATGCGCATGAGCAGGCTATCGCGGGTGATGCCAGCGTTGTTGACGAGCGCCCAAATGGAGCCAAAGTCGTTGAGGACCGCTTCCACGCACGCGTTGACGGCAGCGGGGTCGGCCACGTCGCATTGATATGCGCGTGCCGCGGCGCCAGCCGCCTCGCAGGCTTCGCACGTCTCGCGCGCCGCATCGACGCTTCCGGCATAGACGACGGCGATATCAAAGCCGTCCTCCGCCAGACCGACAGCGCAGGCGCGGCCGATACCCCGCGAGCCGCCCGTGACCAGTGCCACGCGACGTGAGCCGTTGCGCTCGAGCGTGCCGTTGTTCAAGTTGCCCATGTCATTCCTTTCGGGTTACAGCCCTGTGGACTATGCGAGCTCGTCGGCAATAGCTGCGACCTGCTCGGCCGTTTCGCACGAATACACGCGAACGTCGCTCAGCGTACGCTTGACCAGGCCCGACAGCGTTTTGCCGGGGCCGACCTCAATAAACGTGTCGATACCCTGATCCTGCAGAGTGTGCAGCGTGTCGGCCCAACGCACGGCATGGCTCACCTGGTTGGCCAAGACATCCGATGCCGCTCGCGGGTCCGCCGGATAGGGCGCCGCCGTCATGTTTGCCATAACCGGAATTAGCAGCGAAGACGGAACGTGGCCGTCTTGGATATACGTCACCAGCCCCTCAGTCGCCTCTGCCATATAGGGGCTATGAAATGCACCCGACACCGCGACTTTCATAGCGCGGCCGCCAGCCTCTTTTACTAGGACGTCGAGCTCCTGCAGCGCCTCGGGCGCTCCGGCCACAACCGTCTGCTGCGGGCTGTTGTAGTTGACTGGCCAGCAGTCCTCGCCGGCCTGTTTTGCCAGGCCCTCGACTTGCGCCGCATCGAGCTTGATGACGGCGCGCATGCCGCCCGGATGGCGCTCGGCAGCCGCGGCCATCAGCGCCGCGCGCTCGCACACGAGCTCAAAGCCCGCTCGCGTATCGAACGCCCCCGCAAAGGTGAGTGCAGCGACCTCGCCTAGCGAGAATCCCGCACAGGCGGCAGGTACCACGCCGCGCTCACGCAGGGCGGCAGCCGCTGCTAGGTCGTGAACGAACACGCACGGCTGCGTGTTCTCGGTCTGCGAGAGCTCCTCCTTGGAGGCACTCCGGCATTGCTCGCTGGTCCCCGGGCGCACCTCGTCGGCAATGGCGAACACCTCGGCGGCCGCCGGCGATGTCTCGATCAGATCGACGCCCATCGCGGGGTGTTGGGCACCCTGGCCGGCAAACAGAAACGCTACGCTACCCATGCGCACGCACCCTTCAGGACGCGCTCGGCGCCATCGACCAGGTCGTCAACGATTTCGCGTGCGCTCTGGCGCTCGCTAACCATGCCGGCAATCTGTCCACACAAAAACGAACCCTCTTCGTAATTGCCGTCCTTGGCGGCCTTGCGAAGGGCGCCCGTGCCCATGGCCCCGAGCTCCTCGACACTTACGCCCGCCGCCTCGCTCTTGGCGTAGGCGTTGGTAAAGGGGCTCTTGAGGGCGCGCACCGGATGTCCCGTCGAGCGACCGGTCGCACGCGTCGAAGTGTCGTTGGCCTTCAGGACCATCTCCTTATACTGCTCCGAGACGGTGCACTCATTTGCAACGAGAAAGCGCGTACCCACCTGGACGCCGGCAGCGCCCAGCATAAAGGCGGCCGCCACGCCACGGCCGTCGGCAATACCGCCGGCAGCCACGACGGGAATGTCGACCGCATCGACGACCTGCGGCACCAGTGCCATCGTCGAGGTCTCGCCAATATGGCCGCCCGATTCGGTGCCTTCGGCAACAACCGCCGTGGCTCCACGACGCGCCACGAGGCGCGCCAGCGCCACCGAGGCAACGACCGGGATGACCTTGATGCCCGCATCGTTCCAAGCTTTCATGTACTTGGTGGGATTACCGGCACCAGTCACCACAACGGGCACCTGCTCATCGATCACAACCTGTGCAACCTCGTCGGCAAACGGGCTCATGAGCATGACGTTGACGCCAAAGGGCTTATCCGTCTTGGTGCGCAGCTCATGAATCTGGTCGCGAAGCCAGTTGGCGTCGGCATTCATAGCCGCGATGATGCCTAGGCCGCCCGCCTCGGATACGGCCGATGCCAGCGAGGCGTCGGCAATCCAGGCCATACCGCCCTGGAACACGGGCTTTTCGATGCCGAGCAGATCGCAGAGAGGAGTCTTGAGCATCTCTACTTCTCCAATGCCGCCTCGACCGTATCGGCGAACTCGACGACCGTCTTGGGGTTCTCCTCGGTATCGAGCTGGATACCAAACTCGTCCTCGACGGCGACGAGGATCTCGACGGTGCCCAGACTGTCGAGACCAATCTCCTCGAGCGTGGACTCGGGCTTCATCTCGACGTCGTCAAGGCCAGCGGTCTCGCGGATAACGTCGCAAACGCGCTCGAAGGTCTTCTGATCTGCCATGGTAGTTCTCCTTTGTTTGTGCCCTAGGGGCGTTTTTATTTCCTATGTGCGACTACTTCCAACGAAGCAGATAGCCACCTATATCCAGACCGGCGCCAAATCCAACGAGGGCGATGGTGTCGCCCGTATTCAGTGCGTCGGTGCGTGCCAGCCGGTCAAGCGCAAAGGGAATGCAGGCGCTCGAAATGTTGCCGGTCTGGCGCAGCGTTCGAACCACGCGCTCGTCTGGCACGCCGAGGCGCTTGACCGCCTGACTCAGGATTCGTTCGTTAGCCTGATGGAATACAAAATGATCGATGTCTTCGACCGAAATGCCCGCATCGCTCACAAGCTTATGAACCGTGTCGCAGATGGCGTTGACGCCGAACTTGAACACGCGGCGGCCATTCATGGAAAGCACACTCTCGCTATCTGCAGAGGCCTTAAACGGCGAGGTGCCGACCAGACCGGGTACGCGCAACGTCTCGACGTCGGGTGCCGTCGAAAGCTCAACGGCAAGTGGGTTGTCTCCCCCAGCTCCAATCACTGCGGCGCCTGCCCCATCGCCAAAGAGCACGCAGGTGGCGCGGTCGGTCCAGTCGAGCGCGCGCGTCATCTGCTCGGCAGCAACAACAAGCACGCGCTCGGCACGGCTGCGGGCGATATAGCCCTCGGCGACATCGAGCGCAAATACGAAGCCGGCACAAGCCGCCGAGACATCGAAGGCAGGGCACGTCGCGCCAAGTCGCTCAGCAACGGCACACGCCTCGGCGGGAACAAGGTGGTCACCCGTCGTCGTCGAGCAGACGATCAGATCCAGCTGGCTCGCGTCGATTCCGGACACCTGGAGTGCCCGCTCGCTCGCCGCTACGGCAAGGTCGTCAAGTGACTCGGTGGTGCAGACGTGGCGGCTCTTGATACCTGTGCGAGTAAAAATCCACTCATCCGAGGTATCGAGGAACTCAGACAGCTCGTCATTGGAAACGCTGCGCTCAGGAAGCGCCGAGCCTGTTCCAAGAATCGTGAAACCCATCACTAACCTCCTTTGAGTTGTTGACGTGTTTACATCGACCAAGAGAGGATAACGCATTTCAGTCTTTGTTGACGTGTTAACATTAAATTGTCCAAATGCGACAAAGGCTTCACATTGTGTCTATCTCTCGACACCATTGCGCGATTGCCTTATTTACTTAGGAGGTAGCAGCTGTTATGGATTCTCGTTTAACGATAGTCGACGTAACCGGATCGACCAACGATGACCTGCTCGAAGCAGGAAAACAGGGAGCGCCGCACGGCACAGGACTTGCCGCCCGGGCTCAAACAGCAGGGCGCGGCCGGCGCGGGCACAAGTGGGACTCAACCGTCGGCAACTTATTGCTTTCGCTTGTCCTGCGCCCATGCGTTAATCCTGCAAAGTTCTCTGGTCTTGCCGCCGTCAGCGGCCTAGCGGTGCTCGAAGCACTCGAAAAGCAAGGTCTTGCAAACGAGATTCGCCTTAAATGGCCCAACGACCTTGTCGCGCGAGGACGCAAGCTCGGCGGCATTCTGGTCGAGGCCGCACGCGATAACGAAGGCAAACCTTTCGCCGTCTGCGGCATTGGCGTCAATGTGAACTATGCGCCCCAAGAGGTGCCCGATGGCGGCCTGCCGGCAATCGGTCTCTCGGATCTCAACGAGAGCGTACCTGCCGTCGATGTGTTACTCAAAGAGGTCTATCACACCGTCGTAAACGCTGTGGACGCTTGGGCAGATCTGCTCGACGCCATGAAAGAAAACACTGGACCGCTCGCGCCCGTCCACGGCGAATATGTCACTCACCTCAATTGGATTGGAGAGCGCGTTACCGCCCGCTCCCCCGCAGGAGACGAACTGGCGCGAGGCATCTTTCAAACGGTCGATGACTTTGGTCGCGCGTGCATCGAGACAGAAGACGGCTTGCGATCCTTCCATTTTGAGGAGGCATCGCTGCGTCCCTTGAGCGAATAGGGCGCTGCAGCCACCTACTCGGCAGCAATGCCCGGCAGTCCAAACCATTATTCAAAACAAAAGGGCCCCGCTACCAACATGGCAGCGGGGCTCTGTAAGCTATGAGCGATATCGCTTAGAGCTTGATGTCGATGTCGACGCCAGCGGGGAGGTCGAGACGCATGAGCGAATCAACGGTGCCCGAGGTGGGGTCGAGGATGTCGATGAGGCGCTTGTGGGTGCGCATCTCGAACTGCTCACGGGAGTCCTTGTTCACGTGCGGCGAGCGGATAACCGTGTACAGGTTGCGCTCGGTGGGCAGGGGGACAGGACCGGAAACGCGAGCGCCGGTCTTCTGAGCGGTCTCGACGATGAGCTTCGCGGACTGATCGACGACCTCGTGATCATAGCCCTTGAGGCGAATGCGGATCTTCTGGGTAGCCAACTTAAACCTCCAAAGAGTGCGAGAGATGTTCTCGCAGGATTACGTAACAGGGAGCTCGAACTTAGGCGTTCTTGCTCATGACCTCGTCCACGATGGACTTGGGCGCGGGCTCATAAGAGTCGAACTGCATCGTGTAGGATGCACGGCCCTGGGTCTGGGAGCGAAGGTCGGTAGCGTAACCGAACATCTCGCCCAGCGGCACCTTGGCACGGATGAGCTTGCTGTTCTTGCGATCCTCCATGCCCTCGATCTTGCCGCGGCGACCGGAGAGGTTGCCCATAACGTCGCCCATGTACTGCTCGGGGGTCTCGACCTCGACAGCCATGATCGGCTCGAGCAGCTGCGGATCGGACTTCTTGAGGGCGTCCTTGATAGCCATGGAACCGGCGATCTTGAAGGCGGCCTCGGAGGAGTCGACCTCGTGGTAAGAACCGTCGAACAGGGTGACCTTAACGTCGAGGACCGGGAAGCCGGCGATAACACCGGTGTTCAGGGCCTCCTGGATGCCCTTGTCGATGGACGGGATGTACTCCTTGGGCACGACGCCGCCGACGATAGCGTTGACGAACTCGTAGCCGAAGCCCTCCTCCATCTTCTCGAGCTTGATGACGGCGTGGCCGTACTGACCGCGACCGCCGGACTGACGGACGAACTTGCCCTCAGCCTTCTCGACGTCGTGACCAGCGGTCTCGCGGTAGGCAACCTGGGGCTTACCAACGTTAGCGTCAACCTTGAACTCGCGGAGCAGACGGTCGACGATGATCTCGAGGTGCAGCTCGCCCATGCCGGCGATGATGGTCTGGCCGGTCTCGTGGTTGGTGGACACCTGGAAGGTCGGGTCCTCCTCGGCGAGCTTGGTCAGAGCCAGGGACATCTTGTCCTGCTCTGCCTTGGTCTTGGGCTCGATGGCAACGTCGATAACGGGCTTAGCGAACTCGATCTTCTCGAGGACGATCTCCTTGCCCTCTTCGCACAGGGTGTCACCGGTGGTGGAGTTCTTGAAGCCGACGCAAGCGACGATGTCGCCGGCGGCAGCGTCGTCACGGTCGATACGCTCGGCGGCGTTCATCTCGAGGATGCGGCCGAGGCGCTCGCGCTGACCGTTGGAAGCGTTGACCACGTAGGAGCCGGACTCGGCACGGCCGGAGTAAACGCGGACATAGGTGAGCTTACCGACGAACGGGTCGGTCATGATCTTGAAGACCAGGCCGGAGAAGGGCTCGTCGAAGGAAGGATGACGCTGAATCTCCTCGCCGGTGTCCGGATCGGTACCGGTGACGGCCTCAACGTCGAGCGGGCTGGGCAGGTAGTCGACGACAGCGTCGAGCAGCTCCTGAACGCCCTTGTTCTTGTAGGCGGAACCCACGAAGACGAGGTTGAGCTCGTTGGCCAGAACGCCCTTGCGCAGAGCAGCCTTGAGCTCCTCGACGGTGAAGTCCTCCTCCATGAGGATCTTCTCCATGAGCTCGTCGTCAAAGCTGGCAGCAGCGTCAAGGAGCTCCTCGCGCTTGGTGGCAGCGATGTCGGCAAACTCAGCCGGGATCTCGTCCATCGGCTCGGGGTAGGTCATACCCTTCTCGTCGGCCTTGAAGTCCCATGCAGTCATGGTGACCAGGTCGATGACGCCCCAGAAGTTGTCCTCGGCGCCCATCGGGACCTGAGCGGCCACGGCGTTAGCATCGAGACGATCCTTCATGGTCTCGATAGCGTTAAAGAAGTCAGCGCCCACGCGGTCATACTTGTTGATGAAGGCGATGCGGGGGACGTTGAAGGTAGAAGCCTGACGCCAAACGGTCTCAGACTGGGGCTGAACGCCGGCAACGGCGTCGAAGACGGCGACAGCGCCATCGAGGACGCGCAGGCAGCGCTCGACCTCGGCGGTGAAGTCAACGTGGCCCGGGGTGTCGATGATCTGGATGCGGTAGTCCTTACCGTCCTTGTTCCAGAAGCACGTGGTAGCAGCGGAGGTAATGGTTACGCCGCGCTCCTGCTCCTGAACCATCCAGTCCATGGTGGCAGCGCCCTCATGGACCTCACCGATCTTGTGGGTCTTACCGGTGTAGTAAAGAATACGCTCGGTCGTGGTGGTCTTACCGGCATCGATGTGGGCCATGATGCCGATGTTACGGGTATCGGAAAGCTTGTACTTAGGCTTAGCCATGTTAGTTCCTTACCTTAACTTACCAACGATAGTGAGAGAACGCGCGGTTGGCCTCGGCCATCTTGAAGACGTCCTCACGCTTCTTGACGGAAGCGCCCAGGCCGTTGGAAGCGTCGAGGATCTCGTTGGCGAGACGCTCGGCCATGGTCTTCTCCTTGCGAGCGCGGGAGAAGTTGACGATCCAGCGGATACCCAGAGCGGTGGAACGACGGGAGTTGACCTCCATCGGGACCTGATAGGTAGCGCCACCGACACGCTTGGGCTTAACCTCGAGCGTGGGCTTGACGTTGTCCATAGCCTTCTTGAAGGTAGCGAGAGCGTCGCCACCCTCGGACTTCTCGGCAACGATCTCGAAAGCGGTGTAAACGATGCGCTCAGCGGTGGCCTTCTTGCCGTCAAGAAGGACCTTGTTGATGAGCTGAGTCACCAGGCGGTTGTTGTAAACGGCGTCAGGCTGAACCTCACGACGATTAGCTGCTGCACGACGCGGCATGTGAAATCTCCTTAAGTGTCTACCGTGCGGCGCTTAGGCGGCACACGGCGAAAGTATCAAAACGTTATCTGGCTTATTTAGCCTTGGGGCGCTTAGCACCGTACTTGGAACGGGCCTGCATACGGTTCTGGACCGGAGCAGCGTCGTAGGCGCCACGGATGACGTGATAACGGACACCAGGGAGGTCACGGACACGACCGCCGCGGACGAGCACGATGGAGTGCTCCTGCAGGTTGTGGCCCTCACCCGGGATGTAAGCAGTAACTTCGATGCCGTTGACAAGGCGAACACGGGCAACCTTACGAAGAGCCGAGTTCGGCTTCTTGGGGCTCGTGGTGAAGACGCGGGTGCACACGCCGCGCTTCTGGGAGTTGTGCTGCAGAGCAGCGTTCTTGGACTTCTTGGGCACGGAACGACGGCCCTGGCGAACCAGCTGGTTAATAGTAGGCAAAGCGTACTCCTTCTCGAATGATTCCAGCTTTCTGTAAAGTGCAACGGCTTGAATCGAGGGGTCAGCATCCCCCTACGAAACACGCAGTTCGATAGGATACGTGCCGTTAGCTGTGCCGTCAACAGACCACGCCGCCGGGCGTATCCCAAAATTGGCACATTTCCGCAAACCCTACACAAAAGGGATCCCCTCCTGTGCGCATGGGCGGATTCCCGGCCCGGGCGGCCTGCGGTTTAAGTTTGCTGCTCTACAGTCCTGGCTCGCACGGAGGCCACATTAAGTGGCCTCCGGCTCGTGCGGAACTCGCGACAAACTTAAACCGCAGGCCGCCCGGGCCGGGAATCCGACATGCTCGTCGAGGCAACGCTACCTGCCAAAAAGGGACAGGTTTATTTTGGTCGGTTTTATCTGGGAAAATGTCGCGCTCCAGCGGTGATCTGCTCTCACCTGTCGCATGGAAATCGGCGGCGTTTCCATTTAACGCAAAAGAGGCCGCTTCCCCTAGTAGGAAGCGGCCTCAGACCTTACGAATAGACGATAGTAAAGGACTCTTCTGTTTCGGTCTCTCCTGTTGACGTGTACCTCGTGCCCTCAAGCGTTACTGAGACCACTTGGTCGACATCGATCAACTTCGTTGGCAGCCAGATGTTCTCTCCGCTATTGCGCGCATAAGAAAAATATAAGTTGAACACCCCTGCGTCGTCATCTTCGATAATCTGCTCCGATCCATCCTTGTAGCTGACGGTCAGCTTATTATCAACTGCGTCAATGCCCAGATCATCGATGTGTGTCTGGATAGAAAACGGGCTGATCTCGAGAGGCGAGTCATCGGAGCGGAGTTCCTTTGTATCGACGTACGCTCCAACGCTAAACTCGGGCGTCGATGCCTCGAACGGCTTCGCATCCTCGCCTTCGCCCTCGGTCCACGAGATATTCCAGGTGACCGCATGTTGAAAACCTCGCTCGCAATCCATAGAGGCAAAGTACATCGTGCCATTAATGACCGTGTCGCTTGATGTGTCCTTATCAATGGTGCAGCGTGTGTCAGCCCATTCCTCGCCGAAGTTCATGCTGGGCGTGCCGATGCCTTGTTCTTCTTCACCATAGAGAACAAGTTCGCCCGTCTCTGCTGCCGGCTTGTAGTAGTTAACGCCATTTGGATTGGACAGCGTAAACGTCACGGCACCGCAACCGTTTTTATCGATAGCCATCTCATGGATATCAAGCGTATAGCCGTTACCCTCGACGGACAGATTAACCTTCTGGACTGTGCCCTCCAGGCTTTGGGGCGCAATGCCGTCACCAAACTCTCTGGTGTAGGTGTATTTAGCCCCCGATGAGCCGCCGTTGGTCCAGGTAATGGAATCCCCATTGCCGTGGTTTCCCCAGGCTGAGGCAAAATAGCTGGAATTGATAACGGCGTAGGCGACCCCTCCGGTCGCCAACACTCCGGCGAGACATCCGATTACGGCAACATAGAGAGACTTCGCGTGGCCCTTTCGATGAAGCGGCTCACCCGCAGCGGTATTTAGGACGCGATCTGCAAGATCACTATCGGCTTGGATGGACTCGAAGGCCTGCTTGATTTGATTGGATTTCACGGTCGCCCTCCTCTAGGATGAACTTGAGCTTCGACCTGCCGCGAGCCAAACGCGTTCGAACGGTCGCGGCTGGTACATGCAACAACTCGGCAATCTCTGAGGTCGAAAAGCCCAGATAGTAATAGAGCACGATGGGAACGCGGAATCGCTCCGGAAGTCGCATAACGTCTGACAGGACCGCCTTGGTCTCATCCTGCGCCGCCGAAAGCGAATCGGCCAGGTTCTCAATATCCTCCACACGCCTCCATGGCTTTCGAAAGAGCGATTTACATTCATTGATCGTGACCCGGATAAGCCAGCGGCGAAGATGCTCCCAACTTTCAAAGTGTCCATCGCTTTTAAGCAACTTAAGAAAGACATCTTGGGCAATATCGTCGGCATCGGCACGATCGCGCAGGTACGTCAATGCGATTCGAAACACGACATCACGATGATCCTCGACCGCCTGTCTAAATGCTTGTTCTTCCATAATCACCTCCCGGTGACGTTAATGATTCTTGCTGAGGCCCTCACCATAGATACGCTTTGACCGAACGGAATGTTTCAAATTCAAGCAGGAATAACCTATCAAAATGACTCTGTCCCTTATTGGCAAGGGATCAACGGAACGCAACAGGTTGAGCATACGCAAGCGAGCGGCCCCCAGAGCGTACAAGGTAGCATGAAAAAGGCAGGGCATTGACCTTTTGGTCATGCCCTGCCTTTTGAATGACAGATTGTAGCTCTGGGGGCCGCGCAGCGACGGAGGTCGCCGCCGTTCGTTAGAACGGCGGAACTAATTACTCCTCGTCGTTGTCCTTGGCCTCTTCGGCGTCGTCGGTGTCCACGAGCTGGTTGAGCAGCTCATCGAGAGAAGCCATGTCCTCGTTGATGGCACCGTTGGCGGGAGCCTTCTTGTCGTCGATCGGGGCGCCCAGGAGCTCCTCGTCGGCGTCGGCGTGATGCGTCGGAGCGGAGGTACCCAGCAGGATATCGTCCGGACCGTCGGGGCTAAAGACCATCTGCAGCAGCTGCGAGAGGTCTTCCTCGTCGGCAACGTCGTCGTTGTTCTCGAGGATGTAGAGCAGATCGTGGGCCTCGAGGCCGTCACGGAGCTCCTCGATCGCCTTGGCACCGATGCCATCGATGCGCAGCAGATCCTCCTCGGACTTGCCAACCAGGTCGCCGACCGTCTCGATGCCAACCTCGCTGAACTTGTTGGTCCAGCGCTGCGACACGCCCAGGTCGTCGAACAGGTACAGACGAGCCTTCTCGGCGGAGATGGTGTGGCCGTTGCGGGTGAACGAACCGTCAGCACCACCGAACTCGTCGTAGCCGGCCCAGTCGAGCTGCTGCGGGAGCTGCTCGTCCAGGTCTTTGAGCTCCACAGGAGCCCACTCGGGCAGCGACTTGGCGTTGGGCGAAGCCGGGCCGTCGATGTCGACATAGCCGTCGGCCGTACGATACGTCAGCTTAGCGTTGGCGTACGGCTTGAGGCCGGTACCGGCCGGGATCTTCTTACCGACGATGACGTTGGACTTAAGGTCGAGCAGGTGGTCGACCTTGCCCTCAATGGCAGCCTCGGTAAGGACGCCAGCGGTACGGATGAACGAAGCGCTCGACAGCCAGGAGTCGATGTTGGACGCGACCTTGAGCGTACCCAGGATGACGGGCTCGGCCACGGGAGCCTGACCGCCCAGACGGGCAACGCGCTCGACCTCGTCGGCAAACTCGTAGCGGTCGACGTACTGACCAAGCAGGTACTTGGAGTCGCCGGGGTTGGTGATCTGAACGCGACGCAGCATCTGACGTGCGAGCACCTCGATGTGCTTGTCATTCAGGTCGACGCCCTGGCTGGTGTAGACGTCCTTAACGCTCTCGACGAAGGTGTGCATCGTCGACTCGATATCGGTCAGCTTGCGCAGGTTGCGGAAGTTGACGAAGCCCTTGGTGATCTGGTCGCCGGCGCGAACCTCGCAGCCGTCCTCGATCTCGGGCATAAAGCGCACCGAAGCGGGGACGCGGCGCTCGTCGAGGACACGGGTGTGATCCTCGGAGTCGGTGAGCGTCAGCACGTACTCGGACTTCTCGGGCTTAATCGAGAGGTGACCGGAGTACGGAGCCAGCTCGGCCTCGCGACCCAGGATCTTCTCGTTGACGTTGCCGACGATATCGAACATACGGCTGACCGTAGGCAGACCCTGCGTAATATCGTCGACGCCAGCGACGCCGCCGGAGTGAATGGTACGCATCGTAAGCTGCGTACCGGGCTCGCCGATGGACTGGGCGGCAATAATGCCGACCGCGGTACCGATAGCGACCGGACGACGGGTGGAAAGATCCCAGCCGTAGCACTTCTGGCACACGCCGTACTTGGAGCGGCAGGTGAGCAGCGCGCGAAGCTTGACCTTCTTGAGGCCCGCATCGACCATCTTCTGGATGTCGGCGACCTTCTCGATGTAGCCGTCCTGCTCAAAGAGCACGGTGCCATCGGGAGCCACGACATCCTCGATGAAGCAACGGCCGACGAGGTCGGTGTTGAGGTCGGTGGTGCCGGGGATGATGAGGTTGTAGGTGACGCCCTCGTGCGTACCGCAGTCCTCCTCGCGGACGATGACGTCCTGGGCGACGTCGACCAGACGACGGGTCAGGTAACCGGAGTCCGAGGTGTGGGATGCGGTATCGACCAGGCCCTTACGGGCGCCGTAGGTCGAAATGAAGTACTCGAGCGGCAGCAGGCCCTCGCGGAAGTTCGCCTTAATGGGAAGGTCGATCGTCTCGCCGGACATGTCTGCCATCAGGCCACGCATGCCGCCGAGCTGACGCAGCTGGGTCTTAGAACCACGGGCGCCGGAGTCGGCCATCATGTAGAGCGGGTTCTCCTCGTCGAACATGTCGAGCATGAGCGCTGCAACCTTATCGGTACAAGCGGTCCACTCGTTAACGACTTCGATGTGGCGCTCCGTCTCGTTGATGAAGCCCTCCTCGAAGTACTCGTTGATCTGGTCGACGTTGGCCTGGGCGCGGTCGAGCAGCTCCTGCTTCTCGGCAGGGATAAGAGCGTCCCACACCGAGATGGTGAGGCCGGCGCGGGTAGCGTAGTGGAAGCCGGAGTACTTGATGGCGTCGAGGATCGGGCCGACCTTGGCCTCGGGGTAACGATCGCAGCAGTCGGCAACCAGCTTGGCCACATCGCCCTTGACCATCTTGTAGTTCATGAACTCATAGTCTTCGGGCAGGCACTGGCGGTTGAAGATGATGCGGCCGATAGAGGTCTCGAAGCGCGCGGTCTTGTTGCCGGTGACGTCGTAGTCGACAAACTCGTTCTTGCCGTTCTTAACGCGGAAGATACGGGTGCCGTCCTCGTTGATGACGTTGGCATCGGCAGCGGACACGCGGACCTGGATCTTGGCCTGCATGTCGACCTCGGAGCGGCAGTCATAGGCGTGCAGCGCGTCATCGAAGCTCGAGAACACGTGGTTCTCGCCCGGCAGACCCTCGCGAACCTGGGTGAGGTAGTACACACCGATGATCATGTCCTGCGAAGGGATGTTGACCGGCTTGCCGGATGCCGGCGAGCGCAGGTTGTTCGCAGAGAGCATGAGCACGCGAGCCTCGGCCTGAGCCTGGCTGGACAGCGGCACGTGGACAGACATCTGGTCGCCGTCGAAGTCGGCGTTGAAGGGCGAGCAGACCAGCGGGTGCAGGTGGATAGCCTTGCCCTCGACCAGCACCGGCTCAAAGGCCTGGATGGACAGACGGTGCAGGGTCGGTGCACGGTTGAGCAGCACGACGCGGCCGTCGATGACCTCTTCGAGGATGTCCCACACAAAGGTGGCACCGCGGTCGATAGCGCGCTTGGCGCCCTTGATGTTCTCGACCTTGCCAAGCTCGACCAGGCGCTTCATGACGAAGGGCTTGAAGAGCTCCAGCGCCATGGTCTTGGGCAGACCGCACTGGTGCAGCAGCAGCTTGGGGTCGGTAACGATAACCGAACGGCCGGAGTAGTCGACACGCTTACCCAGCAGGTTCTGACGGAAACGGCCCTGCTTGCCCTTGAGGGCCTCGGCGAGCGACTTGAGCGGGCGACCGCCACGGCCAGAGACCGGGCGACCACGACGGCCGTTGTCGAACAGGGCGTCCACGGACTCCTGGAGCATGCGCTTCTCGTTGTTCACGATGATCGCAGGGGCGTCCAGGTCGAGCAGGCGCTTGAGTCGGTTGTTACGGTTGATCACGCGACGATACAGGTCGTTGAGGTCGGACGCGGCGAAGCGGCCGCCGTCGAGCTGAACCATCGGGCGCAGATCGGGCGGAATGACCGGGATGACGTCCAGGATCATGTTCGCGGGGCTGTTGCCGCCCTTCAGGAAGGCGTCAACGACCTCAAGGCGCTTGACGGCCTTCTCACGCTTCTGCTTCTGGGAATCCTCGTCGGCGATGATGGCCTTGAGCTTCTCGGCCTCGGAGGGGAGGTCGATGGCAGCGAGCAAGTCGCGGACAGCCTCGGCACCCATACCACCCTTGAAGTACATGGAGTAGTAACGGGTCATCTCGCGGAACAGCGGCTCATCGGAGATGAGGTCGCGCTCGGTGAGCTTCATGAAGGCGTTGAAGGCGTCCGTGCGGAGCTGCTTCTCGTCCTTGCACTCTTCCTCGATGTCGACGATGCCGGAGGCGATCTCCTCGGGGGTCAGCGGCTCCTCGTCGGAGAACTCGTCAAAGTTCTCGGGGTCGCCCTGCTCCTTGAGGGACTCGATCTGGCGGGCGCACTCGGCATCGATCTCTTCCAGATCGGCGGCGAGCTCCTCGCGCAGGTCGTCGGCGTCGGCCTCGCGAGCCTCGTAGTCAACCTCGGTGATGATGTAGCTGGCAAAGTACAGAACCTTCTCGAGGTCCTTGGACTTGATGTCGAGCATACGGCTCATCGGGAAGCTCGTGGGGCTCTTGAAGTACCAGATGTGGGACACGGGAGCAGCGAGCTCGATGTGGCCCATGCGGTCACGACGCACCTTAGCCGAGGTGACCTCGACGCCGCAGCGCTCGCAGACGATGCCCTTAAAGCGGATGCCCTTGTACTTGCCGCAGGAGCACTCCCAGTCCTTGGCGGGACCGAAGATCTTCTCGCAGAACAGGCCGTCCTTCTCGGGCTTGAGGGTACGGTAATTGATGGTCTCCGGCTTCTTGACCTCACCGTGCGACCAGGAACGGATCTGGTCGGCGGAGGCAAGGGAGATCTTTACCGAGTCAAAATCAGTAGCTTCGAAATCTGCCACAGTCAACTACTCCTTATCAGTGGTCGTGGCGGCGACAGCCTCGGGTGCCTCGGCGGTCTCGGCATCCTCGGCCTCGACGTCGGCGTCAACGCCGGCGAGCGCAGTCAGGTCGTCGAGAGCAGAGGTCTCCTCGGCGGTCACAGGGGCGGAGGCGTCCTCGTCGGCATCGTGCATGGGCTCGATGTCCAGTGCGAGCGAACGAATCTCCTTGACGAGAACCTTAAAGGACTCGGGAATACCCGGAACCGGAACGTTCTCGCCCTTGACAATGGACTCGTAGGTCTTGACGCGGCCCACGGTATCGTCGGACTTGACGGTCAGAATCTCCTGCAGGACGTTGGAAGCACCGTAAGCGTACAGTGCCCAAACTTCCATCTCGCCGAAGCGCTGGCCGCCGAACTGGGCCTTGCCGCCCAGAGGCTGCTGGGTAACCAGGCTGTAAGGGCCGGTCGAACGGGCGTGGATCTTGTCGTCGACCATGTGGCCGAGCTTGAGGATGTAGGACGTACCCACGGTAATGGGCTCGCGGAACTCCTCGCCGGTGCGGCCATCGAACAGACGGGTCTTGCCGCGCTCGTCAAGCTGGGTGACGAACTCGGGACGCATGTGATCGCCAAAGGCAGCGGTGGCCTTGTTGAGCATGTTCTTGTTGGCACGACGAATGACCTCGGCGATCTCGTCCTCCTTGGCGCCGTCGAAGACAGGCGTGGCGGTGAAGAAAGGACCGGGGACGTACTTGTCGGAGTCGGCCTGCTCGGTATCCCAACCGCAGGCAGCAGCCCAGCCAAGGTGGCACTCGAGCAGCTGGCCGACGTTCATACGCGAAGGAACGCCCAGCGGGTTGAGGATAACGTCGATCGGGGTACCGTCAGCCATGTAGGGCATGTCCTCGACCGGCAGAACGTTACAGATAACACCCTTGTTGCCGTGGCGGCCGGCGATCTTATCGCCCTGCTGGATCTTACGACGCTGGGCGACGTAGACGCGCACCTGCTCGTTGACGCCGGGGGCCAGATCGTCGCCGTTCTCGCGGCTAAAGCGGACGACGTCGATGACGCGACCGTAAGCGCCGTGAGGCATCTTAAGGGAAGTGTCACGAACGTCGTGGGCCTTGGCACCGAAGATGGCGCGCAGCAGGCGCTCCTCGGCGGTCAGAGCGCTCTCGCCCTTAGGCGTGACCTTGCCGACCAGGATGTCGCCAGGGCCGACCTCAGCGCCGATGCGGATGATGCCGTCCTCGTCGAGGTTGGCAAGCATGTCCTCGGAGAGGTTCGGGATCTCGCGGGTGATCTCCTCGGGGCCGAGCTTGGTGTCGCGGGCGTCGATCTCGTGACGGGTGATGTTGATGGTCGTCAGCAGGTCCTCGGCCACCAGGCGCTCGGACACGACGATACCGTCCTCGTAGTTAAAGCCTTCCCACGGCATGTATGCCACGGTGAGGTTCTGACCCAGTGCGAGCTCGCCATGATCGGTCGAAGGACCGTCAGCCAGGGGCTCGCCCTGCTCAACGGTGTCACCGACGCGCACGAGCGGACGGTGGTTGATGCAGGTGGACTGGTTGGAACGCTGGTACTTGGCCAGGTGATACTCGTCCATGCCGCCGGCATGCTTGACGATGATCTTGGCGGCGTCGGCAAAGATGACCTCGCCGGCGTTCTTGGCCAGGGTGACCTCGCCGGAGTCCAGAGCGGCGCGACGCTCCATGCCGGTACCGACATAGGGAGCGGCAGGGTGAACCAGCGGCACGGCCTGACGCTGCATGTTAGCGCCCATCAGCGTACGCTTGGCGTCGTCGTGCTCGAGGAACGGGATCAGCGTGGCTGCGACGGAGAGCATCTGACGCGGCGAGACGTCCATGTAGTCGACGTCCTCGACAGGCACGTCGGCGGGAGCGCCGAAGGAGCCGTCGAAGTCGCGGGTACGGGCGATCACGGTGTGCGGGCGGACAAGCTTGCCCTCGGCATCGGTCGTGATGAACTCGTTGGTCTTGGGATCGAGCGGCGTGTTGGCCGGCGCGATGACGTGCTTCTCTTCCTCGTCAGCGGTCATCCAGTCGATCTGGTCGGTGGCAACGCCGTTCTCGACGCGACGGAACGGAGCCTCGATGAAGCCGTACTCGTTGACGCGGGCATAGAGGGCGAGCGAGCCGATCAGGCCGATGTTGGGGCCTTCGGGGGTCTCGATCGGGCACATGCGGCTGTAGTGCGAGTTGTGGACGTCGCGGACGGCCGTCGGCACGTTGGTGCGGCGGCTGGAGCCGGACTTGTGGCCGGCAAGACCGCCAGGGCCGAGTGCGGACAGACGGCGCTTGTGGGTCAGACCGGTCAGGGGGTTCGCCTGGTCCATGAACTGCGAGAGCTGCGAGGAACCGAAGAACTCCTTGATGGAGGCCACGATCGGACGGATGTTGATGAGCGACTGCGGGGTGATCTCGTCGATGTCCTGGGAGCTCATGCGCTCACGGACGACGCGCTCCATACGGCTCATGCCGATGCGGAACTGGTTGGCGACGAGCTCGCCGACGGTGCGGATGCGGCGGTTGCCAAAGTGGTCGATGTCGTCGACCTTGAAGCCCTGCTCGCCGGCAGCGAGGGACAGCAGGTAGCGCAGCGTCGCGACGATATCCTCGTCGGTGAGCACCGTGACCTCTTCCTCGGTGGTGAGGTTGAGCTTCTTGTTGACCTTGTAACGACCGACGCGGGCCAGATCGTAGCGCTGCGGGTTAAAGAGCAGGCCCTCGAGCAGGCTGCGGGAAGCATCCACGGTGGGAGGCTCGCCCGGGCGCAGGCGACGGTAGATCTCGATAAGGGCATCCTCGCGGGTGAGGGCGGTGTCGCGCTCCAGGGTGCGCTTGATCACATCGGAGTTGCCGAGCAGCTCGATGATGTCGTCGTTGGTGACGGCAATGCCAAGGGCGCGCAGGAACATCGTGGCGCTCTGCTTGCGCTTACGGTCGATGGAGACCATGAGCTGGTCGCGCTTGTCGACCTCAAACTCAAGCCAGGCACCGCGGGACGGGATGATCTGGGCCTTGTAGATCTGCTTGCCCGAATCCATCTCGGAGCTGTAGTACACACCCGGGGAACGGACGAGCTGCGAGACGACGATACGCTCGGTACCGTTGATGATGAAGGTGCCCTGATCGGTCATCATGGGGAAGTCGCCCATAAAGACGAGCTGCTCCTTGATCTCGCCGGTCTCCTTGTTGGTGAGACGGACGTCGGTCAGAAGCGGGGCCTGATAGGTCATGTCCTTCTCGCGGCACTCCTCGACGGTGTGCGCGGGGTCGCCGAACTGATGCTCGCCGAAGGTAACCTCGAGAACATGGTTCTGGCTCTGGATGGGGCTGGATTCCTTGAACGCCTCACGAAGGCCCTCGTCCTTAAAACGCTCAAAGGATTCCCTTTGAACAGAGATAAGGTTGGGGAGCTCCATGGCCTCCGGGATTTTCCCGAAGCTGACGCGCTTGCGCTCAGTGGCAGTGTATGCGTAGGTCACCAGGTTTTTCCTCCTTCACGGAAATGCTCGGTGGGTTGGCGAGGCATGGCTTCGCCAGTTATCGCAACCTAATAGTTTATCAGGTACCGACCGTTGGGCAAGAAAAGCCTTGACGCGATTGAGTTTTTGGAGTAGCAAAGTTTTTCGACAGAAAACACGCAGGTAGATGTATATGTATCGAACATCTGTTCATATATTTTCTGTGAACAGCGGGCCGTCAATCGCAGCTCTTATAAAAAACGGGCGCGAACCGAGGTCCGCGCCCGTAAATGTCGATGCCCGAAGGCTTACTTGCGCATCAATCCGCCGCGCTCGTCGATGGCATCCCAGAAGGCATCGGCAAAGCGGGGATCGCTTGCAGCCATGAGGGCGTTGGTGGCCATCCAGCCAGAGGGGGTGCCGGTGTCGTAGCCCGACAGCGGGTCGATGACGACGGCATACATGGCCTCACGGTCGAGCGAACGGGCCATGGCGTCAGTGAGCTGGATCTCGCCGCCCTTGCCGGCCTGCTGATCTGCCAGCAGGTCCATGACCAGCGGGCTCAGCAGGTAACGACCGACGATGTACAGGTTGGACGGAGCCGCCTCGGGAGCGGGCTTCTCGACCAGACCGCCGATGCGCCAGACAGCGCCCGGCTCGGCATCGGCAACGCCCTCGGCGCCCTCGAGCGAACCGACGCGCTCGCCGGCGATAACGCCGTAGCGGCTGACTTCCTCGGGCGAGCAAGCAGCGACGGCGATAACCGAAGCTCCACCGTGCTCCTTGGAAACGGCGAGCATCTTGTCGCAGATGTCGCGATTAGGCACAACGTAGTCGCCCAGAAGAACCAGGAAGTTCTCCCCTGCCACGGCGTCGGCAGCAGAGCGGATAGCATGGCCGAGGCCCTTGGGCTCGTACTGATAACGGAAGTCGACCGGCATACCGCCAGCGTGGGCGACGGCATCGGCATAAGCGTTCTTGCCGCGCTCGCGCAGCAGGTTCTCGAGCGAGCGATCGGGCTGGAAGTAGTTCAGTAGCTCGGGCTTACCGGGAGAAGTAACGATGATGGCGTCGTCGACTTCCTCGGGGTCGAGCGCCTCCTCGACGACGTACTGAATGACGGGCTTGTCGAGCACCGGCAGCATCTCTTTGGGCGTGCACTTGGTGCCAGGCAGAAAACGCGTGCCAAGACCGGCGGCGGGGATGATTGCCTTCATGTTATTCAAAGATCCTTTCGCAGGCGCAAAAGCGCCCCATGCGTGCGGCGCACAGCCGCAGACCAAATTGCGATACCCAAGCATCTTACCGCTGGAACTATATGTCGCTACAAGGCAGAGACAATTCTTCAGCAGGTCAACGCAAATTATTGCTCGAATGGTGCAATTTTATTGCCCAACGGCAGGGCACCCGATACGACGCAAATCACAGAATATGGCAGTTTGAGCTACCGATGTCGAGGGACCGAAAAACAAAAAAAGACGGGGCTCGCAATGCGAACCCCGTCTGCAAAGAAATCTGGCGAGAAAGCCTGATTACTTGAGGGTGACAGCAGCGCCAGCAGCCTCGAGCTTCTCCTTGGCAGCCTCGGCGTCCTCCTTCTTGGCACCCTCGAGAACAGCCTTGGGAGCGCCCTCGACGACCTCCTTGGCCTCCTTCAGGCCAAGGTTGGTGAGCTCACGGACGGCCTTGATGACCTGGATCTTGTTGTCGCCGAAGCCCTCGAGCACGACGTCAAACTCGGTCTTCTCCTCGGCCTCAGCAGCGCCAGCAGCGGGAGCGGCGACAACAGCGGCAGGAGCAGCGGCGGAAACGCCGAAGGTGTCCTCGATAGCCTTGACGAGCTCAGAAGCCTCGAGAAGGGTCATTTCCTTAAGAGCATCGATGATCTCATCGGTGGTAAGCTTAGCCATTTCTAAGTCCTTTCGGTTTCCGTGCGGATGCACGGAGATCAGTTAAAACACAGCGCGAATGCGCCAGGGGTGCGGCGTTGCCGCCGCGGGTGAAAACAGCAACTAGGCTGCCTTCTGCTCGGAGACCTGCTGGATCGAACGAGCGAGACCAGAGGAAACGCCGTTGACGCAGACAGCGATGTCGCGAGCGAAACCGGAGATGAGACCGGCAATCTGGCCGAGAAGCTGATCCTTGGTGGGCAGCTCGGCGATAGCCTTAACATCATCAGCGGAAACGGCCTTGCCGTCGGAGATACCGCCCTTGATCTCAAGGACGCCCTTGGACTGAGCGGAGAAGTCCTTAAGGGCCTTAGCGGCCTCGACCGGCTCGGACTCGTAGAACACATAAGCGACGGGGCCGGCGAGGATCTCGTCGAGCTCGGGCTGCTCCTGGTTCTTGAGAGCGATCTTGACCAGGTTGTTCTTGTAGACCTTCATCTCGGCGCCGCACTCGCGAAGCTGATGACGCAGCTCCTGAGCCTGCTTAACCGTCAGACCGTTGTAGTTGACGACGAACAGACCGGCGTTCTCGGCGATACGGGACTCGATCTCTGCAACCTTGTCGATTTTGTACTGCTGGGGCATGAATTACACCTCCTCGAATTCTTTCCGGGCACGGTCCGCCACAAGGACGTGACGGGGGCATGTCCAAAAAGAAAGCCCCCGCGCTGCATGAGCGACGGGGGCGAGAAGACATATCTACTCGACCACCTCGGCTGGCGGGAAGTCCCATTAAGCTCGCGGGTAAGACCCGTTTGCGCCGGCTGTCTCTGGCAGCGGATTCGTGCGTGAACCGAAAGTATTATGGCGGGGACCCCGGCGTCGGTCAACGGACACGAGGATTCGTACACAAACCCTGCATACGCTCCGGCCGGGAGGGGCAGGGCGAGTTTTCCGCTCGGTCAAGTCCTGGGCTCGCACGAAGGCCACATTAAGTGGCCTTCGGCTCGTGCGGAATCTACGGAAAACTCGCCCTGCCCCTCCCGGCCGGAGCTGCGGTAACTTTGTTGCGAATCCTCGTGTCCGTTGAGCGACGCGCCCCACGCATAACCCTTATGTCAGTGGGCTGATGTGTTGCGTCCCTGAGGACTACAAGGTCGAAACGAAGTTGGACAGGCGGCGGAGGCCTTCGTCCAGGTCTTTGTCGGAGACGCAGTAGCTTAGGCGGATGTGGCTTTCGGTGCCGAAGCAGTTTCCGGGGACTAGGGCTACGTTGGCCTCTTTGATGGCTTTGATGCAGAAGGCTTCGCTGGTTAGGCCGAACTTTTTGATGCTCGGGAAAGTGTAGAAGGCTCCTGCGGGCTCTACTACGTCGAGGCCCATGGCGTTTAAGGCTGCGAGTACACGTTTGCGACGGGCTCGGTAGACTTCGAGCATGGGGGTGGGGTCGACGGTGAGGGCTCGGGCTGCGGCGTCCATCTCGAAGGAAACGGCGCTCGATACTAGGTATTGGTGGGCCTTTGCGATCTCGGCGATGACGGGGGTTGCCGCTGCGAGCCAGCCCAGGCGCCAGCCGGTCATAGCCCAGGGCTTGGAGAAGCTCTCAATAACTACCGTCTGATCGCGAAGCTCCGGGTGACGCTGGGCAAAGCGCTCGTAGCCATCCACATAGACCAGACGGTTGTATACGTCGTCGCAGACCACGTAGATGCCCGCCTGCTCTGCCACGTGTGCCACGGCGTCGAGCGATGCTGCGTTGAGGATGCAGCCCGTGGGGTTGTTGGGCGAGCAGATGACGATGGCCTTGGTCGCCGGTGTCACGCAGGCACGAAGCGCTTCCTCATCGATCTGGAATTGCGCGGGCTCCGTATCAAAAAAGACCGCCTTAGCGTGGTTGGCCACGACGATGCTCTCGTACAGGCCAAAGGCCGGCGTGGGGATAATGACCTCGTCGCCGGGGTTGAGCATAGCCATGAATGTTGCCGACAGTGCCTCGGTCGCACCGTCGGTCAGGATGACCTCGTCAGCCGAAAACGTAAGGCCCGCGTCCCCCATGTAGGCAGATAACGCCTCACGCAGGGCGGGGCGACCGTTGTTGGGCGGATAGTGTGTGTCACCGCGGTCCAGTGCGGCGGTCACCTCGGCGCTAATCACATCGGGCGTGGGAAAATCGGGCTCGCCGAGCGCGAGCGCGATGCACCCCGGATGCTGGGCGGCGAGCGCGTTGATCCGGCGGATACCG
This sequence comes from Collinsella aerofaciens, assembly GCF_902501475.1. GTDB lineage: Bacteria > Actinomycetota > Coriobacteriia > Coriobacteriales > Coriobacteriaceae > Collinsella > Collinsella aerofaciens_AL. Next base: position 29,370 of record NZ_CABWIF010000003.1, on the reverse strand, counting down.
GAGGGCTTGAGCATGGCAAGCGAGGTATTCATGGGCAGACGCATGGCGTTCCTTTCGTAAGGGTTGCACTAGGATAGCGCGGCGGGGCGCCACCAGACGGTGTAACCTAAACGGAAACGAGCCGGAAAGGAGGCAGCATGGAGTCGACCGTGCGCGACGATGTACCAAAAACGCTGCACACCATTGCGTATATCAGTATTCCCAATAGCGCCGATCTTGATTTTTTGCTCTGGGACCTGCAGGATGCCATCGCCGCTTATGCTCAACTTTCCGGCACTGCACTCCCCCGCCCGGTCGACTTGAAGGCAAATGACGCCGGCAGCGTTGCCGATGGCATCGTGCTGGCCATTGAAGATGTGGCTGACGATGAGACGTTGACAGCCATCGAGCAGGCACTTGAGCGCTTTGGCGGTACGGGAACGCGCGTCTATGCCGCGATTCGAGCCGCACAAGAGGGCACTGAGCAGGCGCGTGGGACCTCCGTTCGCCTGCACAAGGCATGTGAGCGCCATGACCAATTGTGGTGTGGCGGCGTTGCCATCTGCGCCGACAGCGGCATCGCAGCGCTTCGCCATTCCCCACGCATGGGCCTCTTGCGCCGACCTTTTTCGGAAGCGATGGATAAGCTTGTGGGCGCTGTGCGCATGGGCTGCTCCGTCGAGCATGCACAGCGACTTGGCGGCGGCAATGCCGCCAACGTCGACGCCGGCGGCATGGTTTGCGCCGAGCCAGCCGTGCCCGCGCCGATCTGGCGAGGCGTTCTGAAACGTCTGGGCGCCCACGCTCAAACAAAAATCTAAATTAAATAACAGCCCAGTCAACGGCTTCGTGCCAACGCCCAACAAGACGCTCCAGGCGCCAGGCGGCATTGGCGGGACTTGTCGAGGGCAGGGCGATGGCGGGCAGCCCGGTGCGTTCTTGTAGATAGCGCTTGTAGAGCCGGCCAGCTGTACCACCGTTGCATATCACCTGCTCAATGGGAGCTGCGCCGGTAATGCGCTCGATATGTGCCGGCACAACGTTGCGGATGCTCGCGTCGCTCGAGCCCTTAATGTCGCAGCTCTCGACCACATCCCACAGGGCCACGCCGCCGTTCAGCAGCATGGCCCGCTTGGCGGCAATGGAGGCATCGAGCGTCGCGGGCTCACCGCTTGCCAAAGAGTCTCCCTCGTTGGGCGGCACGGGCGCACCAAGGCACGCGGCCATCACGCGCCAAAAGCGGTTCTGCGGATTGCCATAGTAGAAGGCATTGGCACGCGAGAGCACCGAAGGAAACGACCCCAACACCAAAACGCGCGAGCGCTCGTCAAACACGGGTTCAAACCCATGCTCAATATGCTGATAGCCCTCGTCAGACGCGGCCACGAGCTAGGCCCTCAGCAGATAGCGCACCTCGTAGGGTGCAAGCTCAAGGGTACCCGTCAGCTCGACCGTGGGAGCATCGTCGGCAAGCAGGTCGACGAAGGAGCCGTTGAGTTCGCCGGCTCCAAAGGTATAGGGCTCGTTCACGGCATTGACCGCCACGAGCACCGTCGCGTCGTCGCAGGCGCGCTCGAACAGCAGCTGCTTGTTCTGGATCACCACGTTGCGATAGGCACCGTAGTTGAGAGCACGGGCAGCCGCGTCGTCGGCCGAGCGAAGGTGCGCAAGCTGCGTGATGAACGCCGTCAGCTCGTTGGGCGCAGGCTCATTGAGCGCAGGTCTCAGCGCCCAGTCGCCATCGGGGCCGCCCTTTTCGCCGGCAATTCCCCACTCGCTGCCATAGTAGACGCACGGGATGCCCGGCATGCCAAAGAGCATGCCGTAGGCGGGACGCAGACACGACTTGTCGGTGAGGATACTTGCCAGGCGCGGCACATCGTGGTTGTCGACAAACGACAGCAGATGTTTGCCGCGGTAGATGCACCACGGATCGCCGCCAAACTGGCGGTGCAGCGAATGGGCGATCTCGAACATGTTGACCGAGTTAAAGCTGGAGTACAGGCCCTTGTAGCACTCGTAGTTGGTGCAGGAGTCGAGCATCTCGTCGTTGACGATTTGGTTGTAGTCGCCGTGGAGCGTCTCGCCGATCAGCACAAAGTCGGGCTTGAGCTCACGGGTAAAGACGTGCAGGCGGCGCATAAAGTCGCGGTCGAGCATATAGGCAACGTCCAGGCGCAGGCCGTCGACGCCAAAGACCTCGGCCCAGCGGCGCACGGACTCGAGCAGGTAATCGACCACAGCGGGATTTTGCAGGTTGAGCTTCACAAGCTCAAAATGGCCTTCCCAGCCCTCGTACCAAAAGCCATCGCCATAGCAGGAATCGCCGTCAAAGCTAATGTGGAACCAGTCCTTGTACGGCGAGTCCCACTTGCGCTCCTGCACATCGCGGAAGGCCCAAAAACCGCGGCCGACGTGGTTGAAGACGGCATCGAGCACCACGCGGATGCCATGGGCATGCAGCGTGTCGCATACGGCGGCAAAGTCGGCGTCCCCACCCAGGCGACGGTCGATATGGCGCAGGCTGCGCGTGTCGTAGCCATGGCTATCAGATTCGAGCGGCGGGTTGATGAGCACGGCGCCAACGCCGAGTTCCTGCAGGTAGTCGGCCCATTGGGCGATCTTCATGATGGGCGCATCGGGGTTGGGTTCAGCGCCGGCAGCTTGGGAAAGTTCATCCTCGGCAACGGGCGCGGCGTTTTCGCGCGGAGCTCCGCAAAAGCCCAGCGGATAGATCTGATAGAACGTCGTCTCGTATGCCCACATAAGCAACCTCCCGGTAAGCTCAACACAACGACATCCATTGTATGCCCGCCGCGCATCCCCTCCCCCAAAATAAGTTGCGGTGGAATAGGGACTGTTTGCCGGGTTTATTGGGCCCAGCAGTCCGTATTTCACCGCAACTGATGAGGGAACGTGATTAGGCGACGGGCTTTGCGCGGCGTATGGTCGGGAACATCACCGTGATGGCGAGGATAACGCCCACGACGGCAATCGCCCCGCCCGCGAAGCCGATCCAGGCGATACCGGGGCCCGAAACCACGGCTCCGCCGATCGCGGTACCCGTGCCAATGCCCAGATTGAACAGGCCCGAGAAGATCGACATGGCGACGGCCGACGAGTCCGCCGGCGTGTACTTGATGAGCTCGGCCTGAAACGCCACGTTAAAGGCCGTGGCGCAGCAACCCCACAGTGCGCAAACAGCGAGAACCGCGGCGAGCGACGACGCGGCAGGACCCATAAGCAGCAAGGCAACCGGTACTCCGGAGAGCGTGATGGCAAGGAACGGAAAACGGTGCCCGTCGAACAGGCGGCCGAACAGCCAGCTTCCGAGCAGACCAGAGCAGCCGAACGCCGTCAGCGTCATAGTGATGGCGCTTGCGTCGACATGCGCGACCTGAGCCAGGAAAGGCTCGATATAGCTATAGCTCGCGTAATAGCCAGTTGCCATGAACACTGTGACCGCATAGAGCGCGATGAGGAGCGGGTTCTTGAGCAGCTCGGGCAGTTGCTTGACGGTAAAGCGCTCACCCGCCGGCATGGCCGGGAACACCGCTGCCTGGTAGACGGCCGCGATGGCCGAGAGGCCCCCGACCACGGCAAACGTCATGCGCCAGCCCACGGCCAAGCCAATGGCGCGACCGAGGGGCAGGCCAAAGATCTGCGCGATGGACGAGCCCGTAGCGATCATGCTGATGGCGAGCGCGCCGTGGCGAGTGTCGACCAGGCGCGAGGCCATAATCGAAGCGACCGACCAGAACACGGCATGCGCGCAAGCGACCACCAGGCGCGCGCAGACCAAGATGGGATAGGTGGGCGCCACGGCGGACAGGAACTGGCCGAGCGAGAACACGGCCAGCACGCCCAGCAGCATCCGCTTGAACTCGAAGCGCGAGGCAAACACCATGAGCGGCAACGACAGCAGCATGACGCCCCAGGCATAGACCGAGATCATGATGCCAGCTTGGGCCTCGGTAAGCGAGAACGACGCGGCGATATCAGTCAAAAGGCCGATGGGCATAAACTCCGACGTGTTGAACACGAACGCACAGCAGGTGAGCCCGACGAGTGGGAGCCACTGCCTGAGCGTGATGCCGTCTTGCCTTGCCTGACTCATATATAACATCTCCAATCATTTTGAGCGGAGGCGATTATATAGCAACGGCCCCGCATCCGTCAGTACAGATGCGGGGCCGAAAACAATTCGATACACAGAGGTTGCGCCGTCAATTCATAACTAAGCCAACCCCAGCAATATGCCCGCCGAATGCACGACAAACGCCACGATCCAGGCAACGGCGACCTGAAACGCGAATACGGCCACGGCATAGCGCGCGCCCAACTCGCTCTTGACGGCGCCGATTGCCGCCACACAAGGCGGGTACAGCAACGTAAAGACCAAGAACACGTAGGCGGTAAACGGCGAAAACATGGTCGACAGCGCCGCGGGCGACGTTGCGCCCAAAAGCACCGTGAGCGTCGAGATGACGCTCTCCTTGGCAATGAGCCCCGTGACGAGCGCCGTCGAGGCGCGCCAGTCGCCAAAGCCGAGCGGGGCCAACACCGGCGCGATGATGCTACCCAGACCGGCAAGCAGGCTTTGCGACTGGTCGGCGACCACGTTAAAGCGGATGTCGAACGTCTGAAGGAACCAGATGACCACGGTCGCGGCAAAGATGATGGTAAAGGCCTTGGTGATGAAGTCCTTGGCCTTATCCCATGCCAGCATCACCGTCGTCTTGACGCTCGGCAGGCGGTAATTGGGGAGCTCCATGATAAACGGCACCGGGTCGCCCTTAAATGCCGTGCGGTTGAGCACCAAAGCCGCGATGCAGCCGACCACGATACCGATCAGATAGAGTGAGACCATGGCGGGAACCGTCGCCTGCGGGAAAAACGCCCCGCACAGCAAGCCGTAAACCGGCAACTTGGCTGAGCAGCTCATAAACGGCGTGAGCATGACCGTCATCTTGCGGTCGTGCTCGGATGGGAGCGTACGGGTCGACATGATAGCCGGCACGGTGCAGCCAAAACCGACGAGCATGGGCACGAAGCTGCGGCCCGACAGGCCAAAGCGACGTAACACCTTATCCATGACAAAGGCTACGCGTGCCATGTAGCCGGAGTCTTCCAGAATGGAGAGGAACAAGAAGAGCACGACGATAATCGGCAGGAAGGTCAGCACACTGCCCACGCCCGTAAGCACGCCGTCGACAGCCAGCGAGCGCACCACGTCGTTGGTGCCGAACGCCTTGAGGCCTGCATCGGCCGAGGCGATGATAGCAGCGATGCCGTCCTCCATAAGTCCCTGCAACGCCGCGCCGATCACGCCAAACGTCAGCCAAAAGACGAGGCCCATGATCACCAGAAACGCCGGAATGGCTGTGTAACGACCTGTTAGGATGCGGTCAATCTTGACGGAGCGCACGTGCTCGCGGCTTTCGTGTGGCTTGACGACGCAGCGCCCGCACACGTCGCCGATAAAGCTAAAACGCATATCGGCCAGCGCAGATAGGCGGTCGGTGCCGGCCTCGCCCTCCATCTGGGTAATGATGTGCTCGATAGCGTCGAGCTCATTGCGGTCCAGGTGAAGCGCCTCGGTTACCAGCTCATCGCCCTCGACCAGCTTGGTCGCCGCAAAGCGCACCGGGATGTGCGCCGTCACGGCATGGTCCTCGATCAGGTTAGCAATACCGTGGATGCAGCGATGCAGCGCACCGCCGTCCGGACCGTCGGGCGCGCAAAAGTCCAGGCGACCAGGGCGCTCGCGGAACCGCGCCACGTGCAAGGCATGATCCACCAACTCGCCGATACCCTCGTTGCGGGCAGCGCTAATGGGAACAACGGGCACGCCCAACAGGCTCTCGAGCAGGTTGACGTCCACGGCGCCGCCGTTGGCGGTCACCTCGTCCATCATGTTGAGCGCGATGACCATGGGGCGGTCGAGCTCCATGAGCTGCAGTGTCAGGTACAGGTTACGCTCGATGTTGGTAGCGTCAATGATGTCGATGATGGCGTCCGGGCGCTCGTCGAGGATGAACTGACGGCTCACGACCTCCTCGCCTGTGTACGGCGACAGGGAGTAAATGCCGGGCAGGTCGGTAACGCTCGCCTCGGGATGGTTACGGATGGTGCCATCTTTGCGGTCGACCGTCACGCCGGGAAAGTTACCGACGTGCTGGTTGGAGCCCGTCAGCTGGTTGAATAACGTGGTCTTGCCGCAGTTTTGGTTGCCGGCGAGGGCAAAGTGCAGCGGCGCGCCCTCTGGCACGGCCGTCTTTGCCGCACGGGGCGAATACGTCCCCTCGCCCAGGGCCGGATGCTCCGTCGTGCCGATTGCGGCGTTAGCGCGCGGACCCGTATCGGTGTCGTGAATACCCACGAGCTCGATGCGAGCGGCATCGTCCTTACGCAGTGTCAACTCGTAGCCACGCAGGCGGATCTCGAGCGGGTCACCCATGGGGGCGTACTTCATCATGGTGACTTCGGTGCCCGGCGTTAGACCCATGTCCAAAATATGCTGTCGGAGTGCCTGATCGTCCGATGCCACCGATGCGACAACGGCGTCCTTTCCAATCTCGAGTGTATCGAGCTTCACGTCCGTGTTCCTCCCCCGGCGCCCGCAGGGCGTTGTATTTATGTTCACCATGGCTAACCGTTTGCCATGGCTAACCAATTTTAAACTTACATGATAGCGTGAACACACAACGACGTTCAATCGACAGATTGCTGCAAGGAACGTCCCCAAGTGCCGGCACAAAAGGAACGTCCCCAAGTGCCAAGTGCCGCAAGAGTGTCCCTTCCGGCTAGTCGCTTAAGAACGTCCCCAATGACTACCTACGCCAAGCCCTTGACAGCTAGGACGATGCCGATGTCTTGGAACCGACGGCGAAAGCCCGCCAGAGCGAGCAAGGTGCCTTGAAACGAGGCGGCATTGACCTTCTGGTCATGCCGCCGCAGTTGAAAGGCAGATTGCCGCCCTGGCGGGCTTGCAGCGTCAAGTGGTTACGGCGTTTGGTAAAACGCCGTAACTAAAACCCGTGGCGCTCGAGGAAGCGGAAGGCCAGGCGGATCCAGGGACGGACGGAAACCTGCTTGTCCTCGTTGTCGACCGCGGTGTTGGCGTTGCCGAGCGAAAGGCCGTGACCACCTTGGTCAAAGACGTGCATCTCGCAAGGGACGCCCTCCTCTGCCATGCGTTGGGCAAACGGATAGACCTGCGCGATCGGCGCCGTTTTGTCGTCGGACACGCCCCACACAAAGGTCGGCGGCATCTGACGCGAAACATGCGTGGTGGGGCAGATGTCGGCCAAATGCTCGTCAGTTGCCTCGCCACCCGTCACCATCGACAGGTAGTCGTTGAGCAAATCGCGCCCCGTCTTGCCGCCCGTCTTGGGCACACGCAAGTCAATGCGCGGATCGCGCGTCTGCATGTCGCGCACATAGGCAAAGTCGAGCAATGGATAGCCCAGCACCACGGCATCGGGACGAATGTCGTCCGGACGCGCCCCTGCCAAGCCCGCGAAGGGGCCGGTCTTCCACTGTGTTGCCAGCGAGGCGCAAATCATGCCGCCAGCAGAAAAGCCCACGACGCACACGCGCTTGGGGTCGACATGCCACTCGTCGGCATTCGCGCGCACCGTGGCGACCATCTTGGCAAGATCTGCCTGGGGGTGCGGAAAGCTCACGTCACCCGTAGAACTCGTGACATAGTTGAGCACAAAGGCCTGGTAGCCGCGGTCCAAAAATGCAAACGCCACCGGGTCCTGCTCGTGCGGAGCGATATGTGTAAACCCGCCTCCGCCGCAGATAATCACCGCGGGGCGGCGGCCATTGGGCTTGTCGGGGAGCGGCTCGGCACCCAGATACGTAAACGTCGCCGGATATTCCTCGGTCGGCTCCTCGCCCCACAGCGCATGGTTCTCGACAATCATATGTGCTCCCTTCGCGCAAATTATGCGCCCTTGTTTTTCGCCTTCAAGCGTACTCCACTTGAACCCGTGGCGCAGAAACACTCCGGCAATAAGTTTCCCTTCAACTGATATATCACATAATCCCAGTTCAGAGGTATCGTTGAGCAGCGTAGAATAGGGGCGTTGACCAAGCCGCGAAACACATGTGAAACGTTTCCGGCAAACCAAACGCGCGATATGCGCCTATTTAAGTTGGAGGCAACTATGGGTCTGCTCGATTCGCTTAAGTCCACCTTCACCTCGGCCGGCGAGGCGTCCGTTCCGCCCGCAGCAAGCTTCGCCACCCGCGAAGGCGTCATCTACGCCCCCGTCAACGGCGTGCTCGTCAACTTGGACGAGGTTCCCGACGAGACGATCGCCTCGGGCATGCTTGGCCAGGGCTATGGCATCGAGCCCATTACCGGCACCATCTATGCGCCCGCCAACGGCCGCATCGGCGCCACCACTGTCACCAACCACTCCATTGGCATGATCACCGAGGACGGTCTTCGCGTGTTCATCCATGTTGGCCTGGGCACCGTGGAAATGAACGGCAAGGGTTTTGCCCGCTTTGTCGAGATGGGCGATGTGGTCAAGGCAGGCCAGCCGCTCATCAGCTTCGACCGCGAGGCCATTAAGGCCGCTGGTCACGAAGACATCGTGACCGTCATCGTCTCCGAGCTCGACCGTCTTAAGAGCATCGACCATGTCGGCGAGTCCGGAACGCTTATCGGCGGCAACCCGCTCGTCAAGCTTGGCGACCCGCTGCTGGTTGCCAAGACCAAGTAGCCAGGCCCCGCGCCACACAGCAAAAAGGCACCTCGTTAAGCGCCCGCGACCATTTGGCCGCGGGCGCTTTTCGTTTGAAAAACCATCCCGCCAATGCCTTATCTGTATAGCCCAAATGAGCCGAGCTGCTAGAATAACGAACCGTATGGATAACTATCATTCAACCGTTATGGGAGGATACGTGAACCGCACCAAAATCGCGCAGCTCTATGCCGATGCCGAGTCGCTCGGCGGCCAGACCGTCACCGTCGCCGGCTGGGTCAAGTCCGTCCGCGACATGAAGAACTTTGGCTTTGTTACGCTCAACGACGGCAGCTGCTTCCGCGACCTGCAGGTCGTCATGAACCGCGAGGCACTCGACAACTACGACGAGATCGCCCATCAAAACGTCTCGGCCGCACTCATTTGCACTGGCACCGTCAAGCTGACCCCCGATGCGCCCCAGCCTTTCGAGCTTTCTGCCACCTCCATCGAGGTCGAGGGCACGAGCGCCCCGGATTACCCGCTGCAGAAGAAGCGCGCAACCGTCGAGTTCCTGCGCACCCAGCAGCACCTGCGCCCGCGCACCAACCTGTTCCGCGCCGTGTTCCGCATCCGCTCTGTCGCGGCTGCCGCCATCCACCGCTTCTTCCAGGAGCAGGGCTTTGTCTACGTCAATACCCCCATCATCACCACGAGTGACTGCGAGGGCGCCGGCGAGATGTTCCGCGTGACCACGCTCGACCCCAAAAATCCGCCCCTCACCGAGTCCGGCGAGGTCGACTGGAGCCAGGACTTCTTTGGCAAGCATGCAAGCCTCACCGTGTCCGGCCAGCTCAATGCCGAGAACTTTGCCATGGCCTTTGGCGACGTGTACACCTTTGGCCCCACCTTCCGCGCCGAGAACTCCAACACCACGCGCCACGCCGCCGAGTTTTGGATGATCGAGCCCGAGATGGCCTTTGCCGACCTTAACGACTACATGGATAACGCCGAGGCCATGCTCAAGTACGTCCTTAAGGACGTTATGGCCACCTGCCCCGACGAACTCAACATGCTCAACAAGTTTGTGGACAAGGGTCTGCTCGAGCGCCTGGACCATGTCGCCAACTCCGACTTCGCCCGCGTCACCTATACCGAGGCCGTCGAAATCCTGGAGCAGGCCGTCGCCGCCGGTCACAAGTTTGACTATCCCGTCAGCTGGGGCATCGACCTGCAGACCGAGCACGAGCGTTTCCTGACCGAGGAGCACTTTAAGCGCCCGACCTTCGTAACCGACTACCCGGCCGAGATCAAGGCGTTCTACATGCGCATGAACGAGGACGGCAAGACCGTCGCCGCCGCCGACTGCCTGGTTCCCGGTATTGGCGAGATTATCGGCGGCTCCCAGCGCGAGGAGCGCCTGGATCTGCTCGAGGCCCGCATCAAGGACCTGGGCATGAATCCCGAGCAGTACAAGTACTACCTTGACCTGCGCCGCTACGGTTCCTGCAAGCACGCCGGCTACGGTCTGGGCTTCGAGCGCTTGGTCATGTATCTGACCGGCGTGGGCAACATCCGCGACGTCCTGCCGCACCCGCGCACCGTGGGCAACGCCGACTTCTAATCGTCGGACGCCAGCTCGCGTCGCCACACGCCAACGCTCATCGCACAAGCGTCTCTCGACATCGGTCGAGAGACGCTTTTTTCAACAGCATCCGTCAAGCTTTTGGCAAGTTTTTGGTCAGTTGAGCAGGGCTGTTGAAAACTCGACCCGCCGTTTGCCGACGACTACCGACCGCCCAGAGCGCCCTGCGCCCCTGGGAAAGCCCCGCGTCTTAGGCTCCATACCGTCGCCACCCAAAACGGAAAGGACGTGGGCACCATGACCGAAGCCGCTGTTGAAACCTACGACACCACGACGAGAGGCGCCGCCTCGATGGCAGCCTATCGCGCCGTTCGTATCCTGCAGCTCTTGAGCGAAAACACCGGCGAAGACAAGGCCATGCTTTCCGATGAGCTGATCCGGCGCCTCGCCCATCCCGACGACCCCGCCCGCATGCCCATCTCGGCGGCGCGGCGCAGCATCTACACCGCCATCTCCGCACTTCGCCATGCCGGATACGAAATTGAGTACAAACGCGGCGTGGGCTACAAACTTCTTACCCGCCCGCTCACCGACGAAGAGATCATCCGGCTCCACGGTATGGTCATGCGCAACCGCTCCACGCCTATCGCTATCCGCAAGAGCATGGCGCAGCACTTAGTTGCCATGGCGAGCGCCGACGTTCGCGGCTACCTCGATACACCCGAACCCGCTCCAAGCGCAGGCAGCAAGGCTACCAAGGCAACACGCACGCCCATCAAGCGCATCGACACGTGCGAGCTCGTCGAGCAGGCCATCGACCACGGAACCACGGTGAGTTTTGATATTTCGAGCGTCACGACACGCGGCGAAACCGAAGCAGCACGGATGACACTCCGTCCCTTTGCCATCAGGCAGCGCGATGGCATCTCGTATCTGCTGGGAACGGTCTACGACGCCCGAGGCACCGACGATACGCTGCGCACCGTCGAGATCGCCCGTATGAGAAACGTCAGCACGCGCCTGCTCGACGGCAAGAAGCTCTTCGCCGCCCTGGACGAGGACGACGCCTCCTCCGCCGCATAAGACCCTCCGCCGCCCATTCGACTACCCGTACCGCCCATTCGATTCTGTATTAAAAAACCCGCCAGGCTGTTGTAAAAATGGACATCAGCGCTACTATAGTTCCACTTGCACTTTGTCCCAGTGCAGTGTTTCCAGCCATTTTTATACTGGGGGTAATGATATGAAGGACATCACCATCAGCCGCAGGAGCCTTCTGGTCTCCGCCGGCCTGCTCGCGCTCGCCCCACTCGCCGGATGCGGCGGCAACTCTGGCTCCGGCTCTGCTGCCGCCGGTTCCGACTACACCATCGGCGTTCTGCAGCTCACCGAGCACTCCGCACTCGATGCCGCCAACGACGGCTTTGTCAAGGCCATCAAAGAGAGCGGCCTTAAGGTCAAGATCGACCAGAAGAATGCCCAGAACGACCAGTCCACGTGTAAGTCCATTGCCGACAAGTTTGTGGGCGACAACGTCAACCTGATTTATGCCATCGCCACGCCCGCCGCGCAGGCTGCCGCCGGCGCCACGGCCGATGTCCCCATCGTGGGCTGCGCCATCACCGACTACGCCGCCTCCGGCCTGGTCCAGGACAACGACAAGCCCGGCACCAACGTCACGGGCGCTTCCGACCTCACCCCGGTCGCCGAGCAGCTCGAGATGATGCAGAAGGTCCTGCCCGACGTTAAAAAGGTCGGCTTGCTCTACTGCACCGCCGAGTCCAACTCCGACGTCCAGATCAAGGCAGCCAAGAAGGAGCTCGACAAGCTGGGCCTGGAGTACACCGACTTCACCGTCTCGAGCTCCAACGAGATCCAGTCCGTCGTCGAGTCCGCCGTGGGCAAGGTCGACGCGCTGTACTCCCCCACCGATAACACCATCGCCGCGGGCGCCTCGCAGGTGGGCCAGATCTGCAAGGAGAACAAGCTCCCCTTCGTGACCGGCGAGGAGGGCATGTGCAAGGCCGGTGGCCTGTTCACCCTCTCCATCAACTACGAGGACCTGGGCTACGCCGCGGGCGAGATGGCCGTCAAGATTCTGAAGGGTAAGGCCAAGCCCGAGGATATGCCGATCAAGCACCTCTCGAGCAAGGACCTGGTCGTCGTCAAAAACGACGAGATGGCCGAGGCCCTGGGCATCGACCTTTCCGCCCTGGACGCATAATGCCATACGCGACATGCGTCTAGAGCCCGTGCTCGCGCTTTAGCCGCGTTATTCAATATCTGAGCCACAGGGGCGGGCGCTGTAGACCGGCGTCCGCCCTGCTTGTTTCAGGTAAAACAAAACGTCTGTCCGTAACTCTTCTATGCATTGTTACCGCTATCATGGTGACTCACGTGTCCACCCTATCCTAGGAGGTATGAAGCATGCTCATTGCATTGCAGGGCGCCATTTCGCAGGGCGTCCTCTGGGGCATTATGGTGCTTGGCGTGTTTATCACGTTCCGCCTGCTCGACATCCCCGATATGACCTGCGACGGCAGCTTTGCCCTCGGCGGCTGTGTCTGCGCCGTACTCATCGTCAACAATAACGTCGACCCGCTGCTCGCCGTGCTGGCCGGCATGTGCGCCGGCGCCATCGCCGGTGCCGTCACGGGCATCCTGACCACCGTCTTTGAGATTCCCGCGATCCTCGCCGGAATCCTGACGCAGATCAGCCTGTGGTCCATCAACCTGCGCATCATGGGCAAATCCAATACGCCCATCCTCGCCAAGGGCACCGTGTTCTCGGCCGTCAGCAATATGACCGGTCTGCCGCAGTCCACCGTTGCTATCATCTTGGGCATCCTGCTCGCCGTGGCTATCGTTGCCATCCTGTATTGGTTCTTTGGCACCGAAATCGGCTCGGCGCTGCGCGCCACCGGCAACAACGAGTACATGATCCGCGCTCTGGGCGTCAACACCAACTCCACCAAGATGATCGCCCTCGTGCTCTCCAACGCCCTCATCGGCCTTTCGGGCGCGCTTATCTGCCAGAGCCAGAAGTATGCCGACATTGGTATGGGCACCGGTGCCATCGTTATCGGTCTTGCCGCCATTGTTATCGGTGAGGTGCTCGGCCGTCTGCTGCCCGGCGGCCTCACGCAGTTTAGCGTCCGTCTTGCCTCCGCCGTCTTTGGCTCCGTGGTGTACTTCCTTATCCGCGCCATCGTGCTGCAGTTGGGCATGGACGCCAACGACATGAAGCTGCTCTCCGCCGTAATTGTCGCTGTGGCCCTGTGCGTGCCCGTGGTTTGGGAGCGCTATAAGCTCCGCAGCTCCTACACGAAGGGGGATGAGGCAGATGCTTAAGCTCTCGCACGTCAAGAAGACCTTTAACAAGGGCACCGTCACCGAGAAGCGCGCGCTCACCGGCGTCGACCTCACCCTGAATGACGGCGACTTTGTAACCGTGATCGGCGGCAACGGCGCCGGCAAGTCCACGCTGCTCAACATGATCGCCGGCGTGTACCCGCTCGATTCGGGCGTTATTGAGCTCGACGGCACCGACATCTCGCGCCTGAGCGAGTCGCAGCGCGCCAAGTACCTGGGCCGCGTGTTTCAGGACCCCATGCGCGGTACCGCTGCCGACATGCAGATCGCCGAGAACCTGGCCCTCGCCAAGCGTCGCGGCCAGCGTCGCGGCCTTTCGTGGGGCGTCACCAAGGCCGAGAAAGATGAGTACGTTGAGCTGCTTAAGCGCCTGGACCTTGGTCTGGACACGCGTCTCAACGCCAAGGTCGGCCTGCTCTCGGGTGGCCAGCGCCAGGCACTCACCCTGCTGATGGCCACGCTCACCAGGCCGCGCCTGCTGCTGCTCGACGAGCACACCGCGGCCCTCGACCCCAAGACGGCCTCTAAGGTGCTTAACCTGACCGAGGAGATCGTCGACGAGAACCACCTGACCACGCTCATGGTCACGCACAACATGAACGACGCCATCCGTCTGGGCAACCGTCTGATCATGATGCACGAAGGCCACGTGATCTACGACGTGGCAGGCGATGAGAAGAAGTCGCTCACCGTAGCCGACCTGCTGCAGAAGTTCGAGGAGGTCTCGGGCGGCGAGCTCGCCAACGACCGCATGCTGCTGAGCTAAAACCTGCCAAAAAGGGACAGGTTTATTTTGGCAGGTTTTATCTGCGCAAACGTCAAAACCGCCGCTAAGGGACAGACGCCCTTGCGGCGGTTTTCGCATATTATGCTGATAATCCGATATTCAACCAGACATTCTGGCTAAGGACTAAGGAAACTGCCATGAAAAGACTCCCCCGCCTTGCGTTAGCCACCGCGTTGTTTGCCGGCGCGCTCGCAGGCATCCCAAGCCTCGCTTTCGCGGGGAACCTGCCCGCCGCTATTGACGGCTCTGTGACCGTCATGCACACCAACGATATCCACGGCAGCTACAAGTACAGCTACAACGAAAGCAAGGGCACCGGCACCGTCGGCTTCGACGGACTGGCGGTCCTTTATAGCGCCCAGGGCAACACCCCCGATCTTTTGCTCGATGCGGGCGACACCTTCCACGGGCAGTCCTTCGCCACCATGAGCGAGGGCAAGAGCATCGCCGAGTTCATGGACACCTTCTATGCAGACGGCTACGACGCGACCACGCCGGGCAACCACGACTGGAGCTACGGCGCGGACAAGCTCCGCACCATGACCGGCTACAGCCCCACCGGCACGCCCTTCGCCATGCTCTGCGCGAACGCAAAGTCTACGAGCGGCGTATGGAGCTCGAGCATCACGAAGACGCTCGATCGCACCTGGGAGGATAGCGAGGATCACTCCGCATTCGACTACAAAATCAAGGTCGGCGTCGTGGGTGCCATGGATGAGTCGCTGGAATCCTCGCTGCGCGCGGACCTGGTTGCGGGTACGTCGTTCTCGAGTGCCGCGAACGCCATCAATACCGAGGCAGAGCAGCTGCGCAGGGAGGGCTGCGATGTTGTTGTGTGTATCGCGCATACACTCAACGCCAAGACCTTTGCCACGCGGCTCCGTGGCGTCGATGCCCTTATCGCAGGCCACGAGCACATCAACCTTAACGAGAAGGTGACGGGAGCCGACGGCAAGACGATCCACGTTGTTGAGGCAGGCAGCGCCTTTGCCGAGGTGGGGCTGCTTTCCATTCCGTACAAGTACGACACGAATGGCACCGAGACGACCGACGATGACACGGTCACGGTCCCTGCAGACGACAGCGACGAGAAGCTCTACACCGCCAAGAACGTCAACGGCCTTTTGGCAGACCCCGACAAGGGCTCCGACTACCAAAGCCGCCTTGAAGACGTCCGCAACAAGATCAAGCCGCTCGACGAGGCCTTTGAAAACGAATCGAACAAGGTGCTCGGCACATCCACCACCAACTATTTCTACGGCGAGGACGCCGCAGGCACGCATGGTTGGGAAATGGTGCGCACCACCGATTTCCGCCCCAGTAAGGAGGGCGACACCACCAAGGCCCAGACCATCGGCCATGTGATTTGCGGCTCCTATCTTGCCCTGACGAGCGCGGACCTCGCTATCGAAAACGCTGGCGGCATCCGCGGCGGCATCGCGGCGGGCAACGTGACCGCCGGCAACGTCATCGCTATCTCGCCCTACGGCAACACCGTGGAGACCTGGACCATGACCGGCGCGGACTTCCTCGCAGCGCTCGAGCACTCGCTACAAATTAGCGACGATTGCAACGACAGCTACGAGCTTCAGCAGGCTTATGTGGCGGCCGGTCACACCGAGCAGGAGGCGCAAGACAAGTACAAGTGGCGCGATGACTCTGGCAGCGTTCTCTCCTTTGGCGGCATCAACGTGACGATTGATTGGACGCAGCCCGAAGGCAAGCGCATCGTGAGTGCCACACTCACCAAGGACGGCAGCACGCTCGACCCCGCCAAGGCCTATACCGTCGCCACCAACAACTACATCATCACCAACACGACCGACTTCCCCACCTTCGCAAACGCCACCAAGCACACCGAGTGGGGTACCTGCGAGTCAGCGCTAAGGGCGTTGATCGGGCAGAACAGCTGGGAGAGCAAGATGGCCTCGCTCGCGGGCACCATCAGCTTTGGCTCCGCTGCCGTGGACCCCACGCCCACACCGGCCCCGACGCCTAAGCCCTCGCCTAAGACGGACACGACGACCACGAAGGTCATCACCAAGAAGACGACCGGTAAGCTCGCCGCAACGGGAGACCGCACGCTGGCAGTAGTTGGCGCGTGCCTTATCGGCGGCATCATCGTCATCATGCTCGGCATTATCTGGAAGCGTCGACGCTAAGCTACACCGCCGGGCCTTGCAGCCCCACCGCGTAAACCTTATATCGAGCACAGAAGCCCGTCCGAATTTGATCGGACGGGCTTCTTGGTGGGTATCATGGTTGGACGATCATTAGGAGGTTTCCCTACATGGAATTGTTTGAGCCAATTCTTCATTTCTTTGCACAACGATGGGTCCACAACATCATCTGGGCCGTCATCTTGGCGATAGGCACCGCCGTCGCCGCCAAGGTCGTATCCAAGACCCTGAACCATCTGCTTAACCGAGACGATAACCCGCTACCGGCATCGAGTATCTTCATCAACATCGCGCGCGCCGTCATCTGGATGATCGGCGGCAGCTTTATCCTCGACAACTGTTTTGGCATTAACGCAAACGCGCTCGTCGCCGCTCTTGGCGTCGGCGGCATCGCCATCTCGCTCGGCTTTCAGGACACGCTGTCAAACCTTATCGGCGGCATGCAAGTGACCTTTATGGGCATCATCAAGCCCGGCGACAATATCGAGGTCGGCGGTGTGTCGGGCGTGGTCCAAGACATCACTTGGCGCCATACAACGATTGAGGATGCCTGTGGACAGACCATCATTGTGCCCAACTCCAACATCTCCAAGAACACGCTCGTGCACCTCATGCCCTTTGGGCGTGTGGCTGTACCCGTTGCCGTAAAGGACACGTCCAAGTGGGCCTCGCTCGACGCACTGGCAGACGAGCTGACCAGCGCCACCAAGGCCGCCGTGCTTCCCATCTCGGGCTTTGACAAGGAGCCCTACGTACTCTTTAGCGAAATCGGCGACTTTGGCATCAAAGGAAAGATCATCTTTATCGTCAGCGACGACAGCACTACTTTCACGGCAGCCGACGCCTGCATCCGCGCCATCGCCCCCATCATCGCCTAAACCACCGCAAAGGGGACAGGCATCTTTGTAGTGGTTTTCATTCGTGGTACCATGGTTCATATAGTTGTTTAAACGACTAAGGGAGCAACATTATGGAAGAGGCCTATCGTCAAGCACGCAAGCGCGGCGAGCAAGGACGTCGACGCGCCATTAGCCAAAGCGGGCATCCATACCTTACGGACCTCGATAGCTTGGTTGCTCAGCTCCCCTTAGGTCAGCGAGAGAATGTCGGCCTGCGGGATATTCCGCTCGAAATGGTCGTCGGCACGGTCACCAAGGGCCGTCAGTCCGCCTTTTCGTGTAACTTTATGCCCCTGCTTCCGTTTAACACCGAGTTCGCCCGCAAGTGGTCCAACCTCTACGACATCCAGGTAACCGAGGGCTATCGCGACCCCGTCATCGTCACCGAGTTCATGCATCGGTTCTATGTCCAGGAAGGCAACAAACGCGTCAGTGTCCTCAAATTCCTAGACGCCCCGACGGTTTCGGCCAAGGTCACCCGTCTCTACCCCGGCACATGGGATTCCGTCGAAAGCCGCCTGTACGGCGAGTTCTGCGCGTTTTGGCGCGTCTGCCCCCTATACGAGATCGAGTTCTCGCGTGAGGGAAGCTACGAAACGCTCGCCAAGATGCTCGGTCAGAACCTTATCGAAAAATGGCCGCAGAAAAAGGTCGACTACCTGCGCCACACCTTCCTGCTCTTTAAGCGCGCCTACCTTCGCGCAGGCGGCGACCACCTGGACATTACGCCTGCCGACGCCATGCTCGTGTACCTCAATGTGTACAACCAGGACCGCCTGCTGGATACGCCGACGGATATTGTCGTAAACCGCCTGTGCAAGATTTGGCGCGAGCTGGTCATTGCCGGCAAAAATGACGAGGACAAGGTCGATCTTGTCGAAGCACCGAGCGTCGACGAGGAGGAGTCGCCCGCCAAGTCCACCTCCGACGTGCTCAACTTCTTTATGGGCAAGACCGTCTACTCGACGGCCAACCCCCTGCGCATCGCCTTTATCCATGAGTTCCCCTGTGCAACGTCGAGCTGGGACAGCCTGCACGACCAAGGGCGCCAGTATCTCGATGAGCACTTTGGCGGTATCGTGCGCACCGAGGCGTTCGAGGACTGCCACGATCCGGATGTGTTCTACGCCGCCGTGGAAACGGCTGTCAAACATGGAGCAAACGTCATCTTCTCGACCTCGCACCGCCTGATGGAATACACGCTCAGGGCTGCCGTTGAGTATCCCCGGGTTCGGTTCCTCAACTGCTCTATCGGCCTTCCCCATCAAAGCGTCCGTTCGTACTTTGGCAAGATGTACGAGGCCAAGTTTCTGCTGGGCGCCCTTGCCGCCAGCATGGCGGACAACCACCGCATCGGTTACCACGCGTCGGTCTTCGCCTCGGGCGCACTCAGCGAGATCAACGCCTTTGCGATTGGCGCCTCGCTGCTCGACCCGCGCGCGCAGGTCATCCTCACCTGGGGCGATGTGCCCGCCGGTGGTCTTGCCGAAGCCATGTGCCGCGAAGGCGTGAGCGTCATGACCGGCGCCGATATGTCAAAGTCGCTGGAAGATCCCACTGCCTACGGGCTTCACCGCTTGGTCGATGGCAAGGTTACCGGCATCGCCATGCCCGTCTGGAACTGGGGGCGCTACTACGAACTTATCGTGAAAAGCCTGCTGCACGGCACATGGGACGAAACCGCCGATGAGCAGCAAGTGCGCGCCGTCAACTACTGGTACGGCATGAGCTCAGGCGTTATCGACATTCGCTACGCTCCGGGCCTGCCTTATCAGACGCGCAAGCTTGTTCAGCTCCTCCGCAATGGCATTGTTGAGGGATCCATCAACCCCTTTGGCGGCGAGCTCCACAGCCAGAACGGCGTGGTACAGATCGAAGGCTTCCCTCCGCTGCCGAGCACGCAGATTGTCGAGATGAATTGGCTGGCGGACAACGTGGTAGGCACCATTCCGCAGCTCGACGATGAGCCGAAAGTCCCTGCCCTATGAAAATCCTTGCCATAGCCGATACCGAAGAACGATGCCTTTGGGAGTGCTTTCGCAAGGAACGCTTTGAGGGAGTCGACCTGATTTTGTCCGCCGGCGATCTAGACCCGGACTATCTTGAGTTTTTGGTTACGGTCATCAACAAACCGCTCATCTACGTGCGCGGCAATCACGATGACCGCTACGCACGTCATGCACCGGGCGGATGTATCTGCGTGGAAGACAGCGTGTACACGTACCGAGGGATTCGCATTGCGGGCCTTGGCGGGTCCATGCGTTATCGCGACGGCGCCAACATGTACACCGAACGCGAGATGTCCAAGCGCATGCGTAAGCTGTCGCGTAAGGTTAGGATGGTCGGCGGGTGCGACATTCTGCTTACCCATGCACCCGCCGCCGGTATGGGTGATCTGGACGATCTGCCGCATCGAGGATTCGAGTGCTTTAACACAGCACTCGAATCCTGGAATCCCGACTACATGGTGCACGGGCATGTGCACCAAAGCTACGGTTGCGATTTTCAGCGCGAACGGCAGCATGCGTGTGGAACGACGATCATCAACGCCTGCGGCTATACGCAGTTTGAGCTCGACCAGACGCGCTACCCCATCCGCGGCTGGCAGGCAGCCTGGCTCAATTCGCAAACCATGCGCCGCGAGCTCAAACGCCACGATGCCATCGAGTCCTCAACCGCCAGAACACCCTGGTAACCACCTTTAAGGCTTGACGCTGCGCCGGCCCCAAGCACCCCATCTCGCCCCTCAGACCGTCGCTCGCGTACCAAAGTACGCGTCGCTCCTCTTTCGGGGCGACCTGGGGCACTTGGAACCGGCTCGCTGCGATACCATAACATTGACGCCAAAGTGCCCAAACCACCACAAAGGTGCCTGTCCCCTTTGTGGTGGTTTTGGCCCGAGATAGCAAGAAACCCGGTCCTGCACAAGGCAGAACCGGGTTTCTTTAGCAATGCTTGCTGTACTCAGGCAGTAACTAGCAGTTACTCAGCCAGGAAGTCACGCTGGACAGCGGGATCGACCTTGACGCCAGGGCCCATGGTGGAAGACACGGAGATGGACTTGACGTACTTGCCCTTAGCAGAAGAGGGCTTGACGCGCAGGATCTCGGTGTACAGGGCAGCGTAGTTCTCGACGAGCTGCTGCTCAGAGAAGGACTTCTTGCCCAGGGGCACGTGGCAGATGCCATAGCGATCGGCGCGATACTCAACGCGGCCGGCCTTGAGCTCGGAGACCATCTTGGCGACGTCCATGGTCACAGTGCCGAGCTTGGGGTTCGGCATGAGGCCACGGGGACCAAGGATCTTACCGATGCGGCCAACCTTGGCCATCATGTTCGGCGTAGCGATAGCGGCGTCGAAGTTGATCTCGCCCTTCTGGATCTGGGCGACGAGCTCGTCGGAACCGATGATGTCGGCGCCGGCAGCCTCGGCCTCGCGGGCCTTCTCGCCCTCGGCGAAGACGGCAACACGAACGGTCTTGCCGGTGCCGTGGGGCAGGGAGATGGAACCACGGATGTTCTGGTCGGCCTTACGAGTATCGACGCCCAGACGGAAGTGGGCCTCGACGGTCTCGTCGAACTTGGCGGTGTCGAGCTCCTTGATGAGCTTGGCAGCCTGAAGGGGGGTGTAGAGCGTGGCGCGGTCGATCTTCTCGGCAGCGGCGTTATAGCTCTTACCATGCTTAGCCATGTGCATTACCTCCTGTGGTTAAACGGGCGTGAGCCCTCCCACATCGTATCGTGTGCCCTATTGCACACATTTAACGGGCACCCCGGTCGGAGCACCCGTCGTTACCATAAGAAATCGCTACTCAGCGATGGTGACGCCCATGGAACGGGCGGTACCGGCGATGATCTTCTTGGCGGCGTCAATGTCGTTGGCATTGAGGTCCGGCATCTTGATCTCGGCGATCTTGGTGAGCTGCTCCTGGGAGAGCTGACCAACCTTGTCGGCCTGGGGCTTAGCGGAACCAGACTTGAGGTTCAGCTCCTTCTTGATGAGGTGAGCCGCCGGCGGGGTCTTGGTGATGAAGGAGAAGGACTTATCCTCGAAAACAGTGATCTCAACGGGGATGATGTCGCCCTTCTTGTCCTGCGTCTCGGCGTTAAAGGCCTGGCAGAACTGCATGATGTTCACGCCAGCTGCGCCCAGGGCGGGGCCGACGGGAGGAGCGGGGTTAGCTGCACCAGCAGGAATCTGGAGCTTAATGACGTTGGCAACCTTCTTCTCAGCCATGGTCATTCCTTTCGAATCACGAGTGTGAAGTACTTGCTATATCGTAAGCACGCACGTGTTAGAAGCACTCCTGAGATGAGCAGTCACAGAAGAAGCACGCTCGCGCGAACGGACGAAAACTTAAGCGATGACAGCGACCTGGTTAAAGTCGAGCTCGACCGGCGTCTCGCGGCCAAAGATCATCAGCGTGACCTTGAGCTTGCCTGCCTCGGTGTTAACCTCGGAGACCTTGCCATCAAAGTCGGTAAGCGGGCCATCGGTGACGCGGACGGACGTGCCGACCTGAATATCAACCGAGGTGCGCTTGGGCGAATCGCCCTTACCGGGACGACGAGTCATCTTGTTGTACTCGTCGCGGGAAAGCGGTGCGGGCTTACCGTTACCGCCCAGGAAACCGGTGACGCCAGGCGTGTTACGAACGCACGTCCAAGCATCGTCATCCATCTCCATGCGGACCAGGACATAACCCGGGAAGATCTTGGAATCCTTGGTCTCACGCTTGCCACCCTCTTTAATCTCGGTGACGCGCTCCATAGGAATCTCGATATCAAAGATACGGTCCTGCATGCCCATGGTCTCGATGCGATGCTCGAGATCGGACTTAACGCGGTTCTCGTATCCAGAGTAAGTGTGAACGACGTACCAACGCTTAGACATGGTTTAGCCCCTCAATCCAGAGAACAGAGCAAGAGCCTCGCCAAAGCCAGCATCGAGCAGAGCGATGACGACGCCGACGACGATCAGAGAAGCGCAAACGACGACCGAGTAGTTCACGAGCTCCTTCTTATCGGGCCACGTGACACGCTTCATCTCGGACTTGACCGAAGCGAAATACTTCTTGGTGCGGGCGAAGAAACCAGGCTTCTCGTTCTTCTTGGACTTAGCAGCCTTCTCGTTCTTCTTGGCAACGGCCTTCTTGGCCTCAACCTTGGAGTTGGCGGCAGCGCTGTTGGCAGGTGCCGGCTGCTGAGCCTTCTTCTTGTTCTTCTTGTTGGCCATTTGGGTTACCTCCGCGCAATGCGCTTATACATGAGTAAACCGTAAGCCCCCAAGTGGGAGCTTACGGAATAATGACTGGCACGCCAGGAAGGACTCGAACCCTCAACACTCGGTTTTGGAGACCGATGCTCTACCAATTGAACTACTGGCGTATGTGACTAGAGACTAGCGAGTCTCTTTGTGCAGCGTGTGGTGACGGCACCAGGGGCAATACTTCTTAATCTCCATACGATCAGGCATGGTCGACTTGTTCTTGGTGGTCGTATAGTTGCGGCGCTTGCACTCAGTGCACGCAAGAGTAACTAGAGTACGCATGTATCCTGAACCTTTCATTTCCGCCCCGTACGGGCACGAGTTGTTACTTTATCAGCTCCACGTAAGTGCTGTCAATGAAAACCTCGAG
The DNA here is from genome assembly GCF_902501475.1 of Collinsella aerofaciens. Classification (GTDB taxonomy): domain Bacteria; phylum Actinomycetota; class Coriobacteriia; order Coriobacteriales; family Coriobacteriaceae; genus Collinsella; species Collinsella aerofaciens_AL. Next base: position 6,228 of record NZ_CABWIF010000003.1, on the reverse strand, counting down.
TCAATTGGTTCTCGGTGGATCCATTCATATTTGGAACACATCAATGAAGCCATCGAGAGCTAATCGACGGTGCATCCAGGACCATTATCGATCCTCTCGACACCAGCAACGGCTCAATATCCATTGCAGAAAAGAACCCGGCACCCATATAAGTGCCGGGTTCTCTAAGTCAGCTATATCAAAGAGCTAATTTACTCAATGATCGTGGAGACGATGCCCGAACCGACGGTGTGGCCACCCTCGCGGATAGCGAAGCGCAGGCCCTCCTCCATGGCGATCGGGTGGATGAGGTCGCCCTCGATGGTGATGTGGTCACCAGGCATAGCCATCTCGGTGCCCTCGGGGAGCTTGACCGTACCGGTAACGTCGGTGGTACGGAAGTAGAACTGAGGACGATAACCATCGAAGAACGGGGTGTGACGGCCGCCCTCCTCCTTGGTCAGAACGTAGATCTCACCGGTGAACTTGGTGTGCGGGGTAACCGAACCGGGCTTGCAGAGAACCTGGCCGCGCTCGATGTCCTCGCGCTTGATGCCGCGGAGCAGCAGACCGACGTTATCGCCAGCCTCGCAGAAGTCCATGGACTTACGGAACATCTCGATACCGGTAACGACGGTGTTCTGGGTATCCTTGATGCCGACGATCTCGACGGGTTCGTTGAGCTTGAGCTCACCGCGCTCGACACGGCCGGTAGCAACGGTACCACGGCCGGAGATGGTCATAACGTCCTCAACGGCCATCAGGAACGGGAGGTCGTTGTTACGAGCAGGCGTCGGGATGTACTCGTCGACGGCCTTCATGAGCTCGCGGATAGCGTCCATCCACTTGGCGTCGCCCTCGAGAGCGCCCAGAGCGGAACCACGGATGACGGGGATGTCGTCGCCGGGGAAATCGTACTCGGAGAGGAGCTCACGGGTCTCCATCTCGACGAGGTCGATGAGCTCGTCATCGTCGACCATGTCGCACTTGTTCAGGAAGACGACGATGTAGGGAACGCCGACCTGACGGGCGAGCAGGATGTGCTCGCGGGTCTGAGCCATGGGGCCGTCGGTAGCGGCGATGACCAAGATAGCGCCGTCCATCTGAGCAGCACCGGAGATCATGTTCTTGACGTAGTCAGCGTGGCCCGGGCAGTCAACGTGAGCGTAGTGACGGGCAGCGGTCTCGTACTCAACGTGGGAGACGGAGATCGTGATGCCGCGCTCGCGCTCCTCGGGAGCCTTGTCGATGTTCTCGAACGCAGTGAAGTCAGCCTTGCAGCCCTCGGTCTCGGAGAGAACCTTGGTGATGGCAGCGGTCAGCGTGGTCTTGCCGTGGTCGACGTGACCAATGGTGCCGATGTTAACATGCGGCTTAGTGCGCTCAAACTTCTCTTTGGCCATAAAGCCCTCCTCTAAACAGGTCGTCCCCGGACGGGACTTTGCCTTTATACCATAGTGGCCTCTCAACATACTATTGAGAAGCCACCGTGTTACCTATGGTAGCGGTGACTGGATTCGAACCAGTGACGCCACGGGTATGAACCGTGTGCTCTAACCAACTGAGCTACACCGCCGGATGGAGCCTGCAACCAGACTTGAACTGGTGACCTCTTCGTTACCAACGAAGTGCTCTACCGACTGAGCTATACAGGCACTTGACGGGTGGGAGCTATAGGATTCGAACCTATGTAGGCAGAGCCAACGGGTTTACAGCCCGTCCCCATTAACCACTCGGGCAAACTCCCAATCGTTCAAGTATCCGCAGGTCCTTTGGTCTTTTGGACCGCCGCCCCCGCGAACGAAAAAGATAATACGATGCAACCTTGGGGGCTGTCAACGAAAACCTCTAGATACACGGTGCCGGGCGTATCTATATAGCTGTGACCTGCGGTTTTGTTGAGTTTGGATATGAAGGACGGTGGTTTTGGATACTGAGGTGACGTTTCCCGAGGTAACACTTTGGTGTAGTGGAGTACACCTTCAGGATCGAACTTCGATAACGGCTTATTTGCACCTATATATAGGTCGAGATCGGGCTTCCACGCCACGATTGAGCGTGGATTATCTCCCACTTTTAGCGCGGCTCTAAGGCCAAAGTGGCAGATTATCCACGTTCATTCTCCAGGCGAGAGAACTGTAAAGCCGCAACTACTCGGGCCAGGCCAAAGTAGACCCATAGAGCGGCTCCCCCTTGGTGCAGGGGTAGCGACTCAAGTAACACGACGATAGCAAGTCGAAAAAATAAGTCATGGCGTATTTCGAATAAACGCCGAGTCGGTCAATTCCGTTTCCCGCATTACCAAGACGATATACACGGTCAAAAGACCTCGATTTGTCATCGTTGCTAAACGCAGTAATTAGAATCTTCCTGCCCGAACGGCAATCAAGATACTCACGCGCCTGGGACGCAAATAGCCCGGAGACCGATACGAGAATTATCAATGACTGCGAAGCGTCTCCCATGTTTTTCAATTCCGCGACGTTAGCCCCAGCAACTATGCGAACTATCTTGCCCGCATAAAACATTTCCTGCTGAAATCGTACGAGATTGGCGCTCACATTATTGGTGCACCAGATTTCAACGTTTTTATGGCCATCAATTTCGTCGACAAGATGCTTAATAGCGATATCGGACACGCCGCTTTCAACCTCAGCGAACATCTCGATCATGCGAAGTCGAGCTCTGCCCTGTACTCCTCGTAGCCAAATTCCTCCTCTCGATGGCTTAAGTCGCTTGAAAAGACTGACTGAGTAAATGATTCTTTCAAATCGCTAAGAGACTGGTAGCCCAATCGATTGCAGAAACGACGAACAGCGGAACGGGTCACGAATGCATCGCGGGTTATTGCGGCAACATTGATTTCGCTCGAACGCCTAATGTGAGCGATGAGATATCGAGCGATGGCGGCATCGTTTGACCCAAACTCGCTGTTGATGATGGAGCTAATGCGATTGAGCACATCGAAGTCATTGATATTCACGTGATCCCTCTTTCCGCTCTCCTCGAAATCATGATTCATTTATTGAATCAAACAGCTTTGGTCGTTCTCCTATGATTCAAATCAGTTGACGTCATCTTAATCATAATTCCGCCACACGTATCCACCGTGTTGAATGATGGAAAGGGGATTCATGGGCAACGTGAACAACATGCCGTTTCTCTGGGGTTCCGCCACGGCGTCTTATCAGTGCGAGGGTGCCTGGAACGAAGACGGCAAAGGCCTCGGTGAGTGGGATTTCTTTAGCCACACAAGCAATAAGAACATCAACCATGTTGACGGTGATGTATCTTGCGACTTCTACCATCGCTATGAAGAAGATATCCGCATGATGAAAGAAGGCGGACAAAACACCTATCGCTTCTCTCTTTCATGGAGTCGAATCATCCCCACCGGTATCGGCAAAGTGAATGAAGAGGGTATCGATTTTTATAATCGGGTCATTGATTGCTGCCTCGAAAATGGCATAGAGCCCAACGTTACGCTGTTCCATTACGATCTGCCATTCACGCTTGCTTGCAAAGGCGGATGGCTGAACAACGACATGGCAGAGTGGTTCTGCAAATACGCCAAGATTTGCTTTGAGCGCTTTGGAGACCGCGTCAAAATCTGGGCTACCGTTAACGAGCCGCATTTCTACAGCTACTGCGTAAACATGTTGGGCAACTATCCCCCCAATCGATCGCTCGATGTTCAGTCGTACATGCAGTTTCAGTACAACCTGATGCGCGCAAGCGCACTCGCAGTCCGAGCATATCGTCAAATGGGCTACGACGGCATCATCGGCGCCGTCCACGATGGCGGCGTTGTCGAACTCGACCCGGCAACCGAGCACCCCGATGACGTATTTCGATACGCAGACTTTTTCGCCAATCGCATGATTCTGGCACCAGCGCTTCAGGGTCAACTGCCGCCAGAAATGGACGAAATCCTTGAAAAACTTGGCGTCTCGCTCTATCGATCCCCAAATGACGTAGAAGAATTCAGCGACGGTAAAGTCGATTTTATTGGACTCAACGTGTATTGCCGAGAGTATGTAACCGACTGGCACGGTGGAGAGCTTGCCGTTTCGGCGAACAATAAGGGCGGTTCGAGCAAAAAGGTCGAAGGAAAATGCATTGCGCCCTTGTTTGAAAGCGCCCGCGACAGCAATGTTCCCCGCAATAAATGGGGCCGCGAAATACTCCCAAGTTGCATGTATTCAACCATCATGGATGTCCACGAGCGCTATGACGCGCCCCGCATCTTTATTACGGAAAACGGACATGGCGCCTATGAGCAACCAGACGCAGACGGAATGATCCACGATGATGACCGCATCGAGCTTCTGGGCCAGTTCATCGAGCACATGATGAGGGCTAAGCGCGACGGCGCGCGCGTTGAGGGCTACTACCTCTGGTCGACGATGGATCTGTATAGCTGGATCAACGGCTACGAAAAACGATACGGACTTGTCCATATCGACTTCGAGAACAATCTGGAGCGCACCCCCAAAAAGAGCTGGTATTGGTACCGAGACCTTATCTCGAAGTATCAGGAGCAGGAAGGTTAGGAGAAAGAGATGAAATATCAGGCAATGTCCGAAACAGTCCTAAAGGCTGTTGGCGGCAAAGAGAACATTACATCGGTAACTCATTGTGCGACGCGCCTTCGCATCGACGCACGAGACACCTCGATCATCGATCTCCAGCTCGCCAAATCGGCCGACCAGGCGCTCGGGGCAGTAGTCAGCGGTGGCCAGCTTCAGGTGATCATCGGCCCCAACGTCACCGAGGCTTACAACGACTTCCTCGACTTCGTGGGAATCGAAGTCGGCGGTGGCACGGTTGCCGACGATGCCCAAACCGCCAAAGACCTTGCAGAAGGCATTAAAAGCGGTAACACCGCCATGGGCTTGATTGAGAAATTCGGGAACGTCTCTGCACAGGTATTCATGCCCATCGTCCCGGCGCTCATCGTTGGCGGACTCATTCTTTCGATCAAGAATCTCCTGGTCAATTATTGTGGATTGAGCACCGATAGCGGAACCGCCCAGGTTCTGCTGGCGATCTTCAGCGCCTCATTTAGCTTCCTGCCCGTTTACCTCGGCTATCAGCTCGCCGCCGTCATGAAGATGCAGCCTATCATGGGCGCACTGCTGGGCGCAATCATGATTAGCTCGTCTATTAGCGGTGCTGAGGGTCTCGACTTTCTTGGCATCCCCATCCCGACGAATGACTACTCGAGCACGGTGGTGCCAATCGTACTGGGCGTTGTGTTCATGTACTTTGTTGATCGCGGTCTTCAGAAAATCATCCCCGACATTACCAAACTGTTCTTGAAGCCGCTGCTCACCATGTTCATCGTCGTGCCTGTTGAGCTGATTATCCTCGGCCCCGCCGGCAGCATGATGGGCTACGCGCTGAGTGATGCCGCCACGTGGCTCATGGATAACGTGGCATTTATCGCTACTCCAATCCTTGCAGCCCTTAACCCCTATTTTGTCATGCTCGGTCTTGATAAGGCCTACATCGCGATCGAAGTTACGAGCTTGGCGCAGCTCGGCTGGGCGCCCATCATCTTTGGCTTCATCTCAAACCTCTGCATTGGCGGCACGAGTCTCGCCTTGGCAACTGCAATGAAAGGCAACAAGGAGAAGAGAGGTATGGTCACCACGGTTGCCGTCACCGCACTCTGTGGCGTAACTGAGCCCGCATTTTACGGCTGCCTCATCGAGCGTCCCCGCCTGCTTGTCGGCACGGCAATCGGCGCCCTCTGCGCGGGACTCCCTGCAGGTATCTTCGTCCTGAAGGAGTATGTTGCGGGAGCATGCCCCGGTCTTCTTTCTGCGCTGATCTTTATCGCTCCCGATGGATCCATGGGCAACTTCGTACTGGCGTGCGTTGTCGCCGTCATCGCCATCGTCGTCTCGTTCATCGCTGCACGCGTGATCATCAAGAAGAATCCCAACTATATTGAGTAGATGCCCGCTGCTTGCATTGGGGACATCCTCGGCAGACCATTAGCAAGAACCCAAGAAGTCCCTTAGGAGCTCGATTAATCCATTCGGATTCCTCAGGCACAAACGACCCCGATTCCACAATGAACTGCCTCCCATTTCTTGGACATGAGAAATGGGAGGCTTTTTATGCGTGTCGACTTGAGGGTGAAGCACGACATCGTGGCCAGGAAGGCGGCGATCGGGCTCTTCGAGCGAGGCCACGGCTCCGAGTCGGCGGCGAAGGCGCTGTCGGTCCCGCGCGACACCG
>NZ_CABWIF010000002.1:0-85833 GCF_902501475.1 Collinsella aerofaciens | reverse complement strand
GGCGAAGGCCGAAGCGGTCGCGGCCCTGCGCGCCGAGGGGCACGCGCTCGGGCACCTGCTCGCATGCGCCGAGCTCAAGCGGTCGACCTACTACTACGCCCTCGCGCACCCGCCGAGGCCCACGCGCGCCGAGCTCCGGGAGGCGGCCGCCGAGATCTTCTCGCGCACCGCCAACGGCTGCGGGCACCGGCAGATAGCGATGTGCCTCAGGGCGGAAGAGGGGGTCGTGATAGCCGACAAGACCGTGCTCAAGATGATGCGCGAGATGGGGATTCGCTGCGGGATCAGGCGCGAGACGGCCTACCACAGGTACAACTCGTACAGGGGCGTCGTCGGCAGGACGTTCGAGAACGTGATCGCGAGGGATTTCGACGCCGGGGCCCCGTGGCAGAAGCTGGGGACGGACGTCACCGAGTTCAAGGTGGCTGGCGGTAAGGCCTACTGGGCCCCGACGCTGGACTTCTGCACCAAGGAGATCGTGGCGAGCGACATATCGACCACGCCCGACATGGCCCAGCAGGTGAGGATGCTCGACGAGCTGCTGTCCAAGATCCCCGAGGGCGCCGCCCCGACCATGCACTCGGACCGGGGCTGGCAGTACCAGCACGCCTCGTACACATCCAGGCTCGAGGCCGCCGGCATCGTCCAGAGCATGTCCAGGAAGGCGAACTGCATCGACAATGCCGCCACCGAGCAGCTCTTCGGCCACGTCAAGGACGAGTTCTACAGGGGCCGCGAGTGGAAGACGTTCGAGGATTTCAAACGCGACCTGGAGGAATGCATAGTCCACTGGAACACGAGCCGGAGGCAGGTAAGATTGAAGGGCCTGACCCCGGAGGAGTTCCGGAATCAGGCCCTTGCGGCCTAGTCGCTATTTAGGGCGTCCAAGATTTGGGGCGCAGTTCACAGCGACACTCGGGCTTTTTGGTAGGGGAGATGTGGCGTTTCCGCAGATAAAACCAACCAAAATAAACCTGTCCCTTTTTGGTAGGTGGAGAATGGGGTAAAGTAAGTGGTGGCTAACTAGAGGAGGCTTGCTATGGCACCTATCGATATTGTTGTACTGGCTGTTATCGGTATTGCGTTTGTCGCGGTATGCGTGCGCATCTACCGCAAGGGCACCTGCGCCGACTGCGCTCAGGGTGGCGTTTGCACGGGGCATTGCTCCAACAAAAAGACCTGTGCCGCGCTGAAAGGCGTCGACAAAATCGCCGAAGACTTGGGTCGCGGTATTCATTAGCCGACCGGCGTTTGAGCATGTTTGACTGCGGATGCGGCGGTTGCTGATACGATAAGTACGTTAGCAACTGCCGCCGAGCGGCTCAAACGAAAGGAACCCTGTATGGAGTCTTCCGCCTATCCGATGCTCTTTAGCCCGATCAAGGTCGGTACGACCGAGGTCAAGAACCGCGTCTTTATGCCGCCGGTATCCACCAACCTGGCCGATCATGGCTATGTGACCGACGACTTGGTCGATCATTACCGTGCCCGCGCCAAGGGCGGCGTGGGCCTCATCATTACCGAGGTCGTGACGGTCGAGCCCACCTATACCTATCTGCCGGGTGACATGTGCTGCTACGACGACACGTTTATCCCCGGCTGGGAAAAGCTCGCCGCGGCCGTTCACGAGTACGGCTGCAAGATCATGCCGCAGCTCTTCCACCCCGCCTACATGGCCTTTAACATTCCGGGCACGCCGCGCCTGATCGCTCCGTCCTTCGTGGGACCGTCCTATGCCCGCGAGGCACCGCGCCCCATCACGGTCGATGAGATTCACGAGCTCACGCATCAGTTTGGTGACGCTGCCGTTCGTATGCAGAAGGCTGGCGTCGATGGCGTCGAGGTCCATGCGGCGCACGCCCACGGCATGCTCGGCGGCTTTTTGACCCCGCTCTATAACAAGCGCACCGACGAGTACGGCGGCTCGCTCGACGCCCGTATGCGCTTCTTGCTCGAGGTCATCGCCGAGATTCGCGAGCGCTGCGGCAAGGACTTTATCATCGACGTTCGTATCTCGGGCGATGAGTACACCGATGGCGGCCTGACCCTCAACGACATGATCTACGTCTCGCGTCGCCTGGAGAAGGCCGGCGTCGACATGATTCATGTGTCGGGTGGTACCACCATCAAGCGCGGCTCCGCAATTCCCGCCGCCGGTACTCAGCAGGCCTCGCACGCCGCCTGCTCGCGCGAGATCAAAAAGCACGTCAACATTCCTGTCGCCACGGTCGGCCGCATTAACGAGGCCTGGATCGCCGAGGAGCTGATCGAGGACGGCGCCGCCGACATCTGCATGATGGGCCGCGCCAATCTGTGCGATGCCGAGTTCTGCAATAAGGCCGCTGCCGGCAACGCCGACGACATCCGTCCCTGCATTGGCTGCCTGCGCTGCTTGAACGGCATCATGTTTGGCAAGCGCATCTCCTGCACCGTCAACCCGGACGTGGAGCGCGACGAGGCCGGCTACGAGCCTGCCGCCGAGGTCAAGAACGTGCTCGTTGTGGGCGCTGGTCCTGCGGGCATGGAGGCAGCCTACATTGCCGCCAAGCGCGGCCACAACGTGGTGCTCGTGGATAAGCAGGACGAGCCGGGAGGCGAGATGCGCATCGCAGCCGTTCCGCCGGCAAAGCAGGAACTCACCCGCGTGATCAAGTATCAGTATCGTCGCCTGGCCGAGGCCGGCGTGAAGTGCGTATTTGGCACCGAGCTTACTGCCGAGGACATTCAGCGTGACTACGCCGGCTACGAGGTCGTCCTGGCTTATGGCGCCGAGCCCATCGCTCCGGCCTTCATGCAGGGCTTTAAGCAGGTTATGACGGCCGACGACCTGCTGGGCGGCAAGGCTTTCCCGGGCAAGAAGATCGTCATCGTGGGCGGCGGCACCGTCGGCTGCGAGACGGCCGATTACCTGGCCCCGTTGGTCAATGACCTGTCGCCGGCCAATCGCGATGTCACCGTCATCGAGATGACCAAGACGCTCGCCGCCAACGAGGGCGGCGCCGGCCGCGCGGTGCTCATCACGCGCATGCTCTCAAAGGGCGTTCACGTGCTGACCGAGGCCAAGGTGACCGAGATTACCGAGGACACCATCAGCTACGAAAAGGACGGCGAGGTCCACACCATCACCGGTGCCGATACGCTGGTGCTTGCCATGGGCTATCGTCCCAATACCAAGCTGGCCGACGACCTTGCCGCTGCCGGCGTTACCACCCACGTGCTGGGTGACGCCAACAAGTGTGGCAACATTCGCGACGCCATCGGCGATGGCTACAAGGTCGCCTGCGAGCTCTAGTCAACCCCTTGTTGCGTGAGGGCAGGTTACTTTGCACCAACTTGGTGCATGTAAACCTGACCCCATTGACGAGGTCGCCGCCATTCCAAGGCGGCTACATGGAGTAGCGCTCGTACGCATCGAATTTCACCTCTCATAGATGTGCGGCACAAAGAGCCCCGAGTTCATACGAGCTCGGGGCTCTTTTCGTTTGGATTGCAGACGTATTGACAGACGAAAACAGTCTGCGTCCGGTATTGAGCCATACGAAAGCGAAATTATGCGTCTTAATTCTGTACGCAAATTAAGACGAAAACCGTTTACGTCTGCTTTAAATCCGTACGAAAACGGTTTTCGTCTTGCAGGGCAGTTGCCGTTTCTACAGTTCAACTTCCAGTTCGGCTTTGTGTTCGCAGAGGTAGTCGCGCATGTAGGGGATGGCAAATGAGACCTTGCCGTACGAAGGAGCCTCGATAATCGATTCTCTTAACAGGCGGCTGCGGACGGAGCTCACCTGTTGAGGCGTTTTGTTTAGGGCATCGGCAACCATGCTGGTCGAGCTCGTCTGCCCCAAAGACGCCATGCTCAGCAGATAAGCGATGCACGTGGGCGGAATGCGCCGCAGCGCGGGCTCAATCACCATGGCGCAGAAGCGTTCGCGTGCCGTTGCAATGCCACGCTCGGCTTCTTCTTCTCCAATAATCGCTGTATGTGCGCGTCTTGCCAACTGCCATGCGTAGTATCCAACGAGTTGGATCATGAAAGGATAGCCTTGCGTTGCCTCGGCAAGTTGGCCGGCAATACCTGGCTGCAACTCCACGCCAGACGCTTCAATGGTTTCCTCGAGGGAATACAACACTTCGGTTACTGCCACAGCCTTCAGGTCAAAGGGGAGGGCGCGGCGCAAAAACGCAAGTGTCTTTCCGTTGATGATGCTTTCAATCATCGAAGGCAGACCCGCAAAAACAAAGGCGATATCAAGGTCTTCGCCGATAACCTGCTGAATCGCAATGGAGAGCGTTCGGACCTCATCGAGCTCTGCGTCCTGAACCTCGTCGAGAGTGATGAGCAGGCCGTTTCCATTCTTGGATATTGTCTGTCTCATGGCGTCGCGTAGCGATGGACCGATTCGCTCAATATCTATGCTGCCGATGGATATGCCAGCTACGGTGGGCTCAAATCTGGCGTGTTTGGCCTGGAATTTGGGCTGCAGCTGTTCGAGAATGCGCTGGCAAAGTCCCTCGGTTGCGACCTCTTTTATGACCGTCCAGCCACGGCTTTGCGCCAAACGTGAGCACTCGTCAAGGAGGACCGTCTTGCCCGTTCCACGGACGCCGGCTATGCGCATTAGGCGCCCCGGGGCACCAGGCCCGTTGACGAGGCCTTCATTGAATTCTTCGAGTACATCTTCGCGGCCGATAATCGTGGGGGGTGTTTTACCTGCTGTGGGCTTAAAAGGGTTTGTTTGCATGTGAGCCACCTTTGCTCAAGATATAGCAAGATATAGCAAAGTATAGTGAGATATAGCAACGTATAGCGCTGTTCGCGGGTTTTGCGGTGGTGCTATTTTCCAAATGCCGCGCGGATAAAGCGCTGGGCGAACAGCTTGTTGGCGACGTTGATGACATGGCCCAGGAACAGTGCCGAGATGGCGGTCGTGACGCCAAAGCCGCCCAGGTTGTACATAAAGATCAGCGACAACGCGAGCGAGGCGGCGACATGTGAGCAGTCAAACACGACTTTTACGTCACCAAAGCGGCGTTTAAGCTTTTCGGCAATGACTTGCACCAAGCCGTCGGGCGCGTTGGGGACAACGCCCATGTTGACGACGAGACTTACGCCAAATGCGGTGACAGCGAGGGAGAGCAGCATGGTCGCAATCTGTGTGGGGAGTGCCGTGGGATGCAGTGGGTTGACCGCCATGAAGAGGTCGGTCAAGCCGCCAATCAGCGTTGAGAAGAACAACTCGAGCAGGATGCGCGGCTGGAACTCGCTTCGCAAGATGGCTAATTGCGCCACGATGTAGGCGACGTAGGTTGCGGTGATCCAAAAGCCGAGCGTCTCGCCAGTGAGCATGGATAGGGTTGTGGCAAAGCACGTGAGCGCGGCGACGCCCAGGCCGGATGCCGTCTGGAGACTCATACCGAGTGCCAGTACTGCAACGCCCACCAGATACATCAGCATTCTGATGACGGTATGGCACCAGTCGATGTTCTCGCCATGCATGATGATGAGCGGTCGCATGTTGCTACCCGTCCTTTCGGTTGTGTGAAAAAGCTGACCCGGGCCGGCAAAAGAGGGTTATCGGAGGCACTGCTGCAAAAGCAGAAAAGCCGGCCCCACGGTCAGTCGTCTAGGAAGTGTCTCGCTGTGCCGGAATGGGACTAAAGGTCCAACGAGACGGGAAGAAAGCAAATGGCATTGCGTGGGCGATAAGATGCCAAGATGGTAGGGTGCGTCTTAGCATCCTATTGCCCACGCTCAACGAAATCGGTTTCGTTTGAGCCTAAGTATACGCACGGGATTTTATTCGCGAAGAGAAAAACAATAAAAAGGTGAACGTTCACCTAATCGCAACAACTCGTTGGCTGTAGTTGCGGTGGAATAGTTCCTGTTTTTGCTGCTGAAGGCCTTGAACAGGAACTATTCCACCGCAACTTATGAGGGGGCGGGGGATGCGATAGTATTGCATGGTGGTATTCGACAAACCGTGGGCTTCATCCGAGGGCTTTATGGAACAACACCAGCATTATCAGAGTCTGCAAGACCAGGCATACAACGCATTACGCTCCAAGATCATCTATGCCGAGTTCAGGCCCGGCACGCGCCTTTCGGCGATTGGTCTGGAAAAGGAGACGGGAATCGGGCGCACGCCCATTCGCGAGTCCTTTGTGCGCCTGCGCGAGCAGGAGCTGGTGGAAACGCGTCCCAAGAGCGGCACCTACGTCTCTAAAATCAGCATGGAACACGCCGAGAATGCCTGTTTCTTGCGCGAGAAACTCGAGAGAAGCGTGCTTATTAAATGCTGTTCGGCCGCCTCGCCCGAGCAAAAGCATCGGCTTGAGCAGATTCTTGCCGAGTCCGAGTCGCTCGACCATAGCGAAACGCGTCGCTTTTTCGACTTGGATAACCTGTTTCATGAGACGTGTTTTGCGATTGCCGGCCGCCATATGTTGTGGGATTGGATGAAGAGCGTCAATACGCATTTTGAGCGATACAACTGGTTGCGTATGGTGTCGCAGGATTTGGATTGGGAGCCGATTCGTCAGCAGCACCGCCGGATTCTCGAGGCCATTAAGAGGGGCGATACCGACACGGCGAGCTATCTGGCCGAGACGCACTTGCACCTGATGCCCGAGGAGCAGGGCCCGGTTATAGCCTTACATCCCGATTATTTTGAGCTGTCCAAAGACACGGCCATCTAACTCGTCCCTCCCCCTTAATTAGTTGCGGTGAAATAGGGATTGTTTTGCGGCTCTGATGGCGTAAACAGTCCCTATTTCACCGCAACTGCCGAGGTATTTTCGGGGTATGAAAAAGCTGCGGCGCCACTTGGAGGAAAAGACCGGAAGCAAGGGTCCATTCCTCCAGACGGTGCCGCAGCTGTTTTGGTGGCTCGGCTTTTGTCGAAGTGGCTTAGTTGAGCGCGACGGCCAGCCGAGTAGGCAAAGCGGCTTGGAGGCGTGTCGCTTCCGTCACGTTCTATCAGCATACAAGACGGTTTTGGTTCTTGTTCGTGACGGAAACGGCGCGCTTCCGAGCCGCTTTAAAAGAAAGGGGGCGAGGTCTAGGGCACGCCCCCTTTCACGATAGAGAGCTAAACCTAGCCGCGGACCTTCTTGACGACGTCCATGGCCTCGCGGGCGATCTGCTCGACCTTGGAGAAGTCGCCGTCGGCAAACAGGGCCGGCTTGACCATCCAGGTGCCACCGCAGGCGATGATGGCGGAGGAGCTCAGGTACTCCTCGACGTTGGCGGTGCTCACGCCGCCGGTAGGCATAAAGCGGTGACCGACAAACGGAGCGGCGAGGGCCTTGATGGTGTTCAGGCCGCCATACTGGGACGCGGGGAAGAACTTGGTGACCTTGAGGCCCAGGTTCTCGGCTGCGGTGACCTCGGAGGGGGTCACGGTGCCGGGAAGGACGGGCAGGTCGATGTCGATGCAGTGCTTCACGACGTCCTCGTTGTAACCCGGGGAGACGATGAACTTGGCACCGGCTGCGCGGGCCTGCTCGACCTGCTCGACGGTCAGGACAGTGCCGGCGCCAACGCACATCTCGGGCTCGGCCTCGGCCATAGCGGCGATGCACTCGGCGGCGCAGGCGGTGCGGAAGGTGACCTCGGCGGACTTCATGCCAGCTGCCATAAGGGCGTGGGCGAGCGGAGCGGCGTCCTCGACCTTGTCGAGCACAACGACCGGCACGATGCCCAGGGACTCAAGCGTGGTGTAGAACTGATCGAACATGATGTTCCTTTCGATGTGTGGCGCACATGGGCGCGTGATTACCAAATGTGCTGGTCAGGAGCCGATTTTGGATTGGTTATCGGAGGCACTGCTTGGGGTTCAAGCAATTCCAAAACCGGCTGCTCGACCAGTCATGTAGGGAATGCCAAGCAAAACCGGAATGGGACTGGTGGTTTTGCCCGGCCGGAGGAATCGGGGAGCGGGCCGCAGGGGTATGGGATTGGAAAGCTGCGGCCCGCGGAATGGAGACGGACTAGCGCGCGACGCGGGTGCCACCGTCGGCGGCTGATGCTACGGCTGCGATCTCGTCTGCGGTCACCAAGTTGGAGTCGCCCTTGATGGTGAGCTTGAGGATCGAAGCCGCAATCGCGTAGTTGACAGCGTCCTGCGGGTCAAAGTCGTTGATGAGGGCATGGACGAGGCCGGCGTTGAAAGCGTCGCCGGCGGCAACACCCTCAAGCACGTGCACATCGTGAGCAGGGGAGAACCAGTGCTCGCCGCTCTCGGCGTCATAGAGCATGCCCATCCAGATGGAGCGCTCGACGCAGGAGATGTTGCGGACGACCGAGGCGACCTTCTTGCAGCCGTACTCGGCGCAGATCTGACGGGCCATCTCGACATAGGTGTCGCGCTCCTCGATGCCGTGGGCAAGGGAGCCAGAGACGCAGGTCATACCGAGGCCAGCAGGCGCATCCTCGTCGTTGGCGATGCAGATGTCGACGAGCGGCAGGAGTTCCTTCATGGTGGCCTGCGATTTCTCGGGCGACCACATCTTGCCGCGATAGTTCACGTCGCACACGGTGGTGATGCCCTTGGCGCGGCAGACGGCGAGCGCCTCCTTGCAGGCGGCGGCCATCTCGTCGGAGACGGCGGGGGTCACGCCGGAGAAGTAGAAGACATCGATGCCCTTGAGGATCTCGTCCCAGTCAAAAACATCGCGCTTGGCCATGTTGATGGCAGAGAACTTGCGGTCGTAGACGCAGCCGTTGCCGCGCTGCGAGGCGCCGACCTCAAACACATAGGAGCCAAGACGGTCGCCCTGACGCACGACGCGCGTTGTGTCGACGCCGTAGGCCTTCAGCGAGCGCAGCGCGCACTCGCCTAGGCGGTTGGCCGGAACAACGGAGACGTAAGCGGCCTTGTCGCCCTGGTAGGCCAGGGAAAGCGCAGTGTTGGCCTCGGCGCCGCCGTAGCGGACGTCAAACTCGGTTGCCTGCTCAATACGCAGGTGGTCTTTGGGCGAGAGTCTCATCATGATCTCGCCGAAGGTAAGAACCGTTTTACCCATGGTCGCGTAGCTCCTTTTACTCGTGCGTACACCTTTGATATGGCGTTGGCACGCAGGTGCCAAGACGGTAGGGTGCGTCTTTGCACCTGCGTGCCAACGCTCACCGAAATCGGTTTACGAAATCGGTTTCGTTTCGAGTTGTAGTATACTCACCTACAGCGTTTTGCAACCGAGATTTTTAAAAAATGCCTAAAATGGCTCAGACTGCCGACATTGGGAAACGGGGTGCGCTATGGCGCAGATGAGAATCAAGGACATTGCCGCCGAGGCGGGCGTGAGCCCGGCCACGGTCTCGCGCTACCTCAACAACCGCCCCGGGCAAATGACCGAGGAAACCCGTGCTCGCATCGCGGCGGTTATCGAGCGCACCGGCTATCGCCCGCGTGCCGCCGCGCGCAATCTACGCAGCTCGCGCACCAACCTCATCGGCGTGATCCTGGCCGACATCGCCAACCCGTTTTCGAGCGCCATGCTCGAAGGGCTTTCCGCCAGCGCCGCTGCGCGCGGCTGCTCGCTCATGACGGCCATTAGCGGCAGCGACCCCGCCAAGGAGGCAGAGTCGCTCACCAGGCTTATCGATGCCGGCGTGGACGGCCTGGTCGTCAACACCTGTGGCGGCAATGACGAGGCGATCGCCGCGGCAGCGGGACGCCTGCCCGTTGTGCTGCTCGACCGCGACGTTGCCGACGGCGGTGTCGATCTGGTGACATCTAACAACCGTGAGCTGGTCGCTGGCTTGGTAGACGAGCTCGCCGCTGCGGGCTGTGAGCGCCTGTGCATGCTCACCGAGGCAAGCGACGACAGCCCCGTGCGTCGAGAGCGCGCCGAGGCTTTTGCCGACGAGCTTTCGCGCCGCGGTCTTGCGGGCGAGGTCGTTACCCTGGCCGATGGCGGTGCCACGGGCGTTGGCCGTTTGGACAAGACCATCCGCGACTACGCGGGCAAAAGGCTCGGCCTTATCGCCGTCAACGGCCTGGTTTTCCTGCGTCTGACCGAGGCGCTGGCGCAGCTTGGTCCCTCGCTGCCGGCGGGGCTCAAGATCGCGACGTTTGACGACTACCCCTGGAACCATGTGCTCTTTGGCGGCGTCACCACGGCCGCGCAGGACACTCTCACCATTGCCGAGCGCGTAGTCGAGCGCCTTTCCGAGCGCATCGACGTCGTTACCACCACCGTGGGCGAGGCCGCAAAGCTCGCCCCCAAGCGTATCGAGGTCCCCGGCCACATCGAACACCGCGCCTCGACCTCGCGCTAGTCTGTGTGATAATATATAGACAATGTCATACAGGAGGTATCCATGGCTGCGTCTGTGCTGAGTGTGCGAGTGGACTCGTCAATTAAAGACTCATTTGCCGAACTGTGCGAAGAGCTTGGCATGACTTCGTCTGTTGCGGTCAATATGTTTATGAGGCAGATGCTGCGCGAGCGCTCTCTGCCGTTTGTTCCTTCACTTGGTAAAAGCTCTGCGAGCGAAAGCGCCGCGACGGGCATTTTGGATACTGCCCAGATTGAGTCCGCCGTCCGCGAGGCAGCCAGCACGATTCCCGCCATCAAAACCGTGATTCTATTTGGTTCATATGCCCGTGGCGAGGCGCATGCCGATAGTGATATTGACTTACGCCTCGAAGTCGATCGCGAGCGGGGCTTTGGTCTTTTCGCGTTGTCGGCGTTTGGCGAGGCGGTGCGCAAAGAAACCGGGAGGCAGGTTGATCTCGTCTCTAGTGATCATCTTGATGACGATCTCGCCGCGGTAATCGAGCGCGAGGGAGTGATCCTTTATGATCGCGCGTAAGTCAGACGGCCTCCGTGCTCAAGAGGTTTTGGAAGCCATCTCTGAAACGAACGAGCGCATCAAGGCTTTTGATATCACCGAGGACCAGTTTCTGCATGCGAATGACGTGCGGACGAGGGCGTTGGCGGACTCCCTTTTGATGTGTGCGCTTAGGGTGACGGAAGAAGCGGGCAAATTGTCGGAACGCTCGCAGCGGCTTCATCCCGAAATCGAATGGCGTGGAATTGTCGGCATGAGAAATTATCTTGCGCATGATTACGGCAATGTCGACCGCTCGGTTGTTTGGGATGCAGTGACGATGGAGTTCCCTGCGCTGGAACGAGCCTGTAGACAAATTGTCTCCGAATCTGAACGCTAGCCGCTCGTTCGCAACCGCCTGCGCGCACGTTTTTGAGCGCTTGATACGCTTTAACCCTGCGGAAACATTTTTCTGCGATAGTATCTGCGATATAGACCAGTCGAAACCCGCCCGAAAGAAAGGGGAGCGACATGAACCAGCAGAACATCGATTACGTACTCCGCTCCGTAGAGCAGCGCGACATCCGCTTTGTGCGTCTGTGGTTTGTCGACATTCTCGGCCGCCTCAAGAACTTTGCCATTAGCCCCGAGGACCTCGAGGTCGCTTTTGAGGAGGGTATTGGCTTTGACGGCTCCGCCATCGAGGGCTTTGCCACGCCCGAGGAAGCCGACATGCTGGCGTTTCCCGATGCTTCGACCTTCCAGATTTTGCCGTGGCGCCCGAGCCACAACGGCGTCGCCCGTGTGTTCTGCGACGTGTGCACTCCCGATCGCAAGCCCTTCGCCGGCGACCCGCGCGATGCCCTGCGCCGCATGTTCCGCAAGGCCGAGAAAGCTGGCTATCTGCTCAACGTGGGCGCCGAGCTGGAGTATTACTACTTCCCCGACGAACACACGCCCGAGCCGCTCGACAACGTGGGCTACTTCGATCTTTCGGTGAGCGACGCCGCTCGCGACCTGCGTCGCAACACGGTTCTCACGCTCGAGAAGATGTCCGTGCCCGTGGAGTACACCTTCCACGCCGCCGGCCGCTCGCAGCACGGCATGAGCCTGCGCCACGCCGAGGCCCTGAGCATGTCCGATGCCATCACCACGGCCAAGCTCATCATTAAGCAGCAGGCCTACGAGAGCGGTTGCCACGCCTCCTTTATGCCCAAGCCGTTGGCGGGCGAGGACGGCAGCGCCATGTTTTTGCACCAATCGCTGTTCGACCACGACGGCAACAACGTCTTTTGGGGCGAGGACGACGAGAAGTACCACCTCTCCGATATCGCCAAGCACTATATGGCCGGCATCCTGGCGCATGCCCGCGAGATTAGCGCCATCACCAACCCCACGGTCAACTCGTACAAGCGCATCACCACGGGCGGCGATTCCGTGCCGCAGTACGCCACGTGGGGCCTGCGCAACCGCGCGAGCATGGTCCGCATCCCGGTCTACAAGCCCGGCAAGCAGCTGTCCACGCGCATCGAGCTGCGCAGCCCCGATCCCATGGCCAATCCGTACCTGGTCAACGCCGTCACGCTGGCGGCTGGTCTGGACGGCATCGAGCGCAAGCTGGAGCTCCCGCCCGAGGCAACGGCCGAGACGCTCAAGCTTACCGACCGTCAGATGGTCGAGGCCGGCTACACGCCGCTGCCGCGCTCGCTCAAAGAGGCGCTCGACGTGTTTGAGGACTCGCAGTTTATGAAGGATGCCCTCGGCGAGCACATCCACAGCTTCTTCCTCAAAAAGAAGCGCGACGAGTGGCATAAGTTTGAGTCTACGATCACCGAGTGGGAGATCAAGCACTACCTGGCGAACTCCTAATCGCGCTGGCTTGTTCCAGTACGATTGAGCTCATTTCTTTGGAGGCCGATATGTCCGAAAAGAGTGCCCTGTTCATGGCGCGCACGACGCGCTTCCACGAGTTTGCCCGCAGCTTGACGACCACCCTGGGTGTCGAGGTGAGCCTGGCAACCCCCGATTCGCCGACTGCGGCGCACGACTTTGACCTGCTGATCCTCGATTCCGATGGCATCCGCAGCGACCGCATCGATCAGATTGCCAAGTGGCTCGACGATCGCGGCGGCGTTCCCATGCTGGTGATTGTCGACGACGAGGCGCTCGGCACCCTGCGTCTGCCGAATCACGCGCATGCCGACTTTGTATGCCCCACGGCGACGCCCAACGAACTCAAGGCTCGCGCACAGCGCCTGATGGGCGAGGAGGAGACCGTCACCGCCGACGATGTGCTCAACATCGATAACCTCGAGATTAACCTGGCTACCTACCAGGTGACACTCGATAACGAGCCCATCGACCTGACGCTGATGGAGTACTCGCTGCTGAGCTTTTTGGCGACGCATCCCAACCGTGCCTACAGCCGCGAGGTACTGCTGCACCGCGTGTGGGGCTTTGAGTACTGCGGCGGTACGCGTACCGTCGACGTGCACATCCGACGCATCCGCTCCAAGGTGGGCCCGCAGATCGCGGCACATATCACCACCGTCCGCGGCGTGGGCTATCTGTTTAAGGACTAGCTTTTCACCACAAAGGGGACAGGCATCTTTGTGGTGGTTTTGACGCAGGCCGGGTCCTTTTGGGCCTGCAACAGAACTTAAGCCTTCCTAAAAGATTGCGTTCTCATACACGTGCACCCGCATATTGGGGTACAACTCAACGTGAACAATGATGGCCCGCCACATGTTTGGCGGGCCTTTGGTTATTTGACGAAAGGATCGCAGCTATGAGCGAGAACGATTCCCAGCGTCCCCAGGATGCGGGCAACGCTGGCGAGACGCAGCGGCAGCCGCGCGTGCAGGTGGAGTCGACGCCTGCCGACAGCAACATTCCCTACGTGCAGGCCTACGACACACAGACTGGCAAGCCGCTGGGCGGTGCGCAGGTCGTGAACAAGCACACGGTGGTCAAGACCAAGACCAAAAAGCTGCCGATCTTTATCACGGCACTCGCCGGTTGTGCCTGCGGCGCCCTGCTGGTCATTGCGCTTATCATGAGTGGCACGCTCGATATCGGCGGCGGCAAGAATGCCGTGACGGCGGGTGCTTCAGGTTCATCGACACAAAAGATCACGATCGACTCCGAGGACACCACGCTGGCCGAGGCCGTTTCTGCCAAGGCATTGCCCTCCGTGGTTTCCATTACCGCCACTTCGAGCGGTAGCCAGAATGGCTCGCTTTCGCAGTCTGCCGACGAGTCGGATAGTTCAGGCAGCGTCGGTTCGGGCGTGGTGCTCGATACCGAGGGCCACATCCTCACCAACAACCACGTGGTCGATGGCTATGACCAGTACGTGGTGACCATGGACGACGGCACCACCTACGAGGCCGAGTTCGTGGGCAACGATGCCTCGAGCGACCTGGCCGTCATCAAGCTCAAGGATGCCGACGCCTCCAAGCTCACGCCGATCGAGATCGGTGATTCCTCCAAGCTCAACGTGGGCGAGTGGGTCATGGCCATCGGCTCGCCGTTCGGCAACGAGCAGTCTGTCTCCACGGGCATTGTGTCGGCGCTGTATCGCTCCACGGCCATGAGCTCTACCAACGGTAACACTATCTATGCCAACATGATCCAGACCGATGCCGCCATCAACCCGGGCAACTCGGGTGGCGCGCTCGTTAACGACAATGGTGAGCTGGTGGGCATCAACTCGCTCATCGAGAGCTATTCGGGCTCCAGCTCGGGCGTGGGCTTTGCTATTCCCGTTAACTACGCCAAGAACATTGCCGACCAGATCATCGGCGGCAAGACGCCGGTGCATCCGTACATGGGCGCTACGCTTTCGAGCGTCAATGCGCTCAACGCCCGCACCAACAAGCTGAGCACCGATAGCGGCGC
The DNA here is from genome assembly GCF_902501475.1 of Collinsella aerofaciens. Taxonomy (GTDB): domain Bacteria; phylum Actinomycetota; class Coriobacteriia; order Coriobacteriales; family Coriobacteriaceae; genus Collinsella; species Collinsella aerofaciens_AL. The sequence continues at coordinate 71,159 of NZ_CABWIF010000002.1, read as the reverse complement.
GTATGTGGCGCGCGTATGTGGCAAGTGTCGTCGAGGATGGTCCCGCCGCCAAGGCTGGCATTCAGGAGGGTGACGTTATCACCAAGCTGGGCGACGACGAGATCACGAGCGCCGATGGCCTGATCATCGCACTGCGCAGCCACGAGGTGGGCGAGAAGGTCGAGATCACGCTTATGCGCGGCAAGGAAGAGAAGAAGGTCACGGTTGAGCTGGGCTCCGATGAGGAGCTGCAGAACCAGCAGCAGGACGACAGTTCGACCGACACCGGCAACGGCGGTATTACCGACGAGCAGCTGCGCCAGTACCTGGAGGAGCTGTTAGGCCAGCAGGGCCAGGGCCAGGGTCAAGGCTACGGTCAGGGGTTCTAGCGAGCCGTTTCGCATATGCCGAAGCCAGAGGGGCTGTCCCGCCAAGTGTGGGACAGCCCCTCTTTTCTTATTGATCCGTTGGGGACGGAGGAAAACGGATCACTTGGGGCTGACAAGAGGCCTGGTTCGTAATGGTCTGGACAGTTAGTTCAGATACGTATAAATCTGGGGCAGCTTGGGATGCGTTTTGAGCAATTTTTGATTGGGATGGGGCTCGAATGGGTGTTTGGAAGGGAGAGCGGGACGTTTACATGGTCTCGAGGAGCCCAAATTAGTTGAAACAGGGGTGTTCGTGCCTGATTCAGCTCTAGGATTTATACGTATCTGAACTAACTGTCCACCCCAGTCTGGTGGCTGCCGATTCGGTGCGGTTCGAAAGGGCTATTCGGCCCCGTTGCGACCGGTGGTACTCTAGTATCCGTTTGAAATCGAGCGAAGGAGTGCCGCTATGGAGCAATCGAGCCTGTTTGGTGACGGCGTGGACATCGATACCGAAACGCCCGCGAGTGCGGATGCCGCTGCACCGACCGATGCCCGTGCCCAGGCGGCAGCACGTGCGGCCGAACTGCGCCACGAGCTCGATTACCACGCCTATCGCTACTACATGCTCGACGCGCCCGAGATCACGGACGCCGCATTCGATAAAATGCTCGTTGAGCTGCAGGAAATTGAGGCGACCTACCCCGATCTGGTAACGCCTGACAGCTACACCCAGCGCGTGGGCGGCTACGTGAGCGAGCAGTTTACGCCGGTCACGCACATAGCACGCATGTATTCCATGGACGATGCCATGGATCTGGACGAGCTCGACGCGTGGCTCCAGCGCACCGAGGATGCGCTCGGCGCCGGCAGCGTCACCTATACCTGTGAGCTTAAGATTGACGGTCTGGGCGTGGCGCTTACCTACCAAAACGGCACCTTCGTGCGCGCGGCCACGCGCGGCGATGGCACCACGGGCGAGGACGTGTCGCTCAACGTCCGTACCATCAAGGATGTGCCCATGCACCTGTCCGAGCCGGCGCTCGCTCATATGGGCGCCGACCGCGAGCGTACCATCGAAGTGCGCGGCGAGGTCTACATGCCCAAGGGCAGCTTTGTCCGCCTGAATGAAGAGGCCGATGCCGAGGGCCGCGACCCCTTTGCCAACCCGCGCAACGCTGCCGCCGGCAGCCTACGTCAGAAGGATCCCAAGATCACGGCGCGCCGCGATCTTGCCACCTTTATCTATGCCATCGCCGATACCGATCCGCTGCACGTCCACAGCCAGCGCGAGTTCCTCGACTGGCTGCGTAGCGCCGGCTTTAGCGTCAACCCCAACGTGGCACGCTGCGCCACGCCGGCCGAGGTCCACGAGTTCTGCGCCCAGGCCCTCGAGCACCGCGGTGACCTCGATTACGACATCGACGGCGTGGTCGTAAAGGTTGATAGTTTCCAGCAGCAGCTCGACTTGGGCTTTACCGCCCGCGCGCCGCGCTGGGCCATTGCCTTTAAGTTCCCGCCCGAGGAAAAGCAGACCGTCCTGCGCGAAATTCGCATCCAGGTGGGCCGCACCGGTGTGCTCACGCCGGTCGCCGAGTTCGATCCGGTGACGGTCGCCGGCTCCACCATCGCGCGCGCCACACTGCACAACATCGACGAGATCCGTCGCAAAAACGTGCGCGAGGGCGACACTATCATCGTGCACAAGGCAGGCGACGTAATCCCCGAGGTCGTGGGGCCGGTGCTCGACAAGCGCCCGGCCGATTCGGTCGACTGGCACATGCCCGAGGTCTGTCCCGTGTGCGGCAGCCCCGTGGTCCATGAGGATGGCGAGGTTGCCTACCGCTGCGTGTCCATCGACTGCCCCGCGCAGCTTAAGGAGCGCTTGCTCCACTGGGTGAGCCGCGGCTGCATGGACGTCGACGGCCTGGGCGACGAGATCGTCGACAAGATGATCGCCGCCGGGCTGATTCACGACGTCGCGGACTTCTACCAGCTCACGGTCGACGACATCGCCGGCCTGGACACGGGGCGCACCTATGCCAGCTCCAACAGCAAAAAGGGCGTCAAGAAGGGCGACCCCATTCCGGTGGGCCTCAAGACGGCCGAGAAAATCATCGCCGAGCTCAACAAGTCCAAGAGCCAGCCGCTCGGTCGCGTGCTGTTTGCCCTGGGTATCCGCCACGTGGGCAAGAGTGTGGGTGAGGTCATCGCCGAGCGATTCCTGTCGATTGACAAGCTCATCTTGGCGAGCGAAGAGGATATTGCCGAGTGCGAGGGCATCGGCCCCAAGATTGCGGCGAGCGTTAAGCAGTTCCTGGCCGTGCCCGAGAACCTTGCCGTGCTGGAACGCCTGCGCCAGGCGGGTCTGTCGCTCGAGGTCGACTTGGGCGCCGCGCACGCGCAAGCCGCAGCCGACGCTGGCGTGGCAGGCGAGCTCGCTGACGCACAGCCGCTTGCGGGTCTGACCTTCGTGCTCACCGGCACGCTCGTCAACCACACGCGCGACGAGGCGGGCGCGGCGCTCAAGGTGCTCGGCGCCAAGGTTTCGGGTAGCGTGTCAAAGAAGACGAGCTATCTGGTCGCCGGCCCCAAAGCGGGCTCCAAGCTCACCAAGGCCGGGCAGCTGGGTGTGCCCGTGCTGGACGAGGACGCACTCGAGCAGATTCTGGCTACCGGCGAGGTGCCGGTGGCGTAATGGATATAGAGAATCGCAATTGCTCGCAGGCGGAAGGGCGCACGAGGCACGCCCAAGGGCAGGCAAAAGAGCACCTGATGGCGCGAATTCGCATTGCGGAACGTGAGCGCTTGGCAGGTGCGTCTCGCGATGCTTTTGAGGCGTTGACCGAGCTAGAGACGAGGTTCGGTCTAGCCTAGCGATACGGGCACCGTGATTTGCGTCACGTAGGTCGCCGGGTCGTCGCTGATGATGTCATCGACCAGGGCGATTTCGCGTCGTCCCGCTACGCTGCCAGCTTGTCAAAAGCCCCGCGTCGGTTGAGCACGGTAAACGCGACAACACAGATGACCGCCGACAAAATCGATCCGCACGGCGAGGCGATACCCATGGGAAACAACGTATCGGAATAGGCGTTCGACAGCAGCCACGCGCCCGGCACGCGAATGAGCGCCACGGCCAGCACGTTGTGCGCAAAGCCGATGTAGCTTTTGCCATACGCAGCGAAAAAGCCGCTAAAGCAAATGTGGATGCCGGCAAAAATCGCGTCGAAAATATAGCTGCGCATATAGCCGGTACCGGCCGCGACCACCGCGGGGTCCTTGGCAAAAAAGCCAATAAACGCCGGCGCCACCAGCCACATCAGCACCGTGATCAGGCAGCCGTACACCACCGAGATCGTCATGGCGTCCTTGAGCACCTGACGCGCGCGATCGCCCTTGCCCGCGCCGGCATTTTGCGCCGTGAGCGCGCTGACGGTGGCGCCCATGGAGCTCGGCACAATGAATAAAAAGCTGATCATCTTTTCGACCAGGCCCACGGCAGCGGCGTCGACGAGCCCTCGGTGGTTGGCGATGACGGTGATAAACATAAACGCCACCTGGATGCAGCCGTCCTGCACGGCCACAGGCACGCCGATCTTAAGAATGCTGCCGAGCACTTCGGGCTGAGGGCGCAGGTCGCTGCGCTTAACGTGGATGTTCGTGCGACGGCTCTTAAGCCACACGAGCGCGAGGGCAACGCTTGCTGTCTGGGCGGTTACCGTGCCGAGCGCCGCACCCACGGGGCCGAGCCCCATGTGGCCGATAAACAGAAAATCGAGCGCGATGTTGATGATGCACGCCACGCCAATCACGTACATGGGCGAGCGCGAATCGCCCAGGCCGCGAAAGATGGCCGAAAGAATGTTGTACGCGGCGATAAACGGAATGCCGACAAAGCAGATACGCAGGTAGGCGGCGGTTCCTTCGACCGCCTCGGGCGGCGTGCCAATGAGCGCCACAACCTGCGGACACAATGCAAACAGGACAGCAGCCAGCACCACCGAGACGCCCATAAAGAGCGTAATGGTGTTGCCGATGGCGGTCTCGGCGCGGTCGAAGCGACGCGAACCCACGGCGTGGCCGACGATGACCGTCGTTCCCATGGCTAGGCCCACGAGCGTCACGGTAATGATATAGAGCGTCTGAGCGCCATTGCCCACGGCGGTGATGCCGGCAGCGCCGCTAAACTGCCCCATCATGTACAGATCGGCCATGCCGTAGAGCATCTGCAAAAAGTACGAGAGCATATAGGGCAGGGCAAAGACCGCGATGGTCTTGAGGACATTGCCGTGTGTGAGGTCGTGTTCCATGGGCGGGGCTTTCTGGCTTGGTTCGTTTAGCTACCAGTGTAGTGAAAACCCTATAACGATTGTAGAGTCAAGGTTTGTGTCGACAGTGGGGCGAAATAAGTGAGCCTGTATTCATTTCCATTTGAATACGGGCATGCGCCGTGTAGGCTTAGCGCCCCTCACCTCGCCTCAAACCATCACAACATTCAACGTTTTTTGCCAAAATCGGGAAAAGTATCGAATGTTGTGATGGTTTTTCTGCCACTCGAACGGGTGGAATCGCTTTCTTGCGCACGAAGGTGTGCGGACCCGTGGGCCGGGGAATAAGGTTGGTTATCCGACTCCATTGGAGGGCTCATGGACCTGCCGATCGTCCTGTCCCATAAGACTGCCTGGCTGTACCACAACGTGGCGCGCCCGTCCGAGCCGCTCTCGCGAGCAAGCAGCCTATACGATGAGGACTCGCTTGCCAACGAAGCGGAGCCGACTGCGAGCCTGCCCAAATTGGGGCTCGATGCCAAGGGGCTGAGGGCTTCAACGGCAGTTGGGATCGTTACCGACTATCTGGTTTCGCTCGGTATTCCACGAGAAGAGCTCGATCATATCGACATGCTCGTCAACTTTGATTTTGAGCGCTCGACGCCGGCTGGATTTAGGTGCCACGTGTTTGGGGCGCCGGTACCTCCATGCCATCTTATTGAGGTGGCTGAGGGCCTTCTGGTGGTTGATGAGGCCATGTGCTTTGTCCAAGCGGGTTCGTGGATGAGTGAGCCCGAGCAGCTGGAATATGGCTACGAAATCTGCGCCCGATACCATTTGAATCATCTGTCGACAGGCGATTATATCGAGATGGGGCAGAGGTATACCGTTGCCGACTTGATCGCCTATTGCAACGAGAACCGATCTCGTCAGGGGGCTATACGCGCGGCCGCCGTGCTCAAGCGCGTGCACGACGGCGCGCGGTCGCCCATGGAGACGGCCACCGCAATCATGGTTGTAGCAAAACGTTCCCAGGGAGGATTGGGATACGCCAAGATCGAGCTCAACCATCGGGTCGATGTTCCCAACGAGTTCAAGTATCTCGCAAAGGCCGGGTATTTCGAGATCGACGTATATGCGCCTGCGAGCGGTACGGGGATTGAATACAACGGCTCGGACCATCTTGACAAGCAGCGCGGCGCGTCGGACGCGGAGCGTATGACCGTGCTGAGTGCGCTAGGCTTTAGGGTGATCGTCCTCACCGGGACTCAGTTTGCCCACCAGCTGCAATTGCACCGGGCGATGAACGCCATCGCGCTCGCTATGGGTCTCAAGTGCGACCGAAGCGAAGCGTTCCAGAAACGGCAGAACGACCTGCGAGAATTTGTGATTCGACACTGGGACGGCGGCCTTTAGGGGTGCTTTGGTCCTTCTACGGGGTACCGTGGGCAGGCAAACCATCACAACATTCGACGTTTTTTGCCAAAATCGGGAAAAGCATCGAATGTTGTGATGGTCTGTGCTGAGGATGGGCTTGGAAAGTCCGTTTTGCTCGAAGCGACCTGTCCTGTCGTACGGGTGTCGGCATGATTCTCCCGTGGGGTATTATGTTTTCTGAAGAATAAAACGCCGCGTGAGGGGAGGGATGCGTGGACGGGCGCGTGCAACATGACGGCTTTGGCCGCGATATCAACTACCTGCGCATTGCCGTTACCGACAAGTGCAATTTCCGCTGCGTTTACTGCATGCCGGCCGATGGCGTGGCGCCCCGTGCGCACGACGAGCTGCTCAGCGCCGAGGAAATCGCCCGCTTTGTGCGCTTGGTGGCGGGGGAGGGCATTCGCCGCGTACGCCTGACGGGCGGCGAGCCGCTGGTCAGCCGCCGCATCATCCCGCTTATTCGCGACATCCGCGCGATTCCGCAGATCGAGGACATCTCGCTCACCACCAACGGCGCCCTGCTGCCCAAGCTGGCGCCGCAGCTCAAAGACGCGGGGCTTAACCGCGTCAACATCTCGCTCGACACGCTCGATCCTACGCTGTTTGGAAAGATCACGCGCCTGGGTCGACTCGAGCAGACCATGGCTGGCATCGACGCGGCGCTGGCTTGGGGCTTTGAACCCGTTAAGGTCAACTGCGTTGTTGTGCGCCGGCTCAACCAGGATGTGGCAGCCCTCGCGCGCTTGACCGTCGATCGCCCCATTCATCTGCGCTTTATCGAATACATGCCCATTGGCGACGAGCGCACGAGCTCGCATTGCGCTGTGGACCCGCATGCGCCCGCGCTCAATCCCGAGCTGTGGGACGCGAGCGATACCGTGCCGAGCGACGAGCTGCGGGCGCGTATCAATGCCGGGGCCGCCGCGGCGGGGCTGGGCGAGCTCGAGCCGCTCGACATCAACGACGCCCCTGCCGGCGCGGGCCCTGCGCGCTATTGGCACTTTCCGGGCGCGGCGGGAACGGTCGGTTTCATCAGTGCCATGTCCAACCATTTTTGCGCGAACTGCAACCGTCTGCGCCTGACGGCCGATGGCAACGTGCGTCCGTGCCTATTCAGCGATGCCGAGTATTCGGTGCGTGAGGCGCTGCGCCGTGGTGATGATATGCAGGTACTTTCGATTTGGCGCGATGCCGTGGCCCACAAACCGCAGGAACACGCGATAATTGAGGGCACGCAACGATTTATGTCCCAAATCGGAGGATGATCATATGGCCAAGAGCAGGTACGCCGATGCCACCAAGGCCGCTCGCAGGGCCGCGATGTCTGCCCACAAAGTCACGGCTGCGGCGAATGCTGTCAACGCCGACGCGTCCGCGCAGCCTACTGCCAGCGCTGCCACCGAGCCCGCCCGCGACGCCCGTCGCGACGAGCTGACGCACGTGGACGCCAAGGGCGAGGTGCGCATGGTCGACGTGTCCGACAAGGCCGAGACCCATCGCATTGCTATCGCCGAGGGCACCATCCTCATGCATCCCGAGACGCAGGCCATGGTGCTGCAGGACCGCGCAAAAAAGGGTGACGTGCTTGCCTGCGCGCGCGTGGCGGGCATCATGGCCATCAAGCGCACGAGCGACATCATTCCCATGTGCCATCCGTTGCTCATTACCAAGAGCAAGTGCGACATTGCGCCCATCGCTCCGGCGGGGACGCCTGTCGATGACGTGCCCGAGGGCTGGGCGCCGGCGCGCGCGGACGGGCAGGTTGGCTTTCACGTGCTGGTTACGGCCGGCGTGACGGGCAAGACGGGTATCGAGATGGAGGCGTTGACCGGCGCGAGCGCCGCGTGCCTGACCATCTATGACATGTGCAAGGCCGTCGATCGCGGCATGGAGATCGTCGACGTGCGCCTGCTGCACAAGGAGGGCGGCCGCTCGGGCGTGTGGGATCGTGCAGAGCGTCAGGCCGCTGCCGTTGAGGCCGTGGCCGCTGACGGTGCCGCGCCCGCAAGCGCACCCGTCGCCGTCGCGCCCACAGTTCCAGCTCCGGCCGTCCCCGCGATCGCGTTTATCGGCTACCAAAACTCGGGCAAGACCACGCTCGTCGAGAAGGTTATCGCCGAGCTCACCCGCCGCGGCCTGCGCGTGGGTTCACTCAAACATCATGGGCATCATGGCTTTGATATCGATGTGCCCGCTAAGGATACCTGGCGCCATCACCAGGCCGGATCCAAGCATGTGGGGCTCATCTGCGCCACGCGCTGGGCGGAGTACGCCGACACGCGCGAGGAGGACGAGATGCCCGCGCGCGAGCTGCTGTCGCGCTACAACGATGTCGACGTGGTGATCATCGAGGGCTACAAGACCGAGGGCTTTGACAATATCGTCGTCGCGCGCTCCGGTGTCGACCGTTTGCGCGGCAAGAGCTCGCTCGACCTGGTCGACGGTCGCACGCTGGCCCTTGCCTGCAACGAGGCCCTGGCACGCCAGGCATTCGACGCCGGCTTTGCGACCCGAGCCATCAACATCAACGACGCCCGAGCCATCTGCGATCTCATCCAAGATCATCTGGCCTAAAACCTGCCAAAAAGGGACAGGTTTATTTTGGCAGGTTTTATCTGGGCAAACGTCACTTCCACCACAAAGGGGCCAGGCACCTTTGTGGTGGATTTTGCTTTGGTAGATGTGTGGGACATGCCTTACAATCTACCAAGTAGTTCATGACGGGCGAAAAACAGAGAGAAGGGGCTTGATGCGTCCTTAATGTTTCATGCGGATAGATTGATTTGACAGACGGTGGCGAATGCCTGCCGTCCGCATTCGTATGAAACAAGGAGTCTCCATGCTCGCCTCTCTTTTCTCAAAGCCTCAACCATCGCTGTCCGTACAGGCCAAACGCCTGGTGGCGATGCGCTTTCTCATCTACACCGGTTTTCAGACCAGCTACTTTATCGGCGTCATCGGAACGCTCACCTATGCAGACGATGCCTCGGTCGTGGCGACATCGCTGGCCGTCCTTTTTATGAACGTATTTGTGATCTTGGGATCCTTTGCGGGTGGCGCGGCGCTCGACGCCTGGGGCCCGCGCCGTCATTTCTTTCTGAGCATCGTGGGCACGCTGGCAACCGGCGCGGCGATCCTCGTTTTTGGCAGCGCGACCGGCATCGTCCTGCTTGGCGCGGTGCTCCTGGGCTTTGTGATGGGATTCGCCCAGCCCATCGCTACGTCCTATCCGGCGTATCTCACCGACGATCCCGTCGAGCTCAAAGACATCAATTCCGCCATAACCATGTTCTCCAACGTGAGCATTATCATCGGCCCCACACTGGGCGGCTTTGTCGCGGCGGCTGCATCGTCACGCGCGGTGTTCGTGCTCATGATGCTCTTTACCGTGCTGGCGTTCGTCGTCGGTTGGGGCTTTAGGCCGCAGACCAGCCATGTCGCCGGGCATGCGGATGCCGATTCGGCAGAGGAAGGGGAGCGTGCGGGACGAAGCTCCAATCCCAGCACGTCCTCCCGTGTCACCTTCGCGACCAGCATCAAGACGGTCTTTACCAACAGCGTCCTCGCCCTGCTGTTCTGCATTATTTTCCTTTCTAACTTTGGCTATGGAGCTTTCGATCCGCTGGAGTCGTTCTTCTACCGCGATGTCCTGCACGTCGGCGTTGAGTGGATGGGCTGGCTCTCGTCGGCCAGCGGTGTGGGCGCGGTGCTGGGCGCCGTGGTCGCGCTCCGCTTGCCGCCGCACCTGGTCAACCTTAAAACGCTGCTCGTGGCGCTCATGTCCGTGGGCCTGGGAAGCCTGCTCTACGTGGGAACGCCGTACGTGGGCGTAGCCCTTGTCGGCCAGATTGCCCTGGGCGTGGCCTGGGGTGTCGTCAACCCGCTCCACAACACGATCGTGCAAACGACGGCCCCGCTCGAGCAGCTCGGTCGCGTCAACTCGGTCATGGGTTTTGGCAACATGTTTGCCGGCGTAGCCCCGCTGGCGATTGCCCCCTGGCTGGCGGCGACGTTTGGCGTGCAGCAGACGCTCATCGGGGCGGGTATGGTCGTGACGGCGGTTCCCGCGGCGCTGCTGCTGTTTGGCCGCCGGCACTTTGATCGTGCCGCAAGGCAGTAAAAACCATCACAACATTCGATGAAAATCGCGATTTTGACGAAAAACGTCGAATGTTGCGATGGTTTGCGTCCCAGGCCAGGCCACCCTTCGGGTCTGGTCACCACAAAGGGGCCAGGCACCTTTGTGGTGGTTTTGCTTTGGCAGGCCGCGTCTGTGCCTTGGTATACCATGTACGCCGTTAACGACCACACCCCACACCGCCGCGCAACCCAGAAAGGCCCCCATGGACACCACCTTCAGCCACATCAAAGCCGTGTTCTGCGATATCGACGGCACGCTGCTCACGAGCCAGCACACGGTGTTCCCGCGCACCGTGGCGGCGATCCGCGCCCTGCGCGAGCGCGGCGTGCTCTTTGGCCTGTGCACCGGACGCGACGCCCACGCGACCGAGGCCATGTACAAGCTCTGGGGCATCGAAGGCCTGGTGGACGTGCTCGTGGGCTGCGGTGGCGCCGAGGTCATCGACCGCGCGCACGACATCAACGAGCTGAGCTATCCGCTGCCGGGCGAGACCATCGCGCGCATCTGCAAACACATGGCGGACCTTCCGGCAACGCCCGTCTGCCCCCGAGACGGCGTGTTCTACGTGCCCGAGAGCAACGCGTGCGTCGAGCACCTGTCGCGCGTCGACGGCGTGCCCTACCAGGTGGTCGATTTTGCCGAGTTGTTGCGCGAGCCGCAGCCCAAGGTGATGTTTACCATGGCGCCCGAGGTGATGCCGCAGGTGATTGAGCGGGCGTCGACGTTTTCCGATGACACCGTTAAGGCGGCGGCTCTGCAAACCACGCAGCGGCTCTACGAGTTCATGGACCCGCGCGTGTCCAAGACGCGCGGCCTTGTGCGCGTGGCGGAGCTCAACGACATGGAGCTCCAGAACATCTGCGTGTTTGGCGATGCCGATAACGACACCTGCATGGTGGCTGACGCCGGCGTGGGCGTGGCCATGGCAAATGGCAGCGATGCCACCCGTGCCGCCGCCGATTTTGTAACCGCGAGCAACGACAAAGACGGCATCGCGATCTTTATCGAGGAACATCTGCTATAGCGCCGGAGGAGAACCACCACAAAGGGAGCAGGTACCTTTGTGGTGGCCTCAGACGATTTGGGTGAATTGATACCTAAAATCTGCGCGAAAATTCAAATAACGTTGTCTGAACATCATGCTTCTAACCACCGATGAGTTAAAAATATTCCCATCAATTTGGTAGTCTATTCCTCCCGGTTAATGATCTACCGTTCACGGTCGATTTTCGACCGTTCGCAGGATGCATGCTCTTGAGCAAAATGTTGTGCAAATAAATAAAATGCTATTAAAAAACTGATAACTGGCTTAATTACCAGCAGAAATAGATATTTCATAGCGAATAAACGAAGGTAAATCCGAGCAAATGTCAAGAGAATTGAGAATTCGCTACAAAACTATCGGTATTTTTGCTTAGATGTTCAAACAATCGTTACAATATGTACTATAAGCGTGCGCAATTACAGATTGCGCAGATACGTTTGATAGTGAAAGAGCAAGATCGCGGTCTCTTGGGGAGGAGACATCGATGAAAGCGAATTCAGAAAAAACTAAGCAGAGTAAAAAAGCGACGCGCCGTGTACTGGCAGGCGTTTTGTGCGGAGCATCCGTGTTGAGCCTGGTACTGTCGCTCGTCATGCCCCCGATCTCGCAGGCCATTGCCAACGATGCCCAGACAGATTTTGCCGAGGAAACTGTGATGGGGGGGGGTTCCTCAACTGAGTCTACTGATGTAGACAACACCAACAACGGGGATACCGAGAACCAGAATAGTGACGACGCAGAGGGTGGCGAAGCCGACCCCTCAAATGGTGTTGAGCAGGGTCAGTCTGGGGATCAACCTGAGGGTAAGCTGCAGGTCGAAGATAACGAGCCGGCAGATGGCAACGCTGTGATGGCGGCCACGGAAGGCGAGCAAACCGAAGCGGCGCCCGACGAGATAAAAAACGTTGACGAATTAAAAACCAAGTTGGCGAATGCAAGCGGTGTTGCTAGCTTCAAGCTTATGAATGATGTCGAGACCGGCGAGATAATCACGCTTAGCAAGGACGGCAGCAAAATCACGCTGGATCTAAACGGCCATAAGATTAAGCATACGAGTTCAAATCAGCCTCTGTTCAATATCACCGGCGGCGCGACGCTGACCGTCAAGGACAGCCAGCAAGCTGCCGCGACAGAGATCTCGGCTAATCAAGAAAACAAATGGAGCAATCTCGCTTCAATGGAATACGGCGATTCTAACATCCCGACCAAGCTTACCTATTACGTAACCGAATCGGTCGCAAGCGGAACCGGTACAAACGAAACTCTTAAAGCGTATGAGGCTGGTATCAAGGGTGCCATTGTGGCTTGCGGCGGCAATGCCAACCTGAAGCTCATTAATCTCTACGCAACTAACGGCAAGGGCGGTACGTTCAACCTCGAGAGTGGCGTGATTACGCAACAGCAACAGAGCAGTGCCACGCAACAGCAACAGAGCAGTGTCAGCAGTTTGGTTTATGCCGAAAACGGCTCTTCCGTCAACATGCGTGGCGGCTATATATGCGGCGCTTCTGGCTCGGGCGCGGGCGGTGGAATCGAAGTGCGCTATAACTCAAGCCTTAGCATCTCCAATGGCGTAATTGCGGGCAATAGTGCTCCGAGTGGCGGCGGTGTGTATGCTGAAGGCTCCACGGTTAAGGTGACCGGCGGCACAATCTCCGGCAATAGAACGCTAGAGAACACTCCCGGATTCGGCGGTGGCGTCATGGTCGTGGGCGGTAGTATTGCTGTTTCTGGTGGTTTCATCACTAACAATAAATACGCCAAGTTTTGCGGCGAGGATGGCCAGGGTGGCCATGGCGGCGCTGGGCTTGCTGCCAATAACGGCGCCCATGTCACCATTTCTGGTGGCCAGATTACTGGCAACTATTCCGAGGAAGCTGGCGGCGGCGTTTACGTTACCAATATTTTTCAACATGATAGGGCATGGCTCGACATTAAAGGAGGAATTATTGCCTCTAACGTGAGCTACCGATCTGAAGGTGCCGGCATCCGAGTGGGCCAGATGATTGACGCGATGATAAGTGGAGCGTCAAAAGATAGCCCAGTCTACATCACTAATAACCACTGCATGTCTCGCTTTGACTGGGGCGGCGGCGGCATCTTTGTTCAGGGTGATTCGAATGTTGCAGCATCTAATGCTGGCAGGCTCTTTGTGTACAACTCGTACATTAGCGCCAATACAGCTGGCGGCTACGGCGGCGGCGTTGCAGTCTGCCCCACGGGCAAGACGTTGGTAACGAGCACTGAGGGCACGGCAATCTTTGGCAATTCGTCTGCCGGCGAAGAGCATGATGATAATCATTTTAATAAAGAAAATGTTTACAACAAGGAGAAAAATACCGGCAATGAAGCTAAACCCCATCTTTCAGGTGGTGGTGGTGAAAAGACTGAAGATAGAGATGCATACGAATCGGAGGTGTTTCGCAAGCACGGTCATGTCGATTTCTTCCTTGCGGCAAAGAAGGGCCATACGGATCCGATTGCGGCAGTAATCGGCAAGATGCTCGGCGGCGGAGATGCCCAGTATTCGGGAAGTAAAGAGCTCAAGGAGCCGATTGATATTCCCGCCAATGGCGGTGTGCAGATTTATCAAAGCATAGGATTGACTTCGGGTGTTCAAGCCGGAAGCGATGAGGCGACGGCTGCGCAGAAAGCTGCGACAACCTTCATCACCGGAAATTATTCCTGGGATCATGGCGGTGGCATCATGTCGAATGGCGATCTGTACTTGGGTCAGCCTGCGGATACGTATGTCTACCCGAGCCTTAAGCTGAAGGCGACCAAGAAGCTAATCGATTCGCAGACTGATAAGAACAAAACGCTCACTGGGAATGAGTTCACCTTTATGGTCTACCGCAAGGATTCGGAAGATCCTTTCGTTAATGGGAAATTCAATCGCGACGCTTGCGCTGAGGTGGGAACTGCAAATAATGATGCAAGCGGCAACATCACGTTTGAGCTTGGTGAACAGTTCGCAGCAAGCGGTACGGCTGACAAAATCACATACTACTTGGTCGAAGATACCGGCGAGGACTCCGACATCACATATGACTCTGCTGTGTATGAGATTGTGGCATCGGTTAAGGATACAAAGACCGAGCTCATGACTGTTCCGACAAAAGAAAACCCGAACAGGCAGATACCCCTCAACATCCATAACTACACGATTGAAAACGTCAATGTGACCAAGCGTGAACTCGACAAGTCATCTGGGGCGTGGAGTGTCACAAATTCATGGGACAATGTGCAGAATAGAGATGGCTATTATCCAATTGCCTGTGAAGATAGCTCGGTGACTTTCACTAACGAATACACTCCGTACAACTCGTACGGCTCCTGGACTCCTAAGGCGACTAAGGTCGTTAAGGGTGGCGAGATGAAGGAGTTTACGCTCGAGTTTGCGGATAACGAGGACTTTAATAACGCTGAGACGGTTAATACGAAGGCTGGCGACAAGAAGTCCCAGACCCTGAGCTTCGTCGACAAGATTGAGTACACACTCGATAAGCTAAACAAGCTCGAGTCTGACTCCACCGGCCGTGGTGCAAGCAATACCTTCACCTATTACGTCCGCGAACAGCCGCCGACCGCACCGTTCACGAACTACACGTACGACAAGTCGGTCTACAAGATTACGGTCAAAGCAACTGATCAGTCTGATAAGACGATTAAGTGCGAAGTGTCTTACACCAAGATTTTCAATGCCAAGGGCAAAGAGATTTCCGCTGATAAGCAGCAACCGCTTAAATACGGTGAGGACACCAGCGCTGGCCAAAGCCTTCCCACCTTCACCAACACCTACTCAACCTCTTTGCCCCTTTCTGGTATGTCGGGCGTCACTCTGACGTACCTTGCCGGCGCGGCGGTGCTTTGCGCTGCTGCGGCCTGGATGCACATTCGTCGCAAGGCGAATGCGAAGGGAGGTAAGCGTCGTGAATAAGAAAGTTTGCTCCTTCCCGATCTTGTTTGCGCTGCTTGCCCTCCTGATCGGCACCTGCGCGGTTGTGTTCCCCGCTTCCGCGCAGGCCGCGCCGACCTCGACCGGTTCCATCACGGTGAGCGGCACCGTGGCGAGCAGCTACGACGCCTACCAGATCTTTAGCGCCAACGTCGTCGACGGCGACAGCGACGCCAAGGTCGCCACCGACCTCGCCTGGGCAAGCGACGCCGTGCGCGACGCCGCGCTGCCTGTGCTGCACAGCGCCGGCATGCCCAATTCCCAGACCACCGCGCAGGAAGCTGCCGAGTGGCTCAACACCGATTCCCACCTTACGAGCGCGCTGAGCGCACAGCTCGCACGTTCCCTCCAGAGCTCTGGCGCCGTGCCCGTGGCCCTTAACGCGGGCACGGCGGCCGAGCTGCCCTGCGGCTACTGGCTCATCGTCGCCGACGACGACGCCATCGCCCAGGGCGAGGCCGGCACCGCGCCGATCATGGCCCTGGTCGGCGGCAGCGCCGTCACCGTCAAGCCCAAGGCGGCGACCCCCAAGGTGTCCAAGCATGTGCTGGAGGACGGCACCGCCGCCTGGCAGAAGGCCGCCGACGCCACGGTCGCCGACGACCTGTACTGGCGCCTCTCTGCCACGGTCCCGGCGGGCCTCACGGCCTACGACACCTATACGGTGCGGTTCGTCGACACCATGAGCGCGGGGCTCGACCCCTCCAAGGTGGCCGCGAGCATGCGCGTGTACGTGGCGGCGGGCGCAGACGGCGGCTTCGACGCCGTCTCGGCCGACAAGGACGGCCGCGTCGGCACCGACCCCGCAAAGGGCTGGACCGACATCACGGCCCAGTGCGCCACCAAGGTAGCGGCCGACGGTAAGACCTTCACCGTGCGCACCGGCGACCTGATCGCCGCGCTCGGCGGGGCCGACGTCTTCACCGCGGGCGCCCGCGTGGTCGCCGTGTACAATGCGCCGCTCAACAGCGCATGCAGCCACGGCATCGCGAAGGGCAACCCCAACGAGGTCTACCTGCGCTACCCGCGCTCTCCCTTTGCCGACCAGTCCGGTGACGCCGGCTTTACCCGCACGCCGAGCGATGACGCGTGCGCCTACACCTGGGATCTCGCGCTTACCAAGCGCGGCAGCGACGGCGACAAGCCGCTTGCCGGGGCGGTCCTGAGCATCGCCGATGACCGCGGCCGCACGCTGGCGGCCGACGGCACGTGGGATGCGGAGGGCAAGGCCACCGTCACCACGGGCGAGGACGGCCGCGTGACCGTCTCGGGCGTGGACTCGGGCAAGCTGGAGGTCCGCGAGCTCAAGGCGCCCATGGGCTACACCGCCTTTGAGGGCACGCGTTCCGTGACGGTCAAGGCCGAGGGTCTGGACGTCGACCAGGTGGCCGCCGCCAAACCCAAGCTCACCATCACGGCCGAGTCGCCCCTGCGCGCCGACAGCGCGGACGGGTCGACGGGCAGCCTGGAGGCGTCGCTCATCAACACGCCCACCGGCACACCCCCTAGCATTACCACCGGAGGCTTTATGCCCTCGACTGGCGATATGGCAATGTACGCCGCGGCCGCCGCAGCGGTCGCCGGAGCCGCGCTCATCGTGGTCGCGCTCCTGGTCAAGCGGGGAGGTGGCAGCCATAAAGAGTAGCTGGCAGCCCCACAGAGAGCGGGGCGAGACGTAGCGAAGTAGATGCTAAGACACAGACAGACAGATTTAGATCAAATGGAATTCGAGCAGAAAGCAGAGGAAAAGAAGATGAGCATGAGCAAGAACATCGCACGCCTGGCAGTAACCGCCGGCCTCACAGCAGCGCTGAGCTTCGGCGGCGTCATGGCCCCGGTGACCATGGCGTTTGCTGAGGATGGTGCGACGACTGCGAACGGCTCGGTGACTATCGAGAACGTTGAGGGTAACACTACCGAGTTCGAGGGCTATCAGATTTTCAATGCTGATGTTGCCACCGATGGAACCGTCAGCAACATTACGTGGGCAAACACTAATGTGCAGCTTGCTGTCGTGAAGGTTATCCAGGCAGAGGACAATTCCTATGAGGGAAAGACCGCCCAAGACGCCGCGGACTGGATCACGAAAAAAGTGGGCGATGAGGACAGCAGCGTGGCATTTAATTCCACTGCATATAAGATTGCTGCTGCCGTAGATGGCCTTGCTGACAAAAAGACAACGACTAATGGTGCTGCCTCTGGTCTCGCGCACGGTTACTGGCTCTTTGTGACCAAAGCCGACACCATTAATGAGGGCGAGGCGGGTACGTCCCCCATCTTCGCTGTCGTGGGAAGCACTCCCGTTGAAGTCAGCGAGAAAACGGGCATCCCCACCGTCGAGAAGAAGATCGTGAGCGATGCCGACAGCAAGGAGCACGACGCCGCTGACTCCCAGATCGGCCAGGACGTGACGTACAACCTTTACGGCACCGTCGCAGAGAACTTCGACAAGTACGACACGTATTTCTATCAGTTCTCCGACAAGATTTCCAAGGGCCTGACGCTGCAGAAGGGCGCTAAGGTCTACCTGTATAAGAGCAGGACTGACGCGAAGGGCGATCTCGCCCGCACGGAGGGTGAGGATATCACTGCGTATTTCAAGAAGGAAACGCCCGCCGAGGCTGCCGAAGACGGCAGCAAGACGACGACGTGGACCTGCGATAACCTGAAGGAGGTCAGTGACGTCACTAAGGACTCCTACATCGTCGTCTCCTATAAGGCGCAAATCAACAAGGATGCGGTCGTCGCGGGCACCGAGGGTAACGAGAACACCGTGACGCTCAACTACTCCAATAACCCCATGACCAGCGAGCGCGGCGAGACCCAGCCTGACACGGTCAAGGATTACACCTACGGCCTCAAGATCAATAAGGTCGACTTGGGCACCGAGAAGGCCCTCGAAGGCGCCAGGTTCACCATCCAGGCCACCACGGCAGACGATGTTGCATCCACGAATTTGTATGTCCAGGATAATGGGTCCCTTGGTGAAACGCCCAAAGAGTTTGTGACCAATGGCGAGGGCATCATCGAGGTTACTGGTCTCGACGCCGGCACCTATACCGTCACGGAGGTTTCTGCCCCCTCTGGTTACGCTAAGGTCGACCCCTTCACCTTCGAGATCAAGCCGAGCATGAAGGACGATGATCCGGATGCTGGTCTTACTGGGCTCACTGGAGAACTTACGACTGGCCAGGGCGACAAGGTTATCGCCGGCCTCACCTATGGCGACACCGGAGATAACAGCCTGACGGTGAAGCCTGGCTCGGAGAAGACGGACGGCATCTTCAACATCACCGTTGGCGATACCAAGCAGGTTGGCCTCCCACTGACCGGTCTCAACGGCGTGACCTTCACCTGGATCGCTGGTGGCGCGGTGCTGTGCATCGGCGTGGCGCACCTCATCCGCAGCCGTAAGCAGGCTGAGGAGTCCGAGCAGGAGTAACGCTCACTCACCCATCCCTTTGGCAGGTGGGATGTGATGGCCATGAGACTTGCGGACACTTTTCTCGTCCATCGACGTTCTTGCTTTGCCATTCTCTTTTCGGGGCAGACTCCGCACTGGAGTCTGCCCCGTTCTTTTGGGATAACGCAACCAGACTCCATTGCCCGATGGATCAAGCGTATGAATATCGAACAGATGTTTGCAATTATTGCGTTTACCAGCTGTAAGTGCGGGTGCTCGCAGTAAAATATCCTTGCGACGCATCCCGTGCGCGGGCGGCCGACGACTCGATCGGAGGTCCCCAAATGCTGAAATTCCTTAACGCGCTCGCCGCCCTCGCGGCAGTGGGCTCGTTCGTCATCGCGTCTCTTGACTCGTATGAGGTTCGGTTTAAGGTCCGTAGGCGCATGCGCGGTGCGGACGGTAGAAGGCATTTGCGCCGCAACAAGCGCAAATAAGAATGCCCGGGGTTAGAGGCCCGGGCATTTAACAAAACCAGAAAACTAGGCCGCCCGCGCTTTCGAACACTTACGCGGGGTGCGTCGTTTCCTGTAGTTATTGTATCCCGAATCGCTTCGCCGATTCGGGACATTTTGAAAACGCAAACACGTCGGGCAAACCCGGACAATGCGACCAGGTTCCGCTGGATGAGGAATCGTGTTTATAGCTATCGAACAAATGTTTGTCAAAATCGCGTTTACCAGCTGCGGGTGCATACGCTCGCAGTAAAATATCCTTGCGACGCATCCCGTGCGCGGGCGGCCGACGACTCGATCGGAGGTCCCCAAATGCTGAAATTCCTTAACGCGCTCGCCGCCCTCGCGACGGTGGGCACGTTCGTCATCGCGTTTCTTGACTCGTATGAGGTTCGGTTTAAGGTCCGTAGGCGCACGCGCGGTGCGGACGGTGGACGGCATTTGCGTCGAAAGCGCAAATAAGAATGCCCGGGGGTCGGATCCCGGGCATTTAACAAAAGCTGAAAACTAGGCCGCCCGCGCTCTCGTACACTTACGCGGGGTGCGTCGTTTTCTATTGACATTGTATCCCGAATCGCTCAGCCGATTCGGGACATTTTGAAAACTCAAATGCGGGCCCATACTCGCACTGCGCAATGCTGCTAGGCTGCATTGTCCGGCGTGGAAGCTCGCTAATCGGCTATTATTTGTTTAGACAACTTGAGTTGTAGAGGAGTGACCGGCGATGGTGCAGGGCGCCAAACATATGAAGAGCAATAACGCCGCGACAAACGGTGGCTCAAGCCCTCAGCCCAAACCTCAGCCCAAGCCCAAGGCCAAGCGCCGTCGCAAGCGGCTGCCGCGCTGGGCCGACCGGCTCATCACCATCGTCATCATCCTTATTGGCGTGGGCCTTATGACCTGGCCGTGGATCTTGGACCGGCTCGAGGCCTCGGGCGTGTTCAACCAGATCAGCACGGTGTCCAGCACCGTGGACGCGCTGTCTGCCGAGGAGCGCGAGCGCATCCTGCTCCAGGCGCGCTCCTTTAACGAGCAGCTGGCGGGCGAGGCCACCGAGCTTCCCGCCGACCAGATCGAGCCCTACGCCCAGCAGCTCATCTTTGACCGCGACCCCATGATGAGCTGGGTCGAAATCCCCTCCATCGACGTGAGCATGCCCATCTACCACGGCACGAGCGAGGAGGTCCTCATGGCGGGCGTCGGCCACCTGGAGGGCACGAGCCTGCCGGTGGGCGGCACCTCGACGCATTGCGTGCTCACCGCGCACTCGGGCATGCGCAACCTGAGCATGTTCGACGACATCCACTCGCTGGAGCCCGGCGACCTGGTGCTGCTGCACACCATGAATAAGACGCTTGCCTATAAGATGGTGGACTCCGAGGTGGTGCTGCCCGAGGAGATGGAGTCGCTGACCATCGAGCCCGGCGCCGACAAGGTGACGCTCGTCACCTGCACGCCCTACGGCGTGAACGACCATCGCCTGCTGGTGCATTGCGTGCGCACCAAGTACAACAAGAAGGACGTCGACAAGCAAAAGTCGCTGGCCGGCCGCCACTGGGGCAAGCGCGAGTTTGCCGTGCTCATCGTGGTCGTGGCCATTGTGCTGTTGCTACTGGACATCGTGATCCACGCGGTCCGCAAGCGCCGCAAGGCCAAAGCCTCGGCATAAGACATTCTCCAGAACCGCCACGGTGGGGACAGGCACCTTTGCGGTGGTCGGGACTTCCAAACCATCACAACATTCGATGAAAATCGCGATTTTGGCGAAAAACGTCGAATGTTGTGATGCTTTTCGTTGTGGGCGAGACGGTTTTCGTTATGGACGGCGCGGTTTTCGCTGCAGAACCGCCAGCCCGCCGCCTGTCAACCGCCGCCCCCGTTACGTTTTCGCTGCATTTGGGTAAAGCGCCTGCTCCAAGCGGCGTTGCCTTGTATACTAGAGCGGTTTATCTGTTATGCGGAAGGGAGCGCCTATGGCACTCAGCGAGAAAGACGTGCGCGGCATCGCCGAGTACGCAAAGATCGCACTGACCGATGACGAGCTCACCCAGATGACGTCCTACCTGAACGACGCCGTCCAGATGCTTGAGCCCGTCTTGCAATATGACTTGCCCGACGTGGAGCCCACGTTCCATCCCATCGGAAGCCTGTCCAACGTGATGGGCGATGACCTGCGCGAGCCCGAGCGCGACCTGCCGCTCGACGTTGCGCTCGAAAACGCCGGCAGCGCGCGCGACCGTTACTTCCGCGTGCCGTCCATTTTGGGAGAGGGGGAGAGCGAGTAATGGCGCAGAGCTTCGATTCCCTTACCGCCGCCCAGATCGCCGCGGGCGTTGCCGCCGGCGACTTTACCGCTACCGAGGTGGCCCAGGCCTCCCTTGCCGCCATCGAGGCGCGCGAGGGCGGGGTCCAGGCATTCCTGCAGGTGGCGCCCGAGCTCGCGCTCGAGGCCGCCGCACGCGTGGATGCCGACCGTGCCGCCGGAAAGCCGCTGCCCCCGCTCGCGGGCGTGCCGCTGGCCATTAAGGACAACATGAACCTCGTGGGCACGCGCACCACCTGCGCTTCCCGCATGCTCGGGGACTACCAGAGCGTCTACACCGCCACCTGCGTCCAGCGCATGCTCGATGCCGGCTGCCTGCCCATGGGCAAGGCCAACATGGACGAGTTTGCCTTTGGTAGCTCCACCGAGAGCTCGGCGTTCCACCGCACCAACAACCCCTGGGATACCGAGCGCGTGCCCGGCGGCTCCTCGGGCGGCTCCGCTGCCGCCGTCGCCGCGGGCGAGGTCGCGCTCTCGCTGGGCTCGGACACCGGCGGCTCCATTCGCCAGCCGGCGTCGCTGTGCGGCGTGGTGGGCTTTAAGCCCACGTATGGCGCCGTGAGCCGTTACGGCGTGGTTGCCTTTGGATCGTCGCTCGACCAGGTGGGCCCCTTTGGCCGCACGGTCGAGGATGTCGCGCTGGCCATGAACGCGCTTACCGGCGCGGGCCACGATCCGTACGACTGCACCAGCCAGGATTGCGCCGTCGACTTTACTGAGCATCTCAACGACAGCATCGAGGGCAAGCGCGTGGGCATCATCCCCGCGTTTATGGAGGCCGAGGGCCTGACGCCCGAGGTCAAGACTGCTGTCCAGCGCGCCGCCCAGGAGCTGCAGAACCAGGGTGCCGAGCTGGTCGAGGTCGACCTGCCGCACCTGGACGCCGCCATCGCCGCCTACTACGTCATCGGTCCGGCGGAGGCGTTCTCCAACCTGGCCCGCTTCGACGGCATTCGCTACGGCTATCAGGAGGAGGGCTGCGCCAACCTGTCCGACCAGAGCTCGCTTTCGCGTGCCCACGGCTTTGGTGCCGAGGCCAAGCGCCGTCAGATGCTCGGCGCCTACCTGCTGAGCTCGGGCGTGTACGACAAGTACTACTACGCCGCGCAAAAGGCCCGCACGCTCATCACGCAGGACTACGACGCCGCGTATGCCAAGGTGGACACCATCCTCATGCCTGCCTCGCCGCGCACGGCCTTTAAGTTTGGCGAGATCAGCGACCCCACGCAGATGTACCTTTCCGACCTATACACCATTTCGCTCAACATTTGCGGCAACGGTGGTATCTCGGTGCCGCTGGGCCTGGGCGAGGATACTCAGCTGCCCGTTTCTGCCCAGCTGGTGGGTCCGGCCTTTAAGGACCGTCAGCTGCTCACGTTTGCCCGCGCTCTGGAGCGCGGCTTTGCCGATGCCGCCACGGGTGCGCCCGCGCTTTCCGTCGCGCCCGATTTTGCCGGGAAGGGAGGCGAGCTGTAATGAAGGAGCTTTCCGAGGTCCTGCAGGATTGGGAGGCCGTGATCGGCCTGGAGATCCATACCGAGCTCACCGCACTCGATACTAAGATGTTCTGCAACTGCAAGCTCAGCCACGATGACGAGCCCAACGCCAACGTGTGCCCGGTGTGCCTGGGCCTGCCCGGCGCCCTGCCGGTGCCCAACAAGCGCGCCATCGAGAGCATCGTCAAGGCCGGTCTCGCCACCAACTGCGAGATCCAGCGCCACTCGATGTTCTACCGCAAGCACTACTTCTATCCCGACATGGCCAAGAACTTCCAGACCACGCAGGGTCCGGTCGCCTTTGCCATGTACGGTCACCTGGATCTGGACGTGACCGGTCGCGGTGCCGCCGAGCGCCCCGATTGCGCGTTTGGCGAGGCCGAGGCCCAGAGCCTGGCGAGCGCCTCTGCCAATGCCGAGGGTCTGTCTACGTCCATGACGTCGACCATGCGCGAGGGCAACCAGCGCGCCGGCCACCTGGCCAGCTATGACGCGTCCAGCCTGCAGATGCCCGAGCGTCGCGAGGACGGTTCCTACACGGTGCCCATTCGCATCCTGCGCATCCACATGGAGGAGGACGCTGCCAAGATGGTGCACGTGGGCGGTGCCGAGGGCCGCATTACCGCCGCGGCCGAGTCACTCGTCGACTACAACCGCTGCGGAACGCCTTTGATTGAGCTCGTGACTGAGCCCGATCTGCGCACGCCCGAGGAGGCGCGCCTGTTTATGGAGAAGCTCCGTCGCATCTTTGTGACGTTGGGCATTTCCGATTGCTCCATGGAGAAGGGTTCCATGCGCTGCGACGGCAACGTGTCGCTGCGCCGCCGCGGCGAGACCAAGCTGGGCACCAAGACCGAGCTCAAGAACCTCAACTCATTTAAGAGCCTGCACGACGGCCTTGCCTACGAGATTTGCCGCCAGGCCGAGGTACTCGAGGAGGGCGGAATCATCTATCAGGAGACCCGCCACTGGGAGCCCAGCCGCAAGCGCACCGTGGTCATGCGTGTGAAGGAGACGGCTGACGACTATCGTCTGTTCCCCGATCCCGACCTGGCGCCGTTTGATCTGGACGACGAGTTCATCGACCGCTGCCGTGGCGAGATTCCCGAGCTGCCCGATGCCAAGTGCGCCCGTTTTGAGGCCGACTTTGGCATTAAGGCGGCCGATGCCGAGCAAATCGCCGGCGACCCGGAGTTTGCCGAGTTCTTTGAGGCCGCCGCTGCCGGAATGGCTGGCAAGGAGGCCCAAACGGTTGCAAACCTGCTGGTGAACGAGATGATCGCCTATCTTAAGGGCGCGGGCGTCTCGCTGGCCGAGTCTGGCATTGCGCCGGCTCAGGTGGCAGCCCTTGCCAAGCTGCTGGCGACCGATGCCATCAGCTCCAACCAGGCGCACGAGGTCTTTGAGGCCATGGCCCAGACCGGCGACGACCCCAACAAGATCGTCGACGAGCGCGGCATGCGTCAGGTGAGCGATGCCAGCGCGCTGCAGCCGATTGTGGACGAGGTACTGGCAAACTGTGCCGATCAGGCGCAGCAGTATCGCGACGGCAACCAGAAGGTCATCGGCTTTTTGGTGGGCCAGTGCATGAAGGCGAGCCGCGGCAAGGGCAACCCGAAGCTCTTCAACGAGTTGCTGAGAACGTCGCTCTCGTAGCTGCGGGGCTTCCCCGGCCAGACGACTCGGCCGTTCGGGTCAGGTGGGCTGGATTGAATTTGGTGAATGAGGGCGCTATTGGCGCCCTCATTTTTTGTGGATGTGGCGCAGGAACGGTCCCTTGGTCACATCGCGCCCCCCAAGATTTCCAAAAAGTTAACCTTTGTTGACCTTAATAGTTAGATAAACTAAACTGTTTTCCAAAAGTGTGCTCGAGCAAACTTATTTACTCGGGTGCTGAGGCACCGTGCCGCGTCCAATGCGGCAAAAGGGAGAAGCAACATGAAGAAGTCGACGTTCAATACCCTGCTTGTCGGTGGCGGTTTTCTGCTTGGCACGGCCGGCATCAAGCTGCTTACCAGCGCTCCGGTCAAGAATGCCTGCGTGCAGGGCATCGCGTGTGGCATGCGCATCAAGAACTGCTACCAGGACATGGTCGAGCAGGCCAAGGCTAATGTCGACGACATGGTTGCCGAGGCGGCCTACATCACCCAGAGCGAGGCCGCTGCTGACGAGGCAGCCGAGTAACGCTCCCAGGCACAAACTATGAGATTCTCGATTATTAGCGAGATCCCCGGCAGGACCCGTCTTCAATTGGCGGGTCCTGTGCCAGAGAGCGATCTCGATGCACTTCTTAAGCTTGGCGGCGACATCGATGGCGTGCACAAGGTGCGCGTGTATGGCCGCATTGGCCAGATGGCGCTGGAGTACGACGAGCCGCGCCGCGCGAGCGTGCTCGACGCCTTGGGCGCACTCGATGCTCAAGCTATCGCCGATGCCAAGTCGGGCTACGTGATGCAACTCGAGCCGCGCAAGCACAAACTCGTTATGGACCTGGCGACACTCGTCGGTGTCCATTACGCACGTCGTTGGTTCTTGCCGACGCCTCTGCGTGCGGTGTTTGTCGTGGCCGGTTACATAGCATTTTTGCGCGCTGCCCTTCATGAGCTGGCGCAGCCGCGTCTGACCGTTCCTGTGCTTGACGCTTCGGCCATCGGCATTTCGTTCGTCAAACGTGATGTCGACACCGCGGGCCAGACGATGTTCCTGCTCAACGTGGGCGAGCTGCTCGAGGACTACACCCGCGCCATGAGCGAAAACGAGCTCATCAACTCGCTGCTCGACGTGCCCGACAAGGCACAAAAGGTGGTCGGCGACACTGAGGTGAGCGTTGCCGCCACCGAGCTTGAGCCCGGCGACTTGGTAGCCGTGCGCACCGGCATGTCCATCTGCATTGACGGCGTGGTCGAGCAGGGGAGCGCCATGGTCAACCAGGCGACCCTGACCGGCGAGCCGCTTGCCGTTGAGCGCAGCGCAGGCGACGACGTGTTCGCCGGTACCGTCGTGGAAGACGGCAGCATCTTGGTGCGCGTGCGCGCCAACACGGCTCAGACCAAGCTCCGCTCGATCGTCTCGCTCGTACAAACGGCCGATTCGCTCAAGTCCGAGGGCCAGTCGCATATGGAGGACCTTGCCAACAAGATCGTCCCGTGGAACTTCCTGCTCGCGGGCCTTGTCGCTCTCACCACGCGTAGCCTCATCAAGACCTCAGCGGCACTGATGGTCGACTACTCGTGCGCGCTCCAGCTCACGGGTTCCGTTGCCGTCATGACCGCTATGAGCGATGCCGCCAAGATGGGCGTCATGGTCAAGGGTGCGAAGTACTTTGAGTCGTTTGCCAAGGCCGATACCATTGTGTTTGATAAGACCGGCACGCTGACCGAGGCGCAGCCGCGCCTGGCTTGCGTACTGACGACCGATGGCTGGAGCGAGGACGAGGTCCTGCGCCTTTCCGCTTGCTTGGAGGAGCATTTCCCCCACCCGGTAGCGCGCGCCGTCGTCAACGCTGCTCGCGAGCGTGGACTTGAGCACCGCGAGCGTCACGCTGCGGTCGAGTACATCGTGGCGCATGGCATCGCTTCGTCCATCGAAGGACGTCGTGCCATCATCGGTTCGGCACATTTTGTGTTTGAGGACGAGGGCGCACAGCTCGAATCCGACATCAAGGAGCGCATCGAGTCCCAGATGCAGGGTCTGTCGCCGCTGTATCTGGCGGTCGACGGCACCGTTGTGGGCGTGCTCGGTATCGAGGACCCGCTTAAGCCCGGGGTCCGCGAGGCCATCGCCGACTTGCACGCGTTGGGCGTTAAGCACGTGGTCATGCTCACGGGCGACTCGGAGCGCACGGCCGAGCGCATTGCTCGCGAGGCAGGCGTCGACGAGTTTAAGGCCGAGCTGTTGCCCGAGGACAAGTACGCGTATGTTGAGCGCATTAAGAGCGAGGGGCGCCACGTTGCCATGGTGGGCGACGGCGTCAACGATTCGCCGGCGCTCGGTTTGGCCGACGTGGGGCTGGCAATGGGTGGCGGAAGCGACATCGCCAAGGAGGTCGCCGATATCATCCTGACCGACACGGATCTGGCCGCGATCGTGCGCCTGCGCCGCATGAGTCAGGGGCTTATCGACCGTCTAACGAGTTCGTATTCCAAGGTGATGCTCACCAACTCGGCGCTGTTGGCATTGGGTATTACCGGCATGATCACTCCACAGACGTCGTCACTGCTGCACAACGGCTCAACGATCGCCTACAGCCTGAGCAACGCAAAGGCATATCTGCGCTAGCGCTTTTACTTAAGTTTTTGGCCTGCATTTGGGCGGTGTTGCAGCCGCCAGAATGCAGGCCTTTTGCGTTTGACCATGTGCTAGCAGAAATATATAGTTGTGCTAGCATAGATAGCAAAAGTCGAAGGTGAGGTTGAGATGGGTGCTGTTAGCGGCATGGCGCAGGTGAACGTTCGCGTGGATCGCCAGGTCAAGAACCGTGCCGAGGAGGCGCTGCGGCTTTCGGGCGGGTCGCTGCCCGAGCTCATCAAAAAGGTGGTGGCCAAGGTCGCGCAGGGTGGCGGGCAGTGCGAGGAAGTGCTTGCGGCCGTCGATGACCGGCAGCAGGCCGTCGCGCCCGATACTCCGTTCGCCGCGTCGTGGGCAGCGGCAGACCGGCTTTATGCAGATATGGGCATCGCTGCGTCGCCTGTATCCGACGATCGCGATTGGGACACAATCTATTCCGAAGCCATGGACGAGCGCTATCGCCAAAAGGGGATGATCCAGTGAGTGGGGCGCCTCTCAAGATCATGGTGGACGCCAACGTATGGGTTGATTCGTTTTGCGTCGACCATGCCGAGTCGCTTGCCGCGCGTGCGTTTATTGGGCAGACGACGGAGACGGGGGCGTTGCTGTTCTTCCCGGTGCATATCGCTAAGGACGTACTGTACGTTGTCCAACACGAGCTGAAGCGAAGCGTTCTTGCCAGCGGGGGAGCACTCGACGAGGCATCTGCCCGCGCGATTGGCGATGCGGCGCTGGCGTTCGTTCGGAATATGACCGAAAACGCTATGGCCGTGGGCGCTGATGCATCCGATCTGTGGCTAGCCGACAAATATCTGACGCTCCATCGCGATTACGAGGACAACTTGGTGCTCGCCGCATGCAAGCGCGTACAGGTCGATTATTTGGTAACTAACGATCGCAAGCTGCTCGAACATGCCGATCTTGCAGCAAAGACACCTCGTCAAATGATGCCGATTCTGGCCTTGGCCGAACGCGGCGGCGCGGCCATCGGTTGACGCGAACTGTTTGCGGGCCTCTTGGACGACGATGCGCCAAGGGGCCCGTGTCTGCTATTTACAAAAGCTCGGCCTTAATGGTGGGACTTTCTGCGAGCTGCTCGGCTGCCTTTTCGTCGGAATCGTTTAGCGCTGCCAGGCTGCGGTAGACCCACTCGTTGACCTGGGTGTTCTTGACGCCTGCGGTTTGCATAAGGGCGCCTACCTCGCGGATTGCTGCGAACAGATCGGCTTTGGGACCCGCGAGCTCGACCTCGATGCCGTGGTAGGCGGTCACGCCGCGGTTCTCACTCACGTGGTCGATAAAGCCCTTGACGGTCTCAAGCTGCTGGGCGAGAGCTGCATCATCGTCAGCGTCCAGCGCGACGAGTGCGTTCGATACCGTGAGGGCGGGATGTCCGCAGGGGACAAAGCCTTCGATGACATCCATAGCTTCGGTAATGGTTGAGCCCAGGCCTGCGAGGGCATTGACGAGCTGCTGCTTGGTATCCATAACGGTCCTTTCGACGGGTCAATTTTGCTTGGCGAAAATATACGTGACGTGTTCGGTAGCAAAAGTGCGAAGTGTGGCACACATTGGGGTCTTCACAGCTCGTGCATAGAACAGCTGTCCGCTTTCAGAACGTGGTAAGATAACACTTCACAAGCGGGGCTCGCCCCGCATGTTCCTTGAAAAGTCGACGGTTATCGGGTGCTTGCAGGCCCGATACCATCCAGACTTTCCCGACATTCGGGGGCGACTGGTTTCGACACGATAGCTCTGAGAGAGGAAGCAAGCCGAGGTCTCCTCGCCTCGTTAAACAGGGGTACCGTCAAATTGAATTGACAACAACTCTTCTTTTGAGCCTATGGCTCTCGCTGCTTAGTTTATAGCGGCGCGTCAACCCGGTGATTTCCCCGACACCGGCGCGACGTCATGTTAGGGGAATGCTCCTGCGCACGTAATCGGTATGGCGCGGGCTAAGACTGAACCGGTTAGGACGCCGCGAGCGTGTCGCTGCGCGCAAGGCGTCCGAGACTAAACCAGCGACTGAGCTTGGAGATGCCAATCAGGGGGCTTTCGTGGACCGGAGTTCGATTCTCCGCGCCTCCACCAACTGTTCAGTAGGCGAACACATACGCGTGTTCGTCGTTAGGCGGGCGTTCATATTGCTCGTCAGATAGAAAGAAGCCGCTCCATACGGGGCGGCTTCTTTGCGTTCTAGGCCTGCGGCATGATCTCCTGCTCGCCGTCCTCGTCCATGTACGGCATGAGGAACACGCCGCCCTGCTCGGTGGTAAGCAGCAGGTACTCGCGGTTGTGCTCGTCGCACACGATTTCCTGGCCGATGCCCTCGGGCAGGTCGTATATGGGGCCGTCCGTGCGGGCTTGCCTCACGGTCACGTCTTGCGCTCCCATGGCCTGCGACGCGCAGCTGGCGGCGGCCAGGACGATGAACAGCAGGACGACCGCCGCGAGGATGGGGCCGCACCCGCCGTTGCGCTCCTCGTCTGCGGGGCTCGGGTACGGCATGGCCTATCCCACCTTCACCAGATAGTCGTCGGCCTCTGGCTTGCCCGTGGCCTTGCCCACGGCGATGTAGCGCGTTGCGCCGCTGTAGCCCGTGTATCGGCCCCACACGTAGCCGTCGGCGATCTTGTACCAGTTATCCAGCGTCACGGTCTCGCCGCTGGAATAGTGCGCCACCTCGGTGCCGCCCAGGCCGGGGGCGTCGCGCACGCGCAGGTAGTCCACAGTGCAGCGGTAGGTGCCGCCGAAGTTCTCGGTCGTTTCCTGCTGCGCAGGCTGCGGCTGCGGGACGGCTGCGGGGGCGCTTCCAGCAGTGATGCCGAAGCATTCCAGGTAGATGCGCGCCAGCTCGTCCAGGTTGCCGTTGAACTTCTCGCGGTCGCCGTCGTTGTCGATGAAGCCGTTCTCGCACAGGCGGTAGTTGATGCCGCGCGCGGCGGCTCGGTTCGGGTTCGCGAGGTCGGAACGGCGCACCAGCTTCTCGGAGCGCCCGGGCATGAACGCCGCCAGCTTGTCGGCCAGCGCATTGTCGTACTCGTCAGGCTCAAAGCCCTCCTTGATGATGACGTGCGCGCCGTGGGCCGTGGCGATGCCGCTGGCGTCCATGTGCAGCTCCACCACTGGCGCGTCGGTGCTCAGGCGGTTAAGCCCGCCGTCGGCGTACCAGTTGCGGGACGTATCGCCCAGCTCGACCTCGGAACCGCCCAGTTCCTTGATTCGCTGGCCCAGGGCGCGAACGCGCTCGGCCTCGGTGCAGCCGCCTGCGCAGCAGCCGGGGTCGCCAGCGCCGTGGCCGCAGATGATGAACAGTTTAGCCATTGCCTACTCCTTCCCGCCTACGGTCACGCCCAACAGGGCGTCGAGCCACTTGGATGTGATGCCTACCGACTTGAACAGCGTGTAGGCCGCCTGCACGCCGCCTACCACGGCGAAGGCGCACGTGACCCATGCGCCCGGGTCTGCGGGCACGCCGCCCACGAAGCCGGTCACGACGCCCGCCAGGAGCGAGCAGCCCAGCGCCAGGATGCGCGCGGCCTTGCCGGTCATGGCCTCGGTCTTGATCAGCTGCACCGCGAACGGCACGGCGAAAGACAGCACGATGGCTGCGATTGCTTGCATTTCTGTCATTTCGGATTCCTTTTTATCGAGCCGATTCCTTGTAGAGCAGGTCAACGCGGTCGGCGATGTGGTCGACCTTCGCCGCCATGCCCTGGCTGCGCGCCTGGCTGTTTGCCAGGTCGGCGTGCAGCACCTCGTTGGAGGTCACGACGGACTCCATGAGCGCCTTCATAGCCTCCATCAGCGCGTTGCTGCGCTCCATCTGCGCGGCGATGCGGCCCTCCATCTGGCTGCGCTCGCGGTCGCGCTGCGCCCGCTCGTTCACCTCGTCCTGCTTTCGCTCCTCGCGCTTGAGGTCGATGTTCGCCTTGCGCTCGTTCTGGGCCTTGAACTCTTCGAGGAACTGCTTGCCGAAGTACAGGACCACTAGGACGAGCAGCGCGCCGAAAAGCGACCCGGGGCCGTACGGCGCGAAGATTTCCAGCACGTCGGTCATTCGTTTTCTCACCTCCTCGAATCGCTGCCGCGATTGTCCGCGAGGTGTCGCCGGGCAAAAGAAAAGCGCCCCCGAAGGGGCGCTCGCTACTCCTGCGGCGCTTCCGGCTGGTCGGGCTCCATGGCTTCCAGCTCGTTGATGCGGTCGCGCCACGTCTGGCGCTGCGAGATGATCTCGGCCACCTCCTTGGCAGCTGCGGCGATGGCCGAGAGCAGGTCGGTGATGGACGATGCGGAGAAGATGCGCTCCACCGCCTTCATGACCTTGTAGTCGCTCTGCTCAAGCTGCTGTTTGTAGCCGTTGATCTCCCCGGCGATTTCCTGTTCCGTCATGGGTCGCTCCTTCCGTTGCTAGGGTAGGGGCATGTTCCCATCCGTGTCGCCTCCAGGTTTGGATTGCATTGAGCAACCCCCCCCGCGGGATTTCCGAACAGGCTGCGGTACAGCGCGTCCATGGCCCGCACGCTGCGGTGCGCGTCCAGCCGCTTCATGCCTCCGCGCCAGCTCTGGTAGCTCTGCTCCACCTGCTCAGGGGTCATGATGCCATCGGCGACCATGCGGGCCATCTTCTTGAGCTTGCGGCGCTCCCGCGTTATGGAGTCTCGGCACGGCTTCACGACTATGCGGCCCGTGTCCGTGTAGAAGATGCGCTTCTTCAGCCACGTGAACCCGCGCGTGAGCTTCACCACGCGGGTCTTGCGCGGGTTCAGTTCGATGCCCAGCTCGGCGCATTTGCGCTCTATGAGCAGCAGGCACACCTGCAGGTAGTCCTTGGACTCGTGTATCAGGTAGAAGTCGTCCATATATCGACCGTAGGCCTCGGGGCGCAGCATCTCGATTACGTAGTGGTCAATGCGGTTGGGGTGCGCGACGGCGCATATCTGGTTCGGCTCGCTGCCCAGCCCCAGGCCCACATCGCCCTGCGCGTCTATCAGGCGGTGCTCAAGGTCGATTACTCGCGGATCGAGCAGCGCGGCAGCCACCTGCTCCTTGACGGGGCCGTGCGCTATGCGGGCGAAGTAGTCGGAAAAGTCGCCGAGAAGTATGTAGCCATCGCCGCCGTGCCTCCTCCAGTTGTCGGCCAGGTGGCGCTTGAGCAGCTTCAGGGCGTAGTCGGTGCCGCGCCCCTTTATGTTCGCGGAGTTCGCGGCTATGAGGGTGGGCACGATCGCGGGCACGAGCGCGTTCTGCGACAGCGACTTCTGCACCACGCGCTCGGGAAAGTGCACGGCGCTGATGTGGCGCAGCTTGCCGCGCTCCCATAGGTCGAAGCGGATGAAGCCCCGGCATATGTCGCGGCCCTCCAAAAGGTCGCGGCGGGACAGGACGGCGTTGCGCAGGTAGTCCTTCATGTACCGCTGCGTGGACGCCTTCCACATCACGCCGCGCGCGGCCTGCTTGGAAGCCTTGCACAGGCTGTTGAGGTCGGCCACGGTCTCAAGCGTGCACGTCTTGACGCGCTCGGCCTTGGCCTTGGCCCGCTTCTCCTCGCGGCGCTTCCGGCGCGCCGCCCGCCTTTGCTCGGAGTTCACAGAAGGCACCCCGCACGGCTTTCAATGTGGCTCTGACAGCCGCTTGAGGTATGGCCATGAAACGCGGCGAAGCCACGGAGCGCCGCGCCATGCAAGCAGCGTCCGGCCACCCTCGCGGGGTGCGTATTTACGGGCGTGAGCCCGACGGTCGCGCCTTCCTTCCTCTCTGCGCTCTGCTTTCGGCCCTGGGGCCTACTCGGTCTGGCAATAAGGGAATCCGGGGCGGGGGCGAATCCAGTCGTTCGTGGCATCGTTGTAGTTGGCGTTGCCGTTGTTGTTGACGTAGCACACGTTGGACGAGGAGCTACCCATGACGGAACGCAGCCACCAATTGTACCGATATACAAGACGGGACCGCCGCCCATTATAGCGAACGCAGGCGCTCTAGCTCGGCCTCGGCCTCGGCTATGCGCTCCTCGGTGGACTTCTTGCCGGTGACGCGCACGTTCTTGCGCGCGCCCTTCAGCAGCTTGATCTCCTCCTCGACCATGGCCGCCAGCTCATCGAAGCGGTTGGCGTTCACGGGCAGGCCAATATCCATGAGGCACTGCATGTCGAGCATCAGCTGCTCGCAGTCCGCTATGGCCAGCGTAAGGTAGCGTTTCCTCTCCAGCGCGTTGAACGAGGTGTTGGGGTAGAAGCAGTCGGCGCGGTTGACGTTGTACACGATGCTGCGCGCCGTCTCCACCGTGGGCACCGCGTTCAGCAGCCTGTAGGCCTTGGGCACTACCGAGGAGGACGCCATCAGCTTGTTGACCTCCACGCGGATGGCGATGGCCTGCGTGAAGAACTTATACTCGGACACCTCGCGGTTGCGCTGGTAGACGCCGCTCACGTGCACCTCCTGTGGAAACTGGCGAAAAAAACGGCCCGCTTCGCGGGCGAGAGGCGACCGCGCAAGGCGGTCGCCTAAAAGCAGAGTATAGAGCACTCGGCTGGTTAGCCGACGAGGAAGCCGGGGCGGGGGCGAATCCAGCCGTTCGTGGCATCGCGGCAGTTGGCGTCGCCGTGGTTGGTGACGTAGCACACGTTGGACGAGGAGCCACCCATGACGGAACGCAGCCACCAATAGCACCGATTTCCATTGATGCGATGCGCGGTGTCCCTGAACAGGTCCCACTGGCAGTCGAAGCCGACGCTGTAGCCCTTGGTGCCCCACACCGGGCAGCCGTACACCTCCATCTCGGACAGCGAGAACACCTTGCCGATATCCTGCCAGCTCCACGAGTTGGAGTCGTTGAGCGCGCCGCTGGCGCTGTAACGCTCCTCAAGCAGGACGCGCTGGGTCAGCAGGTACTTGGTCAGGCTCTCGGGCAGGCACGCCTCGAAGGCCGTCTCCCACGCCTTGAGGTTGCTGTTGGGGTAGGGGCATTTCTGGTCGGCGGTGCCCTGGTTCGTGTTGGTCGTGTTCCACATCAGGAAGCTGTCGTTGGCAACGCCGGTCACGGTCTTGGCCACGGCGATGGGCGCGGAGGCCACGAAGGCGATGTGGTGGCCTTTGGAGCTGTCGCCGCAGCAGTAGTACGGGTCGAAGTGCGCCAGGAGGAAGCGCACGGACTGCTGGGCCGCCACGCCCGACGCGCTTACCAGCGGCACGTCGATGTAGTCTCCCACGCGCAGGCCCGCGAAGTTGCCGTTGGCGGCTCGCTTGTGCAGCGCGTCGTACACGCTGCCGCTGCCGATCTCTCCCGCCAGGATGGTGGCGATGTTCTGCCCGCCGTACTTGCCGATTTGGCCCTGGCGGTTGTACTCGGCGTTGTTGAGCGCCGTCTGCGCGTTGCTGCGCGCGGTATCGTCGATGACCTCGTAGCCGGTGCCGCCCACCGACAGGGTTTTCGCTTGTGCCATTTCGTTGCCTTTCTACTTGAGGTTGAGGGTTGTGCCGGACGCCGTGCAGGTGCTCCCGAACGTGATGGTGCTGCCAGATGCACTGGCCTTGGAGTCGGGGCAGTACACGGTGCCGTCGTCGTAGATGAACGCGTCAGTGGCGTCGGCCAGCTTGCCGTACAGGTCGGCTATCTGCTGCTTCTGCTTGGCCATGTCCGAGCTGCCCGCGCTGCCCTGCGCCACGCTGTTGGCTATCTGCAGGGCGACGTTTGCCGCCGCGTCGGCGTTCGAGGCCGCACCGTTTGCCGCAGCCGTGGCGGCTTGCGAGGCCATCTTCAGCTGCGACGCCTCGGTCACGCGGTCGCTTTCCGCCGCGGCTCGCTTCTTCTCGGCCTCTGCGCGCTTGGTTTCGGCGGTCTGGCGTGCCTTCTCGTTCGTGGCGCGCTGGTTTTCCGCGCTCGCGCGGGAGGCCTCGGCCTTCTGCATCTGCGCGTTCAGCGCGCTCACGTCGGCTAGCTGCCCTTCGAGGTTCGCGATGATCGCCTCCACCGCATCGACGTACGGGCCGGATATCTCGCCCGACGCGCTCGCCGAGGGCAGCACGTTCACCAGGACGTTCTCGGTGGTGGCGTCCAGCCCTGCCGCGTTCCGCACGCGCACGTAGCACACCTTGAGCAGCCCGGCCACGCCGAAGACGGCGGGGTCGACCGTCACGGTGGACACGTTGTCGCTGATGCCAGTGAACTGCTGCTCCACGTAGGTGTGGTCGGGCTTCGCAGCCATGAGGTGCACCTTGCAGCCCGTCAGGGCCGCCTTCTTGTCGCCGTCGTAGATGGCGGCCTTCAGGACCTCGGCGCTGTCGCCCTGGTGCACGGTGATGACGGGCGGCGCTATGTTGGTCTTCTTGAGGTTGAGCGTAAGCTCGTGCGTTGCCATGCCTCACTCCTTTCCTTCGGCCGCAAGTGTCCGCGATATGTCGCCGGGTTGCGCTCTGTGGACCCCGCATATCTCCTCGTCAGTGAGCGCCGAGAAGTCAACGGCGTTGGCCTCGCCGCCTTCCGCGTCCATGACGGCCACGGGGCTGGACACGAGCGTGAAGCCGCCCTTGCCGTCGAACTCGAACACGTCTTCCGATTCCACGATGGCCCGCGCCGTGGCCGGGTCGCTGATGCACTCGAACACCGGAAGCGCCTCGGGCGGCTTCGGCGCGCCGTCGAGCGCCTGCGGCGCTTCGGGTTGCTGCACAAGGTGGTAGAACATTCCGTTTCCTCTCTTGCTTGGTCTAGTTTCCCGTGATGCTGCTCATGCCGGTGATGATTCCGTTCACCACGTTGATGGTGCCCCACGTCCAGTTGTTGCCGTTGTTGGTGATGCACCCGATGAACTGCGTGGAGCCCGTGTACCCGTAGGTGCCGCCGCTGCTCGGACTGGTTCCTATGGCGAACTTCGGGGCGAGTATCCTGGCGGTGCCCGACGACCCAATGTCTGCGCGGCTGCTATCCAGGTACACGTAGTTGTTGGAGTTCTCCTGCAGCTTCACGTACGCCGAGCCGCCCGCGTTGCTGTTGCCGCTCCTCATGTACAGCTGCTCGTCGGGATGGCTCATGTAGCCCGCGTAGTAGGGGGTCGTCAGCCACGTCTGGCGGTAGTAGCGGTTGGCTGCCAGGAAGCCGTAGCCGCAGGCGGATATGCCCACGCCGTCGGTCGAGCTCGCCGTGGGGCTGTCCTTCGCGTGGATGGCCTCGATGGTGCAGTACTCGGTCGAGCCGTTCACGAACGACGCTCCCGGGTGGTCGTTCGTCGTCGTGCCGGTGGTGATGTAGTTGGTTGACGACGTGCCGACCATGTTGCAGCGGAACATGGAGGTGCTGCCCACCAGCACGGTGCCCGCGATGATGGAGCCGTTCTTGTCGTATATCTGGAAGCCGTTGGTGGCGTTGATATAGACCCTGTTGCCGTTGCTGTCGGTCATGAAGATGGAGCCGTCGCGCAGGTAGAAGGCCCCGCTGTCGAGGTCCCAGTACGAGTTCCCGCCTTTGATGCGGCCCGTGGTCAGCTCGTCGGCGGTCACGCCGTCGCCGGTTATGGCCGTGCGCCACTTCCACGCGCCGCTGGAGTACTTGGAGTTGGCCACGCCGATGATTCCGCCGCCTATCTTGACGCACTTGGTGGCGCTCTCGGGCTTTTTGTCGTACACAAGGATGCCTTGGCCGGGCTCCTCGTACACCCAGCCGCCCGTGGTGTTTATCTCGCTGTTGAGCATTTCCACGATCTTCTTGCGGATATCCGTCGGCAGCTGATCGAGCTGGTTCTGCAGCCCATCAACCTCGTTCTCGGCGCTCGTCAGGCGCTCGTCCAGCGAGCCGGTGACGCCTTCCAGGTACTCCTTGTTGGCCTCGTCTATCTGCTTGAGCACGCTCTCGCTCTGCTCCACCGTGGTGTCGGTGTAGAGCTTGAGCACTTCCTCAAGGGACAGGTTGCCGTCGTCGGAGTACTTCTTCAGCGCCTCTTCCAGCGTGGTGTCGCCCTTGTCGGCATACTCCTTGAGGGCCTTGTCAAGCGCGTCCTTCACCTCGTCGGTGTAGTCCTTGGCCGCGCCGCCCTGCTCCCTGGCGAACGCCTCCTGGCGCTTCTCGGAGGCCGCCAGGCTCTCGCCCCATTTGCCGGTCGATGCCTTGTTGGACGCGTTTACCGCGTCGGCCACGGTGGCGCGGATGCTCGAAGCCGTTCTCTTTGCGCTGGACTTCTGGGCGGCCATCAGCTCGGCCACGGTCTGGTAGTTGCCGAACGTGTAGGTGACCTCGCCGGGGCGCAGCTGATCCTCCACCACCTTGGTGATGCGGGTGCGCACGCGCAGCGGCGGGTCGTACACCTTGTCCACCACGGTCACCAGGTCGCCCTCGTCCGCGCCCTCGAAGCCCTCGCCGGCGCGCGCAAGCGCCGTGGCGTCCACGGTGTAGGACACGGTGGGCACGCACGACTGCGCCAGCTGCGCCTCGGTGAGCTTCTTCAGCTCGGCGGCGTCCTCGCAATCGGAGAACTCCACGTCGCCGAACACGTGCGCCTTGCCGCCCTTGCCGTCGGGCCGTCCCCAGCGCGCCAGCGCGTCGGCCGACCCCACCCAGTTCTGCCCGCCGTTCACGTCGCCGAAGGTCAGCTTGCGATCGTAGCCGCCCGTCAGGTTGCCGTCCTCGTCGGCGGTCTGCAGGGACTTGCCGTAGCCGTACAGGGCGGTACACACGTTGCCCTCGTCCACGCTGCGCTTGACGCTCACGAGGTCCTTGGCGTAGGTGAAACGCTTGCCGTTGTCCTCGCCGACCTGCTTGGCCATGCACACGCGGCGTGCGGTCACCTTGGTGCCGCTCACCTGGATTTCGAACGACAGCTCGCCGCCCCAAGTGTCTGCCACGTCGTGGATGGCCGCCCATGCGTTGGTGTGGTAGAAGTTCGTGCCGGCCTGCCCGAGGTCGGCCACGGTTCCGACCTGCCAGCGCGAGGAGGACAGCGCCGAGGCCAGCGCGGCGTAGGCGCTCACGTCGTAGGGGCGCTTGTCCTCCAGGTAGTCGCCCAGGAGCTCGATTTGCGCCGAGGTCGGGCAGTAGTACGTGTAGAGGATGCCAGCGCTTGCGCGCTCCTCCTCCACGCCGTCCACGATGTTCTCGTGCCAGCGGCCCTTGAGGTCGCGCCACACCAGGCGGTCGCCCTTGTCGAGGCGCGCCAGCGTTGTGATGCTCAGGGCGTTCTCGCCGTTGACCTCGCGCGTGTCCTCGCACTCGAACAGCGTCTTGATGGGTCCCTTGTACGCCTCCCAGCGGTCGCATGCCCACAGAATCATCAGCCCACGTACCTTTCCGTCCACTGTACCGTCGCGGTGCCGCTGGACAGCTTGAGGCTGTTGGCCCCCGGCTCCAGCGGGAAGAAGTCACTCTCGAAGGTCACGGGCGCTGGGCTGCCGTCCACCGTGGCCTGCGGGGCGGCCATGTCGATGACCACCGCGCTCGATGCCGTCACCGCCTTGTCGATCTGCACGAATTCGCCCGTGCCCATGTTCGTCAGCCGCAGCGCCGACGTGCTGCCGCCGGGCCTGACGGTCACGGTGGGGTAGGTGCGGAACGTCCCGCCCACCTGCACGCCCGAGGTGCCCGACACGGTTGCGCGCCCCTCGGCCCCGTAGGCCACGGGGTCGTATGCCGTGAACGTCAGCGTGGCCTCGCCGGTGTGCCACAACGTGTCGAGCGCGCCCGGCGAGGTCAGCACGGCCATGTAGCGCAGGCCCAGGTGCCTCTCGTCGTCCAGCCACAGCTCGGCCTCCTTGAGGCACAGCAGGCGCGAGGCCATGAGGCGGCGAAGGGCCGCCATGTCGTCGGCGGGGCGCGCCCTCCAGGCCGCCGCCACGTCTATCGTCAGGGGTTTCAGCTCTGCGCGCATGAAGCGCGAGCCGGGCTGCCCGGGCACGTCGCGCGTGGCGATTTCGTACTCGGGCAGCAGCGAGCGGGTCACGAGCCGGGTGTCGAACCACGGCGCGAAGTCGAAGCCGTTGTATATCATGCGAAGCACTCCTGCCGTTTGATTTCCTTGGCTATCTGGCGGGAGATTTTCTCGATGTCGGCCTCCTCCCGCACGGTCGCGTACAGGTTGATTGTCACGTTCGTGTCGCCATGGGCCGCGCCGCCCTTGCCGTCGAGCAGCTTGGCGATGCCCTCGGCCAGCGGGCGCGCGCCGCGCTCGTTGAACGGCACCACGCCCTCGGGGCCCGCCTCGCCGACGCCGATGACGCTGGGGCCGTTGAACACGCCGCCCTTGGCGTACCAGTCGATGCCGAAGTGCGGCACGCTCGGCGGGGCGATGCTGAAGCTGCCGGAGATGGACAGGTGCGGCAGCTTCAGGTGGGGCAGCGACCACGAGAAGTTGAAGAACCCCTTGATGGAGTCGATGACGTTGCGCACGGTGTCGCGGGCGTTCTGTATCGGCGTCTCGATGGCGCTCTTGATGGAGTTCCACACGCTGCTCACGGTGTCCTTGGCGGCGTTGAACACGCTGGAGATCGTGTCGCGGATGCCGTTCACGATGCTGGATATGGTGGAGCTGATGCCGCCCCACACGCTCGACGCCGTGCTGCTCACGGCACCCCATATGGAGTCCCACACCGCCTGAATTGCCGACAGCACCGCCGATATGGTGGAGCTGATGGCATTGATGGCCGCGCCTATCGCCGAGCTGATGGCATCCCATATGCTGGAGGCGGTGGAGCTCACCGCGCCCCACACCGTGTCCCACACGCCCTGGATGACCAAAAGGGCCGCGCCTATCACGTCGCTAACGTACTGGATGTACGCGCTCACCGCGCCGTAGATGGCCTCCCATATGGCGCTGGCGGTGCCGCTGATGCCTTCCCACGTCGCGCCCCACCATTCGGAGAGCGCCGTCACCACGTCGGTGATGACCTGGCTCACCGCGTCGATGTAGCCTCCCACCGCGCCGCAGATTGCGTCCCATGCCGCCGTCAGCTGCTCGCCGAAGTTCTCCCAGATGAAGTTCCAGGGTATGAGCAGCGTCTCGATGGCCAGGTTCAGAATCTCGCCCAGCAGCATCACGGCGACCTGCACCACGTTGCAGATGCCGTCCCAGATGGACGAGGCGGTGCCGGCCAGGCCTTGGAAGAACCCGGCTATGGCGTCGATGGCCCCCTGCACCGTGGAGCAGATGCCGTCCCACACGCCGCCCAGCGTCTCGCCGAGCTGCGAGAAGAACTCGCCGACGCTTTGGGCCACGTCGCCCGCCACCTGGGTGGCCACCTCGAACGCGGCGCACACGGCATCCCACACGGCGGTCACCGCGTCGCGGAACTCCTCGCAGTTGTTCCACAGCAGCACCACGGCGGCAATGATGGCCGCTATGGCCGCTACCACGGGGTGCGCGGCTATGAGCCCCAGCGCGCCGGTGCCCAGCTTGCCGACCACCTGGAAGGCCGCTCCGATTTTCGGCACGGTGTCCACGACGGTGCCGACCGTCGACAGCACGGGGCCTATGGCGGCCGCTATCGTGGCGATCGCCAGCACGGCGGTCTGGCCGCCCTCGCCGATGCCGGCGAACCACTCGGAGAACGACTTGACGACACCCGCCACGTTGGTGGCGATGTTGAGCAGCGGCTCGCCAAGCGGCTCGATGGAGCCCTGCAGCTCGCGCATGGCCTCCTGCGATTTCACGGCGAAGCTGTCGGAGGCGGCCTCCTGGGCCTGCTGCGCAGCGCCCGCCACGTCGCCGAAGCTGTCCTGCACGCCCGCCAGGGACTCGATCATGCCCATGGCATTGTCCTCGCCCAGCGAGGACCACAGGGTGGAGGCCAGCGCGGCCTTGTCGTACTCGTTTGGCATCTGCGTGAGGTCGCCCAGCACCGCCTGCAGCATGTCCTCGGCGGTGGCGCTGCCGTTCTTGAAGTTCTCGAAGACCTCCTGCGTGCCCTCGCTGAACGAGCCGATGGATTCCTCCATGCGGCCGTCGGACAGCGCCGTCAGGAACTCGTTGAGGTAGTCGCCCACCTTGTCCAGGTTGTACGCGCCGTTGGACGTGCCCGCTTCGAGCAGCGAGAAGTACTCGCTGGCGCTCATTCCCGCCTCGCCCC
This sequence comes from Collinsella aerofaciens, assembly GCF_902501475.1. GTDB lineage: Bacteria > Actinomycetota > Coriobacteriia > Coriobacteriales > Coriobacteriaceae > Collinsella > Collinsella aerofaciens_AL. The sequence goes on along the minus strand of NZ_CABWIF010000002.1, from coordinate 29,896 downwards.
ATCGCACGGAGTATTCGCTCAGGTTGTCGCCCAGCTCGTCGGTGTAGTTCAGGCCGCGCTGCATGCCCGCCGTCAGCAGGTCGCTGGCCTCGGTGGCGGACAGCCCGAAGCCCTCCATGAGGGCGTTGGTGCCGCGTATGGACTCGTTCACGTCTGCGCCGAAGGTGTCCGACAGCATGAGTGCGTTGGTGGTGACGGTCTGCAGGTCCTCGTCGGACACGTCGCGAAGGGTGGACTTGCACTGGATCAGCGCATCGTTGACCTCGTCCAGGGACTGGCCCCAGCCACCCTCGTATATGCGCTTGCCTATGCCGCTGAAACGCTCGGCCTCCTCGCCGGACACGCCGAACGCGGCGGCTATGCGGGCGTTGGCCTGCTCGTAGTCGCTGGCCACGCCGAACACGGCCTTGCCGGCGGCCACCACGGGCGCGGTCAGCGTCACCGTGGCGGCCGTGCCGGCCTTCTTGAACGAGGACGACAGCTTCGCGGCCTTCTCGTCGCCCTCGGCTATGTTCTTCCAGGAGATGCCCTGGAGGTCGCGCTCCAGGGCCTTGATGTTCTTGGATACGTCAACGGTGTCGAGCACCGCTTTGATGATGACGTTGCCGTCCATGCTCACCTCGTCGCTCTCTTGAGCGCGGCGAACACATCGCGCATCGCCGCGTCGCTTCCTTCCTCAGAGCCGTGTGAGCTGCGGCCTTTGCCGAGTTCGAACGCCTTGTGGGCGGCGTTCCAGGCCTCGACCTCCTGCCTGTTGTATTTGGTTGGCTTCGGCTTGGTCGCCGGGTTGCGGTAGTGGATGGCCGCGCCGAGCGGCGTGTCCTGCGGGCAGCCGCCCACGAGTGCCACGAACTCGGCAAAGCTGATGCGACCGCGCACCTCGTCCCACTCGATGCCGTAGGCCTGGCGGAAGCTGGTGCGTATGCGCGCCGCGTCCTCCTCCAAGTCCCACAGCGGGGTCTCGTGCGGGCGGTCGCCGGTCAGGTCGAGCCCGCACATGTCCCATACCGCCGCGTCGCGCATCCGCACGAACTCGGCGGCGTCGTAGTCGCATGCGCACCACGCGTCCGCCCAGTCCACGAAGAACAGCGCCAGGAACTCGTCCCGGCGCTGGTCGTCGGACTTGCCCTCGTCGGTCAGCACCTCGATGACGCGGATGATCGTGAGCGCGTCGTCGCGCACCAGCACCTCCTCGCCGTTCCACGGGTAGCGCGTGGCGCTCGTGCCGTCGGGCAGCCGCACCCGCTCGGCCGTGAGCGCGGCTGGCAGCATTACTTGCCGCCCTTCTTCTTGCGCTTGGCCTTGGCGCGGCGCTGGGCGCGGTTGAGCGCCTGGACCTGATCGGCGCGCTCGCTGTATGCAAGGCCGCACGCCATCAGCTGCTCGCTGGTCGCGTGGCGCGCCAACATGTTGAGGAACGTGGCGAAGACCTCGCCCAGGATGCGGATGTTCTCCTCGGGCGCGATGGGGCCCTCGTCGCCGCCCATCCACGCGAGCAGCTGCTCCCAGCCCTCGGTGCCGATGAACGCCGAGATGGTGCGCTTCATGAGGCGGGCCTGCGCGGCGTTGGCCTCGGCCGCCTTCTCGGGGGTGTCGGCCTCGCGGGCCATCTGCTCGTTGGCCTGCGCGCGGTCGATGGCGTTGCCGACCTTGGCCAGGTACTCCTCGATGTGCTTGTCGTCGAACCACACGCGGAAGCGCGGCGTGTCGGGGTTCTCCTCGGGGTCCTCGAAGAACACGTCCTCGTACGCGCGGATGTTTTTCAGAAGTTCCATTTGTTGCCCCTTTCGTGAGCGGTGAGCGTCGGGCATAGAAAAGGGGCGCGGGCCGCTCACTAGCCCGCGCCCCCATGTCCAGGAGGTTATGTCTGGTGTCGCCTGCGGCTACTTCGCCGCCACGGTGACCTTCACCTGCGTGCAGATGCTCGGCTTGGACGCGCAGCGCACGGTGATGACCGCCTCGCCTGCGGCCACGCCCGTCACGTTGCCGTCGCTGTCGACGGTGGCCACGTCGGTGTTGCCCGATGCGAAGAAGCACTTGGCGTTCGCCTCGGCGGGCGTGACGGTCGGCGCGAGCTTCATGGACTTGCCCACGGCCGGGCCGGTCGGCGCGGTGCAGGTGACGCCCGTGGGCTGCTTGAGCTTGTTGGCGGGGATGTAGCGCATGGCGCCAGCGCCCGAGATTGTGCAGGAGAACGCGCCGGGGTCGGACGCCGCGCCCTGCTGCGAGCCGACGGTCAGGCCCAGGTAGGTGCAGTCGCCCTCCACCACGTCGCCGTTGGGGTCGGTGTGGCGGAAGTGGCCCGTGCGGCCCTCGCCGGTCTCAAGCGCCAGGCTGGCAACGAAGTCCTGCGCGGGGTCGCCGTAGCAGCGGTCGCCTGTGACCTCGTACTGCGGCTGCACGCTCTTCACCTTGTCGGTGGGAGTGCCGTAGCCGTCGTAGTAGTCCTTGGTCTCGGTGGTCTCGTTGGTGGTCGGCTTCACCTCGGTGATGCCGCGCGAGAAGATGGCCCACGTGGGGCTGGCCGCGTCTGGCGTGGTGTCGATCTCCAGCGCGCTCATGTAGTTGGGCGCGAAGCCCAGGTCTTGGTTCTTTGCCATCGTTATCCCTTCTCTATGGTTATGGTCGCTTTGATTCGGAACTCCCACAGGTACGGCCCGCCCTCCGGCGGCGTTATCTCCTGCGGCTCTGTGTACAGCGCCGCGCTGGTGAAGCCGTAGGAGCCGGTGGGCGAGGGCAGGTCGGCCCCGTCCAACGCGTCGGCCAGGTCGTAGGCGTCGCCCATGGCCTTGGCCTCGGAGGTGTCCTTCACGATGACCTGCAGCACGTATCCGACACGGCGGGTGCCGTCCATGTGGCGCACCGCGTCGGCCGTGGGCATGGGCCTCAGCACCACCGCGTCGTCGTGGCCGCGCGATGCTGCCAGGCGGGTGAGGAGCACCGGGCCGTAGCCCAGGGCCTCTATGGCGGCCTTCGCCGCCTCCATCACGTCCGGGGCCATGTCACGCCCCCTCGGTCAGGAGGTCGACGGCCAGGCGCTCCCAGTCCTCGCCGTGCGCTTCCTTCGCGGCCTTCGGCCAGTCGGCCTTGGCCCTCGGGTTCTTGCCGTGCTTGATGGAGCTGTCGGGCAGGTCGCGCACGTAGGCGGCGTAGTCGGCGTCCCATATGACGAGGCCCTGCCTGAAGTCGGAGGCGGCCTGCATGGAGTTGTGCATGCGCTTGGTGTCCTCTGGCGTGAACGCGTTCATGTCCTCGGCCACGCTCATGGCGAACTTCACCTGCTTGGCCTCCAGCTCCTTCGCGCTGAAACGCTTCATGAGCTTGGTCAGGTCGACCGTAACTGCTGCGGGCATGGCTACCTCACCTCCAGTTCCCAGTGGTGGGGACGGGTGCCGAACGCGCGGCGGGGCGTGCACCTCGCCACGTTCATCCACTCGCCCCCGTCGATGCTCACGCGGCTGCCCACGGGCACGTCGAACATGCCGGGGCTGTCCGCGCCGTCTGCTATCACGAGGCCCTGCGCGCCGTCGCCCAGGGCGTACTCGCGCACGAGCCACGCCGAGACGGGCTCGAAGCGCACGCGGCGCACCTCGACGGGCTGCTCGAACTCGCCGCCGTAGCCGCCCTCCCTGGGCACCTTGACGAACATGGTGGAAGGCCGCGCTGAGCGCGGCACCCGCATCATCTGGTACCCCCGATGCCCGCGTAGAGCAGCGGCGTTCCAAGCAGCTCGCGGCGGACGGCGGCCTCCATGTCGCTGCGGTAGGTGCTGGCCCCTTCGGTACCGGGGTTCCACGAGAACGAGCCGACGGTAAAGCCGCCGCCCTCCATGATGCCGCCCGAGCATCCGTATGCGGCGTCGACCTCGCAGGCCGCCATGACCGCGCGCGCCCACTCCTCGGAGCCGTCCGGCTCGTTGGGGAAGATCAGGTCGCGCACGGCCGCCGTGGCGTGGGGGAGCGCCGCCTTGAACTCCTCGGCGGACAGCTCCCCGCGCCCGGCTGCCAGGTAGTCCTCGTGGGTCGGGGCTCTAGTTTCCATCGTCCTCGGCCGCCTCGGGCTTTTCCGCCTTGCCCTTGGCGGGCTGCTCGTCTGCGGCCTTCGCCTCGGGCTTTTCCGCCTTGCCCTTGGCGGGCTTGGCCTTCTTCGGGGCCTCCTTCTCGAAGGCCAGTCCAACGGTGCGCATGTCGCGCCTCCTTCCTACGCGGCCTTCATGCTTGCGGTGATGTAGTGCGCCAGGTTCTCGCGGACGCCGCACACGCCGTACTTGCGGTACTTGAACAGGTGGCCGAAGCCCTGCTGGTTGTCCTCGGCGTCGATGACCTTGCCGTGCGCGAAGTTCCAGCGCAGCACCACGGCGTCCTTGTGGACGATGAGGAAGTTCATGTCCACCGCGCCGGTGCCCTTCTTGTAGTGGCCGATCTCCTCGTCCTTGGTGGTGCCGTCCAAAAGGTCGATGGCGCTGTAGAAGCGGGACTGCGGCACCTTCACGATGGAGGAGAAGCCGTCCAGCGCCTCTCGGGACTTGGTGGTGTCCAGGTCCTTCACCATACCCAGCAGGGTGGGGGTGATGAACAGCACGCGGCCCTCTTCCGGCACCTCCTTCTCGTCCATGTCGCACATGGCGGCGTTCAGGCCCTTGAGCATGTCCGCGCCGTCGGCGTAGGTCTTCTGCTCCTTGGTGATGCCGGTGCCTGCGCACAGCGTGGAGAACACGAACGCGTCTCCCTCGGGCACCACCTTGGTGCGGTTGAAGTGCGCGGCGGCGTTGCCGAACGCCAGATTGAAGGACTGGGCGTCCACTTTCTGGTCGATTTCCAGGATGGTGCCGCGGTCGTAGTTGGCGCTGATGGGCTTCCAAGTCAGGGACGCGCCGCTGTTCTGCGGCAGTCGCCCGTTGGCCTGCACGTCGCCCAGGCCACCCATGGAGTAGACGGGATAGTAGAACTCGCCCAGCTGCTCCATCTGCGCGATGTTGCCCTGCGGCGCGGCGCTATCAAGCACTGCGGTCAGGGATTCCTTGCGGTACGCCTCCATGAGCACGTTCTCGTAGCCCTTGGGCAGTTCGATGCTGTTTGGCATGATTTACTCCTTTGAAGATTCGTCGGTGAGTCCGAAAGCTGCGCGGAAGTCGGCCAGGCCGTCGGAGCCTGCGCCGCCCTTGGGGTCGCCGCCCGCGCTCTCGCGGGGCTGGTCGGTGAACATGTAGGCGTTATCCTTCTTCAGGGCCTCGAAGTCGATGCCCGTGAGGTTGCCCTGCTCGTCCAGCTTCGCGTCAGCGATGTTCGGGATGATCGCGCGCGCCGCCTTGGCGTTGCGCACCCCCATCTGCGCCAGCTTGGTGTCGATGGCGAAGTCGCGGCGCATGTCGGCCTCGCGCTTCTCGGCGTCGGCCTTGTACGCCTCGTTGTCGGCCTTGGCCTTGTCGAGCGCGGCCTGCAGCTCCTCGGCGTTGCCCGCCTTGGAGGTGAACTCCTCGATCTGCTTGTCGCGCTGCTCCAGCTCGGCCTTGAGGGCCTTCACCTGCTCCTGGTACTCGTCGGTCTCGCGCTTGTACTTCGCGTAGGACACGACCTCCTTCGCCGGTTCGGTCTGCTGGCCGTTGTCGCCGCCCTCGTTGCCTTGGGGCTTGTTGTCGTCCGCCATCGCTTGCTCCTTCCGTGTTTGGTTTTCGCGCTTCCCTGCGCGCTTGGATGGCCCGCCGTTGTCGCCGCGGTCGCGTGCGGGGCCGTTGTCGCCGCCCCATCGCGTGACCGCATCTTCCCCGAGGTGTCGCCAGGCAAAAGAAAAGGCCGCCCGTGATGGGCGGCCTTGATGCCGTGCGTCTACTCGGTTGTCGCTTGGTCTACTTCATCAGCCCCGCGTCGCGCAGAACCTTGCGGGACTTGGCAAAAAGCTCCTCGCGCTCTTCTTTGGTCAGCTTTTCGGCGGCTTTCGACTCGGAGGCGCTGTCATCTATGACGAGCACCCAGTCCTCTGGCGTCACTTCTTTTTTGTCAGCCTGAACCATTTCGCTTCCTCGTTTCGCTCGTAGAGCATTTCGGTGGCAAGCTGGTCGATAACGTCGCCGCCCACGTTCGGGCACTCTCTTTTCGCCAGCTCTCGCAGCTCCTCGTACGCTTGCACGACGCTGCGGTCGTTCACCTTGATTTCGTAGATTGTACCATCGTGGCACGCCACCACTGAGCTGCGCACCCAGTCGTTTTCCGCCACCGTTCGAATGTCGGTCCACGACGGCGGCGAGCTCATGGGGTGGTTGTGGATCAGCACCACGCCGCCCTTGGTGCGCCTGCACGCCTCCACCTGCTTGGCGGTCAGGCCGCACGCCTGGCTCTTCAGGCCGTGCCCGAAGGTGTCGGTGACGCGCTCGCCCTTCTTCCACGACACGACGGACATGCGTTCGTAGCCCGTGCCGTCGCGGTCGCGCAGGATGCGGCGGCTCTCGGCGTACACGGCCTCGCTTGCGCGCTTCGGGATGGGAAGGGACGCCACCTTGTCGTGGTAGGCCCTGCCGTTCACGGCGCGGCGGCTCACGTCTGCGGCGGTGCCCGCGCCCTTGCCCGGCATGAACTTCTCGCGCACCCAGGTCTTGTCCGTGGCAAGCGGGTAGATGCGCTCCTTCGATTCCACGGCGGCCTCGCGCGTGCGCTCGCGGGACAGGTAGGGATGGGCGGCTATGTGCTCGCGCTGGCGCTTCTGCAGCTTGCCCAGGCGCAGGCGCTCCTTGGTGTTGTCGAGCCCGGCGGCCTCCAGGGCCGTTGCCTCGCGCTTGGCGGCGCGTATGCCGCGCTCAAGCTCGCGCTGCTTCTGCTCTGCCTGGTATCGCTCCTCGCGCTTCTCGTCGCCGCCATCTGGATCGCGCTCGTACCGCAGCTGCTGGCCCTCCACGTAGATGCCGAAGTCGTGCTTGCAGTTCGCGCCGCACAGGCCATCGACAGAGCCGTAGCCCGTCTCGCGGTAGAACGGCGGGTACTTCTTGGACTTGCCCGACAGACTGAACACGCGGCCCTGCCACTTGGCGTGGCTCTCGCGCGCCCCGCCGTGCGAGGAGGTCTGCACGAGGTCGTGCCCGGTCTCTTCAAGCAGCTCCAGCGTGTTGCGGCTGCCGGCCTGCACCGCCTGCGTGCGAATGTGGCGGCGCATGGCCACGTCCGCCTGCGCCCACGCCCCGCTCTTGTAGTCCACGACGGACACGCCGCGCCGCGCCAGCTTCAGCACGGCCTCGCGGGTGGCCTGCTCGTAGCCCGCCATGCCCGAGTTCACCCGAGCCACGGCCTGCGCCACGACTTCGAGGTAGGCGCGCTGCACGTTGGCGGGCATCTTCAGGTTGTCGCGGCTCACGACGTCCTGCACTCCCGCCGCCGTGGCCCGCGCTGAGTTGTGCAGTCTCCACTGCATCGTCTTGGACAGCGCGCCCATGGCCGTGCCCAGCGTGGCCAGGTCGGCCTCGGCGCTCTTGGCCACGGCCTCGGCCGCAGCCTTGGCAGCCTCGCGCGCGGCTCTGCGGCCCTCCTCGTTCATGGCCTTCTGCACGTCCTTGGCGGCAAGCGCCGCCTTGCGGGCGGCCTGCGAGTAGGCGCTGTCGCCCTCGAAGTCGATGGAGCCTATGAGCGCGGCGTAGATGCACACCAGGCGCAGGGTGTATTCGTCCATGGCCCCCTGCGCTGCGTCGGTGAAGTGCTCTATGTAGTCCGGCCCCAGCATCAGGCGAGCCCGTCGCCCAGCATGTCGAACGCGCCGGCCTGCTGCTCGGGCACGTTGGCCTTGGCCTCGTTGCTGGTCTCGCCGTAGAAGCGGCGGCGGTACTCCCACGGGGCCATGATGCCCGCGCCGACCTCGCTCATGGCCATCTCGCGCGCGCTCTGCGTGTCGCTGATGATGGAGTCGTCGAAGTCCACGGTGACGTCGCCGTAGGGCACGGCCTCGCCCTTGATGCTGCGGCACGCGTCGGCCATGCCGTTCACGAGGCGCACGATGGACTTGCGCAGGGCGTTCTCGTGCCGGTGGATGGATCGCATCAGCTGCGAGTTGTCGGCCGCCACCTCCTTGGCGGTCTTCAGGCCCGTGTGCGACTCCCAGGAGAAGTAGCCGTTGCCGAAGCCGCACGCCACCGACAGCAGGCGCAGGCCCGTGTTGATGGCGCTGGCGTTCTCGTCGGCCTTGAGGTCGCTCTGAACGGTCTGGATCTTGGCCGACCCCTCGTCGCCGGGGTTCATGCTGAAGATGGTGTCGTCGGCCTCGCCGAAGGCGTAGTAGGTCTTCGTGAGGCTGCCGTCCGGCCCCTTGTCGGTCTTGGACTCTATGAGGGTCTTGTCCACGAACGTGCGCGGGCGGCCCACGCGAATGTGGTCGAGCAGGGAGGTGGCGGCCTCGTCGACCACCTTCATGGCCCCCACGGCGTTGCAGTACACGCTCGCGCCCATCGCGCAGTAGTCGTAGAAGCGGTTCGACACGGCGGGGCGCACCAGCGCGAAAAGCGGGCGGGTGCAGCGCGTGTCCATGTCGGCGCTGATGCCCTCGACCGCCACCTGCTTGTGCGTCTTGGTGTCGAACAGCTGCGTGAGGATGTGGTAGGTGCCGCCCTTGAGCACGTGGGCCTGGCACTGGTCGTAGTCGCGCCCGGCGACCTCCACGCGGCCCACGAACGCGCACTGCGTGCAGTCGTCGGCGCTCCACGTGAGCGGGACTATCTGCGTGGCGTCGTAGCGCACGATGCGCAGCTCGGCGTCGGGCGTGTAGGCGCTGTCGGTCACGCCTCGCGGCTCGATGACCCACGCGCCCGTGCCCATGGCGAACGCGCGGGCTATGAAGTCGGCGTTGTCCATGGCGAACGATGTGGGCGCGTCGCCGTCCTCTGTCGGCTGCGGCGCGGCCTGGCCGTCCTCGTGCCCCTCGTCGCCGACGCCGCCCGTCGCCTTGGGGTTGGCGAAGTAGCGCGCCATCCAGGCGCGGCGCTCGTCGCTCGTGCTGGAGATGATCGTGCTCTCGTTCATGAGCAGACTGGCCCACTCGTCGGCCACGAGCGCCGCCGGATGCAGGCTGGCGCGCTCGCGCTTGTACACGCGGAAGCCGCGCCGCTCGCTGTAGTGGTACCAGCCGTTGTTCGCCGCGAACCAGCCGAACCAGACGCCCACCATGCCCTGCATGCGGGTGTCCGGCTGGTATCCCATGCGGCGCAGCCACGCCTCGGCGTAGCCCGTGTTGCCTCGCTTCTCCATCAGAGGTTGCTCCTTATCCACAGTCCTGCGGCGTAGCCCGCCGCGTCTATCGCGTCGTCGTTCACCTTCGGCAGTGTCTCGGTTATGTCGCCCTGCCCGTTCGACACGTACTCGAACTCGGGGAACTCCTTGGCGGCGAGCGGGCAGCGGTCGGGGTCGATGACTATGCGCGTAAGGTTCTGCATCCACCTGATGCGGCTCTTGGGCGCGTTCAGGCCCTGCTTGAGCGACTTCTGCGCGCCGATGCCCTGCTCCTGGTAGTAGAGGATCATGCCGCGCGCCGCGCTGTCGCACCACACGTCGGCGGCGGGGTCCTCGGCCGCCTGCAGCTTGGCCGCCACCAGCTCGGCGGTCTTGACGTCGATGGCCTCGGTTCCCTGGCGGCTCTCCTCGTCCAGCAGGTACAGCACGCGCTCGTTCTCGTCGTAGCCCGCCTCCATGAACACCCAGGGGTGCACGCTGCCCGCGTCCACGCCGAACGAGCGCAGGGCGATGGACGCGCGCTCCTCCGCGGTGATGGGGCGTATGTCCAGCAGCTCGTCGGGGAACACCTCGGAGCCTGTGCCGATGACCTCGCCGAGCCATTGCCAGCGGTAGGAGTCGGGGGTCTTGCGGCGGCTGCGCTCCGCCTCCGCCAGCGCGGTGGCGCTTATCCATTCGGGGTGCTCGTCTATGACGTCCAGGTACGTGGTGTGGCATATGAAGCGCCCGTCCTCGCCCGGGTGGGCCTCCAGGTCGCGCGCCTCCTTGTTCACCCAGTTGCGAGCCGAGCGGGGAGGGTTGTAGCTGTAGAAGACCCAGAACATGTCGCCGCCGCGCAGGAACGTGGCCAGCACGCTGCGCACCTCGTCCATGCCGTCGAACTCGTCTACCTCCTCGAACCACACCACGGCGCAGTAGCCGGTGCGGAACTTCGCGGACTTCAGCTTCTTCGGCTTGTCGCATCCCACAAAGCGTATGACCTGCCCGGTGGGGCGGTACGTCACCTCCATGGGGGACAGGCCGAAGTCGAACAGGTGCGCCACGCCCAGCACGTCGCACGCCCAGCCTATCTGCTCGTACACGGACGTGCGCAGCGTGTTGCCGACCTTGCGCAGCACGACGGCGTTGGCCTCCGGGTTGAGCATGATCAGCAGCACGATGGCGATGGATATGAACGACGACTTGGTGGAGTTGCGCCCGCCCTTGAACCAGTAGTGCGTGAACTCGTGCGCCTTGATAGAGCGCCACACGCCGGCGAACACGGAGGCCACGACGTCCGAGAGCCTAACCGAGGTCGTCAACGATGGTCACCCCCGCCTCCGCCATGGCGGCCTTCGCGCCGTCCACGCCGAACATGTCGTTGAGCAGCTTCACGCTCTCGGTTATGGCCAGGCGCGCGTCGCCGTTGATGCTGCCCTCGGCCGCCTGGCGGCGGAAGATGGGCAGCGCGCCGTCCAGCACCTCGAACAGCGGGGCGGCCGCGTCCTGCAGCTCCCAGCGGCAGTCCTTGGCGGCCGCGTCGCGGATTTCCTGGATTCTGTGCGCGATTCGTGGGTCGCGCATCAGCTTGGACGCGGCGCAGCTTATCGAGTTGTAGTTCATCCGCTTGCAGTCGTAGGCCGCGCGGTACGCGTCCTGCTGCTTGGCGCGGGGCTTGGCCATCTCGCGGGCGAACGCCTCCTGCTTCGCCGTGAGCGGCTTGTCCTTCTTGGGCACCTGCGGCCTCCTTCCTGATTAGTTTCGCGCTAGCCAAGCGACGCGATCACATCGCGCTCGCGCGGCGAAAGCGCGAAACGCTCTGCGGCTGCACGCTCTGATATGAGGTAGCCGCTGCCGTATATCGCCTTGTTCTGCACGCGCTGCGCGTCGAGCGCCCTCGTGAAGCTGCACTCCTGCGGCCCCACGCGGAAGTCGATGCCGTACTTGGAGTAGCGCGCCAGCATGGGCGCGGTCAGCACCTCGTCCGGGTACTCGTACTTCGGCAGCGCCTTGGCCTTCTCGCGGCGCAGGCGCTCTATCGCGGCATCCAGCTCGGAGCGCAGGTCGGGCGCGCTGCGAGCCTGGGCGGGGTCGAGGTTGGTCACGAACGACGTGTTGACGCTCGCGCCGTTGGCGTACGTCACGCCGACGCCCGTCACGACCTTGCAGCAGTTGCGGATGCCCATGCACGTCAGGGTGGGGGCGAACAGGAAGAAGCCCACGCCGCGCTCCTGGTAGTGCTTGACGATCTTGCTCAGGATGGAGAACGGCGGGTTGTCCACCACCGTGCAGCCCTGCGGGTACTCCTCGCGCTCGTAGTCGCCGCCCGGATAGAACGGGCGCGCCACCTTCGCCAGGTCGAACCCGTACTCCCGGTGCGCCCACCGCAGCACGCAGTCGTACACCTCGGGCGGGGTGTAGCAGTCGTCCGTCGTCCTCTTCGGCTCGAACTTTGCCGTGAACTCCTCGTATGTCTCGCCTCTCGCCATGCGTCTCCTATCTCTCGGCCCATATGGTCGCAAGCGTGTCGCCGGGCACGGAAAAGGCCGCCCCGAAGGACGGCCCTCTGCCTGTTTCCGTATTCGGTTGCCCCTATCCGCACGCCGCCACGGCCATGGCCATGAGCCCGAGCGCCAGCGCCCTTATGGCGTAGATGGCCGCCGCGTCTATGGCGATTGCCGCCGCTATGAACAGCAGGCACCCCCAGTTGCATCCCGGGCGGTTCATCGCTCCTCCCACTCGACGGTGCCGTCGTCGTACTCGGCCTTGAGCCATTCCAGGTAGTCGGCCTCCTCGCAGAAGCTGGCCAGCAGCCGCTTGCTGGTAGTGCAGCTGCTCATGCGGCTCGTCTCATACACGGCGATGAAGAAGGGCCACGAGTGGAACTCCGTCTCCGTGTGGATGGCCCGCTCGGGCGTGCCGAAAAGGTGCTCCCAGTTCGTCATCGCGCCCCCTCCTTCGCGCTCGGCCCGACCTTGCGGTAGGTGAAGTCCTCGAACAGGTGACCGCACCAGCGGCAGCGGTCGCCGCCCTTGGGCAGGTGGTGCCAGATCTCGCGCATGCCGCACTTCGGGCAGCGCACCTCGATACTGGGTCGGCGCTTCGGCTTCTCGGTCTGCTGCTCCATGGCTACTCCACCGCCATCCGCATGGCCGGCTTCATGGCCTCGCGCAGGCTCTTGGCCAGCTTCTCGGCCGTTACCTCGGCCTTCACCTCCACGTTCACATCGGGCATCGCGAAGCCGCGCGCCTCGTCGTCCTTCAGGCACGGCATGGCGACCTCCTGGGCCGCGCCCTTGAGCGTCGGCGCCGCCGTCTCCTTCGGCTCGCAGCGCCCCAGCCACAGCTCGCACTCGTCCAGCTTCGTGAGCGCCAGGGCGCGCTCGCGGCTCACCTCGTAGGCCGTCTCGATCTCGCGGCGCAGCCTCTTGCAGTCTGCCGGCCCGTCGCTGCGCAGCCTCTGCCTGGCATTGGCGAGCTTGCGCCCAACCTCGGCGAGGTTGTCGGCCAGCGCCTTGTTCTCGCTTCGCAGGCGCTCGTTCTCTCGGTGGAGGTTCTGCAGGTGGCGGTCCTGCACCGCGAGGCTCTTCTGACCGCTCCAGCAGTCCTCGCACAGCGGCGCGTCCACGCCCATGTTGTCCTGCCCCAGGGCGTCGATATCGCGCCCGCAGGTATCGCAGATGATTCCCATGGCTACTCCCTTCCTTCCGGCTTCACCGCGCCTGCGAGGAACCACGCCCGCAGGCTCTCGGCGCACTCCGGGCACAAGGCCCTTGCCTTGCCGTCGATTCGCGCGCTGTTCCTCAGCACCATCTTGGCGTAACCCGCCAGGGTCGCCGGCACCTCCTTGCCGCAGCGTTCGCATGCGCACATGTACAGCCTCATGCCTGCTCGCCTCCCTTCGGCAGAGCGTCGGCGATTCGGTCCCAGTCGGTGGCCGGCTTCTCGCTGGGGTACTCGTAGGCCCCCACGCACGGCACCGGCAGCACCGCCATGCCGTCGTGCTCGCCTGCGTACTCGTCTGCGTCCGATCTGCTCTCGAACGCCAGCACCACGTCGCTCTCCGTGGCCACCGCGTAGATCTTCTTCATCGTTTCGTCTCCTATTCGAACTCGAAGCACTCGCATGCCTCGCTTGTCTCGTCTACCGCCTCCACGTCGGGGCCGCCGCCCGTCATGGCGTCGCGGGCGCACACGGCCTCGCCGCCAGCGCCCTGCACGCGGCCGCAGAAGCGGCACTCCCGGCACGTGCGGCCCTCCCACGGGTCGGGCCGGTTCCACGGTGCCCTGGGGTCGGACTCGAAGCACCCGGGCGGGAGGTTCCACCCGCTTGAAGGCTCGTACCCGCTCACATGCACCGCCTGCCCCTCGGCAGCCGCCCCCAGCCGTCCATGGCCAGGGCATCCGCGTACTTGGTCGGTTCCGGCAGCAGCAGGTACTCCCAGTGCCCCGAGCCCGGCGGGGCGGGGCGGTTGAACCTCTGCTCGGCCCTGACCCAGCGGAAGTGCAGCCGGTTGGCGTGCGCCAGCCCGTGGCAGCCGCCGCCGTTGCCGCTGCCGCACAGCATCACCGTGGGCTTGGGAACCTCGCGCCCGTCGCGGAACAGCTTGCCCGCCCCGCGCCTCACGATGTGGTGGCGGTTGAGCGGCCACGGCGCGCCGCACACGGCGCACCTGGGCGTCTCGATGCTCGGCCCCTCCATGAGGGGGCGCAGGATCTCGGGCAGCGTGTCAACGTTTGCCATTTGATAGCCTCCTGTCCTTGCCTTGCAGCTCGTACTTGTCGCACATCTCCGACAGGCGGCTCACGATGGCCACCGCCGTCTCCTCGTCGCCGTTCTTGGCCAGGCGGCGTATGAGGTCGCTCTTGCCGTACTGCGTGGTCACGACCACGGGCCTCATGTTCTCGTACCTGTCGTTCACGACGCGGAACACCTGCCCCAGCGTCCAGTCGGTGGGGGACTCCTTGCCCAGGTCGTCCAGCACCAGGCACCCCACGCGGGAGAGCCTGGACAGCACGCCGTCCTCGGTGCCGTCGCCGCCGTAGGTGCCCTTGATGGCGGCCAGCACGCCCAGCATATCGGTCACCCTCACGCTGGTGCCGCCGTCCACCAGGAGCCGCGCCACGGCGCTCGCCAGGTGGGTCTTGCCGGTTCCCACGGGGCCGCAGATGTACGCCCCGCGCCCTTGCTCAACCTTCGCGGCAATGCCCTCGGCCATGGGGGAGGCGGCTGTCATGAAGCGGGGCTTGATTCCGGCCCGCTCGTAGGCCCGGCGGCGTTTGGCTGCGGCCTCCTCGGCCTTGGCCCTGGCCTCAAGGCGCGAACGCTCGTCGCGCTCCGCCACGGCACCCGGGCAGCCGCACGGCTTCCAGCCGCAGAAGGTGCGGCGGCCAGCCAGCACCACGTAGCGGACCTCCAGCTGCGCCCCGCAGTGGGGGCACTCAGTCGTACTCGGCATAGCCGTCGGCCTCCTTCCGGGTCCTCGGGCCGCGGTTCACGTAGTCCTCGAACTTCGGCGAGAACAGCGTGGAGGGCCGCAGGTACTTGGCCATCTTCGGGTCGCCCGCCCATTCGGCCGCCATCGTGTCGATGACGGCCAGGAAGTCGGGGAGGCGGTAGCCCTCGGCCCAGCGGGCGTGTATCAGCCTGCGGGTCTTGGCGCTGCTTGAGCGGTAGCGGGTGCCGGCTGCCTCGTTGAGCGCATGCACGATTTCGTCAAAGGGGATTAAGGGGTTATCTATATACTCAACCTCAACCTCAACCTCTGCATTGCCGCAACTCGATGCGCCTGCATGTGCATCCGCATCTGCTTGCGCATGTGCGACTGCATCTGTATCCGCATATGCTCCCGCATGTGCTTGCGCATCGGCTTGCGCCCGTGCCGCCGCATCGTCCACCGCGTCTTCCTTCCCCGGTCTGTTGCCCCAGCGGGCGTTGGCCGCCTTCCTTGCGCGCTCGCTCTTCTCGTCGCCCATGTCGAGCCTGCCCTTGAGCACCAGGAAGGTGGGCAGCCACGCGGGGCTGCCCTGCGGCTCCTTGCCCGTGAACCGGTACTCGACGATGGCGTAGATGAACGGCGCGCGCTGCTTCTCGGGCATGGCCTGCGCGGCCGCCCAGAAGTCGTCGTGTATAACCATGCCCATAGTGTCGCCGTCGCCTTCCCTAAAACGGGATATCCTCGTCGTACAGATCGGGCATGGCCTGCTGCTGCGGCGCGGGCTGCTGCGGCGCGTACGCCTGCTGAGTGGCCGGCTGCGGCGCGTAGGCGGGCTGCTGCGGCGCAGGTGCCGGGGCGGGGCGTCCCTGGCCGTACGTGCGGGCCTGCGGCGCTTGCGGGGCCGCCTGGGGCGCGTACTGCTGCGGCGCGTAGCCCTGCTGCTGTTGCTGGCCGCTCATGAACTCCAGCTCGTCCACCACGACCTCCAGCGCGCTGCGCTTCTGGCCGGTCTGCCGGTCGTTCCAGCTGCGGTAGCGCAGCTTGCCCTCGATGGCCACCTTGCTGCCTTTGGCGAGGTACTGCGCCAGCTTCTCGCCGCGGGTGCCGAACAGCGTGCAGTCCACGAAGTTCGGGTAGTCCTCCCACTGCCCGGTCTGCTGGTTCTTGCGGCGGTCGTTGACGGCCACGCCCATGGACAGCACGGACATGCCGCCAGACGTGGAGCGCAGCACGGGGTCGCGGGTCAGGTTGCCGGATATGCATACGCGGTTGATGCTCATAGATACCCTCCTTGGGTTACGCCCCCGCTGTTCCAGATGCGGGTGATCTGCGCGTCTACCATGCGGATACGCAGCTTGATTACGTTGATGGCCTCCTGCGAGGCCTTGTAGATGGCCTCGGAGCAGTCGCGGCGGCGCTTGGCCTCCGCTATCTGCTCCTGGCCCCGGCACACGTCGCCGATGATGGTGACTGGCGTGCCCTTCTGGCGCTCGTTCAGGATGGCGATGCGCAGGGCCTTGCGGTACTCGGCCTCGTTCTCGGCGTACTGGCAGCCCGACTCCTTGCAGGTCTTCAGCTCGGCCTCCAGCCTGTCGGTCAGCTCGTCCAGCTCCTCGGTGAGCGCCTGCATCTACTCCACCTGCCAGTCGGGGCGCGGGCAGCACGGGCTGTTGGCCACGAACTCCATGTACTGCGGCATGCTGGCGAACTGGTAGCGCGCCCCGCAGCTGCGGCAGTGGGCCGTGAAGGGGCCGTCTGCGGGCGGCTGCTTCTCCTCGGGCGCGGGCCGCTCCTCCATGGCGTCGGGATCGCTCTGCCCGTCGATGGCGAACGCGCCGCACAGCGCGTACTTGCGGGCGTAGCTCGACGCCATGCCGGTCACCTGGGCGTCGTCCGAGCCCTTCTTGTGCTCGTCCTCGCGGGCGTAGGCGCTCACCTGCAGCAGGCCCTCGCCGCCCTCGGCGGGGAACACGCACACCGTGGACTTCACGTAGTAGCGGTCGCCTATCTGCACCAGCTCGTCGGTCATGAAGATCGCCAGGCCCTCCTTGGCGCACGGCTCCTTCAGCGCGGCCACTATGTCCTCGTAGCTGCGGTAGCTGAACTTGCCGAAAGCGTTGTACTTGGCCTTGGGCACCACCACGGCGCGCTGCACGCGGGCAACGGCCGCCATGAGGTCGATGGGCTGCTGTTCCTGGGTCATGCTAGTAGCCTCCGTTCATTCGCTCGTAAACCTGGCCCACCGTGCCGTGCATGATGGTGCCCACGACGCCCTGCGCCTTGAGGGCCGCCGCGACGCCCTGCATCTGCTCGCGCGTGGCGCACGGCACCACGACCGTCCACGGGTCGCCCGCCATGGCCACGGGTGCCGGTGCGGGCGGCGCTGGCGGCACCGGGGCGGGCATGGGCGCGGGCTGCGGCTCGGGCATCTGCTCAAGCGGCTGCGGGAACTCTGCGGGCTGGCATTCCGAGGGCTCGGGCACCGCTTCGGGTTCGGGTTCGGGCTCTTCCACGGGTTCCGGCTCCATGGCCGCCTTCAGCTCGGCGATGCGCCGGCGCTCCTCCTCGGCCTTGTGCGCCGCCGTTATGGCCGCGCCCAGGTCCAGGGTGGCGAACAGCTCGCGCTCGGCCTCGTCGTAGAACGGCTCGCCCTGGAACTGCGCCTTGAGGGTTTCCCAGTCCTGGGCCAGGCGCTCCACCTTGGCCTCCAGGGCCTTGAATGCCTTCACCTCGCCGAAGGTCTTGTTGGTCCACTGCTTCTCGTGGAAACGCTCATAGGGCACGACGGGGGTCAGCAGCCCGGCGAACTCCTCGTAGTGCTCCCGCAGCTTGGCATACGCGCGCAGCTGGCGCTCCTCCTCGGCCTCGTCCAGCTGCGCCTTGATGCCGTCGGCTGCCTGCTTCGCGATGCCCGCCACGGCCTTGCACCTGTCCTCGAACGCGGCCAGGGGCTTCGTGTACTCGCGGCTCACGGCCTTGCGGCGCTCGTCTATCTCCTTGGCGATGCCGTTGAGGTAGGCGCGGTCGCGCTTGGCGGCCTTCACGTTCTCGTCCTTGCCCATGTCGTAGGTCGCGCCCTCGTAGTCGGCCACCAGCCTGCGCACGTGCGCCTCCAGGGCGTCGAAGTTGGCCTCGATCACGGCGGGGGAGTACGCCACGGTCAGCTCTGAAGCCTCCTCGGGCTCGATGATCTCGGCCTCAACTGCTTCGCTCATTTACTCCTCGCTTCCCAGGCGCGCCATGCACGCCTCGTAGGTTTCCGTCTCGGCCGCGTTCGGCTCGTAGCCGTCGGCCTTCATGGCCTCGTAGATGATGGTCACGTTCTCGACCGTCGCTCGGTTGAAGTACACAGAGCTGCCGCCTTCCATGAGGCTCCAGGCCGTCCAGCCGCTCATGTTCCACGCTGCCCGCCAGCCCATGGCCACGGCCAGCTCGGTGGGCGTGCGGTCGATGGGTCGGCCCAGCAGCTCCTCGAACGATTCCACGGCCTCGGCCTCCACGACGAACGCGGTCAGCGCCAGAGCCGTGCGGCGCATCGACTTGAGGTCGCCCGCGTGGGCGGCAAGCCACTCGCGGCGGGCCTTCGCGCCGTCCTCGTAGGCGGCCTGGAAGTCGGCCTTGCGCTGGGCTGCGGCCTGTGCGGCCTCGTCGGCCCCCTCGGCCACCGGCGCCAGCAGGGTCACGCCGAACGACGTCTCCTCGGCCAGAAGCCCCGCGCCCGCGTTGTCGGCCACGTAGGCGTCCAGCGCCGCCAGGTCGGGGCGGTAGTCGGAAAACGTGCGGCATGCGGCGAAGCCCTCGGGGCATTCGTCGACGAACTCGACGCCCGCGTCGGCAAGCACCGCCACCACCTCGGCGCGGTTGCGCCTCTGCTCGGCCTCGGCCTTCAGGCTCGCGTACACGCGCTGCCATTCGGACTGCTTGCAGTCGCGCAGCTCGGCCACGGCCTCGTCGTCGCCCTCGAACTCGGCGATGGCCGCCAGGCGGTCGAGCGTCATGTCGTAGGCGGCGTCCTGCACCCTGCGGGCGGCGCGGCGCGCCTTGGCCACGGTGCCCGCGTCGGTGCGGGCGGCCACGGCCACCTCCTCGTCGGGAATGTCGAGCGCCAGCATGGTCTGCACGCCGCGCGACTTCTCCTCGGCGGTCAGCCCCAGCTTGGCGTCGGTCTCCACCATGGCCTTGGCGGCCTCCACGCGCGCCAGCTCGGCGTCGTCCAGGTCGTCGTAGACCTCGGCGAGGAAACGCTCGGTGCCGATGGCCCTCATGGCGCGCACGCGGCACTCGCCGTCGATGATCCAGTAGATGCCGCCCTCCTTGTACAGGATGGGCTTCATGACGGGCTGGCCGGGGTTGAGGCGGTTGGCCTTGAACTGCGCGGCCAGGCCCGCGATGTGCTCGGCGCTCTCCCTGGTGGTGAAGTCGCGCGGGTTCATCGGCTCGCCGTCGGCGCGCTCGTAGGGGTACACGTCGCAGATCGCGACCTCCTCTAGCGATTGCATGCGCGGGCCTCCTCGTCTACGACCACGCGGCACTCCATGCCCACCAGGCGGGCGCGGCACGCCACGCGGGCCACCTCGCCCATGAGCGCGATGCGCTTGGTGGGCACGGGGCCGTTCTTGATTTGCGCGGCCATGCAAGCGGCCCCCATGTTGAACGCCTGGCGCATGGCGGCGTCGAAGCCGCCGTCGCCCGGCTCGGGCACGGGGACGGCGCGTTCGATGCGCTTCAGGATGCTGTCCACCGTCTTGTCCGCGACGGTCTTGCTGATGATTTCCGTGAGCATTTGGGTCTCCTAACTGGGAAAACTAAAAGTGATAAAAACTTTTCAGGATTTCGGAACTTTTTTCTCTATGCGCTCCTTGCGCTTCTGCGCCGCCTTGACCCTGCGGTACAGGTAACGGCACAGCCACCGCTCCATGGCCTCGTCGTGCGCCTCTGCTGCCTTGTCGACGGCGTAGCGGCTCATGCCCGAGGTGTCCGGGGCCTGCGGCATGGGGTCGGCGCGGCTCTCTCGGCCGCACTCGGTGCGCTCGTAGGTGCGGCGCTCCTCTGCGGTCAGCCTCGGCAGCAGCTCGGCTATGCGGGCCTCTATGGCCTCAAGCTGCTGCTGGCGTCTGCACGGTTCGCAGATGCCGTCCTTGCCGAGGGTCGCCCTGCGGCACCCGCACGACGGGCACAGCTCCAGGCGGTGGCGGTAGCAGCGCAGGGACACGTGGCCGCCGCTGGCGTTGATCACGCGCCGCGCGTTATCCAACTGGTTCTTGGACAGCCGCAGCTCGCGGCGAATCTCGCGGGCGGGCACCTTTCCCGCCAGCTCGGCTATGCGGTCGAGGTCGGCCTTGCGCCACGCCCTGTGTGGCCTGCCCTTGTCTCGGCGGGTCACTCGTCGCTCACCTCCACGACCACGCGGGGGCGCGCCCTGTCGGTGAGCACCCTGTCGGGGCACTGCTCCACGTACTTGCGGGAGTCGTCCTTGATTACGCCCGCCGCCACCAGGCCGTCGAGCACGAACTTGCGCGCGAAGCCCACGTTGTCGGCGTCGCGGCGCATGTCGGGCTCGTAGAACGTGGTGCGCACGGTCACCCGGCGCTCGAAGCGCGGCGCGCGCTGCTGCATGGCCGCCGCCCTCACGCGCGCCGTCTCGCGCTTCTTCATGGCCGCCGCCTTGTAGCGGTTGGCGCGCTCGGCGCTGATGTAGTCGTTCAGGCTCGGCATTCGGCCCTCGACCGTGACGGTGCACCTCATTGCGCGCCCCTGTCGTAGATGCCCTGCGCCTCGGTTAGCGTGGAGGCGGCGAAAACGGCTGGGCCCACGATGGCCTCCCACGTGCCCACCAGGTCCACGGAGTCCACCGGCGTGCGGCGGAAGCTCACGGCGGCCAGCATGGAGGGGCGCTGCAGCACCATGTAGCGGGACAGCACGCTCCACAGGTTGTGGTCGCGCTTGAACTCGCTGGCCTCGCTCACGGTCATGCCGTTCTGGCACGCCAGGGTGTACACGTTGTCGCGCTGGATGACGTGGCCCTCCAGCATCAGGCGGTAGCAGATGCGGCGCAGCTTCGCCCATGTATCGGGGTTCGAGGCAACCCAGCCGCACGCCTTGGCCACGAGGGCCTGGGCCTTGGCGTCTACCTCGGCCATACTGTTGCCTCCAGCGCCCATGTGGCGGCGATGCACGCGCATACGAACAGGGCGGCGAAAACGGCCTGCAGCCTCTCGCGGCGCTGCTCGGGTGTTACACTGGTCTCGGTTCGGAAGCGAACCGTTGCGGTGCGCGTCTTTCGCTTGCCGGCTGCGACGCGCACCCTCTTTCCCTTGATCTTTTCCATTCCTGGAACTTCCTCTCGTTCTCTGGGTCCTTGTAGAACTCGCGCATCATGGCGGCGCACTCGTCGCACATGGCGCGCTGTATCGGGGTCATTCGCCCGCGACGCCCGGCAGAAGCAGCGGGGCGTCCTCGTAGGCGACCTCACCGGTGTCCCTATCCACGAACATCACCTCCTGGTCGTCGTACACGTGGATGTTGAGCATCTGCCCCGTGAACTCCACCAGCTTGGGGATGGTGTCGCGGAACTTCGGGTCCAGCTCAAACTGCAGCACGCACTTGCCGCTCTTCACGTTGAGGGCGGTGAACCCCCCCGTACGGTCACCTCGTTCAGCATGGCCTACTCCTTCTCGTCGTACGCGGTGTCGCGCGCGATGGTCTTGAAGTCGGTGCTCCAGCCCTTGCCGTTCACGCTGAACTGCACGGAGCCGTAGACGTTGAACTGCATGCCGCCGAGCTCGAACCAGGTCGTGCTCGCCTCCAGAAGCTCGATGCCGCTCGTCTGGAAGCCCCACATGGCCGCGATGCGGCGCTTGAGGCTGACGTGCGTCTCCTCCATGCAGCCGTTCTCGGCCAGCTCGAAGTCGACGGCCACGCGCTTGCGGTCGTCGATGAGGTGGTCGAGCGTTTTGCCGATGATCTCGGCGACGAACTCGGGCTGGTGGCTCTTGGTGGTCATGGTGTGTCTCCTTTTCTGATAGGTAAATCTAATTACAGTTTGAAGCGAAAAAAATTTCTTCGGGTTTGTAGCCCAAGAAGTCGGCGGCCTTTTTAGCCGTCTCGATGCGCATACGGTCGGGGTGGTCTTCATAAACATCGTATGTAGGTCCTGAAATGCCCAGATGTTCAGCCATTGCCTTCTTGGTTACGCCCTTGCTCATGCGCGCCTGCTTGAGTGACTTCATACTCCCTCCTTTCTGTCCATAACTGTAATTAATCTTCAGAACACGGTCAAGATTAATTTTGGTAAAATTGAAAATAAATTTAAGTCCTGGAAGGAGTTAAGATGCCGATATCCGACAACATAAAGAAGTTACGGCAGATTTTCGACGTTACCCAGGATGAACTGGGTGAGATTGCAGGTGTGACAGGTAACGCCGTTTCGCAGTGGGAAAATGGCCGCTCCGAACCCCGTATGGGAGCTATTGAGCGCATGGCGGCCTGCTATCAGATTAGTAAGTCACACCTTATAGAAGACGGCGGAATGGATCAGATTGACCCCGTGAGCAAAAAGCCCAAGGGCAGCTCCTATATGCCCGCCGGTGCCATGCCCGTGGTGGCCAGCAGCGCAACCGTGCCGCTGCTCACGCTCGGGCGCGTGCACGCCGGCTCGCTCGCCGACGAGGAGGAGGTCGCGCACCGCGTGGAGGTGCCCGCCTCCGTGTGCGCCGGCCACCCGCGCGCTTTCGCCCTGGAGGTCGAGGGCGACTGCATGAACCGCGTCATACCCGAGGGCAGCCACGTGCTGGTCGACCCCGACCGCCAGCCCGCCAACGGGTCCATCGCCGTGGTGGAGACCGAGGACTACCGCGCGGTCATGCGCCGCTGGTACAAGGGCAGCACCAAGCTGATGCTGTCGGCGGATAGCTTCGAGGACTACGAGGACATGATTTTCGGCATGGACGACGGACCCGTGCGAGTGATCGGCACGGTGGTGTGGTTCCAGGCCGCCGACGAGATGGAGTAGCCGTGGGCGGGCGCGCGGCGATATACGCCCGCTTCTCGAGCCACAACCAGCGCGGCGAGTCCATAGAGATACAGGTGGAGAAGTCCCGCGCCTACTGCGCCGAGAACGACCTGCGCGTGGTGGCCACGTACTGCGACTTCGCGCAGACGGGCACCAACACCGACCGCGCCGAGTTCCAGCGCATGATGGCCGACGCCAAGCGAGGGCTGTTCGATTTCGTGGTCATATATAAAGTTACCCGAATCATGCGCAACCGCGACGAGATGGCCATGGCGCGCATCATGCTGCGCCGCTGCCGCGTCGAGATACTGTACGCGGGCGAGGACATTTCGGACGGCTCGGCGGGCGTGCTGCAGCTGGGCATGCTGGAGGTGCTGGCGGAGTACGAGAGCGCGCTCGACGGCGAGCGCATACGCGACGGCATACAGAAGAACGCCGAGCGGTGCATGGCCAACGGCTGCGTGCGCTACGGCTGGGACATAGTGGACGGGCGCTACGTGGTCAACGAGGAGGAGGCCGCCGCCATCCGCCTGGGCGTGCGCATGGTCTTGTCGGGCAAGTCGGTGGCCGACGTGGTGCGCGCCTGGGAGCCGTACCGCACCAAGCGCGGCGGCAAGTGGCGCTTCCAGACGGTGCGCCGCATACTGATGCGGCGGGAGAACGGCGGGGAGTACCGCTACGCGGGCGTGGTCGTGCCCGGCGGCATGCCCGCCATCGTTCCCATGGATGACGAGGAGAGGGTGATACGGATGCTTGAGGACTCGCACAGGCCCCGCGCCAAGACCGAAGCGTGGGACTTCCCGCTCACGGGCAAGCTCTACGACGGGCGCGACGGCGGGCTGATGACCGGCACCAGCGGCACGGGCAAGTCGGGCAGGCCCTATCACTACTACCGCTGCCGCAGCTGCGGGCGCACCGTGCGTCGCGATGTCGTGGAGAAGCGCGTGGCCGACGCCGTGCGCGAGGCCCTGGGCAGCGCCGACAGCCGCGAGCGCATCGCTCGCATGCTGGCCGACGCCGAGGAGGAGCGCGCCGACGAGAAGCCCTTGAGCGAGACCATAAAGGGCGAGCTGGCCAAGATCGAGACGGCGTTCTCCAACATATGGGCGGCCATCGAGTCGGGCATCGCGCCGCCGGGCGGTAAGGAGCGCATAGGCGCGCTGAAGCAGCGGCAGGCGCTCCTCAAGGACGAGCTGCGCACGGCCGAGGCCCTTGAGGCCGCCCGCCTTGACTACGACCGCGCGCTGTTCTGGCTTGAGGGCATGGCCGCCGCCGAGGTGGACGACGCGCAGCTTCTGCGCACGTTCGTGGCGCGCGTGGTGCTGGGCGGCCCCGACGATGACGACGGCCTGCGCGTGGCGTTCACGTTTGACGATTCTGCCGGCTTGGGCGATAATCCGTCGCTGCCTGGCGCTATAGGTCCAGGTGGCGAGGTGTTCGACCGAATGAACGCCAGCTCCACCATAAGTAACAGGCAGGTAGAGAAGTGTCTCTACCTGCCTTTTTATTTCTAGTCCGCACCGCGGAGAATCGAACTCTATGCAGGGCGCGAGCGTTAAGCAAACGCGAAGCGTTTGTAGCGAGCGGGCGAGGACGCCGGCAGGCGGCCGAAGCCGGTGCGGGTTCGCGAAGCGAACACGCGGATTCTCCGCGCAAACTATCAGCTCAATATGGATGCGATGTTTATCGAATCTCAGCCGGCCATGCGCCGCATCAACGGATCCCCTCCCGCACCGCGGAGAATCGAACTCTGTGCAGGGCGCGGACGTAAAGAAAATGCCGCAGCAACGCAGGGTGGGATGCGCTTTCCCGATGGCAGCCCAGGCGGAAAGCGCGTCCCGGAATCCGCGCTCAGACTGGGACGTAGTTTCCGGATGATGCCTCAAGCGGAAACTGCGACCCGGAATCGAGCCGTAGAGTGGGATATGCTTTCCCAATGGCAGCTCAAGCGGAAAGCGCGTCCCGGAATCTAAGCTCGGAATGGGATTCATTTTCCTGATGGCGGGCTCAGCGGAAAATGCGACCCGGAATTTGCTCTGAGAACGGGACACGCTTTCCCGCCGACCGCTCCGCCCTCCTCAACTCCAAAAACTGCGCGCTCGCCATCCCAAAACTGGGTAGAAGAAAGCCAAAACGCAATCGCAGGAGGTCAACATGACTGCAGAAGATAAGGCAAAGAACGCTGGCAAGGTCGCGCTCGTTTTGGAGGGCGGCAGCTTCCGCGGGCAGTTTACTGCGGGCGTGCTCGACGTTCTCATGGAGGCTGGCGTCGAGATTCCGGCGGTATATGGCGTATCGGCCGGCGCCCTCAACGGCGTGAACTACAAGTCGCACCAGATCGGCCGTGCCAACCGCATCAACCTGGCTTTCTGCAACGACAGCCGCTTCATGGGCGCTGCATCGTTTGCGTCCACGGGTTCCATTGTGGGTTACGACTTTATCTTCAACGATGTCCAGGACCGCCTGGATCCCTTTGACAACGAGACGTTCGACGCGAGCCCCATCGAGATGTACGCCGTCGCGACGGACATGCTTTTTGGAACCGCCACGTACCTGCCGGTCAAAAGCGCCGTACTTGACCTCGACGCTGTTCGCGCCTCGACGTCGCTGCCGCTGGTGACGCCGCCGGTCGAGATTGACGGGCACAAATACGTCGACGGCGGCGTAGCCGATTCGGTTCCCATCGAGCATGTGCTCGAGGAGGCGGGCTTCGATCGCGCGGTTGTCATTGTCACGCAGGACCGCTCGTACGAGAAAAAGCCCTACGAGTTTATGCCTGCCGCGCGCGCCCGCTATGCCGACTATCCCTATCTGCTCGAGGCTATCGAGACGCGCCACGACCGCTACAACATGCAGCGCATGCACCTGTGGAAGTATGAGCGCGAGGGCCGTGCGCTGGTCGTTGCTCCGCAAAAGCCGGTCGAGGTCGGCCATGTCGAGCACGATTCGGCAAAGCTTTTGGACCTGTATATCCAGGGCCGCCAGGAGGCAAAGCGCCTGCTCGCGGAAATCCAAGAGTTCGTTGAACGCTAGCGACGGCGAACCCTCAAAAAATGACAACAGCTAAAGAGCTGGAAAAATCACGGCTCGTGGATGACATGTGCAGATACTCTGGTCGGAGCCAAAATACCTGTTGACTCGTACGGCGAGCGGGGTAATATGGACGGGTTACTTGCAGAGCCCCGTGAATCTCTGTAACAACACGTACTGTACATGGAGGAGTCTAAGTGATTTCGAAATCGACTCACTACGCCAAGCAGGGCGAGGTCCAGCGCAACTGGGTTCTCGTCGACGCCGATGGTGCTGTCCTGGGCCGTCTTGCCACCCAGATCGCAATGATCCTGCGCGGTAAGAACAAGCCCCAGTTCACGCCCAACAGCGACTGCGGCGACTTCGTTGTCGTCATCAACGCCGATAAGGTCCAGCTTACCGGTAACAAGGCCGACACGAAGACCTATTATCGCCACAGCGGCTACAACGGCGGCCTCAAGGCTGAGAGCTTCCGCCAGGCTATGGAGAAGCACCCGGAGAAGGTCATCGAGCGCGCCGTTCGCGGTATGCTGCCCAAGACCACCCTCGGCCGTGCCCAGATGACCAAGCTTAAGGTCTACGCTGGTGCCGAGCATCCGCATGCTGCCCAGAACCCCACGAAGATTGAGCTGGAGGCTTAAAGATGGCTGAGAACACCGTTGTCTACCAGGGTACCGGCCGTCGTAAGAACGCCGTCGCCCGCGTCCGTCTCGTCCCCGGCACCGGCAAGGTGACCATCAACAAGCGTGACGCCGAGCAGTATTTCGGCCGTCATCAACTCGTTGAGAACGCCCTTGCTCCCTTCAAGGTGACCGACACCGCCGGTCAGTTCGACGTTATCGCTCTGTGCGATGGCGGCGGCATCTCCGGTCAGTCCGGCGCTCTGCGCCTGGGCATCGCTCGCGCTCTTCTGAACGCTGGCGACTACCGTGCTGACCTCAAGAAGGCCGGTTTCCTTACGCGCGATGCTCGCGTGGTCGAGCGCAAGAAGTACGGCCTCAAGAAGGCCCGCCGCGCTCCCCAGTTCTCCAAGCGCTAAGGTTTTATCTCCTTTCGAGATACAATGTACAAGCGGGGCCTGCCGATTCCTCGGCGGGTCCCGCTTTTCTTTTTCGACTAGGGCGGGCGGTTGCATATCGCCTGCTAGGGAAGGAGCGATCCTATGCCCCAGAACATCTTCGGTACCGACGGCGTCCGTGGCGTCGCCAATGCCGACCTCTCGTGCGACCTCGCGTTTCGCCTGGGCCGCGCGGCGACCAAGTTTCTTGGTCCGGATATCTGCATCGGCCGCGACACGCGCCTTTCGGGCACCATGCTCGAGAGCGCTCTGACCGCCGGCATTATGGCCGAGGGCGGCCGCCCGCATTGCTGCGGCGTTATCCCCACGCCCGCCGTGGCGCTGCTCACTGTTCAAAACGAGCTCGATGGCGGCATTGTCATCTCCGCTTCGCACAATCCGCCGGAGTTCAACGGCATCAAGTTCTTTAGCCGCAAAGGCATGAAGCTTCCTGATGCTGTCGAGGAAGAGATCAGCGCCTGGGTCATGTCCGAGGAAGCTATGGCTGCCGACACGCTGCCGACCGGTGCCGGCGTGGGCCACATTATCAAGATGAAGGACGCTCGCAAGGCATACGTCGACCACGCCATCGATACGCTTGATGGCCTGAGGCTTGACGGCCTGGTCGTTGCCGTCGACTGCGGTCACGGTGCTTCCTGCCAGACCACGCCCGCCGCGCTGCAGCGCCTGGGTGCCACGGTGCACGCTATCAACACCGATTATTGCGGTACCGACATTAACGTTGAGTGCGGCTCTACGCACCTCGAGCCCCTGCGCGAGCTCGTGCTGCGCACCCATGCTGACATCGGTCTGGCCCACGACGGCGACGCCGACCGCGTGTTGTTCGTGGACAGCGAGGGCAATGAGATCGACGGTGACTACATCCTGGCTATCTGCGGTTCTGACCTTGCCGCTCGCGGCAAGCTCGCCAACTCCGAGATCGTCTCGACCGTCATGTGCAACCTTGGCTTCTCTATCGCTATGAAGGAGCAGGGCTTCGAGATGGTCCAGACCGCCGTGGGCGACCGCTACGTTCTGGAGCGCATGCTCGAGGACGGTGCCGTCATCGGCGGCGAGCAGTCCGGTCACATCATTTTCCTGGAGCACAACACCACCGGCGACGGCTTGGTGACGGCTCTGCAGCTTCTGGCCGTGCTCAAGCGCACCGGTCGTACCCTCACCGATCTTGCCGGCATCATGAAGAAGTACCCGCAGGTACTCGTCAACGTGCATTCCGACAACAAGGCTGGTTTGGACGATTGCCAGCCCATCTGGGATGCCGTCGCTGCTGCCGAGAAGGAGCTTGACGGCCGCGGCCGCATTCTGGTGCGCCCGAGCGGTACCGAGCCGCTGGTCCGCGTGATGGCCGAGGCCGAGACGCACGAGCTGACCCAGCGCGTTGTCGACGACATCGTCGAGGTTGTCAAGCGCGAACTTCCCTAATGGTCAAAAACGGGTGCCAAGTGGTAAACTGTTAAGGTTGTTTTGGTTGTTCGGTATGTCCGAGGGGGAGCATGTTCACTAAAGTCCTAAGGTCTTTTGGTATGCGTGGTCGAGTCCTTACGTTGGATGCTCCCATCTCGGGTGACGTCATTCCGCTCTCCGAGGTAAACGATCAGACGTTTGCCACCGGCCTTTTGGGCCAGGGCGTGGCGATTCAGCCCACCGGAACGCGCGTTATCGCGCCGGCTGATGCCAAGGTCGAGGCTATTTTTCCCACGGGACATGCCGTTGCGCTTAACACGGTCGATGGCTTGGACGTGCTCATCCACGTTGGTTTGGACACTGTTCAGCTCGAGGGTAAGCACTTTACCGTACATGCGCAAGTGGGTGACATCGTCCATAAGGGCGATGTACTCATTGAGTTCGATCGCGAGGCAATTGCTGCCGAGGGCTACGATGTGACGGTTCCCATCTTGGTGTGCAACTCCGTTGAGTTCTCGAGTATCAAGGGCTCCGTTGGCGTGCATGTCGAAGAGATGGACCAGCTCATCGTTGCTCGCGAGCGCTAGCAAGTGCACGTGGCCATTAGTCTACAATTCAAACACGTTTACGGAGGGCGCCCTTGAAAGAGGACGCCCTCCGTGGCAAGATGGGATTTGTCCGAAGCTAAAAGGCTTTGGGTCACCGTGGACGGGCAGGGGCCTCGACGCGGCTAGACACGAGACACATACATTACGCGACCTCGCCCTGGTGGCCGCACACGTTGGTTGCGGCCGACGCGGGCCGCGGGCAAGTGCTTGTAAGGGAGCCTTGCCTCTCTTGTACGAGAAAGGACGCGTAATGAAGATCATTAAAGCTAAAGACTACGAGGATATGAGCCGCAAGGCCGCTAATATCATCTCGGCCCAGGTTATCCTCAAGCCCGACTGTGTGCTGGGCCTTGCCACCGGCTCCACCCCGATCGGTGCCTACAAGCAGCTCGCTGCTTGGTACAAGAAGGGCGACGTCGACTTTGCCGAGGTCAGCACCTACAACCTGGACGAGTATCGCGGCCTTTCGCACGACGATCCCCAGAGCTATCACTACTTCATGCGTGAGAACTTCTTCGATCACATCAACATCGACCTTAACAACACGCATGTGCCCGACGGTTCCAACCCCGACGCCGCCGCTGCCTGCTCTGAGTACGACAAGATTGTCGCCGAGGCCGGTTACCCGGATCTCCAGCTGCTCGGTATTGGCAACAACGGCCACATTGGCTTCAACGAGCCCGATGACCACTTCTCCAAGGGCACGCACTGCGTCGACCTCACCGAGAGCACCATTCAGGCCAACAGCCGCCTGTTCGACAGCATCGACGATGTTCCCCGTCAGGCCTACACCATGGGTACCCAGACCATCATGTATGCCCGCATGATCCTGGTCGTCGCCAACGGCGAGGCCAAGGCTCAGGCCGTGCATGACATGTGCTATGGTCCGGTTACGCCCGAGTGCCCGGCTTCGATCCTGCAGCTGCACACCAACTGCGTTGTCGTTGCCGACGAGGCCGCCCTTTCGCTTTGCGAGTAGCGCGAATCCTGCAGCTCGACATAGCCTTGCCTAAGGCCTCCGCTTGAACTGCACCCCAAAACTTGGACGGCTTAAATAAGAACTACGCCGCAAGGGACTGTCTCCGGAACTCCTCCGGGGTCAGTCCCTTCAGTTTAACCTGGCGCCTCCTCGTGTTCCAATGGACCACGA
>NZ_CABWIF010000001.1:0-86105 GCF_902501475.1 Collinsella aerofaciens | reverse complement strand
GGGCAGGGGCAGACGGCCATCCGGAGGCGCCCGATCGGCGGCCCCTCGGGGCTTGCCCGTATCGTAGGCAATGCGCCGAATGCTCGCCATCGAAATTTATCGGTGGCCCACTTCAGACTGTAATGGGGCTGCGGGGACGTCAGAAGTGGCAACGCGAGCCGCAAAGCCCGCCTCGGTCAGCTCGATGACCTCGGTAAACGTTGCGTCGAAGAATTTCTCGGTCAGCAGGCGGTATGGCGGATGGTCGGGCTCGCCGGGGTTTTCGCGCACGATCTCGTGCATAACGCCGATGGTCTTGAGCACATACTCTTTATGGATGGGATACTGCCCAAAACGCGTCGCAGCGGTATACAGGCGATCGGTCGCACGCGGAATCGAAACAATGCCGAGCGTCTTGCCAAACCAGTCAAAGTCGCCTTGCTTTTTAATGCGGAACTCCTCGCACGGCTTGCCGCCGTGCGCCTCCAGGTACTGATTCACGCGCGTATTCCATACGGTATCGGCCACCAGGTGCGACCAGACGCCCAGTGTCAAATCGAGCAACGACTGCGCCACATCTTCGGACGCAAGCGAGAACTCACGAGCGCCGGGACCGGCAACCGGCTCGGCATCCTTGTAGCGCTGGGGATAGTGCACGCGATTCAGTCGCTCCCGCTCCTCGATAATCGAGGTAGCCTCAGCGGGTTCGCCCGCGGGTGCGCCTTTAAGCAACGGTGCCACATAGGTATCCCAGAACTCATGCTCACGAGGCTTAGGGATGGGCTCAGGCTTGGCAAAGTGCGTAATGCGGTACGGGATGGGATCGGCGATACCAGGGACCATATAGCCCACGAAGATATCCGGAACCACGCAGCCAAACAAAAAGGCATTGCGGTCGCGCACGCTATTGGCAAGCGCACCGGTGCGCTCCAGCAAACGCTCCGTCTGAGCGATATGAATGTTCCAGCTTGGCATAGCCACCCCCATAAAAACCTGGATAACTATACCATCACGGCAAAGCCGCGCGGGCGGCTACGCACGCTCTACGCAGCAACTATTCCGCAGCGCCGCTCTCGGTTCCATACGACGACACCGGCGCCTCGACCACATGGTGATATCGATCGATATAGATGGCGCGGGCACCCAGGCGCCGCACCAAATCCTGATGATGTGTGCTCATCAAGACCGTCTTACCCGCCGCGACGTAGGCCAGCAAGAAGTTGACCACGATGTCGCATGAATCCTCGTCGAGCCCATTGGTAGGCTCGTCAAGGACCAAGATATCGGGGTTCATCGATACGACTGCCGCCAGCGCCACACGCTTCTTTTGCCCACCCGAAAGCTGATAGGGCGAGGCATCGACCAGGTCGGCAACTTGAAACAGTTCCATGGCATCATGCACGCGACGGTCGAGCTCGTCTGCCGGCAGCCCCATCTGCGCGGGACCAAAAGCAACTTCCTCACCCACCGTAGCGCAGAACAACTGGGCGTCGGCATTCTGGAACACAAAGCCCACGCGCTGATGAAAACGCTGAGCGGCCGCAGAATCCTTTAGAAACGCCGCATCGACCGCATGCCCGTCGAACAGGTACGCACCCGCGTCCGCAAGCTCAAGGCCGTTGATAAGACGCATAATCGTCGTCTTGCCGCAGCCGTTAGGACCAAGCAGAGCAACGAGCTCTCCACGGTTCACCTGCAATGAAACGCCATCGACCACCGTATGACCCGCATAGGAAAACACCACGTCGCGAAACTCGATGAGCGGCGTGACCTCGGCGCCGGCAGCACCGCTCGCACCCATCGCGTTATTCGTATCGTTTGCCAAAACGTCGCCCTTCCCTACTCACATCAACGGTTCGACCGTCCGCGCTACAGCACCGCGCACAACACGGCGAGCAACGCCACAACGGCCGCGTAAACCGCATCGCGCCAGCCAAAGCCGCCCCGCGCAGGAGCCGGATACGCACCGGCAAAGCCGCGACAGAGCATGGCCTCGTCCATCGCGCGGCTGCATTCCATCGCCTTGATAAAGGTCATGCCCATGATACCCGCGATCGAATCGGTACGCGAAAATCCCTCAGGCGCACGGCCAACGCTGCGCAGCATGACCGATTCGCACAAATTGTGCGCCGTGCGACCCAGCACCTCAATGTGCTTGAGCGCCATATCAAACGTAAAGATAACTTCGTCGGGCAGATGAAGCATCTTGAGCGCCGCCGACATGCGGCTCCACGTGAGGGTCCACGAAACGCCCAGCACCAGCGACACATTAATGAAGGTCTTGAGCGCAATTTTGAGCATGGCGCCCGTAGCGGAAGCGCCCAGCAGCAGGGCAGGCAGCGCCAAAACCACTGCGAGCCCCGCGGCGCCAAGCGCCGGCACAAAGGTCGCCCGCAGCCCGCGTACGGGGCGCACGGCAACGAGCACCAGCGCAATGGCCGCCATCAACATGAGGTACAGCGGGCTCTGTGTCAGACACACGCACAGGACGCAAACGAACATCCCCACCAGGCGCACCGGAGCCGAAACGCAAGAAAGGGCGCGGTCGACCATCGACCCGCCCTCGTGCGCGCCTCCACCCAGGCGAACCCGCTCAAGCAGGCTCGCCAGGTGCAGGACATTCTGTTGCATTACGCGATGCCGAGCGCCCGTGGGCTCGTAACGCTGCTCGTCCGCAAGCCAGCTAGGCAGCTCGACCGTCGCCATGAGCCCCGTTTTCCTTAACCGTCAGCGATATCAAACGAAATGCGATGGTGAGCACCGCCACGCCAATTACGCCCGAGAGGATATACATGGCAGCCTGGCCGGCAAAGCCAAGACCCTGCTCCTCGGAATAGGCCTGCAGATAATCGCCCGTGGGCAGTGCGTCGGCAAAGGTCGGGGTATCGAGGCCGACCGAAGCCTGCAGGCTGTCGTCGCCAGCCTCCTGAACGGCAGTCGCGGCGCCCTCGGCGTCCCACTCGCCCCAGGCGTCACCCGTGGCCAGCAGGCCCAGCGGCGTGGCCACGACAAGCACGGCGACCAGAATGAGCGTGGGGACCAGCGAGGTCTTCTTGGCAGTACCATCGCCGGCAAGCTGTCCATCGACGGCCTCGGGCCCGACGATAACACTCGGCGCCGTCTTCTTAATGAAACCGTAGATGGCGGCCGTCGCCACGCCCTCGATCACGCCGGCAACCAGCATATGCGGGATCAACATGGCCGGAATAGCCACGGACAGCGGGAAGGGGCAGTACAGCGGCGCGCCCGAAGCGTTGGTAAAGAGCATCGGCTGAATACCAAACTCGATTGCCGCGCACAGGGCCGCCAGGCACAGGCCGACCCAGCCGCTTACGACGGCCGAAACCGAGATGCCCCAGCCCTTGCCATGCAAACGGCTGTTGAGCGCACGAAACACGATAGCAGCGGCAAACGGCAGCACGAAGGCCATGTTAAAGCAGTTGGCGCCAAAGGACAGGATGCCGCCGTCGCCAAACAGCAGCGCCTGCAGCGCCAGCGCGACCGAGACAGCGATAGCCGCGGCCTCGGGGCCTAGCAGCAGCGCAATGAGGGCGCCGCCGACGGCGTGGCCTGTGGTGCCGCCAGGCAGCGGCACGTTGAACATCATGAGCAGGAAGGAGAACGCGGCGCAGATGCCCAGGAAAGCCATATGCTCGCGATCGAGCGTGGCGCGCACCTTCTTGATGCAGTGGACCCAAACGGGCACCATCGCCACCGCCATGACGGCATCGGTCTGCGGGGACAGATAATTATCTGGAATGTGCATGTACGCCTCCCGGTTATCGGCGCACGGAATTGCAACGCCGCTTGAATCACCTTGCCAGTGTTACGTATTGTCAGATTCGTAACACGCCGCGGGCTATCATAGCAAAACGGCGCACTGCCGACAAAGCAGCACGCCGTTATGTAATGCGCGTGTCATATATGCAGGCTCAACGGTGCCTCATACCGAGCATAGCGGTCACGTAGGACTCGGCAGCAGCCACCGCTGACCCATACCCCAGTGCAGGACCTAGCCGCGGACCTCGCCGTTTACGCCCTTGCACACCTTGGTAACGATCTTCTGGTGCGCCTTCTCGACCTCTTCGCTGGTGAGCGTGTGGTCGTCGGAGCGATACGTAAGCGCAAAGGCCATGGATTTCTTGCCCGCACCGATGCGGATGGGATCGCGGTAGACGTCGAACAGGCGCACGCCCTCGAGCAGCTTGCCGCCGGCGCTGGTAATACGGCGCTCAAGATCCTCGCAAGTCACGGAGTTGTCGACCACGATAGCAAGGTCGTGTTCAACGGCAGGGTACTGCGAGAACTCGCGGTAGTTCTCCTGGTTGCGGGCGCCCTTGATCAGCTTGTCCAGGTCGAGCTCAAAGGCAACGACAACCTCGTCGATGCCGCAGGCCTCGCGCGCCTCGGGGTGAATCTCGCCGACCCAGCCCAGCACGGTGCCGCCGGACAGAACCTCGGCCGCACGACCCGGCTGCAAGAAAGCGTAGCCCTCGCCCTCGACGGGACGGAAGCGAACCTTCTCGATGCGCAGCTGGGCGAGCAGCTCCTCGACAATGCCCTTGCCAAAGAAGAAACGCAGCTTACGGTACTTCATGCTCCAGGACTGCTCGCTCCACTGGCCCGAAAGCACACCCGCCACGGACTTGGTCTCCTTGGGCAGGCTGGCGTTCTCGCGACCGTGGAACAGGCTGCCGACCTCGTACAGGTGCACGTTGGGCGTACCGTGCGCCTCGTTGTAGGCCACGGATTGCAGCAGACCCGGCAGCAGCGAGCGACGCATCTCGGTCTGCTCGGCTACCAGCGGGTTCATGAGCACCACGGGGCAGCCGCGGCCCTCGGTGGACATGCCGATCTTCTCCAGGTCGCCCGGGGCGGCAAAGCCAAAGGTCGTGGTCTCGTTAAGGCCGCAGGCGCGCAGGATCTCGCCGACCTTGCGGGTGAGCTTCTGCTCGCGGGTCAGGCCGCCGATGTGGTTCTTGGCAGCCGGGATGGTCGCCGTCACACGGCCCATGCCCCACAGACGCAGGACCTCCTCGATCAGATCGATCTCGCGCGGCAGGTCGGGGCGGAAGCTCGGCGGAGTGACCATAAAGTCCTCGCCGTCGCGCTCGACGGTGCAGCCCAGGCGAGTGAGCGAACGCTCGATAAAGTCGGGCTCGATGTCGGCGCCGCAGATGGCATGCACGCGGGCCAGACGCAGCTTAATGCTGTCGATGGTCTTGGGCGCGGGGAAAACGTCGACATAGCCGGGAGCGACCTCGCCGCCGGCGATCTGTTCGATGAGCGCGCACGTGACGTTGGCGACATCCACGCAACCGGTCTCATCGACCTGGCGTTCAAAGCGAATGGAGGCATCGGAGATCAGCGACAGGTCGCGGCTGGTGTGCGAGGTGCGACCGGCGTTGAAGCAGGCACTCTCAACCATCACATCGACGGTATCGTCCTCGATCTCGGAATCCATGCCGCCCATAACGCCGGCCAACGCCACGGGGCGCTCGCCGTCGGTGATCAGGCCCATGCCGGCGTCGAGCGTGCGCTCCTCGCCGTCGAGGGTCGTGAACTTCTCGTCCTGTTGGGCGGCGCGAACCACCACGCGGCGATGGCCATCGCGCTCGGCAAAGGTGTCCAGGTCAAAGGCGTGCAGCGGCTGACCGGTGAGCATCATCACATAGTTGGTGATGTCGACGATGTTGTTGTGCGGGCGCACGCCCAGGGCGTTGAGGCGCTTGACCATCCAGTCGGGCGAGGGGCCGACCTTCACGTTGCGCACGATGCGGGCGACGTAGCGGTCGCACAGGCCCTCGTCGGCGATCTCGACAGAAAGCTCGTCGTCGGTCGCGCGGCCAGTCTCGGCCTTGATGGCGGGCAGCTCAACGTGGAAATCGCGGTCGAAGATGGCGCCGGTCTCGCGGGCCATGCCGATCATGGACAGGCAGTCGGGACGGTTGGGCGTGATCTCGCAGTCGAGCACGGTGTCGCTCGAGCCCACGTACTCGGCAAACGGCATGCCGCAGGGCGTATCCTCGGGCAGGATCATGATGCCGGAGTGGTCGCCGCCCAGGCCGAGCTCGCGCGCGGAGCAGTTCATGCCCATGGACACGACGCCGCGAAGCTTGCTCTTCTTGATCTTGACGTCGCCGGGAAGCACGGCGCCGATCATTGCCGTGACGATGTGGTCGCCGGCCTCAAAGTTCTGCGCGCCGCAGACGATCTGCAGCGGAGCGGGGTTGCCGTCGGCGTCGAGGTTCTTGTCGCCCACGTCGACCGAGCACACATACATGTGGTCGCTATCGGGGTGCGGGGTCTTGGTGAGCACCTGGGCGGTCACCACGTGGTCGAAGGACTCGCCCACGGTGTCGATCGCCTCGACCTCGGTGCCGGTACGGATATATTCGTCCGAAAGGGTCTTGGGATCCTCCGGAATATCGATCATGGTCTTGAGCCAGTCGTAAGAAACACGCATCTAACTGGTCTCCTTTCATCTGTAACGTCTGCAATAAACAGACGGAAAACTCCAGCTACGGAGACGGGTTTCCGAGGTGCCGCAGATTGCCTTGAAAGAGGAGGGCCGCGTACTTAGGTACGCAACCGACGATTGAAAGGCAAGGTGCGGTGGCTCGGGAAGCCGCCGGGACAGGTCAACTTAAAATTGGTTCAAGAAGCGCATATCACCTGTCATGAGCGTTCGCAGGTCGGGCAGGTCGTAGCGCAGTGCCGCGACGCGCTCGGCGCCAATACCAAAGGCGAAGCCGGTGTACTTCTCGGGGTCGATGCCGCAGTTGATCAGGACGTTGGGGTCGACCATGCCGCAGCCCAGGATCTCGATCCAGCCGCTGTGCTTGCAGAAGTTGCAGCCCTTGCCGCCGCACACGTGGCAGCTCACGTCCACCTCGCAGGAAGGCTCGGTGAAGGGGAAGAAGTGCGGGCGATAGCGCGTCTTGCGATCCTCGCCAAACATGCACTTAACAAAGTAGTCGAGCGTGCCCTTAAGATCGCCAAAGGTGATACCCTCGTCGACGACCAGGCCCTCGATCTGGTTGAACTGCGGCAGGTGGCAGGCGTCGGCCGTGTCGGGACGGTAGACGGTGCCCGGGCAGATCATGTAGATGGGCGGCTTCTGCGACTCCATGGTGTGGATCTGCACGCCCGAGGTCTGGGTGCGCAGCAGCACGTCGGACTCACCGTGAGCGTGAGCCTCAGGATGCGCGACGCTGCCGGGGTTGTTGTCGACCACATAGAACGTGTCGCGGGCCGATCGGCTCGGGTGATCCATGGGCGCGTTGAGCGCGGTGAAGTTGTAGTAGGAGGTATCGACCATGGGGCCGGACTCGACGGTGTAGCCGATGCCGCAGAAGATGTCCTCGGCCTCCTCGATGATCTGCTTGATCAGGTGCTGGTGACCGATCTGCGGACGGATGCCCGGCAGCGTGATGTCGACGGCCTCGTGCTCGAGTGCGTGCTTGAGGGCGGCGGCCTTCATCTCGGTGGTGCGCTCGTCGAGCATGCCCTCGATCAGCTGGCGCATCTCGTTGGCGCGTTTGCCCATCATGGGACGATCCTCGGGAGCGAGCTTGCCCATCATGCGCATCAGGCCGGTGATACGGCCCTTGCGGCCGAGCAGCTCAACGCGCGCGGCCTCGAGCTTGGCGGCGTCGTCAGCGCTAGTGACGAGCTCCTTGGCCTCTTCCTCGAGTTTGACCAGATCATCAATCAGACTCATGTCTTCCCTTTCGTCTCTCGCACATCCGCGCTCCGGGACGGCTGACGCCGCCCGATGTTGCGGATGCGCGGCCCGGTTCGGTAACAAAAAAACCGCCCTCGGGCATGTACATTGCCCAAGGACGGTTGAATTCCGCGGTACCACCTTGTTTGACCCGGCGGATGTCTGGCCCGCCGCGCCCACTCTGTGCCTCTTGTCGCGAGGCTCACGGCTTCCCTACTGGGGCTTCGCCGCCGCTGGCCGCGCGCCCGTTGAGGTTGCTGCTCGGGAGTGAACGCTTGGCCCTTGCCACCGCAGGAAGGCTTGCAGCCCATGACCTTCCCTCTCTTGCCGGCGACGCGGCGGGCAAAAACCCTCTCCGTCAACGCATTGGGTTATAGGATAACACATTTCGCGAGCGCATCGCCGCGTTCCGTTTTGTTCGCGCTGGGTACAAGGCAGGTAGCTGTGCAAACTGGCCGCGCACCCGCCTGCGGCGCTCGGCCTGCGAGATTAAGGATACGGCATGGGAAAGAAACTCGATAAGAAGGCCAAGACCGCCGTGGCAAAGGCTGCCAAGGGCGTCAAGGCTGCTAAAGTCAACAAGGCCGTCAAAAAGTTCCGCAAACTCGAGGGCAAGCTGTGGACTCGCGAGTACCTGCTCAAGATTGCCGAGTTCGATGGAGCGACGATTGCTCCTGCCAACGGCGCTACCGCCCGTGCCGACGCCATGGGCACGCTTGCCGGCGAGCATCACAAGCTGCTGACCAGCGAGAAGTCCGTTGAGCTCGTACGCTCGTTGGCACGCGAGACGGTTGCAGGCGGACACGTAGACGACCCGCAGTTGCTCGACGAGATCCGCGTGCTCGGCCGCGACCAGCGCGAGGCAAGCGTTATTCCTACCGAGGAGGCCGAGGCCTGGACCAGGCTCACCTGCGAGGCCGACGCCGTGTGGCACAAGGCCAAGACGGCCAACGACTGGGCGAGTTTTGAGCCCTATGTGGATAGAATCGTCGCCCAACTTAAGCATCAGGCCGAGCTCATGGACCCCAAGCGCGATCCCTACGATGTTTGGCTCGACCAGTACGAGCGCGGCCTTTCCGCCAAGAGCTTCGATGCGTTTTGCGATGAGGTCAAGGCGACGGTCGTGCCGCTCGTGCACGCCATCGGCGAGCGCGGCCAGCAGCCCGATGCCGACTTTTTGCACGCCCGCGTGCCCGAGGCCGCCCAGCGCGCCATGAGCTTCGACCTGATGAAGCTCGTCGGCCTGAACCTGGACGACACCACGCTTGCCTTTACCGAGCACCCGTTTAGCGAGGGCTTTGCCGTGGGTGACGCGCGCATCGCGACACACATCTACGAGGACGATTGCATCTCCAACGTCTACAGCATCATCCACGAGGCGGGGCACACCATGTACGAGCTGGGCGTCAATCCCGCCTATGCGCGCACCTGCCTGGAGGGCGGCACCTCCATGGGCATCCACGAGAGCCAGAGCCGCTTCTTTGAGAACACCGTGGGCCGCAGCCGTGCCTTTATGGGACCGCTGCTCGAGGTGCTGCGCCGCCACGCACCCGAGGTCTACGGCGACGTCGACGAGGACACGCTCTACCACGCCGTGAACATCGCGCAGCCTTCGCTGATCCGCACCGAGGCCGACGAGCTCACCTATCCGCTGCACGTTATGGTGCGCTACGAGATCGAGCGCATGCTGTTTGCCGGCGAGGCCACGGCCAAGGACATCCCCGCGCTTTGGAATCGCTTTATGGATGAGTACCTGGGCATTCCCGTTCCCGACGACACGCACGGCTGCCTACAGGATACGCACTGGAGCGGCGGCTCGTTTGGCTACTTCCCCACGTATGCGCTGGGCAGTGCCTACGATGCCATGTTTGTGCCGGCCATGTGCCGCGACGGTGTCGACCTTAACGGCGCCTGCGCGAGCGGCGACCTGACACCTGTCCGCGCCTGGCTGGGCGAGCACATTTGGCAGTGGGGCCGCGCCAAGGACGCGCCGGAGCTCATCAAGGGCGCGTGCGGCATGGCGTTCGATGCCCGCTACTACTGCAGCTACCTGCAGGACAAGTTCACCACGCTCTACGAACTGTAAGGCATAACCGACACGCCAACGCAAAGGGGACGCCGCGGAACCAATCCGCAGCGTCCCCTTTTTTCACCCAATAACTAGGTACCCAATGACTAGTTCGTTGACGCTAATGTCTTGGCAACGTCAGCGAAAACGGCCCCAAGCGAGCAAGGTGACGTGAAATGAAAGGGCGCTGACCTTCTGGTCGCGCCCTTGAAATTGAACGTCAGATTGCCACTTGGGGCCGTTTGCAGCGTCGAGCAGCTACGCGGTTTGGTAAAACCGCGTAGCTATAAAGCCTCGAGCGCGTTGGCGATGCGCTTCATGGCGGCATCGGCGGATGCTTGGTCGGGCGCCTCGGCCAGCACGCGGATAACCGACTCGGTTCCGCTCTTGCGCACGAGCACGCGGCCCTCGCCTGCCAGCGCAGCCTCGGCCTCGGCGATGGCGTTCTGCACGCCCATATTCTCGAGCGCGGCGTCCTTGTCCGCCACGTGCACGGCCACCTGCGCCTGTGGCAGCAGCTTGCACGGAGCCGTGAGCTGCGAGAGCGTCTCGCGCTCGGCACGAATCACTTCCATCACGCGCAGCGAGGTCATAATGCCGTCGCCCGTGCGCTCGATATCGCCAAAGATCGTATGGCCCGTCTGCTCGCCGCCCAGGCTGTAGCCGCCCTCGCGCATCTTGGCATACACGTGACGGTCGCCCACGCCGCTGGTCACGGCACTCAGGCCGGCAAGCTCCAACGACTTGATCAGGCCAAAGTTGCTGGCGATCGTCGGCACCACGGTACCGCCCGAGAGACGCCCGTGCTTGTTCAGATACACACCGCACACGTACAGGATCTGGTCACCGTCGACCACGCGGCCGCGCTCGTCCACGGCCAGGCAGCGGTCGGCATCGCCATCGTAGGCAAAACCCACATCCAGGCCCTGCTCCACCACGTGGCGCTGCAGGCGCTCAATATGCGTAGAGCCGCAGTCGACATTGATGTTAAAGCCGTCGGGCGCGGCATTGATCACGCGCACATCGGCGCCCAGTGCGTCGAACACCGGCTTGGCCACCGAGGATGCCGAGCCGTTGGCGCAGTCGATACCGATCTTGACGCCCTGCAGCGAAAAGTTCGCGCTGGCGATGAGCGAAGCAATGTAGCGGTTGCGACCCTGCATGTAGTCCACCGTGGCGCCGATGTGGTTGCCCGTTGCCAGCGGCACCTCGCTCTTGCCATCGATATAGTCCTCGATGAGCTCCAGTACGTCCTCGTCCATCTTAAAGCCGTCGCTGTTGACTAGCTTAATGCCGTTATCGCAAAACGGGTTGTGGCTCGCGCTGATCATGATGCCGCAATCGAAGCAGCCTTCCACAGTCTGATGCGCTACGCCCGGCGTCGGGATCACATGCAGCATATAGGCGTCCGCACCGCTCGCGACCAGGCCGCTCACCAGCGCCGCCTCGAACATATAGCTCGAGCGACGCGTGTCCTTGCCCACGATCACGCGTGCCTTGCGCTCGCGGTTGGCGCCGTAATACCAGCCCACAAAACGGCCAATCTTATAAGCGTGCTCTACCGTCAGCCCAACGTTGGCCTCACCGCGAAAGCCGTCGGTGCCAAAGTACTTCATATCTTACTTATCCTATTCGAACGTTTGAGCGGTTGGCGTGGTACGAACCTTAAGCTCTTTGTGCCCAGAGTCCTTCGAAGTCGTGACCGTGTACTCGACCTTTATGTCTTGTCCAAGAAGCATGTGGACACCGCCCCATGCAACCTTCAAGCCATCGTGCGTCGCTTCGTTCATCTCGATAGAACCGGAGCCCGAAGTCTTAATGTCCGAAATGCTGCCTCCCGCAGGAGCATAGAGATAAAGCCTCAGCACCTCATCATCAATATCCTGGCTAATGCCGTTATGGCCCTGGAAATAACCAGGCATCTCGGCCTTCTCCTGAGGGGTCATCGTGTTCTTGAGCGAGGTGGTCACTCGATACGTCGTCGAGCCATCGGCATTTTCAACCGAAGAATCGATGGTGACTCGCTTATCGAGGAACCAATCCATCTTTGAATAGCTGTAGTTGTTCACATAGACGCCCAAGATCGGAGCCTCCGACGTATCGGTTTGGAGAGCGCCCGATATTCCAAGAGCCTTCGCGGCCTTTTCCTCGTCATCATTTCTCGAATACATGAGGATGCGACCCTCGGAAGCACCCTTTTCGATGGCGGCAGCAATCTTAGTAATATCGCTGGAGCCCAGTTCGTCCACGATCTTGTTAAAAGCTGATCCGGCAACCGCCGCAAAAATGGCGTCCTGTTCCTCTACCGGGTAATTCCAATAAATATCGTGCAGCAGCACCTTTGCGGCGTTACTTCCATCAACGACGGTGCCGTCAGGAAGCTGTGTGCCGCCTACAACGCCGAGCATATACTGCAAAAATACCGGATCGACTGCAAATACGCCGTCGATGTCATCTCCGACAATGGCCTTCTGCATATCGCTGGCAAGCTGAGCCGCACGCGGATAATCAGGCGTCATCGTAACGTCGCCCATCGTGTATCCGAGCGTGTTGAATCCGGTCAGGCCCCATCCGGTCGTGAACAAGTTTGCCTCTTCATCGGTGATGGGAAGCGGGCTCAAAGGCTCTTTCATCATGTCGACTTTGACAAAATCGCCCAGTTCGAGCTTACCGTCAGTCACCGACATCACGCCGCGAGAACCGGGGAAACCGCCGCAGGCGCGGATCTCGACATTGCTCATCGCGAGCACAAGGTAATGACGCGTCTGGCCGTTGGCGCCGAGCATCTGGGGAAGGATGGGGGCGACCTTCTCCGCCGCGTCAACCGCGCCGTTGAGGGTGGCAAAGCCGTCCTTGGCCTTATCGACCAGCTCGGTCACCTGGGAAATATGAGTATCGCCAAT
Organism: Collinsella aerofaciens; assembly: GCF_902501475.1. Taxonomy (GTDB): domain Bacteria; phylum Actinomycetota; class Coriobacteriia; order Coriobacteriales; family Coriobacteriaceae; genus Collinsella; species Collinsella aerofaciens_AL. Next base: position 73,429 of record NZ_CABWIF010000001.1, on the reverse strand, counting down.
GCCCTGAATCTTCTCATTGGCGCTCTTGAACACCTTCGAGCTGCTGGAAAGTGAATCGGCAACGGCCTGCAGCGCGGACACGTTAATCATACCGTCCTGGAACAGCTTGCCGGGCGTGGCCTGCGAAAGGTTGTCGGCCATGGGAACCAGCGCGTTGCTCGAGACATCGGACAGGGCATCAATCATGGTGCGGGCTGCGTTGATGTCACTGCCATACACCGGGATAAACGAAGCCGCCGTCCACAGCGGGCTCGAAGTCTCCGCCTTCATGTTGTCGCAGAGCTCATCGATCTTCTTCGCGTCGTCAGGCAGCGTCGAAAAATCGCCCGACGTGACCTTGTCCTTAAGGCCACCGACGATCTCGACAGCCTCCTTCGCTTCGCTCTTTACGGTCTTTGCCGAGTTAAGCAGCATAAAGCCGCTTGCGCCAAGCGCAACGAGAAGCACCGCGACTACAGCGGCAATAATGGCGCCGGTGTGACGCTTTTTGCGCTCGCCCTTGCGATGGCGATGACGGACCAGACCGTCAGAGGTCGAACTCGACGAAGCGTCGCTACCGTAGTTCAAGCCAAAATCGTAATAATCTTCCTTGGAACCCGAGCCCGCAAACTCGGTACCGCTATCATCCAGGCGGGCGAACGTGCCTGTCTCGGAGGCGCCGGTGTAAATCGTGCCGAGGTTACCCGTAAGCCCCGCGCCATCGGCAGAGGGAGTATTGTTGTCGGCCTTGCCGGCATTAACGTTGCCGGCGCCATTCGCGGCGTTGGCAGCACCTGCGTTGTTCGCAGGTACCGAAGGAGCCCCGCTCGGCTGCGACGCGGAGGTTGCACCGCCCGCAAAGACATTCCCTTTTGCACGGCCGGTCTTTTTTGCCTTTTGAGACTGCTCGTACAGAGCGGTAAACATCGCCGTCTCGCCCGGGGACACGCGCTTACCGGAACCGCCCTGTCCAGCGCCGCCCGGCGTGCCGGCCTTACCAGCCCCGTTCGGACGCGGCGGAACTGCAGGACGGCCGCTATCGCTGCCCTTAAAGTGATTACCAGCCATAAAGAAATCCTCGCAATTGAGTCGCAATGAAAAAGTCCATAACGTTACTAGTTTATGGCATTTTGAGCATCGACAGCTAAACTCCAGACACGGACGTCAATTGGCGAAAATGCGGCACAACACCTTTTCTGTCTTGGCGGCGGCGCTAGCTACACCGTGAGGAACATCATCACGATGATCATGGCAAAGCCGATAAGGTCGGTCGGCAAAAACACCGTACCCAGCATAACGGCGCTGGTGATGGTCGCCGAAACCGGCTCCACAGTTCCGATGAGGCTCGCACGTACCGAGCCGATGTCCTTAACGCCCTGCATATAGAGCATGTAAGCAAAAAACGAGCCGATAACCACGAACACCGCGAGCGCCTCGACGCCGGCAGCGTCGAGCGCCGGCATATGCGCCCAGGGCTGCACGAAGACGCACGAGACCACGCCCGCCGTGAGCATTGCCGAACCCGTGACGATGGGGCTGCCGTATTCGGGCAGGATCTTGGCGGGAATCACCGCCATACACGCGGCGCTGACCGCACACATAAGACCTGCTGCCAGGCCAAGCGGCGAAATATTCAGGCTGGTGGGGTCACCGCCGGTGGCGATTAAAAAGGTTCCACCCAGAGCCAGGCCAATGCCGATGACTTCGCGAGTACGCGGCATGCGGCGATCGATCACGCAGGTGTAGCCCATGATGATAACGAGCTGCAGGCACTGGAGCACCGTCGCGGTTCCGGCGTTCGTCAGGCGCACGGCCGAAAGATAGCAAAACTGGTTGAACAGCAGGCCAAAGGCGGTAAAGAGCAGCAGCTGCTTGCGATCGGCGGGTGTGGTCCAGAGCTTAATCAGGCGCTCGCGGTCGCGCGTAACAACCACGGCCATAAAGAGTAGACCGGCGAGAATCTGACGCACGCTCATAAGCCACAAGGTGTCGACGTGGTAGGTATCGAACAGAAAGCTCGCGCTGGTGCCCGAGAAGCCCCAAAACGAACCGCCCACCAGCGTAGCCAAAACGCCCGTGATCATCTTGCGCGACGACGCATCGTTAAGGCGCTCGCGCCAGGCGCGACGGGTGTTGCGGCTGAGCTCGTCGGTGCCCTCGGGCACATCAATGTTCGATATATCGGTCATCGGCACCGAAGCCCCTGCGCCTTCGACCTGCTCGACACACTCTTTGCTCATTCCACTCCCCCGAAACAGCCTGGAAACAATTCGTCTTACCTTACCACGGCGAAGTCACCAGCTGGAGGCTTGTCCGCTTATCGGTAGGACAATTCCGCAGGCGTCTTTCCATAGCTCGATACCGCAATGGCCTTGCATTATGCGACAGCCAAATCGCGGCAGCAGGCACTTTTGAGATGGATATGACAAAGCCCCCGAATTCCACAATGTAAGCGATTTTTAAAAATGTTCTTGCCACCGAGTTCAGGCTCCGTTATATTATCCCTTGCGCGCTTGCGTACCCTTGATCGGGCGTTTAGCTCAGGGGGAGAGCGCTTCCCTGACACGGAAGAGGTCAGAAGTTCAAATCTTCTAACGCCCACCAAATATTCGCAGCTCAGAGGCTATGCCCTCTGGGCTGTTTTGTTTTATGTCGCCAAATCCGCTGGCAGCTCCAACCGCCCAAACAACCACCCTGCCCATACACAAAACCGCGTCAGCGACCCAGGTGCCTATCCCGGCTGACTCCGCAGTCAATCAAAACCGCCCCAATAGCCACCGAGGCCGAGACCAACGCGTCTCGAACCCATCCGCACCGCAGCTTCTCGGCAAAACGCCGCGATGTCTGCGCCCTGCGGTATCCTTGAGCCACTTACACCTGCAGCACCAAGGAGCCGCCATGCGCACCGAGCTCGATGTTCCCTTTTCGCACAAAGAAGAAGCCAAGGCGCTGGGCGCCAAATGGGACCGGATCAAGAAAATCTGGTATGTACCCAGCGGCGTCAACCCCGAGCCCTTTGCCGAGTGGCTGCCCGGTGTTGACCGATCCGACCCCTCAGCGCCGTATATATATCTAGTACTGGGCAAGCGCGAATGCTGGAAGTGTCACAAAGAGACCTCGGTCGCGGCCTTCGGCATTCCCTATCGAACCGATAGCGACGAGTGCGTCGCCATCGCGCACGCGCCCAACGAATCCGGGCACATTGCCATCGACACGGCCAACGCCAACGCACTCGCCATCGTGCCCGCTCTTGGCTGCGTGCCGGGCGAGATCCGCGACTACCTTCATAAGCGCTGCGGCTACAAGCCCGTAGGCGCGCGAGCCTCCAAAGCCCCATCGCTCGGCAACACGTGCACCAGTTGCGACGCGCTGCAAGGCAGCCGCTATCTGTTCGAGGAGCCCTCGTCCCCGTTTGCCCTCACTGCCATCAACAAGCTGCCGGCACTGGAGTTTATACGCGTCGAAGTTGCCGGCGTCTTTGGCGTCCCGGCCACGCGTACCGACTTTGACCAGGCGCTCTTTACCTGGGCACGCGACCATCACGCCGAGTTCCACAAGCAACTCGGTGAGGGGATTTATTTGTAGAGACGGAGAAGCCTTCACAGCCAGCTCCTCCGCATCACCTATCCCTCGTCGCCGGCGTCATACACGATATCGAGGCCACAAACAGGGCATTTCTCCGGATACACCGGCATATGAACGCCTGTCTGTTTTCTCACTTCGTCGCTGAGTCTGTCGCGCGCATCGATGAACCGAATGTCGAGACACGGTATTTGCGAGCCGCAGCAAGGGCAGGTGACGACAAACGACCCGCAATCAACCTCTACGCTCGGAAACATATTGTTGTCTATAAGGGCACACGGCAGTTTTCCGTACTTCCCCATTGCAATATCGCCTCGCCAGCTCATACACGCTCCCCTCTCGCTATACAAAACAGGAAGAGCATGCACCGGCGGGCGTGCGCGAGATTGTATCGCCACGCGATCCGATCAAACAACACGATCGTCAAAGAATGCCAAAGCCAAATACGCTAATACGGCAGAAGCCCCGCCTTTTCACGCTTCTTTTCCGAGCGATCGAACTCAATGCGATGGGCCTCAAGAAACACCGTATTGGGTCGCCACTGACGCTCATTCGGCTGCCTTAGCGTCGCACCCGCAAAGGAAGCGTAGTCGGTCTTATCCAGCAGGTACGATCCGCACAGCCGATATTCGCCGCAAACAGGCTCAAACGAAATCAGGTGAGCATCAAATAGGGAATGAAGATCGCGCCGAAGCAGAATGCCATTGCTGGCAACCTGCGATTTGGGTCCCGAGTAATTCTCGATATGTGCAGCCTCCAGAGCTTCGCTGACGCCGCAGTCCGACACCGCGCAACGGCCGTCATAGGCGGCAACGAGCTGCTTGCGGAACCATTGCTGCCCCAATCGCTCGCGCCTTAACGCATAGCGGACCTTTTCGTCGTCGGTCGCACCCTGTCCGGCAAACTCAATATAGACGGGCATGTGCTTCAGATAACTCATGTCGGGTGCAAAACGAGGGTCCGGTCCGCCTTTATGAACAGGACCGTGCAGAACAAACCATCCGTTTTCGGGCTCGAACCGCTCAACAAACGCAAGGCCGAGCACCTTGTAGCCCACCTCGGTTGCAAATATGACTCCGACCGGAACGCCACATTCCATGCAGTTGAGCATTTTACGGTTATAGTCTTGGTCTCGAGAACCAACGGCGCCTGGCGCTTGAACCGAATACTTAATGACCCACGTACCGTCATCCAAATAGAGCGGAGGAACATCGGTGTAGAAGCTCTTTTTAGAGTTATGGACCGAAAGCGCAAAGATCTTATTGGGATCTTGCTTCACCCGATCCTGGCCCGGCCAGAAGATCCCTGAATCCCGCGTTACGGGAAAGAAGTCCGCGCCAATTCTCAAACGATACTGATACTGAGGGCTATCTTCCTTGGTGCGATGCGGAAGGCTGGTCCAAACGCCGCCGCGCTGTTCCTCACCCAGAAACCACTCCCATGCCTCAACGTATTCGGAAGGCACGAGACTGCAGGCACGGTCATAGCTTGGTCCATCCATCAACGGAACAGCAAGGTCAATGTCGTTCATCACCAGCACCTACAACCATACGAACGCGAGTCATGCCCCTCAATAATATGGCCGAGAGTCAATTATTACGAGATCTCATTCCGCGATCGGCACATCGTTGATGCTCTCGGTTTGCCGCTGGCGCGCTCATACCCCGCTATCCCACTCCCCTGTATACTGATGTAGCACGTGTTTCATCCGGGCTTATTGGGCCGGATTGTTCATGGGAGGGTCTTATGGCTGCTTCGAATCCGCCTAAGGGAAGCGTTTCTTCTTCGTCCATCAAGCCGGTGACGCGCAAGGCCGTGCGTTGCCAGCGCGAGGTCGCTTGGCTTGTCACGCAGGCGGCGGGCAGGCTTGTGGCGACCACTCAGGACGTCAATGCGCCTACGCCGAGCTTTGTGTTAGCAGCGGCGCTGGATTTTGTGCGCCAATTGGAGCTTGCCGCACAGGATGCCAGCGGCCACCTCGACTACCAGAATGTTATGGCGCCCGACCTGCAAACGTTCTGCCACATGGCCAAGTTGCCCGCCGCGCCCAATGCGCTTTCGGACGCGGGCTACATGTTTACGCTTTCGGGCGCGGACCTTATCCGCGACATCTATGCATACTGCAGCGAGCTCGCCGAGCGCCACGTCTTTGACGCGGCAGAAATCAAACCGGGATATGCTATCAAGCTGGTTCTTAGGCTGTTCTTGATGGATGGGTTCGGGACTATGCCAGCGTAAGCCGGATTTTTAACTTCGCCGTCGACTGGGCAACAACCGCCTTACCTTAGCGGGCGCCAATCGAGAGTCGATTATTGGGTCACCTCGTCCGCTGGCGCATTTATTCCGCACGCTCCGACAGTCGATACTTGCGGTTGCGACTCGTCGCCGGCGCTGTAGGCTCAAGCTCGCCTTGAGCAATGAGTGTGTTGACGCGCGACCTAACCTGGGAAATTGTGAGCCCTGTGTGCTCCGCCAACTCGCGCGTACCCAGCTCACCGCAACGCTTAAGTGCCGCCACAATTAAGTCACCGCCGTGGTCGACCGGCTCGACCTTTGAGCGATAGAGAACCACTTTGAACCGATCGAATCCCGGGCAGAACAGGGGCTCGGCCAAACCATGAGCACACATGGCGTCGATCATCATCGGAATGCCCGAGCCATTGCCCTCAGCCGGCGAACCTGCGCCATCCGGCAGCGGAACAATCGACATGAGTTTCATGAGCGTCGCGTTGCGGCACCGGGAGCTGCCGTCAAACAAGTTCTCGCGAGTCTTTCCTCCGTATAGGCCGCCGGGGTTCGTCACTTCGATACGGTCATCAAAGACGTCAACAGCGACCGACTGCCCACAGAACCGATCTCCGTATTCTCGGTGGATTACGGCGTTGGCGATTGCCTCGCGCAGGACCTCCTCGGGAATCTCCAGCGAGTCGACACGCGAGACGCCTTGGATCGTCGAGGTTCGCCGCAAATTCTTGGCGACTGCCGCGACGGCATCCGAGATCATTTCGCCCAACGTTCCCTCGCAGATCGTACGGTCCATGAACCTCAACGACCCCGCCGCGCCCTTCTGCGTTCCGGCATAGACCGCCACATCGATAAAGAGCTTAGGATAGAACTGCTGAGGATAGGCACCCGCAGCCAGGAGCCCGGCCTTAGTAACTTTGCCCTGGGAGTCGAGGAAATTCAGGCGCTCCAGCTTCGTTTTCTTGTCCGGCGCGCCGCGCATTGCCCGAGGTGTCAGCGAGAAAGCACGCTCTATCGTGCGATCGACCAGTGCCTCGTCAAGATCGCCTGCAACCGCGCCGGGCACTGCATCGCGATCGCTAGGACTCGTCCGCTCGTATGACGACAGTGCCAAAACCTCGGTCGATGAAAGTGGCACGTCTTTGTCATCAATGCGCTTGTAGCTGCCGCCCTGGGCGCCGCGTTCTATTACATAGCAGGGCTTGCTCGACGGGTCGAGCTCCTCAATCGTGATAACGAGAACCACGGTGCCCCGAAGCTCCACGCGCTCAATAGTGTATTTGGGCGGATTGGCCAGTTTTCCGCGACCGCCGGCATCACCCATGCCTGCGACAAATTGGTTGAGCACCTTCTCGGTCTCAAAGTCCTCAACCGGGACAAAGCCCGCGCGCTCGCTCACGCCGAGCACGATAATTCCGCCGGCGGTATTCGCGAATGCGCTAACCGTTTCCCATACGTCGCGAGAAAGCGTCGTGGCGCTCTCCTTGACCTCGACGCTAAGATCGTCCGAGCCCATGCGCCTTAAAGACTCGAGCAGACCGATCAGTTCGTTCTCGTTCATCTGCACGTCCTTTCGCTCGGTCCGGCGGAGAATGCCGCGAATAGATTTCCTTCGTCTCTCAGTTATCTCTCGTAATTATCTCTTGTCTCTCTGTTATCTCTCGTATTAGAGATGAGTGAAAGATGAGAGATAAGATATCTACCATCTGTTTCATTTAAACATGTTTTTGCTGGTAGAACAATCAGCATTGAGACAATACCGTGATTTCTTGTCTCTTTGCTGCTCAGTTATCTCTCATATTCATCTCTCGTCTTTCTGTTATCTCTCGTATTAGTGACGAATGAGAGATGAGAGATGCGTAAGCAATGGACGAGCGTGGATTTTTGGACAGTCGGAAAATCCCTCAAAAAAACGGGGCCGGCCTTACGCCGAGCCCCGTTTTCAAACGGTCAGTTAGCTATCCAACGCGCGAGCATAGGAGTTAACATTACGCCGCCGCGAACACTCCCAAGCCCGTTCCGATGATGCAGATTGCAAAGATGCCCAAGATGATCCAAATGGTCTTGACGCCCTTTTTGTACAGGGCGACGCAGGCAAAGGTTGCCAGCAAGGGCAGCAGACCGGGGAAGATCGAATCGAACAGATCCTGCAGGACAATCTCCGAACCGCCCACGTCAAAGGTCAAGGCAGTGGACAGTGAGACCTGTGCCGCAATCATGGCGCCGATAACGGTCATTCCGAGGACACCGGCAGCATGCGTCATGCGAGACATAAGGTTGTTCTCTTCGGACTGCTGCAAAAACTTGGTTCCCAGGTCGTATCCCAGATGGGCTGCGACGATACGCGTTGCAAAGTTAATCACGGAGTAAATGAGCGCGTACACGATGGGGCCGAGCGGGTTGCCCGTCGAAGCGATACCAATACCAATGCCGGCAGCGACCACGCGGAACGTACCCCAGTAGAACGAATCGCCAATGCCGGAAAGCGGTCCCATGAGACCGACCTTCATGGCGTTAATCGAGGACGTGTCGAAGTTCTTATCGGCAGCCGCCTGCTCTTCCATCGAAACCGTTAGGCCGGCTACAAACGGAAGCACATGAGGCGTGATGTTAAAGAACTCAGTATGGCGATCGAGCGCCGCATAGTAATCGTCGTCGTTGGGATAGATCTTTCGCAGGGGCTTCTGAATGGTGTACATGAAGCCCATTGCCATCATCTTGTCGTACGACTGCGAGCACTGGCTCGTAAACTGGCGAAGGAACATGCTCCGATACATATCGGGAGTCATAATCGCATCCTTCTTGGCCTCTTTGAGGTCGGTGTTCTGGGTAGCCATTAGAAGTCCTCCTCTTCATCTGCAGCAACCGCCTGCGGACCGGACGAGCCCTCGCGGAAGGCCAGGAGCAGCGCGACGCAAATGGCAGCTGCGGCGACGCCGACCACGTCCATCTTGAGGTAAATGACCATAATGAAGCCGATGAACAGCCAAGGAAGAAGCTTGTTGTCGCCCATGGTCCTAATAAGAAGAGCGAAGCCGATGCAGACCATGACGCCGGACGCAACGTTGAGGCCGTCCATCACAAACTGCGGAATAGCGTTAAGCGCATTGTTGATGAGGTCGGCACCAAAGAACAGCGAGCAAAACACCAGCAGTGCAGACGGAATGCCAATCGACAGCGGCACGATGGTCAGATGGTACAGATTCGCCTTGGCAAGATCGCGATTTGCCAGAGCGGTCTCAATCTTCTTGCAGGCAAAGGCACCCGGAACGGCGTAGCAGAAGTTGCGCCACACCTGAAGGAAGACGGAGACGGGAAGGGCGAGTGCGACGGCAGTTGCCGTGCCCGTACCCGTAATGACGGCAAACGCGCAGCCAAGCACGCCGGAGGCATAGACCTCGGGAGGAACCGCCGCGCCGACCATGATGGCGCCCATGAACATGGACTCCAAAGCAGCGCCGACGATAACGCCCTGCTGGACATCGCCAAGAATCAGGCCGACAAACAGGCTCGTAAACAGCGGACGACCAAGCATCGTAATGCCAAATAATTGCTCGTCCATGGACGCAATAAATGCGACCAGTGCAATTAGAAGATACTGGACAACCATTTAGATCAACCCCAGAAACAGGTCTGCAGGCGAGGCATTCTGCGCAGCTCGCCTGCAGACAACCACAGCAATTTGAGAGGATTAGTAGTTCATCTGGTGATAGTAACGACGCGTGGTGAGCGGGTGGTTACGGACGTGCTCGAGATGGCAGCTCAGACGCTCGGTGATGGTGTAGGTGACCATCGGGGAGACGATCTTGCGGAACTCGGGGTCGCTGAACGGCAGCTCGACCTCGGCGGTGTCAAACTTGTTCACGCGGACGTTGACGCCCTTCTCGTCGGCGAGCATGTGGGTGAAGTTGTCCACGCGGTCCATGAGCTTGCGGGTGTCGTCCTCGCCGTAGAGCATGATGAGGCTCGTGCCCTCCTCGCACAGTTCGATGGTGCCGTGGAAGAACTCGGCGGCGTGGATAGACTTGGTCTTGATCCACTGCATCTCCTCGAGAATGCACATAGCGTAGTCGTAGGCCTCACCCCAGAGCATGCCGGAGCCAATCACCATGTGGTAGTCGGTGTCCTTGAAGTCCTCAGCCATGGCGGCGCAGCGCTCGTCCTGGGCGTCCTTGGCCTTGATGAGGTACGGAGCGATGTTGCCGAACTCCTCCATGAAGGTGTCGTACTTGGGGAAGGCGCCGGCGTTCTTGAGGAAGCGGGCGACCAGCGTGATCTGGTAGGTGTAGATGGCCTCGCACAGAACGTCGTCCTCGGCGAAGCTGAAGAACTTGTAATCGGCGTACTCAGTGGCCGGGGTGTTGTCGTTGGAGACATACATCAGCGTGCGGGCGCCCTGCTCCTGGCAGAACTTGGCGGCCTCGATGATCTCGGGGGTGGTGCCGGTACGGGTGGAGAAGACGCAGACCGAGTCCTTGTTGAAGGTCTTGGGCGGGCATGCGAGGAACTCAGCGGCGATCTCGCAGTGGACGTCGACGTCGGCCGTGGTGGTCTCGACCCAATACTTCATCGGGAGCGTGTGGGCCCAGGTGCCGCCGCAGCCGATGAAGAAGATGTTGGAATAACCCTGCTCGCAGACCTCGTCCACGGCAGCCTCAATCTGAGGACGGAGAGCGAGGGCATCGCTCACAACCTTCTCGTAACGAGGCTCATCGAAATTGAACATCCCTTACTCCTAACTCACTTGGATGAACCCTTCATTCATCCCATGACGTTATAATACTTTATATAACTAACTATGCAAGAACTATTTCAGATTTTTTTGATTTTTCTTTAATAAAAAGCCCGCCGATCAAATAATCGACGGGCTAAAGAAAGGAGGATCTAGTTAATAAATGCTAGACAATGGCATGTTTCCAGCTAGAAAACGTCCTTGGCAAATACCTTTGAGTCATTGGGAACCTGACGGATTTCGATAACCACGCCATCGTTCACAAGCTCTTGGATATGCTCGGCATCGGTTTCGGTCGCAAAGATCGCGGGGGTCGGATGAAGCGTGGTCTCGGGAGACTTTCGAGTTCCGCCCAAATTGATCTCCTTGATGTCTTTGCAACCCTTAGCAAGGCGATAGGCATCCTCGATCGTCTCGACAATGATAAACAGCGAATACTTGTCGGTGACGCCGCTGTTGAGCGCCTCGATGGCCGCGTTTACGTCTTTTATGACGAGCTTCACGCCGTTGGGACGAGCCAGCCTCAAAGCGGCTTTTCTCATGTCGTCTTTTGCCACGGCATCGCTGGCACACAGGATGCAATCGACATCCAGCGCATGCGTCCAAGACATGGCGACCTGGCCGTGAATCAATCGGTAATCGACCCTCGTAAGCTTAATCATCGTAATCATCTCCGCGCGTAATAAAGGTAATGACAGGGTTGAATTATTCGTTGAAGCTTGAGCTAGAACTCTTCTTCTTCGACATCGGCAAGCATGTCCGCCGCCTCGCAAAGCTGAATAAACGAACGCGACCCCTCGACCGCGGCTTTGGCCTTGTCCGCATCCAGGGAGTCCAGCTGTGTAACCATTTCCACCAGCAGCGGCAAGTTCATTCCGGCGATCAACGTAAACGATCCGGTGGTCTGTCTCTGAATGAATTCGTTGTTTACAGAGCCGCCAAAGATGTCAGTTACGACAAACCACGTGTCGGCCGGATCCTTCGACTCCATCCAAGCATCGATAAGCGCTGCGACATCCCTCGTGTCGTCATCGACATAGGCGCACAGACACTCGATTCGGTCGTTGGCGCCCATCAGAATCTCCAGAGAGCTTTTCATACCTTGGGCGAGATAACCATGACTCGCTAGCAATATCTTATTCATAGTTCTCCAATATCAATAAGACGTACTATATTGTCATAACAAAGTATATAAGCAATTTCCTTTTTGCGGTGCGTTAATTCTCTAATTCCGCGAACGGTAACAATTGGTCGGTAAAACGGCCGCTCCTTTTACAGAACGGCCGCCCTTGCTTACAGATAGAACTTCAGTCGCTCGGTGCAGTACACCTGACGGGAGATGAAAAGCGGCTCGCCGCTTGGAGCATAACGTTTATCGACAAACAGAAGCAGCGGAGAGTCCAGCTCCACGTTAAGGTATGCCGCCTCGAGCTCGCTCGCATAGCAGACCTCGAGCGTACGCGTGTTGGGGCCCATCTTGATCCCCTGGCGATCGAGTACCGCCATCAGCGAATCCTCGAGGGATTCATGCTCCAAAAAAGAAAGCGCAGCGGAATAGCTATTGGTTTCCAGCATCGTGGGCTTGTCATCCACAAGGCGCAGACGACGACTACGCAATACCTTTTGGGTATCGTCTACGCCCAGGAACTTCGCGTCTCGCAGGCTTGGGAAGTCCCAGCCCATTGCGAGAACCCTGGTAGACGCCTGTTTTCCCGCAAGCTGGCACGAATGGGTAAAGCTCTCACGGTCGTCCGCGGCATACATCTGTGTGTCCGACGAAACGAACGTGCCCTTGCCGCGGGCCCTCTCAACAAGCCCAGCATCTTCCATTTCTTTAATTGCGGATCGAACCGTTATTCGGCTCACGCCAAATTGCTCGATGAGCTCCGCCTCGGTCGGGAGCTTATCTCCCGGGCGGTACGTGCCGTTGGCGATCGAATCAGAAAGCGCACGAACAATCTGTTTGTACAGGGGGATAACGCTATTTGCTTCAACCATATCAACCATACCTTTGCAAGGAATCAGCAGCTTATAGATAGATGACTTATATTGTATTAGAACTTTTTAGGAGTCCATATATTTCCTAAATGATTCGGTAAACGGGGTGTTATTTCACTTTAGCGGGATGCAGCGGCTACCCGCGGCATTCGTTATCAACCTAGCTAGGCTAGTCCACCCACATCGTCTCCAGTTCGCCGCAGAGCCGCGGCCCCATATGGGTATACTCTCGAGGATTCGACTCGATTCGCCCCCGCTGGGGCGTCAAAGGAGACTGCATATGTCCACCACCTTAACCGACCCGCGCGCCGCTGCCGCCGCGCTGCTGGTGCCCGGCACCACCTGTCACGGCTTTGCCGTCGAGCGCTGCGAGACCGTGCTCGAGCTCGACTCGGACGCCTACGTGCTGCGCCACACCGCCTCGGGCGCCCGCCTGCTGTACCTGGCGTGCGACGACGAAAACAAGGCTTTTGCCATTGGCTTTAAGACGCCGCCGGCCGATTCCACCGGCGTGTTCCATATCCTCGAGCACTCGGTGCTGTGCGGATCGGCCAAGTTTCCCGTCAAGGAGCCGTTTGTCGACCTGATCAAAAGTTCCATGCAGACGTTCCTCAACGCCATGACCTACCCCGACAAAACCATCTACCCCGTTGCCACCACCAACGAGCAGGATCTGTACAACCTGATGGACGTGTACCTGGACGCGGTGTTCAACCCGGCCATCTACACCAAGCCCACCATTTTTGAGCAGGAGGGCTGGCACTACGAGCTGGACCTGCCGGAGGGCGCCGAGGGCGAGGGCAACGGCAGTTCCGCAAGCCTGCGCGAGGGAACGCTACGCTATAACGGCGTGGTTTTCAATGAGATGAAGGGCGCGCTGTCCGACCCCATGAGCGTGCTGGACGACGCCGTCAACGCCGCGCTTTATCCCGACACCGCCTATGCGCACGAGAGCGGCGGCGACCCGCGCGCGATCCCTGCGCTCACCTACGAGCAGTTCCTGGACACGCACGCGCGCCACTACAATCCTTCCAACTCCTACATCACGCTCTACGGCGACCTGGACGTGGACCGTGCACTGGCCTTTTTGGACGAGCGCTATCTGTCGCAGCCGAGTGCCGCGAGCCGCCGCATGGACGCAGCCGTCGCCGCCGGCGAGGACCCGTCCACGCTGGCGCCCAATCCGCTGGTCGTGCAGGCGCCCGTGACCTGCGAGTACAAGCGTGTCGAGATGGCAACCACACCCGAGAACGCCCTGGTGGGCCTGGGTCTTGTGCTGGGCAGCGCGCTCGACCGCAAGCGCACGATCGCGGCGGACATCCTGTTCGAGGCACTGCTGGGTTCCAACGAGGCGCCGGTTAAGAAGGCCATTCTGGCCGCCGGCCTGGGCGGCAACGTGGTGAGCTACACCGCGGCCGAGAGCCTGCAGCCCTACGAGATCATCATGCTGCAAAACGCGCAGCCCGGCGTGGCGCGCGAGCTGCGCCGCGTGTTCCAGGACGCCTGCCGCGACCTGTGCGAGCACGGCGTTCCGCGCGAGCGCCTAGAGGCCATCATCAGCAGCAACGAATACGACCTGCGCCAGCGCGACTACGGTATCGCCGACGGCGTGGCCATTGCGTGCGACGCGCTGAGCACCTGGCTCTACGATGACGACGCCGCGACGCTGGCGCTCAAGTACGGCCCGGTGTACGAGGAGCTGCGCGGCGAGCTGGACGGCAGCTATTTTGAGGACCTGCTGCGCGAGCTGGTGCTGGAAAACGACCACATGGCGCTAGTCGAGCTGGTGCCGGTGGATGCCGCCGAGGGTGCGGAGAGTGCCGAGGCTGCCGAGCTGGCAGCCAAGCGCGATGCCATGACCGATGCCGAGCAGGCCGATGTGGTCGAGCGCACGGCCGCGCTGCGCGCCGCGCAGGAGGCGAATGACGCGCCCGAGGCCAAGGCTACGCTGCCACGCCTGCGCGTGTCCGACATTGGCGAGGCGCGCCCCGAGCCGCCGCTGGTCGTGGACACGACCGCGCCCATCCCCTGCCTGTGCCACGGCATCCCCACCAACCGCCTGGCCTACGCCATGCAGTATTTCGACCTGAGCTGCGTCGCGTTTGAAGACCTGCCCTATGTGACCCTGCTCTGCCGCCTGCTCAAACAGCTGCCCACGAGCGAACACTCGGCCGAGGAGCTCGACAACCTTATCGCCGGCAAGCTGGGCTTTTTGAGCTTTACGACCGAGGTCATGACCCAGCCCGACGTGGACGGCGTGCGCCCCTACCTGCTGGTGAGCGCCGGCGCCCTGTCCGAAAAGATCGATGCGCTGGCGAGCCTGCCGCGCGAGGTGTGGTCGAGCACGCTGTTGCTCGATGCCGACGCCGACCGCGTGCGCGACGTGCTCACGCAGATTCGCATTGGGCTTGAGCAGGGCTTTATTAACAACGGTCACTCGGCGGCGCTTGGTCGCGCGATGAGCTACAGCTCGCCTTCGGCCGTGGTGCGCGAGCAGCTTTCGGGCGTGGACTTCTACCTGTTCCTGCGCGATCTGCTCGACCACTTTGACGAGCGCCTGGACGACCTGCGCGCCAAGCTTGCCGAGCTGGCAGGCCGCATCTTTGTGTCCGATGGCTGTCTGGCGAGCTTTACCGGCAGCGATGAGGACTTTGACGCGTACTGGGCCGCCGCGGGCGACCTGGGGTTGGGCGCGGGCGACGGTGCTGTTGCCGGCCGCGACACGCTCGTGGTGCCGACGCCGTGCGACCGTCACGAGGCTTTCGTCATCCCCAGCGACATCTGCTTTGCGGCAAGCGCATGCGACCCGCGTCGCCTGGGCATTGACGTGACGGGCGCCTGGGCGGTTGCCGCCAACGCGCTCTCCTACGACTACCTGTGGAACGAGATCCGCGTGAAAGGCGGGGCGTACGGCTGCGGATTCCGCGCGGCAGGCGAGCGTCAGGCGGCGTTCTACACCTACCGCGACCCGGCAATCGACCCCTCGATTGAGCGCGTGGCGCGCGCAGGCGAATGGCTCGGCAGCTTTGAGCCCGACGAGGCAGCCTTTGAGGGCTTTATCGTGAGCTGCGTGAGCGGCATGGATGCGCCGGTGAAGCCGTACGCGCTCACCAAACGCCGCAACACGACCTACCTGGCCGGACTCGATCCGCATGCACGCGAGGAGCGCCGCGCCCAGATGCTCGCCGCCACGCCCGGTGAGCTGCGCTCGCTCGGCGCCGACGTGACGCGCATCGCAGCCGTCTCGCCCACCTGCGTCTTTGGCGGCCGAGACGTCATCGCCAAGAGCAACGCCGGCTTCAACGTCATCGACCTGCTGGGCTAACGCACAGCAAAGGTAGATTTTTGGGACATGCCTGAAAATCTACCTTTTCTTTTGCCGCTGCCTGGGCGGGGCAGCTCAGCCCGTCACACCAGTTTGTCTAAATCTGTAACATCTAGGCAGCAATATTGGCTCCAGATGTTACAAATCGAGACGTTTTCGGATGACGCCGGCCCTTTGTCTCAATCTATAACAGCTAGGCCCGATTTTGCCGAGTTACTGTTACAGATCGAGACACACCGCCGCGAACACCCACTCTTCGTCAAAACCCACGAAGATGTCCATGAACTGCTCCCCTTGCGA
Organism: Collinsella aerofaciens; assembly: GCF_902501475.1. Taxonomy (GTDB): domain Bacteria; phylum Actinomycetota; class Coriobacteriia; order Coriobacteriales; family Coriobacteriaceae; genus Collinsella; species Collinsella aerofaciens_AL. The sequence continues at coordinate 57,269 of NZ_CABWIF010000001.1, read as the reverse complement.
TGGTTTGCGTGGTGGTTTCGACATTTGACCAGATAAAACCTACCAAAATAAACCTGTCCCTTTTTGGCAGGTTTGAGAGAGGGGCCGGGATGGATAAGGCCGAGTTGCGGCGGGCGGTAATTGCCCGACGCGACGCTCTAGATTTGGATATGCGGGCGGCAAAGTCTGCTGCTGTATGCGCGCGGCTCGTTGAGTTGCTGGGCGGCTCGGGTCCCGTGGCCCCGCGCACCGTTGCCGTCTATGCCGCCATGGGCTCCGAGGCAGATCCTGCCGCGTTTGCCGCAGCGGCCGCAAAACACGGCTGGCGCGTGGCCTATCCGTGCATGTTCTCGGCAGCTGACACCGTGGCTTCTGGCCAGCGCATGTGCATGCGGGCAGTTACTGCCGGCGATGCGTCCGAGGCCCCGTTTATCGCCCACCCTACGCGGGCCTTCGCAGCCACGGACGTCGACAGCAGCCGTTTTCCTATCGTGCCTGCCGAGGCGCTCGATATGATCGTCGTGCCGCTCGTAGCCTTCGACCACACCGGCGCGCGCCTGGGCTATGGCGGCGGCTGCTACGACCGCTACCTGCCCACGCTCTCGCCCGCATGCCAAATCATCGGCATCGCCTTTGACGAGCAGCGTGTCGACCACGTTCCCACCGACACCCACGACCTGCCGCTACCCCACATCATCAGCGCCTAACCGCCGTTGTATCGCACCCGCAAGATGGGCATCCGAAAATCCACGCTCGTCACGCCGCAGCCACAACCGCAACCGCGGCCGTAGCCTAGTGCTCCTCGCCGGCGCGGGCCAGGTCGTAGGGCGTGGTCTGGTAGACGTAGTAGTTGAGCCAGTTGGTGTAGAGCAGCTGGGCCTGGCTGCGCCAGACGTTGCGCGGCTCGGCGGTGGGGTCGTCACCGGGGAAGTAATGCGCCGGCACCTGGGGGTTGAGCCCGCGCTTCACGTCGCGCTCGTACTCCAGGCGCAGCGTGTCGGTATCGTACTCGGGATGGCCAAAGACAAAGAAGCGGCGACTGTCGGTCGACTTGACGATGTACAGGCCCACCTCGTCTGATACGGCCACGACCTCAAGCTGCGACTCGGCCTCCACGTCCTCGCGGCGCACATCGGTATTGCGTGAATGCACGGCATAGAAGCGGTCGTCAAAGCCGCGGACCAGCGGGCTTTGCGGCTTCACCAGATAATGCTCAAACACGCCGCTCGCCTTGGCCGGCAGGTCGCACTTCTGGATACCGTAATGATGGTAGAGTCCTGCCTGTGCACCCCAGCAAATATGCAGCGTAGAGTGCACGTGCGTGGTGGACCAATCCATGATCTGGCAGAGCTCGGGCCAGTAGTCGACCTCCTCGAACGGCATCTGCTCCACCGGCGCGCCCGTGATGATCAGGCCGTCGTAGTGAATATCGCGGATGTCGTCGAACGTACGGTAGAACGTCTCCAGGTGGCCGGCACTCACGTGCGTGGCCTCGTGCGTCTTGGTGCGTAGCAGGTCCACCTCTACCTGCAGCGGCGTGTTGGAGAGCTTGCGCATGATCTGCGTCTCGGTGGCGATCTTGGTTGGCATGAGGTTGAGGATGAGCACGCGCAGCGGACGGATGTCCTGGTGCAGCGCGCGGTACTCGGTCATGACAAAGATGTTCTCGCTCTCGAGCTGCGCGGCGGCAGGGAGGGCGTCGGGGATGCGAATGGGCATGGATGCTCCTTACGAGTCAGTTGCAGCTATGGTACAACGAGCGGCCCCATCCGCGCGAGTGCATCGCCCCGAGACACCGTCAGCGGCCCAAATCACTCCAAAAGTAGAGATTAAGGCATGTCCCAAAAATCTACGGCGCTTTAGCCTAGCAAAGTGGCAGCAGGACGCTACAATGGTTCGATGCGAAAAACTCGGCCGAAAGGATACGTATATGTACCAGACGCGTAAGATCGGTGTGGTCGGCCAGGGCCACGTAGGAGCACATGTCGCCAACAGCCTGCTCATGCAGGGCATTGCCGATGAGCTGTACCTCTGCGATATCAACGAGGCAAAGGTGACGTCCGAGGTCCAAGACCTGCGCGACTCCCTTTCGTTTGTCCCGTACAACACCAAGATCGTCAACTGCTACGACCACTACGAGGAGCTGGCCTGCTGCGACGTCATCGTCAACGCCGCCGGCAAGGTCGCACTGGCCGCCGGCAACCGCGACGGCGAGCTGTTCTTTACCACCGACGCCGCCCGCACCTTTGCCAAGCGCATCGTCGATGCCGGCTTCGACGGCATCTTCGTGAGCATCTCCAACCCCTGCGACGTCGTGTGCACCGAGCTGTGGCACCTGACCGGCTACGATCCCAAGAAGATCATCGGCTCGGGCTGTGGCCTGGACTCTGCCCGCCTGCGCACCGAGATCTCCAAGAAGGTCGGGGTGAGCCCCAAGTCCATCGACGCCTACATGATCGGCGAGCATGGCTTTAGCCAGCTGGCCGCCTTTAAGGCCGCAACCATCGCCGGCAAGAGCCTCAACGAGCTTCAGGCCGAGAACCCCGACAAGTACGCCTTCGACCACATGGAAGTCGAGGAGCTCGCACGCAAGGGCGGCTATGTGACCTACGCCGGCAAGCAGTGCACCGAGTACGCCGTTGCCAACTCCGCCGCGCGCGTCTGCGCCGCCGTGCTGCACAACGAGCACGCCGTGCTTTCGGCCTCTACGCTTATGACCGGCCAATATGGCGAGGAGGGCATCTTTACCTCCCTGCCGTGCGTGATCGGCGCCGAGGGCGTCGAGGAGGTCTACACGCTCGACCTTTCCGAGCACGAGCTCGAGGGCTTCCACAAGAGCTGTCAGCACATCCGCGACAACATCGCCCAGCTCGACTGGTGGGACGCCGAGGCCTACGACGCCAAGTAGTCCGCCGGTTGATGCGACAACTCACTCATACGGACACAATGTAAAGCGGGCCGCGCCGGAAACCCACCGGCGCGGCCCGCTTTTTGACTCACGCGACACGCCTGCAGATTTAGGTCTAATACTTTTCCCGAAAAGTGAACGAGCAAAAACGAGCCCTCGAAGCATCGGCACTTTGTGGAGACCATTTCCTGCAGTTTCATTAAGATTTTCCTGCTGTTTTGGCGTCAAAAAATGTCGATGCTTCGGGGGTCCAAAATAGGTCGTTCACTTCTCGGGAAAAGTATTTGACTTCGTTTTCGACAAACAGAAAGGGGCGCCGTGACGCAAACGGGGCCCGCGCTTGGCGAAGGCCCCGTCATGAAAAATCGCGTTCCCCGTTACCTAGTACTGCTCGACGCCCATGTAGCGGCGAACCTCGGGACTGTGGTCAAATACCTTGCCGCGGGCGGCGCGCAGCTCACAGCTCATCGCATAGAAGAAGATCGGCTCCAGGTACGAACGCACGCTGGCGGGCACCTCGCCCACGCCGTACTCAAGCGCATCGAGCACCATGACTGTATCGGTGTGCGTGTTGAGAAATGCCAGTGCGCGCTCCTCCATGGGGCGACACTCGCCAGCGCCAAGCTGCACAAAGTAGAACACGCCGGGCTCGGTAGCCTCGAAGGGACCGTGGAAATACTCGCCGGAATGGATGTAGCAGCAGTGCTGCCACTGCATCTCCATGAGCGAGCAGATGGCCATAGCGTAGGTCTGGCTAAAGTTGGGGCCGGAGCCCAGGATATAGAAGAACTTGTGCTGCTGGCAGAGCTCGGCAAAGCGATCGCCCAGCTCGGCGTTGACTTTCTCGCGGGCAGCGGGCAGCAGTGCGTCCATCTGCTTAAGGCCGGCGTACATGTCGGCGAGCGCCTCGTAGCCCTCCTGCTGGTCGAGCAGCTCGGCGGCGATCAGAGCGCCGATGCCCTGCGGAACTTCGGCCTGCGACTCGCCCTTGCCCCACGGGTAAACCCAGGTGGTCCACTTGCCGTTATCGATCTTGGAGCCCGCGTAGTCAGTCATAGTCACGACCTCGGCACCGGCGGCCAGCGCCATCTCGCAGCCGTCGACGACCTCTTGCGTGTTACCGCTGTGGCTACAGGCGATGACGAGCGACTTCGGCCCTAGACTCTTGGGGGCCATAAGGCAAAACTCGCGCGCCGTGTAGACCGTCGAAGTAAACGTGGTTGCCTCGCGCTTGAGCAGCTCATTGGCCGGCATAAGGTCAATCATCGAACCGCCGCAGGCGATCCAAAAGACATTCTCGATCTTACCCTTGCGCTCGATAATTTCCTGAACCAGATCGTGTGCGTTCACGGTGACATTCCTCCCTGTGTGGCGGCTTTGAGCGGCGACAGCTCGTACCTGCGGTCGTTCTATATTGTCCTATTTATAGCACGCAAGCTGTCGCAGGTGAATTCATTTCACCAAACTTGTTCTGTATTGTTCTATCTATGGACGTTAGATGTCGAACACGTAGCGCGACCCCACGATCTTTTGGCGCCCGAGCAGCAAGGGCCGCTCGTCCGCATCGGTAAAGTACGCCTCCATATAAAAGAGCGGCTCGCCGACCGGCACCTCCAACAGCGGGGCCGTCTGAGCATCAGCGAGCGCGATCTCCACGGTACAGGGATCGGACTTGAGCGGTGCGCGGCCCGAATGCACGGCAACGAGCGCAAAAATCGAATTGTCGGCGAGGTCCTCGTCGGCAAGCTGCTGCAGATAGGGATGGTCGGCCAGCACAAAGGCGTTGTTCTCGAGCATGACGGGCACGCCATCGGCCGTGCGCACACGCTCGACCACGATGAGCTCGCAGCCGGGTTCCACGCCAAAAAACGCCGCGTCCTCGCGCGTCGCCGCAACCACCGTGCGCGACACCAGGCGCGCTCCGGCCGCCATGTCGTTGGCAGCGCAGGCCTCGGTAAAACTCTGGACGTCGCCTTTCTGGACAATCTTGCGCTTGAGCTTGGGCGCACACACAAACGTGCCCCTCCCCTGCTGACGGTTGAGATATCCCGCGCGCGACAACTCCTCAATGGCGCGACGCACGGTAATGCGCCCCACGCCGTAGGACTTCGCGAGCTCCATCTCGGAAGGAATGCGCGAGCCGGCAGCGTACACGCCGCGCGCGATCTCGCCCTTTAGGTCGTCCATAACCTGCTGGTACAGCGGCACGGCGGACACGTCAGTACGGTCGGTCTTGCTATCGGCTACCATCGTTACGCTCCATCCCGTGCATGCTCGGATTCAAACTCTTCAATCGCCGCCATAAACTGCTCGCCAAAGGCGTCGGCTTTTTTCTCACCAATGCCGTTGACCCGGATAAGCTCGTCGCGCGTCTGAGGGCGCAGGCGGCACAGACCGCGCAGGGCCTTATCGGAGAAGACCATGTACGGCGCCATCTCCAGCTCGATCGAAATCTCCTTGCGGAGTGCCCGCAAGCGCTCGAACAGCTCGGCATCGTCGCCCACGCGCGGGCGCTGATCCAGCTCGGCCTCCTCGCGCAGCAGATCCACCGCGCGGAGGGCGCGGGCCGAGGCCTTGCGCTTGGATGCACGACGCTTAACGGTAAAGGCAAACGCCTCGTCCTCGACCTCGCCGGCACGCGGGCCCAGTCCCACGACCGGGTACTGTCCCTGTGAGGTTGCCAAATAACCGCGGCCGCACAGCTGCCCGATGATGTCCTTGATGCGCCCGACCGATTCGCTCGACAGCTCACCGTAGCCGCGGTCCTCGTCCAGATGCATCTGGCGAATGCGCTCGGTGTTGCCGCCGTGGAGCACGTCGGCGATCAGCGACTTGCCAAAACGCATGGGACGCGTAGCCACATAGCGCACGGCGGCGCGGGCCATATCGGTGACGTCCTCGACCTCGAACTGCGTGAGGCAGTTGCTGCAGTTGCCGCAGCCCTCGGCGTCGTCCGTGGCGGCACCGCTAGCACCGGCTGCGGCGGTATGCTCGGCCGCAGCCTCGTCGCCAAAGTAGCGCAGCATGTATTCGCGCAGGCAGCCGGTGGTATTGCAGTAGCCCTCCATCTGGCTGAGCAGGCGGTATCGATTCTGGAGCGCCCACGCGCGTTGCTCGTCATCGAGCGCCTCGTCGGCAGCATCGCCGCGATCGATCAAAAAGCGACGCATGCGAAAATCATTGCCGTTCCACAGCAAATGGCAGCTGGCTGGGTCTCCATCGCGGCCGGCGCGGCCCGCCTCCTGGTAGTACGCCTCGATGCTCTCGGGCACGTTGTTATGAATCACGTAGCGCACGTTGGGCTTGTCGATACCCATGCCAAAGGCGTTGGTGGCAACCATTACCTGGATATCGTCGTCGATAAAGGCGCGCTGGCTTTGCCGGCGGGCGTCGTTGCCCATGCCGGCATGGTAGCGGCCAACGCGAATGCCGCTGGAGCCCAGCGCCTCGGCAAGCCCGCTTGCCAGCGCATCGACGGTCTTGCGAGTCGAGCAATACACGATGCCGCTTTCGCTCGAATGTGCGATCACATAGTCGCGCACCCACGCGGCCTTGGCCTTGTCGCCCATCTCCTCGCAGCCAAAGTAGAGGTTCTTGCGATCGAAGCCCGTCACCACCGTCGCGGGGTTTTGCAGGCCGAGCATCTGCTGAATGTCCGCGCGCACGCGCTCGGTCGCCGTAGCGGTAAAGGCAGCCACGATGGGGCGCTGCGGCAGGGAATCGATGAACTCGCGAATCTGCAGGTAGGCGGGACGGAAATCCTGGCCCCACTGGCTTACGCAGTGGGCCTCGTCAATGGCCACGAGCGGCACGCCAATGCCGGCGGCGGCCGCGGCCTCCCGCGCAAAAGCTAAAAAGCGCGGCTCGAGCAGACGCTCGGGCGCCACGTACATAAGCTGGTAGCGGCCCTCGCGCGCCCGCTTGAGCACGGTGTTTTGCTGGGCCGGAGTAAGACTGGAGTTGAGATAGCTGGGTCGCGCACCCGCCGCGAGCAATGCACGGGTCTGATCCTCCATAAGCGACAGCAGCGGACTCACCACAAAGGTGATACCGGGCAGCATGAGCGCGGGCACCTGATAGCAAATGGACTTGCCGGCGCCCGTGGGCATAACGCCCAGCGCATCGCGGCCGGCAAGGATCGCATCGACCATGCGGTCCTGCCCCGGGCGAAACGAGGTGTAGCCAAAATAGGCGTCGAGCGTATCGAGCGCCATCTGCTGCATGCTATCGGTCATGGTTTCCTAACGTTCAAGTCATCTGCCGCCGATTATACGCCGCCACGCGGACAGCAGCACACGGCCGCCGCCCAGACTAGTCGTTTAAGAACGCCTCCAACGGCTAAGGAGTGTCCCCAGGTGCCGGCAGAAAAGGAACGTCCCCAAGTGCCGGCCCGGCAACGCCGATGTTTTGGCGCGGACAGCGAAAGCCCGCCAGAGCGAGCAAGGTGCCTTGAAACGAGGCGGCATTGACCTTCTGGTCATGCCGCCGAAGTTGAAAGGCAGATTGCCGCTCTGGCGGGCTTGCAGCGTCGAGCCGTTGCGCGGTTTGGAAAACCGCGCAACTAGAGCTACATCACCATAACGTAGCGCGATCCCACGTAGTACTGCTTACCCATCAGGACCGGCTCGCCATTGGGGCCCGTGAAGCCGGCACGCAGGTTGAGCAGCGGATCGTGCGGAGCAATGCCCAGCTCGGCCGCCTGCTCGGTATTGGCACGAACGGCCTCGACCGTGCGGTAGCCAACCGAGACAATCGGCGTTCCGCCAACACGCTCGACCTCGGCAAAAATCGACTTGTCCTCAAGATCGGCCGTCAACAGCTCACGGTAGGCGTCAAACGGCACAAAGATGTTCTCCTCAAAGATGGGCTCGCCGTCGGCTGTACGCACGCGCTTAATATGCAGCAGCAGCGCGTCCTTCTGCAGGCCAAAGAACTCCATCTCGTTTTGACGTGCCGGCACAATCTGGCGATCGACCACATGTGCGCCCGCCTTCATGCCATTATCGGCACACAGCGCGGTAAACGTCTGCAGCGTCGAAGCGTGGAACTGGCGGTTGATGTGCGGCGTGGAGACAAAGGTGCCACGGCCCTGCTGCTTAACCAGGTAGCCATCGGAGCACAGCTCCTCGACGGCGCGGCGCACCGTAATGCGGCTCACATCGTACTGCTCGGCTAGCTCAAGCTCGGACGGAATACGCTCCTTGGGTGCATAAACACCTTTCTCGATCGCATCCTTGATTTCGTCGTAAATCTGCTGGTAAAGCGGTGCATTTTTGGGTGCAGGCATATCTAATCACTCTTATCGAAATATCGAAATAACTAATACGTATATAACGTCTAGTTTCATATTACCTCATAATGATAAAACGATACACCCTCCCTACCAAAAAGCGACAGCTTCATTTTGGTAGGTTTTATCTGGGCAAACGAGAGCCTCTCGAAAGCAACGGGGCTTTCGGGGGGCTCGTTCGGATGGGTTGCGCAGGACCGGCAAAATGCCAATACCCTACTTGCCGTCGTCCTGCTGCAGGCTGTCCTGTTCGCTGAGGCGCGCCTGCCTGCTGGCCATGCGTGCGGGCTTGTCGGGATCGGGAACGGCCGTGGGCATGGGCTCGTCGACATGACCACCCCACCAGCCGCCCACAAAGTTGAGCGTGTGGAACACGTTGATCACGGCGCCGGAATCAACGTCGCACACCAGCTTGATAATGTCCTGACTCTCGTAGGTCGAGACAACGGTGTTCAGCAGGTACATCTTTTCGCGGCTATATCCGCCGACGACCTCGGCGCAGCTAATGCCGTGCTGAAAATGGTTTACGTAGGCAGTCATGACCTCGTCTGCCTTACGCGTCGTGATCTGCAGCGTCACGCGATCGTAGCGACGATAGAAACTGTCGATGGTCTTGGTCGAAATAAACTGGAACACGATGGAATACGCCGCCTTGTCCCAGCCAAACATAAAGCCAAAGATCGCCAGGATAAAGCAGTTGAAACCAAAGATGACGCCCCAGATGGTCTTGCCCGTGTGGTTGGAGACCCACAGCGCGATAAAGTCGGTGCCGCCGGTGGATGCGCCGGATTTAAGTGCGATGGCAGCGCCCAGACCCGAGACCACGCCGCCAAAAATGATGAGCATGATCTTGTCGCCCAAAAATGGAGCGAAGTGAAAGACGTTGAGGAACAGCGACGAGAGCACGACCTGCATCATCGAGAAGATGACGAAGCGCTTGCTGATGCCGCTCCAGCATAGGAGCGCCACGGGGATGTTGAGCGCGAGCATACCGAGCGAGATGTCGATGTGAACGCCGCCCAGCGAGGTAACGCGATCGAGCAGGACCGCAACGCCGGTGAGGCCGCTCGGAAGCAAGTCGGCGGGCTGAATGAACGCCTGGATCAGGAATGTCTGGAGAACGGCGGAAATCGTGACCGCCACAGCGGTAATGGCGCGGCGTACGATGGTGAGGCGGCCGAGCACGAGCACGCGGTCCGTGAGCTGATCGATGGCGTTCGCCACGCAGGCTCCTTTCGAAGGCAGATGTAGTTGTGGGGTATGTCCGCGATTGTAGCATGGAGCGTGCGGGGGCGCTTCAATTCACCCTCTCTCGACAACCAAAGCGGGACCAGCAACTCCACGACCAAAGGCCCAAATTACAAGTGAGTAGACTTTACGCGACCTGCAGAGCACACCCAAAACCGCCACCCCTGTGACCTGCGGTTTTACTAGAGCAGATGCGCTTTGCGCTCGTCCTGCACCAAAAAGTCTACACACTTAATCCGAATCGAAGCCAAACGGATCCAAATAGATGACAAATTAAGCCAATCCGCAGCAAAAGACGCGTGAATCAGTGCTTCTCGCGGCGGATTGACGCTACAAAGCGGCCAAAATGTCGGTCAGATTATCGATAACGGCATTGGCTCGCGATTGATCGAGGTTGACACCCTCGTGCGGACGCAGCGCCAGGACGCGGGCGCCGGAGCGCTTACCAGCCTCGATGCCCAAAGGCGAATCCTCGATAACCAGGCACTCGGAAGGCTCCACCCCCAGCGCCTCCATGGCACGCAGGTAGATCTCGGGGTCGGGCTTAAACGCACTGCACTCGTGACCGCTGATGGTGTAGTCCAGCACGTCGGCGATGCCGGCAATCTCCACCAGCTCGTCAATCAACTCGCGATAGGACGAGCTCGCGATGGCACACTTCACGCCGCGCTCGTGCAGCTTGCGCATCACCGGCTCCGTCTGCTCGTTGAGCAGCTCGGCATACGGAACGGGGTGCTCCGGGCTGTAGACCTGCTTGTACTCCACGCGCAGGCGCTCGCGCAGCTCAACATCGTCGGGCACCAGCGCCTCCCAAATGGCCGGCTCGTTAGACCCCGAAAGATCGGGAATCTCGTCAAAGTGGAACCCCTTCTCTTCCATAAACGCCACGCGGCGGCGGTTGTAGAACCACTCGGTATCGACCAGCACGCCGTCCATGTCAAACAGCACTGCCTTGATCATACGCATCTCCTCCCACCTGCCAAAAAGGGGCAGGTTTATTTTGGTAGGTTTTATCTGGGGTTTTATGACGCGACAGACACGCCCCCAAAGCAAAAAGGGGACGGGGCGCAAACCCCATCCCCTCTCAATCAACCCGTAAGGTCTACTTACTTGTGATTAGTAGGAAAGCTTCCACATGTAGCGACGCATGGTCAGCGGGTGCTGACGGGCCTCGGCGATCTGGTTGCCGTACTCACGCATAACGGCGAGGTGCAGCAGCGGGTTGAAGTAGGTGACGACGCTCGCGGGCACGGCGTCAGCTAGGCCGTAGTCCTTGGAGTCGATCAGAGCGACCTTGGCGCCCATGCGCTCAAGGAAGGTGAGGGCGCGGGCGTCCATCGGACGGGTGGCGCCATCGGACATGAAGAAGACGTAGGGCTTACCCTCGGTGGAAACCTCGAACGGGCCGTGGAAGTACTCGCCGGTGTTGTAGGCGGCGGCATCGATCCACTGCATCTCGGTGAACAGGAAGGCGGCGTGAGAATAAGCCATCTTCTCGGAGGCACCGGAGGCCATGAAGTAGATCATCTTGTCGTCCTTGAAGTCCTCGGCGAACTTCTTGGCGAGCTTCTTGCAGTGCTGAGCGGCGTTCTCGCAGAGATCGAAGACGTTGGTGAGGCCGGTGATCATGTCCTCGTAGTGGTCATAGCCCTCGGTCTGCTGAAGGATCTCGACAGCAAGAGCGATGGCATAGCCGGGCTTCTCGCACTTGGCAGCGTAGTTGGCGTGGAAGCCGTGAACGATGACGTGGTCGGCGTCGACGGTCAGAGCGGAGCCAGCCTTGTTGGTGAGGGAGACGACCGGGCAGTTGTGCTTCTTGGCGGTCTTGTTGGCCTCGACGGTCTCGGGCGTGGAGCCACCGAGGGAGCAGGTGATCACGAAGGTGTGCTCGTTGACCCAGGAAGGCGTGTCGTAGTTGAACTCGTTAGCGGTGAAGATCTGAACGTTCAGCTTGTCCGTGTTGTTGGCCAGGAAGTACTTGGCGGGGTAAAGGTCGGACATGGAAGCACCGCAACCGACGAAGGCGACGCTGTGGATCTCGTGGTTGGACAGGACGTCAGCGACGATCTGCTTAGGGAGGTTAAGGTCGATCTCGTACATCTGACACATTCCTTTCGATTTTTGCGGCGCCACATTGCCGGGCGCTCGCAGGGTTACCGTGGTTTGGACCGAGTCGCCGGCCCGTTGAGGATGCGACAAAGGGACTGTCCCATTGTCGCATTTTGGGGATGGAAGCCTGCCTGGGGTATGGGATGCCAGGCAGGCCCCCGGGGGAAAGCGGTTAGACGCTTGGTCGCGACTAGGCCAGGATGCCGGCCGCGGAGAGGGCGATGCCGCCCACGATGGCGATCACGAGAAGCCAACCGGTGTTGACGTTCTTCTTGATGAGCCAGTACATAAGGCCGGTGAGGCCGAGGGAGATCATCTGGGGCATCATGCCATCCAGGATGTCCTGAATCACGACGGTGCCGTCAGCGAACTGCAGCGGGGTGGTGGCGCCGATCAGCGTGGCGATCATGCCGCCCACGGACATAAGACCCACGATGCCGCAGACATACATGAGCTTCTCCATGAGATCGCCGCCCTGAAGCTTGCTCAGGTACTCGTGGCCGCCCTGATAGCCCATCTTGGCTGCGAACCAAGTGATCAGCACAGAGGGGACGATGGAGATGAGCATGGCCAGGATCGGGCCCATGATAGAGCCCTGCTGAGCCAGCTGAACGCCCAGGCCAAAGGCGATAACGCGGATGGTGCCCTGGAAGAAGGAGTCACCGATGCCGGAAAGCGGACCCATGAGGGAGGTCTTGACCGCGTTGATCGAATCGGGATCGAAGTTCTCGGGATCCTTGGCGTACTCCTCCTCCATGGAGGCGGCGAGGCCCAGGATGAAAGCGCTCGTCTGCGGGGTGCAGTTGTAGAACGCCATGTGACGGTGGTAAGCCTCTTTCTTAGCAGCGAGCTGCTTGGGGTCGGACTCATCCGGATAGAGGCGATCGAGCGTGGGAACCATGCCGTAGAGGAAGCCCATGTTCATCTGACGCTCGTAGTTCCAAGAGGCCTGGATGGCCCAGGAGCGCCAGAAGAACTGGCTGACCTTCTTGTTCAGGGACACGTCCTTGGTTGCGGTTGCCATAGTGTGTTCCTCCTTAGTCTTCGTCGTCTTCGAGCGGATCGTAGTCGGAATCGACACCGGCGGCTGCATGGGAACCGTTGAACTTGAAGCCCATGAAGACGACAGCCAGGCACACACCGATCAGAGCGACCGCGATGACGGACAGGTTGAGGTAAGCGGCGAGCAGGAAACCGATGAACAGGAACGGAGTCATACCCTTCTTGATCATCATGGTGAGCAGCAGGGCCAAGCCGTAGGCGGTCATGATCTTGGTCGAAACGTTAAGACCAGTGGACAGCCACTCGGGAACCATGTTGACGATGGCCTGAACCAGGTCGGTGCCAACAAAGACGGCGAGGAAGATCGGCAGGAAGTACATGACGGCGTACAGACCGGAGCCGGCGCAGATGTGCATACGGTAGGCGGTCTTGAACTTTCCGTTATCGATCGCGCTATCTGCCACATGGGTGAGGGCGGCGATGATGGAACGGAACACGATGCCGAGGAGCTGACCCAGGACGGCGACCGGGATGGCGATCGTCATGGCGGTCTCGGCGGAAGCATCGGTCAGGCACGCAAAGGCAGCGGCCACGATGCCGCCCAGGACCATATCGGGCGGAACGGCGGCGCCGACCTGCACCAGGCCCATGGACACGAGCTCGACGGCGGCACCGACGGCAAGGCCGGTGGGCACATCGCCCAGCAGCAGACCGACGAGCGTAGCGCCAAGGAGGGGCTGCTCGAAGTTAAGACGACCGAGCAGGCGGGAGTCCCACATGCAGAACACGCCGACGAGGCCGACGAGCACCGCACTGATGAACGTATTCATACCCTTCTCCTTTCAGTCAGGCAAAAGCCTGGTTGATTACAGCTTGGCGTCGATGTCGACGCTCTGATACGTAGGGGTCTGCTGGACGTAGAGCTTGATGCCCATGTCGAGCAGCTGGTTGACGTCTGCCTTCTGGGTGGCGTCGAGGAAGACGGAGCTGTCCTTGCCGCCGACCTGATCGGCACCGTCGTGGTTGGCGGTGGCGCCCAGGTTGATGGCGTCGAGCTTGTAGCCCTGGCAGAACTGCAGCATCTCGGCAGTGTTGCCAAAGACGAACATGACGCGCTCGCCGAGGGTGTTGAGCTTGTCCATCTTGGCGAGGGCACGCTCGACGGTGAAGACGTTCAGGCGAACGCCCTGGGGCTTGGCCAGCTTAAGAGCGCCCTTCTTGATGTCATCGTTGGCGGCAGCGTTGTCGACGACGATGATGCGCTCGGCCTGAACCTTGGTGGTCCAGGTAAAGACGACCTGGCCGTGCAGCAGACGGTAGTCAAGACGTGCGAGGACGATCTTGGCGGGGCCGGAGCTGTGACGGGACGCCTTGGCCTTCTTGGCGGGAGCCGCGGCGACCTCGACCGGCGCGTTGGGGTTGGTCAGACCGGTGCGGGCCTCGTTGATGAGGGCTGCGAGCTCGGCGCCCTTGACGGGGACGGGGCTCATAGCGAGCGTGAGCGCCAGCGGAATGTTGAAACCGCTGACAACCGTGAACTTCGTGCCGTTCTTGGAAAGCTCGACCATGTTGTTGTTGACCGAGCTGCCGAGCATATCGGTCAGCACATAGACGGTGTCGTCCGCGTTGAACGTGGCGACCATGGCGTCCACCTTATTGGTGATGGGCTCCTTGTCGTCACGAGCAAGCGACACGACGTGGACGTTCGACACGTCGCCGAGAACCATCTCGAGCGTGTCTTTGGCGCCTGCGGCCAGGCCGCCATGAGATGCGAGAATGATCTGATTCATCTTGCCTCCTCCTTTTCGTTATGGTCATTATAACGTCTTATACGTTGCGGATATTGCTAATTAGTATAAAGACCGTTCGCGGATGAAAATCGACCGTTGACGGGTTTAACGTACTTGAAACGTTGGGGCTGGGTAGGCCGGCGATGGCTTGATAGCCCCAGATCAGACGCCTTGCCAATCCCCTATCGCACGAAGTACCAGGGGCTTTCCTGCACGGTGGGCTCCAACGCAATGCCCGTGCGCTCCTTAAACAGATCCATGTCCTGAGATTTTTCGGTCCACCACGCGTTGGGCTTAAAGGTCATGCTCTCAACAACATGACCGACAAACACACTGTTGCGTAGCTTGGAGAAGTCGGTGTTCATAATCAGGATGGACGCGAGCACCAGCACGATGCCCAGGACTTTGATCACGCCGGCGGGCTCGGCATAGACACCAATGCCCACCAGTACGGTGACGACCGTCTCGAAAGACATTACGACGGGAACTTTCGATGTCTCGAGCCCCATGGACAGACCCTGCATATATAAGATGTAAGCCACGGCTGTGGGGATGAGTCCAAAGCCAAGGAACAGCAGCAGCAGCTGTGGCGACATTGCCGCGGCGACATCCGGCCACGGAGCCGCGATAGCCGCCATAACCGCACCGCCAAAAACAAAGCCCCAAAACGTGACAGCCAGCGGGTGGACCGTCTTGGTTGCTATCCGGCTAAACACCGCGAGCGACGCACCACAAAGGCCTGCAATCACGCCCGACATGACGCCCCAAACCGAAAAATGAAAACCGGAAAGGTCGCCATTGGTCACCGCAAGCACGCAGCCAACGATGTTAAAGACAATGGCAACGAGCTTGTTGGGGGTCACGTCCTCGCGATAAAGCACGCGGCCGAGCATGACGCCAAACACCGGCGAGGTGTAGAGCAGCACCGAGGCCGTAGACATACCCACCTCGCGCATGCACTCGTAATAGCAGGTGTTGGCGGCGGCCAGACCGACGATACCGACAAGCGCGCAGGGAACAAGCTCTTTAGGGCTTGCCTTGAACAGTGCCAGCGGACCCTGAGCCACGGTAGACCCCTCACCCGGACGGCAGCCCATAAACATCAGGACCGGCGCCAAGATAAGCGCTCCGACCAACAGGCGAAAGGCAGCCATGCTCTGGGACGAAACGCCCATGGCCGAGATGCCGTTTACAAAGATTCCGATGCTGCCCCACATAAGCGCGGCGACCAGCACCAGCACATAGCCCAGATTGCTTTTCTTCAACGCAGCCTCCTCGGTATTGTTTCCAATATGTTTCACACTACGTTATAGTCGTTATATACATTTTTCAAGACACAAATCGGCGAGCGGAAAAATCTGCTCTACCGCTACAACCCATTGGTGCAAAGGGGTCAGGTTCATATGCGCCAACTTGGTGCAAAGTAACCTGTCCCCAATGACTAGGACTGTCCCCAAGTGCCGAACGTCTCCAAGTGCCGCATCTGGGCCAAGGCGACGCCGATGCTTTGGCAACGCCAGCGAAAACCCACCTGAGCGAGCAAGGTGCCTTGAAGCGAAGCGGCATTGACCTTCTGGTCATGCCGCTGAAGCTGAAAGGCAGATTGCCGCTCAGGTGGGTTTGCAGCGTCGAGCCGTTACGGCGTTTGGTAAAACGCCGTAACTAATAATCCAGCTTCCACATGTAGCGGCGCGTCATGTAGTCCTTGTGGGTGACGGCAGAGAGCGCGCGCATGTACACGTTGTTGAGGATCGGGGCAAAGATCAGGTGGTTGAAGTACTCGCTCACGCTGTCCTTGATGTCGTTGAGACCGAGCTCCTTGGCGTCGAGCTGATAGACGCGCTCGCCACCGTACTGGTTGACGAAGCGGATGCCGCGCTCGTCGTTGCAGCGGCTGCGGCCGACGCTGATGAGCTGGAACAGCGAGGTGCGCTTGTCCAGGATCTCGAAGGGACCGTGGAAGAAGTCGCAGGTGTTGATGGTGCATGAGTCGATCTGCAGCATCTCCTGCACGTTGCAGATGCTAAAGACGTAGGCGGCACCAAAGAGCGGACCCTGAGCCATGACGTTGATGCAGGGCTTGTCGGCGTTCTGCTCGGCCCACTTGGCAGCAAGCGGACGGGTGTACTCGACGGCCTTGCGATAGATGGGGTCGACCAAGTCGAACGCGGCCATGGCGGTCTCGTACTCGGCATAGCCCTCGGTCTGCTGCGTGAGCTCCATGGCGATCATAGTCACGACGGCAGAGTTGGTACGACCCATGCAGGACTCGTCGACGGCCAGGCTGTCGTACTGGATCTTGTAGTCGCAGACCTCGGTGAGGCCGGACTCGTCAACATAGATGGCGATGGTGCTGGCGCCGTGGTCCTTGGCGACCTGGGCGGCGACGATGGTCTCCTTGGTGCCGCGCATGGACACGACGACGGCCAGGGTGTTCTCGTTAACGTAGGCAGGGGTTGCGTGCACGAACTCGTTGCTAGTGTAGCTGGAGCTCACGACCTGCGTGGCCTCGTGCTCCATAAAGTACTGGGCAGGATAGTTACCGCCGTTGGATCCGCCAGCGCCAATCCACACGACGCGCTTGATGCCGCCCTTGTCAGCCTTGTCAGCCAAAACCTGGGAGACGACGTCCTTAACCTGTTCCTGAGTAGTCATCGTGCATCAGCCTTTCTTCTCGTTTGATGCTCATCACAGGCATACAAGTTACATACATGTTTTGGTTATGTCGACTAGTTGTATGCTATATTTGTCTTAGAAATTTTGCTGATGCTGTTTTCGATAACTAGTTACCAGCGGTTTTGTTGTTGTATTGAATACATGCTTGATTAGATACGCATATAGGTTAGATACAGGTTGATCGCATGAACGCTTCATCTAAAAAGAAACTGAGCCAATACGAGCGCTTGGCGGGCATGCTGCGCGACCGCATCGCCGCCGGCACCTACGCGCGCGGAGACAAGCTGCCGTCCGAGATGGAACTCATGGACGAATCGGGGCTGTCGCGTAGCACCGTACGCCACGCCCTTAAGGTGCTCGTTGATGAGGGCCTGGTGCGCACCGAGCGCGGGCGTGGCGCCTTTGTGGCCGACACGCCGGCGCTCCACGAGAACAACCTGGTGTTTTCGAGCTACACGACACAGGTCCAGGGTCAGGGTATGAAGCCCACCACGCGCACGGTGGACTCGGGCTTTGCCAAGGCCGCGGGCAATGCGGCCAAGTTCTTCGATGTCGCCGTGGGCAGCAAGCTCGTCAAACTTGTCCGCCTGCGTTATCTGGACGATGCGCCGCTGTGCCTGGAGACCACCTATCTACCACCGAGCTTTGAAGCACTCATCGATCGCGATATCAACGGTTCGCTCTACGCCACGCTGCGCCAGGAATTCCATCGCGCGCCGGCACAGGGGCATAAGACCTTTGAGGTGTGCTATGCCTCGCAAAACGAGGCGTTTTTGCTCAACGTTAAGCGCGGGCAGGCGCTGATTCTAATCACCGACTACGTCTACGACACCGACGGCCGCCCGCTCCATGTCTCCAAGCGCATCCAACGCACCGACCGCGCCAAATACACCGAGCCCATCGGCTAACCTGCCAAAATAAACCTGTCCCTAAATGGTAGGTTTGGGGAGGTCGGGGAACCAGGTTGGTTTGGGTTGGTTAGGGACGCGCTCGGCCAGGACCAGCTCCATCCAGCACATGTCGTACCAGCGGCCGAACTTTTGGGCGCAGCGGTCGAAGGCGCCCACCAGGCGATATCCCATATGGGCATGGAAATCCTGACTGTTGTGCGTCAGGTATTCGTCGTCCTTATCGTGCGGCACGGCAATGAGCGCGCACATGTTGGTGATGCCCATCGCGATCAGGCACTGCTTGAGCGCATCATGCAGCTTGCGGCCCAGCCCGCCGTGACGCGCGTCGCGCGCCAGGTAGATCGATGTCTCGACCGACCAGTCGTATGCCTCGCGGCTGTTAAGCGCGCTCACATAGGCATAGCCTACCGGACGCCCGTCCAGCTCCATCACCAAATACGGATAGCGCTTGAGCGTACGCTCGATGCGCCCGGCGAACTCCTCAACGCTCGGCACCTCATATTCGCAGGTAATCGCCGTCTGGCGCACATACGGCTCATAGATGGCAAGCAACGCCGGAGCATCATCGGGCGTCGCCAGGCGAATCGTCGGCTCGGACATCTCGGTCATACAACCCTTCCCCCTCAAAAACAAAGACCGCCTTGCGCCAAACCCAGCGCAAGGCGGCCCCTCGTCATTACATCAGGCTACAGGACAGCCGCCAACGCGTCGATATCCTCCTGCGTCGTGGCCCAGCTGGTGCAAAAGCGCACCACCGTGTGGGTCTCGTCGTACTTTTCCCAGTACTCGATCGCCGCATGCTCGCGAATGCGCGCCATGTCCTCGTTGGGCAGAATCACGAACTGCTGGTTGGTCGGTGTCTCCAAGAAGAACTGGTAGCCGCGCTCGTGCAGCACACGACGCAGCGCCTGAGCCGTCTCGATCGCCTGTCGACCAATCTCAAAATACAAGCCATCGGTAAAGAGTGCCTCAAACTGCACGCCCGTCAGGCGGCCCTTGGCCAACAGCGCGCCGTGCTGCTTAATGCGCGGAATGGGATGTGCCGGAGCGTGCATGCCGCAGAACACCACAGCCTCGCCGCAGAGCGCGCCGCACTTGGTGCCGCCGATGTAGAACACGTCGCACAGCTGCGCCAGCTCGGGCAGGGTAATGTCGCACTCATCGGCCGCCAGCGCATAGGCCAGGTGAGCACCGTCCACAAACAGCGGAATCTCGCGCTTCTGGCATACCGCATGAATTGCCGCGAGCTCGGCCTTGGAATACAGCGTGCCGTACTCAGTCGATAGGCTCACGTACACGGCGCCCGGGAACACCGTGTGCTCGTAGCTCTCGTTTTCGTAGAACACCTGGATATAGTTCTCGAGGTCCTCGGCGTGCATCTTGCCCTCGTAGCCGGGGATGGTGAGCACCTTGTGGCCGCCAAACTCGATGGCGCCCGCCTCGTGGCAGGCAACATGACCGGTCTCGGCGGCAACAACGCCCTGGTAGGGCGCGAGCAGCATATCAATCACCGTCGCGTTGGCCTGCGTGCCGCCCACCAGAAAAAACACGTCGGCATCGGGGGCCTGGCAGGCCTCGCGGATAAGTTGCTTGGCGCACTCGGTATGCGCATCGGTACCGTAGCCGGGCTGCGGCTCCATGTTGGTATCGACGAGCGCCTGCAGCACTGCCGGATGTGCGCCGTGGGAATAGTCGTTGTTAAACGCGAGCATGGCAATCCTCTCTTACCGGGTATCGGCCAGATGATTCAAACGGGGCTATTGTACGCCGTGCGGATAGGCAATGTGCGCGGCAAGGCACTCAAGCGCCAGCACCAGGGCAAAGCCGCAGCTCACGTCACTCAAAAAGTGCGCCCCGATCACGATACGGCCAAAGGCGACGAGCGCCGCGACCACAGCCGCCGTCCAAAAGACCACCCGACGGCGCGAGGGCTTTTCCTTAAAGGCCACCGCGGGAAGTCCGGCGAGCATAAGACCGATCGCCGCATGCGCGGTGTGCCCGCTCGCGAACGACTTAAAGCCGTCCTTGATTACGCCGGCCGCAATATAACTCCACTTGTCGGGGTTGCCGATCACCCACCACGGCTGAAAATTGAGCCCCGGTGTGACCTCGATCACGCGCATGCGCGGACGCGACCACAGCGGCTTGACGATCACGTTGAGGATAATGGCCTGAGCGACCCACACGGCAAGCACCATCAACGCCCAGCGCGTAAGCTCGTCGGGCTCAGTCGCGCGCGTGAGGCGATAGACGATAAGGTTGGCGACGATGACCAGCACAAACGTCAGCACCAACTGAGCCGCGATGAGTTTGCCGCCAACCCTCAGGGACGAAACGATCTCGTAGCCGGTCAGACCAACGTTGACGAGGATGCCGAGCACGGCGAGCCATTTGCTCCCCTTGGAGTCGGGACGCACCGCGCGCACGAGCATAACGCCCGCGATGCTCGCCGTCAGCTCGAACGGCAGCTCACCGGCCGCCTCGACAAAGCGACCGTACATGCTGCCGATATTGAACAGCGCGCTCGAGATCTGATAATCGAAGAAACTGCCCACGCCCAGACAAAGACACAGGACAACCGCGATAATGGCGACATCTTTCTTATAGATGTATCCGAACATGCTTTCCTTTCGATGGAGCCAGAATGCCCAAATGGGGTGTTTGCAGCGTCGACTCGCTAGTCATCATCACTAGCACCCAACTGCTGCAGCAGCATGAGCGCCGCCGCCACCGGGCCGGTGCCGTCGTTGGCGTCGAGGCCGCGACCCAGGCCGCTGCCCGCGCCAGCGCCCGCCTTGTAGGGCACCGACAGTTTGCGGCTCTTGGGGAAGTTCACCGCGCCATAGCGGGTCTTTAGTTCAAAGGCCACCTTCTTGGGCACGTCGACGCCCAAAAACGCGATGCGGCCGCCGCTGAGCGTGACGCTCTCGAGCCCCAAGCGCTCGCCGCGAATGCGGATTCGTGCGCGGTTGAACAGGTTGAGCCCCGCCAACGGCAACTCACCGTGCGCGGCCTCGGTCTCTTCCTGCACCTCATCGATGCTCTCCAGGTCCTCGGCCGCTGCGAGCTTACGGTACACGAGCACGCGCTGGTCCACCGCCGGCAGGTACTCCTCGGACAAGAAGTAGTCGGCCGGCAGGTTAATGCCCACGCTCGCCGCCTCCACGCCGGCATCGTCGTCGCCGCGCGCCTCGGCCACGGCCTGGCCCAGCATCTGCGTAAACAGGTCAAAGCCCACGCTCGACAGGTTGCCGTGCTGCTCGGCGCCCATAAGCGAGCCGGCGCCGCGAATCTCCAGGTCGCGCATGGCGATGCGCATGCCGCTGCCCAGGTCCTGGAACTCGGAAAGTGCGGTCAGACGCGCCGTAGCCTCCTCGGTGAGCGGCAGCTCACCCGGGAACATAAAGTACGCGTATGCCTGCGTGGCCGAGCGGCCCACACGGCCCTTGAGCTGGTAGAGCTGTGCCAGGCCCAAGCGCTGCGAGTCCTCGATGATCAGCGTGTTGGCCGTTGCGTTGTCGATGCCGCTCTCCACGATGGTCGTGGCGATGAGCACGTCGATCTTCTTGGTCGCGAACTCGATCATCACGTCCTCGACCTCGCGCGGGCTCATCTTGCCGTGCGCCACGCCCACGCGCGCCTCGGGCGCGGCCTCGTGCACGCGCGCCACGGCATCATCGATGGTCTTGACGCGGTTGGACACGTAATACACCTGACCGCCGCGGCCCACCTCCAGGCGAATCGCCGCACTCACCACGTCGGGGTCGTACTCCCCCACGTGCACGATCACGGGACGACGCCCGGTCGGCGGTGTGGTGATCAGGCTCATGTCGCGCACGCCGCTCGTGGCCATCTGCATAGTTCGCGGAATAGGCGTTGCCGAGAGCGTGAGCACGTCGATTTGCTCGCGCAGGTTTTTGAGCTGCTCCTTGTGCTGCACACCAAAGCGCTGCTCTTCGTCGATGATCACCATGCCCAGGTTCTTGGGGTTCACGTCGGCAGAAAGCAAGCGGTGCGTGCCGATGAGCACATCAATCGTGCCCTCGGCAAACGCCTTAAGCGCGCGCTTTTGCTGCGCCGGGGTGCGGAAGCGGCTGAGCACTTCGACCTCGAGGCCAAACGGGGCAAAGCGCTCAAAGAACGTCTCGTAGTGCTGCTGGGCCAGAATGGTCGTGGGGCAGAGCACCATGACTTGGCGGCCGGAGTCCACGCACTTAAACGCCGCGCGCAGGGCAACCTCGGTCTTGCCAAAGCCCACGTCGCCGCACAGCAGGCGGTCCATGGGCTTGGGCGCCTCCATGTCAGCCTTGATGTCGGCGATAGCCTCCAGCTGGTCGCGCGTCTCGTCGTAGGGGAAGCTCTCCTCCATCTCGATCTGCTCGGGCGTATCGGGCGGACAGGCGATACCGGTAATCGACGAGCGGCGCGTATACAGGTCGACCAGATCAAACGCCAGCTTTTTGGCGTTCTTGCGCGCCTTGTTGGTGGCACGCGTCCAGTCGGCGGTATTGAGCCTGGTCAGGCGCGGCTTGTCGCCGTCGGGGCCAACATAGCGTGTGATTCGGTCGACCTGCTCGAGCGGCACGTAGAGCTTGTCGCCGTCGGCATATTCCAGCAAAAAGTAGTCGCGCTCCTTGCCGCCCACTTCCTGGCGCGCGATCTCGCTAAAGAGCGCGATGCCGTGAGTAGCGTGCACCACGTAGTCGCCCGGCTTAAACGGGAACGTGATCTGCGTAATGTCCACCTTGCGGCGGCTGCGCGCGCGGTTGGCGTCCATGCGGGCGTTGAGGTCGGCGATCGAGAACACGGCCAAATTGGCGTCGGGCACCACCACGCCCTGCGGCAGGGCAGCGTCCACAAAGGTCACGCGCCCGCGCGAGATGGTGGGCACGGCGGCGCCGGCGGCAGCCTGCGCGGCGCCCGCCTCGAGCGAGCGGGCGTTAAGCGCGTCGGCGCGGCGCTCGCGAATTGCAGCATGAGCATCCTGGCGGACAGCACGGTCGGCGGAATCCGCCGCTGCCACGCGCACGCGCTCGCCAATGACGCCTGCGTTTTCGGGCGCGGCCGTCAGCGACTCCTCAAAGGTAATGCCCTCGTCGCCAAAGGTGAGCTCCATCGACTCGCGCGCACCGCGGTCGGGGATGGCAAACACGCAGGCATAGCGCTTGCCCACGACCTCCTGGATGCGCGTCATAAAACGGTTGTCCGAGCCTGCGATGGCCGGCTGCTCAATCTTGAGCTCGGCCGTCACCGCACCACCGGCACGGATGAGGCTCACATAGTTCAGGCGCTGCTGGGCACCAAAATCGAGCTGTTGGGCGCGCACGTACAGACCATCCAGGCGGTCGATCCCTGCCTCGCCGGCACGGGCCTCGATATCCTCGTAGGCGCGCAGACAGTCGTCGAACAGCGAGCGCGGCTCGGACAGGACCACGAGCGCCTTGCCGCTCACGTGTGCCAGCGGGCTTACGGTCTGGCCGTACATCACCGGCAAAAAGCGGTCGAGCTCGGGCGTGACGATGCGTGCATCCACCATCTCGAGCAGCGCCGCCAGTTTGCTATCGTCCTGGCTGGCGCGATAGAGCGCCACATGCATGTTGTGGACGGCCTCGTCGGTAAGCGCCAGCTCACGGCAGGGGAAGATCTCAATACTGTCCTCGTTACCGATGGTCTGCCCCGTTGAGCTCACCATGCGGCGGATGCGGTCAATCTCGTCGCCAAAGAACTCAATGCGCACGGGCGCTTTCTCCTGCGCGGGAAACACCTCGACGGTGTCGCCGTGAACGCGGAACAGACCGGGCGCATCAGCGGCGCCGGCATTGGTGTAGCCCATGCCCACCAGGCGATGCGGCACCTCGTCAAAAGGAATCTCCTCGCCCACCGCAAAGATCGTGGACTCCCAGTAGCGGCTCTCGACTGGTGGCACGCAGCGCAGCAACGCGCGAGCCGAGGCAACCATGATGCAGTTGTCCCCGCGCACGATGCGTCCCAGGGCCTCGCAGCGCTGCGCCACCACGGCGTCGTCGGGCGCCTGCTCGCGCCACGGATAATCCTTGCGCTCAGGAAAACGGCATACATGCGCCAGGCCCACGTAGGCGGCAAGGCTACGAGCGGCGCGATCGGCCGCATCCTCGCCACTCACAACGTAGACCGTGGGGCGCGGGCGGCGCGCAAACTGAGCGGCCGCCATAAGCGTGCGACCCGACTGCGACACGGCCAGCGTCACGTCCTCGCCGGCATCGAGTCCGGCCTCGACGGTCTGCAGCGCCTCGGCAGTGTAGAGCTGCGCGGCTATACGGTGAATGAGCATGCTGTTCCTCCGGCATCGCAACGCCAAAAGCCCGCCGGGGCAAGCTCGGCGGGTCGTACGTCAAATACATTGTCTGTCATGGTAGCGCATGGAGAGGACTCCGGCTCAAGGGCAAACCCAGCCCCGCAAAAAACGCCAGACGAAGATGCGTTCCGCCCTACCCCGCTACGCGCACGCTGGGGCACAAATCTGCCAGCGGACACTCGTCACACTTAGGCTTGCGGGCGTCGCAGATCTCGCGACCGAAGGTGATCCACTGATGGTTGACCGACTCCCAATACTCGTGCGGCAAAATCTTGAGCAGATCCTGCTCGGTCTTGAGCGGCTCCTTGGCATGCGTCTTAGGACTCAGCATCAGGCGGTGCGCAATGCGGTTGACGTGTGTGTCCACCGCAATACCCTCCACGATGCCATACCCCACGTTGAGCACGATGTTTGCCGTCTTGCGTCCCACGCCCGGCAGCTTCACGAGTTCCTTCATGTCGGCCGGCACCTCGCCGCCATAGTCGGCGACGATCATCTGCGCGGCCTCGACGGCATGCTTGGCTTTGCTCTTGTAGAAGCCGAGTGACTTGATAGTGTCTGCCACGTCAGCCACACTCGCCCCAGCCATGGCCTCGGGTGTGGGCCACTGGGCAAACAGCCGCGGCGTCACTTTGTTGACCTGTGCATCGGTCGTTTGCGCCGAAAGCAGCACCGCGATCAGCAGGCGGAAGGGATTCTCGTGGTCCAAAAAGCACTCGACCGGGCCATAGCGACGGTTGAGGCGCTCACACACCTCGATGGCGCGCTCGCGCTTGGCGGCATTGGTCTCGCGTGGCATAACGACTCCTCGGCTCAACGGCACAATAAACTTATGGGCACAATTGTCCCACGTCCGAGACGCTTACGCCTCCAAGAATGCGCCGGTCTGACGGCTCCACAGGCTCGCGTACTCGCCACCCGCCTCGACAAGCTGCGCATGCGTGCCGTCCTCGACAATCTCGCCATCGGCCAGCACCACAATGCGGTCGAGCGCCGCCACGGTGGACAGGCGATGTGCCACCACAATGGAGGTGCGGCCGCGCATCAGGTTCTCGAGCGCCTCCTGCACCAGCGCCTCGGACTCGCTGTCCAAGGCAGACGTCGCCTCGTCGAGCACTAGAATCGGCGCGTCGGTTAGGATGGCGCGGGCGATAGCCACGCGCTGACGCTGGCCGCCCGAGAGCTTGACGCCGCGCTCACCCACCATGGTGTCAAAGCCACGGGGCAAGCGGTCGATAAACTCGGTCGCATTAGCCAAGCGAGCCGCCTCGCGGATCTGCTCGTCGGTGGCGTCGGGGCGTCCGTAGGCGATATTCTCGCGAATGGAGCGATGGAACAGCAGCGCCTCCTGCGGCACGTAGGCAACCTGGCGGCGCAGGCTCTGCTGCGTGCAGCGCGAGACGTCTTGGCCGTCCACGAGCACGCAGCCGCCCTGAACATCGTCCAGGCGCAGCAGCAGCTTGGTGAGCGTCGTCTTACCCGAGCCCGATTTGCCCACCAGGCCCACGCGTTGGCCCACCGCCACATGAAGTGTCAGGTTATCGAACACGCTCTCGCCCGCCGCAGCGTCACGGTACGCAAAGCTCAGCTGCTCAAAATCAATCGCGCCCTCGGTCACTTTGAGCTCAGGGGCGTCCGGGTCATCTGCCACCAAACGTGGCTCGTCCAGCACGCGCGTCATCTCGGCCGCATCGCCGAGCGCGCGGTTAATGCGCTGCATCATGGAGCTTACGTAGTTCAGGCGCATGGTGAGGTTATAGGTGTAGGTAAAGATCATGACGAGCGAGCCGGCCGAGATGCCAAACCACGCGTTGCCGCCCGCCACGAACACACTCACCACGGCCATGGTGATGACGATAAGGCCCGATGTCGTAAAGTTGCGCTGCATCATGGCGTGCATCGAGACCGTCTCGGCGTCGCGCGCGGCACGATCGGCGGCGTCGAACAGATCGCGTTCAAAGTCCTCGCGCCCGCAGGTCTTGACGGCCAAGATGTTCGTGACCGCGTCGGACAGCACGCCCGACAGTTTGTTCTGCGCGGCGGACGTCGCGGCCGAAAGCGGCATGATGCGCTTGTACATAAGCCAGACAAACGCGATGTAGACGACCATGATGCCCACCAGGATCACGGTAAACGTCGGCACCACCGGGGCGAGTGCGGCCACGGTGCAGATGACCGAGGTGATGGTGGGGATGAGCGAATACACCGTCACGTCCACCAGCCCCGTATAGCCGCTCATAAAACGACTCGTCTGACTCACGAGCGATCCGCCAAAGCGGCTGGTATGGAATGTCATGGATTGGTTGGAGAGCGTGTCGAAGCATAGGCGCGCCAGGTGATAGTTGCCCGCGATCTCGAGCTTGTAGACGGTGTAGTCCTGCAACTTGGAGAGGATCTGACCCACCAGGTTAACGAGTACGAGCGCCAGGATATAGGGGCCGAAGACCTCAAACACCTGGTCACCCGCCACGGGACCGGCTTGAACGCGGTCGACAATGAGGGCCATCACATAGGTATTGGCAAACGTCAGCAAAAAGATGTAGCCCGACGACGAGAACACCGAGAGAAAGACAATCAGCGACTGCGTGCGCGTGACGCCCCAAAACCGCTGCAGCGTGCGACGCACGGTGGAGCGGCTGAGCGGGCTGGTGCTTCTCTGAGACATGGGCTTCCTTTCGCATCTGATTGGGCGAAACGCCATTGTTGCATACTAAAGCGCACTTCAGGCAAGTGCGACGCGAAAAGCGCCCGCGCCCCGCGCTTGCGCAGGCGCCCCGCCGTCTTGTTGCAATTAGTCCTCGTCTTCTTGGTCTGTGGGAAGGCCCGCGGGCGTGAGTCCCAAAATCTCATCGGCTTGATCGGCGTCTTCCAGCGCGTCGATATCCTTGAGCTTGCGCTCCATAACGTTGGTGCGCGTGGTGATAATGCCCTCGACCGTTTTGCCCGCGGTCTCGATCTGCTGCTGGGCGCGGCGCAGCGCCTTTTGATAGCGCGGCAGCTCGGCCTTGACAGCGGAGAGCACGCGCAGTACATCGTCGGTGCGTTTTTGCAGCTTAAACGTTTGGTAACTCATCTGCAGGCTGTTGAGAATGGCCGCCATGGTGCTAGGGCCGGCAACGTTGACGTGATAGTCGCGGCCCAGGGTCTCGATAAGCCCGGGGCGGCTGACGACCTCGGCGTACAGTCCTTCAAACGGCACGAACATGATGCCAAAGTTGGTCGTTGCCGGCACACTCAGGTACTTTTCGCAGATGTCCTTGGCCTCGCGCTTGACCATGGTGTCGAGCGTCTTACGCGCAGCCGCCACGGTCTCCGCATCGCCCGACTCCTGCGCGTCGAGCAGGTGCTCGTACGCGTCGCCCGGAAACTTGGAGTCAATCGGCAGCAGCACGGGGTCGCCCTCGTCCACCGGCAGCTTGACGGCAAACTCAACGCGCTCCGAGGCGCCGGGCTTGGTGGCGACGTTTTCCAGATACTGGTCGGGTGTAAGGATGTCCGCCAGAATTGCACCCAGCTGCACCTCGCCCAAAATGCCACGCGCCTTCACATTGCCCAGTACGCGCTTAAGATCGCCCACGCCGGTGGCGATGGATTGCATATCGCCCAGGCCCTTGTAGACGGCTTCGAGCTGGTCGCTCACCTGCTTAAACGATGACGACAGGCGATCGTTGAGCGTGCGGGAGAGCTTCTCGTCCACCGTTGCGCGCATCTGATCGAGTTGCACGTTGTTGTCTTTGCGGATAGCACCCAGCTGGGCATCGACCGTCTCGCGCACCTTGTCCAGGCGGTGCTCGATGCCCTCGCGGTTGGCACCGAGCTGTTGGGCCGTCTCGCGGCGCAGGTCATCCATCCGGTCACCAGCTTGCGAAAACTCACGCGCGATGGTCAGGTAACGTTGCTGCTCCACGGCCGCATCTGTCGTCTGCTGCTGCGCGATGGCATTGGCCGTGCGGCGAGTTTCGGCCAGCGCGACGTTCAGGGCATCGAGCGCGTTGTTGGCCTGCTCGAGTGCTGCCAGCGTTTCCGCGCTACTGTCGCCACGCTCCCGCAACTCGGCACGCAGGCTCTTGAGCTGGAGGGCGCAAGCCACAGCAACCCCCACCGCCACCAAGGCGATCACAACAAGCACAATATCAATAGCAGACATAAACTCCGCCCAACAAACCCAATCGAGCACCGATCAAAACCGCGATCAATCTTACCCCGTCACACACACGGATCACTCACTGCCTTGCAGACAAATTTCTCTTAGAGCCGCGGACGCTAAAACGCTAGCTCTCCCAGCCGGCACGAATGGTTGTTACGACATCGCCTAGGCGCTGGCCGAGGGCTGACAGATGTTGGAGCACTTCGCTGGGCGAAGCGCCGTTGAGGATGCAGGTGAGCGCATACGAGACCAAGAAAATCGCCGCAAGTCCTAGCGGAATGAGCACGATCATCGCCAATGTGCGCAGGCGCTGGCCCACGCGGCGACGACGCGCACGACGCTTGTCGAACGCGAGCTCCTGCGCATATGAATCTTGCTGTACGGAATAGGCCTCTGGTGCCGATTCGCACCCGGGCACAGCTGCAGGCACAGCAGCGGGCACGACATTTTGCGCAAAGGGCTGGGCTGCCGCCCCTTGCATTTGCATCTCCATGAGTCGTTGCTGCTGACGCAGCATGCGCTCAGCTTGTTGCTGCGGAGTCTCAAGAAACAGATCCATGCTGGCCTCCAAAATCGGAGCATTCGACGCTTACGACCAGCATCCCGCACCGCCATGACCGCGACAACGCAATCGCCGGCAATAGCCACAAAGTTTCTTTTGCTCAAAAGCTGTCGAAAAGCTCAACAACTCCCCTACCAGCACTTTCTCTGAGCTTTTTTCGCCAACAATCTTTTGGCCTTCCACCCTCACACCAACTGACCAAAATCTAACCAAAAGCTTGACGAAAATTGTGGAGACCGGGACCCCACACAAAAAGTGCCGCCCCAAAGGGGCGGCACACAAACTTATTATCAGCTTTTCTGTAACGAGCATGCGACGACTCAACGCCGGGGCGCAGGGCAGGGAAACCTTTGCCTCGCGCGACCCTGCGAAGCCGTGAGCGAGAGGGAAAGGTTTCCCCGCCCTGCGCTCCGTGGTCGGTGAGGACAGACTACATGCCCGCGAGACCGCGGGCGGCGGTGGCGCACATAAACGCCAAGGCTAAAATCACGAGCGAGCCCGCAATGTCTGCCAGCACGCCCATTGCACGGCGCTCAAACAACCAGCTCTCAAAGTGCGGGGCAACGTTGCGCCAAACACGCCACAGCAAGATGCCCATACCGATGACGCCCGGGATATTGAGCAGTAGGATCTCGGAGCACAAAAGACCGATCAGGTTGCCGGCGACAAAACCAGCATTGCCCTCGCAGTATTTGCGGTAGACCATATACAGCATGTACGCCACAAACGGCTGCAAGCACGCAGAAATAAACGTGACCACCATCGAGGGCTCCTGCGAAAAGACCTCGGTGAGTTTATCGACACTCGTGGCGTCCTTCGAAGCCAAGAATAAACCGATAACCACAAGGGGCACCACGCCCAAAATTACCTCGACCAGAGTAAACAACTTGGCAGTCAAATCCTCACTAGCCGAATTCAAATGAGGCGCCCACTCAGGATGAGCATGCGCGCCGACCTTCTTGTCCTTCTCGGCACGATCGGCCTTTTTGCCCTCGGCAACCCGACGACCAGGATCCTTGCGAGTTCCCGCCGCAGCAACCCGAGCCCGAGACTTCTTGCCCATAAAAAACACCCCATCAGGTAGTAGATAAACTAAAAGTCGCTACCCAGTGTACCCCACCCATGAACGGTGCCATCCCAACCAGCCCCCATACAAAAACGTGCCGCCCCTATCGGGGCGGCACACAAACTTCTTATCAGCTTTTCAGTAACGAGCACGCGACGACCCAACGCCGGAGCGCAGGGCGGGGAAATACCTTTGCCTCGCGCGACCCTGCGGAGCCGTGAGCGAGAGGGAAAGGTATTTCCCCGCCCTGCGCTCCGCAGCAGTCAGCGCCAAGCGCTAGTAGTTCACCACCTGCTCCTCAAAGTACGCCTTCGGGTGGTTGCACACCGGGCACACCTCGGGCGCCTCGGCACCAACGTGCAGGTGCCCGCAGTTCAGGCACTTCCACACCTTCACGCCCTCACGCTCAAACACCTCGCCCGACTCGATGCGCTCGACGAGTTTGTTGTAGCGCTCCTCGTGGGCCTTCTCGACGGCGGCGACGCCACGGAACTTCTCGGCGATCTCGGCAAAGCCCTCCTCCTCGGCGGTCTTGGCGAACTCGTCGTACATCGTGGTCCACTCGTAGTTCTCGCCCGCGGCGGCGTCACGCAGGTTGTCCAGAGTGCCCGGAACGGCGCCGTCGTGCAGATACTTAAACCACAGCTTGGCGTGCTCGGACTCGTTGCCCGCCGTCTCGGCAAAGATATTCGAGATCTGAACGTAGCCGTCCTTCTTGGCCTTAGATGCGTAGTAGCGATACTTGGTGTGTGCCTGGGACTCACCGGCAAAAGCGGTCTCGAGGTTCTTCTTGGTTTGGGAATTCTCAAAATCCATAGGTGTACTTCCCTTCAACACGTGCCGCCCATAGGCTTTGAGCGACCTTGTCTTTAGGATGCCCTCAAGCCGCGAATTTAAACCTTACAATCCCGTTCTTCAGATTTGAGCGGGCTACACACTCAACCAACGATCGTCCTCGGCTCGGCAAAAGCCCTCGCGCTCCAGGTCAGCTAGAATGCCCGCGATCAAGTCGCACTCGACCGGCCCGCGACCGGCTGCCGCTTCCATCTCGTTAACGCCCACCACGGCATCAGCAAGCGTAATCCCCGCCGGCTGCCCATCGCGCGCTGCCAACAACATACGCACGATATGCGCGCGCTTTTGGCGGCGCGAGCCCTCAAACTTGGACTGACGACTATAGCCCGCCGACCGCCTGGACGGATTGGGCAGCGTCTTTTTAAGATACGCGCCGTAATCCAGCAATGCGTAATACCACGCGCGCGGCGTGTCGGCATCGTCTTGAGGCGCGGCAAAGGGCGCGATCTCGTCCGCCGCCGCACCGGGGGCCGCCGGACAGGCAGCTTGGATCAGCGGCACCAGTTCGCGATCGGGAACGGCCGGCACATCGGGAAAGAAATGATGCAAAAAGACCGTGCGCACATTGGTCTCCAGATACACGCCCGGAAGATCAAACGCAAACGAACGGATGCCCTGCGCCGTTGCCGGGCCAATGCCGGGCAGAGCGACCAAGTCACGCGTCTCGCGCGGAAACTCCCCATCCCAGTCCTCTACAACGCACTGTGCAGCCCTGTGAAGCGCCAAGGCGCGGCGATTATAGCCCATCCCCTGCCACGCATCCAAGACATCGGAAGGGGCAGCCTGAGCGAGCGCCTGAACAGTCGGAAAACGATCGAGCCACACCGGCATGCGCGCCTCCACACGCGGCACCTGTGTTTGCTGCAGCATGACCTCAGAAAGCCAAATGATGTACGGATCGCGTGTGCGGCGCCACGGAAGGTCGCGATAACGCAGGACCCCTTCCGAACGAATCATCGAACGAAAGGGGTCCTGAATCATGGCTATGCTCCTTATGCGGCGCTATTCCTCCCGGTAAGCGCACGCGCAGGTGGCGTACTCGGGAAACGCTTCGCGGTCGGCGAACTTGGGATCGACGGCCGGGAACTGGCGGTGAGCGACGATGTCGCCGAGCGAAACGGAATCGAGGTAGTCGCGCATCAACGCCTGGGCTCCGGCCCACAGGGGATGATAGCAGCACGCGCCCATGCGCGCACAGTCACCATCGGGCGCGGTGCAATCGTTCATAACCATAGGACCCTGAACGGCCTCGACGACCTGGCGGATAGTAACATCGTCCGGACTGACCTTGAGACGCATGCCACCGTGGACGCCACGCAGGCTCTCCACAATACCGGCCTGGACCAAACCGTGCTGAATCGAGCGGGCAAACGAATGCGGGACATTGACCTCTTCGGCAGCGGTGCGAACAGAAAGCAAACGCTCCGGATCCTCGGCAAGCATCGCCAGCATACGAAGGGCGTAATCAGTCTTCCTCGATATGTCCATTTTTCCCCTTTCAAGGAATACGAACAGCTCGAACGAGCTCCGGGGCCGAGCTTGTGTCGAGACGCTAAATGACCGCCAGGACATCCAAATGGTAAATCGGATATCCACTGAGTGCCGCGCTTGGAGCGAAATGCATCAGATGCGGCGCACAGTGCAATTTAGTATAACCTAACCCCCTGTCTCGTTGAACAGGTGTTGCGCAACAAAGCTGTTGTTCAGACAGATATACTTATTAGATTTTACTTGCGTTCCCGAAGGCGTGGGGATTCTGGGCGAAGATGCACCAGGGCGATCGTTCTATCGAAATAAAGTACATCAAACGCAAAAAGCCACGTCCGAAGACGTGGCTTTAATTGCGTTGGCGGGAAGTACGGGGCTCGAACCCGCGACCTCCGACGTGACAGGCCGGCGCTCTAACCAAACTGAGCTAACTCCCCAGGCAGACGTTCGCGTTTGTTTCCGCTCGCGTGCGCTGCGGGGATTAGTATACACAGAAGTCTGTCCGGCGCGCAACAACTTTTTTGAAAAAATTTTTCGGTCCCTCCGGGAGGGTCTCCGGGGCCGGCTGGCGCGGGTTAAGTTTGCTGCTCTACAGTCCTGCGCAAGACGGAAAGCACATTAAGTGCTTTCCTTTGCGTGCGGAACTCGCGACAAACTTAACCCGCGCCAGCCGGCCCCGGAGACCCTCCCTGCCGTCACTTTGTTCGAGCCGTTGTTGTTGCTCGCCGCTTCGCGGCTCGGCGGCCCCGTTCTCCGCGGCGGGGTTGTCTAAGGTTCTTGTTGAAGCTCGGCCATTGGCTCAAATGGAAACGGGGGACGCATCTGCATCCCCCTTTTTTGTTGCGGTTAGTCTAGGTCAATAAACTTGGTGCTTAGGATCTTGCCGTCTTTGACGAGCATTCTGGCCATGGTGGGGTCTCGGGTGCCTCTGGGGTAGCTGGCGCTGCCCGGGTTGAGGACTAAGCAACGGCCCACTTGGGCTTCTTTGGTTACGTGGGTGTGGCCGTTGATGGCTACGTCTACGGATCCCACCGGAAGGTCTTCGCGGTAGTGGGCTACGGCGAATTTAAGGCCTTCGTAGGTAAAGAGTGCAAGACGGTCTACATCGGGGCCGTAGTCGCGGTAGTAATCGTTGTTACCCAGTACGGCCCGCACGGGGGCGATGGTGCATAGGTGCTCGTAGTCCATCTCTGACGTGAGGTCGCCGGCGTGGATAATCAGGTCTGCGCCCTCAAGCTCATCCAAGAGCGCAGGCGATAAATAGCCGTGGGTGTCCGAGATGATGTCGATGCGCTTGGCGCTTGCACTGTTCATGGGATCCCTTCCGCAAAAAACGATTCGGCAGATACATACAAAAAAGGCCCCACGGCTCCGCAGACGATGGGTCTACAGGGCTGCGGGGCCAGTGTGCTAGAGACTCAGGGCCTTTTTGAGCGGCACGACGCGGCGGCGCGAAACCGGCACGCGTTCGTCGACGCCCGTAATGCCCAGCTGGATGGCACCCGAGGGCACCGTCTCGACATCCGTGACGCACGCCAAGTTGACGATATAGCGGCGGTGAACACGGAAGAAGCCAAAGTCGCAGAGCTTGGCCTCAAACTGCGCCAGCGAGGTTGTCGACAAAAAGCGATCATCGACGGTATAGATGCAGGAGTAATCGTCCTTGGCCATGATAAAGCGAATGTCGTCCACGGGAATGAGCACCTTGCGGCCGCCCTTTTCCACCGGGATACGCTCGATGGTCACCTTGCTGTCCGTAACCGGCTTGGCGCGTTGCATGACCTTCTCGATCGCGCGATCCAAGCGAGCTTCCTCGACCGGCTTCATCAGATAATCGACGGCATCCACGTCGAATGCCTCGACCGCATGGTCACTATACGCAGTCACAAACACGATCGCCGGCGGATTTTTGAGCTTATGCAGCGCCTCGGCAAGTTGCAGGCCCGAGGCACCGGGCATCGAGATATCGAGAAACACGACATCCACGCGACTTTCCATAAGCATCTCGATGGCGGAGCGGACGCTCGACGCCTCCGTGATCGTGCCGATCTTGCCCGTTTGCTCGAGCAGGAAGCGAAGCTCCGAGCGAGCCGGCGCCTCATCATCCACAATCATCGCACGCAGCATAGGGATAAAACCTTTCGTCAACTAACTACGCCGGGCATCCGTCGCATGACGTTGAGCCCGTAGCCTTTTATTTTACTCTTGAATGTCGAAGATGCTCTCTGACAAATCAAGATGAAGGAGCACTTTGGTGCCCTTGCCCGGCGCCGATTCGACACGCGTATAGGAGTGCGGCCCATAAAAGCGATGGATGCGCTCCGAAATATTGTGCATGGCCACACCGGCGCCGCCACCCTGGGGAGAGCTGGCGTCGGGACGGGCAGAGCGCTCGTCAAACAGTCTGGCGGCGGTACCCTCATCCATGCCCACGCCATTATCGGCCACGGCAATCAAGATTGCATCCTCGCCGTCTTGGTGAACGGTCACGTCGATCCTCAGGGCGTCGTCATCGCCCATACCATGACGTACGGCGTTCTCGACAATCGGCTGGATCACGAACGCCGGCACCAGCGTATCTTCCACGTCCTCGGACACATCGAACGTCGCAAGCACGCGGTCCTCGCCAAAGCGGGCCTTCTCAAAGGTAAGGTAGCGCTTGGTCTGTGCAACCTCGCGCGAGACCGGAATAAGCGATCCCGAGTTGTCGAGCGTGGCACGATAGAACGATGAGAACTCACGAAGCAGTTCGCGGGCCCGCAGCGGGTCGGTGCGCGTAAACGATGCAATGGTGTTCAGCGTGTTGAACAGGAAGTGCGGGTTAATCTGCGCCTGCAGCGCACGCACCTCGGCGCGCGCTGTGAGTTCCTTTTGCACCTCGAGCTCGTGGATGGCGAGCTGCGTGGACAAGATCTCGGCAAAGCCCGAGGCAAGCGCGTACTGGGTACGGTCGACGGCGCGCGGGGTCTTGTAGTAGAACTTGAGCGTGCCGACGGTACGATCGCCCACCTTGATGGGGGCGATAATGCCGGCGGGGACTTGGTTGTGCGAGCCATCCGAGCCCACGACATCCACCATACGGTTGAACGACTGCACGATGCCATGTTCGATAACGTAGCGTGTGGCAAGCGTGTGGATGGGAGAATCTGGCAGTAGTTTTTCCTCAAACTCGCCCGCGCAGGCCAACACGTTGCCCTCGTCGGTGATGGCCACCGTCATGGCGCGCGTCTCGGGCAGGATACGCCGGCACACCAAAAGCGCCGATTCCTGCGTCAGACCGCCCTTAATGTCCTCGAGCATGGCCGAGGCCACCGAGAGCGTCTCCTCGGTGTACTGGGAGCGCACCGAATCGGGATTGAGCGTCAAAAAGATAAAGATGCACAGAAAGATGCACAGCAGCGCGCAGGCAATCACCGTGGCGATCGGCTCGATACCGGTCACCAAGGCAAAAATAAAGTACACCAGCACGCAAATGGCGCAGGCAACGGCAATGATGCGAAAGATTGATATTGAACTATCGCGCTGGGCGCGGCGGTCGATCATTCGGCCCCCTCCAGGATACTGATCAGTTGTGCGTCACGCCAAAGCCCGTCCATGATCTTGGGCCAAAAGCTCTGGAAACGCAGGTAGCTTGCGGCGTTTTGGCGCGCGTAGGTCTTGGCCTCGTCAATACCGTGGCGCCAAATGCGCAGGTAGCCCTCATGCTCGCGGGTAAACACGCTGCGGACCATAGCGGTCTTGCGCACGCGGTCGTCGAGCTCGCGCGAAATCCACGGGCCCGGGTAGGGCATGAGTGATGCCGCCGTAACGGGAATGAGCTCCTTTTGATGCGCGGCGAATGTCAACTTGGCCCGTTCGTAGTACCAACGGTATACATCCTGCATAAAGCGCGGTGAGCGCTTTTCGGACTCCGGAGGCAGATGGCGCACGGTCCACTCGTTATCGAACCACACGTCGTAGCCAAACATGCGCATGTTAAAGAGGTAATCCAAGTCCTCGCCGCGGGTGATAAACGGGTCAAAGGCCACACGCGTAAAGGCGCGGGCGTGCAGGGCCATCAGGCCGCCGCACACGTAGTTGGAGCGCGAGATGCGGGTGCCCGAGAGCGCCTTTTTCATCCAACGGTTGAACTCGATGCGCTTGGTCCACCAACGATGGCAGATGCCCGCCTTGTCCGTGGGAGCCAGCGGCGAGCCGTCGCGATCGTAGAAATAGCCGCTCTTGACCAAGATCGGCAAGCCCTGACGCGTCTGCTGCCCCAACGCATAGGTCGCGCGCTTCATAAAGTCGGCGTCGATGACAGTCTCATCGTCATCCAAAAAGATAACCGCGTCATGCCCCAGCACAGCGGCACAGGCTAGCCCCATATTGCGGATGGCACCGTAGCCTCGCAGGCTCACGCACTCGCCCGAACCCTTGGGCGCGATCTGAGCAACCCGGTCTGCAATGCGCGAGGCCTGGGTGTTGGTGACAACGGTGACCTTGAGCGTGGGATGCGCGTCGACAATCTCGTGCACGCGCAGCGACACATCGGCTGTGGCAGAAACGGGACAGACCACCAAAAGGATGATGCGCGGGATGTCACGTACCTGCTCAAGCGAGGCCAGGCAGCGGTCGAGTTCGGGATTGTCGGCGTTGAGTCGCGTCGAATGGTCATAGGTGCCAGGGGCGTTTGCGCAAGCGTCATCGCCCGCCCAATACGTTGGAATCACGACTGTGGCGTTCATGCCTTACCCTCCCCGCAACACAAAAACGGGACGCCGCCAAACACAGGCGACGCCCCGCGGCCTAGCTGATTCCATCATACCCACTTGGGCAAATCATTGCTCGCAAGTCGCAATGTTTATTGCGGATAACCCCAAAAGAGTACCGTGGACAGGCACAATAGCCGCTCGCTCCTATGCGGCATGCTCTGCCGCCCGAGTCATGCGGGACAGGCGGACCAGCAGCATAAAGCCAACGATCAGCAGCACGCCAATGGAAAGGACGCCCAGCGACGGGTTGCCTGTCAGCGAGGTGACGACCGACACTAGGAAGGTGCCCATGACGCTTGCATAGCGACCGAAGATGTCAAAGAAGCCGTAGTACTCGTTGGACTTTTCCTTGGGGATAATGCGGCCAAAGTAGCTACGGCTAAGCGCCTGCACGCCGCCCTGGAACAGGCCGACCATAATGGCAAGCACCCAAAACTCAAAGGCGGTCTTTAGGAAGAACGCGGCGAACAGCACAATGCCCATATAGGCGGCGACTGCCACCAAGATCATGTTGAGCGTGCCCACGCGTCCGGCGAGCTTGCCGT
This sequence comes from Collinsella aerofaciens, assembly GCF_902501475.1. Classification (GTDB taxonomy): domain Bacteria; phylum Actinomycetota; class Coriobacteriia; order Coriobacteriales; family Coriobacteriaceae; genus Collinsella; species Collinsella aerofaciens_AL. Next base: position 19,605 of record NZ_CABWIF010000001.1, on the reverse strand, counting down.
AGATGATGGCGGACGGAAAGGCCACGAACTGCGTAACGAGCAGCGCCAGCACTAGCTGCGTCGAATCGATGCCCAAGGCCGATCCGTAACTGGTGGCCATGGAAATGACCGTGTGCACACCGTCGATATAGAAGAAGAACGCAATCATGTAGACCAGCACGGTCTTGTTGTGGGCGATCTCGCGCATGGTGTGTCCGACCTCGGAGAACACACCGCCCACGATGTGGCCGATAGTGTCCTCGGGACCGCGCTCGCGACCGTACTTTTGCTTATAGGTGCGAATGAGCGGCAGGGTAAAGATGAGCCACCAGGCACCAGTGATGACAAACGACAGACGCGTTGCCAGCATGGTAGGGACGCCAAGAGCGGGGCCACCCATGATGAGCGCCAGGCAGATGACGAACGGCACGGTGGAACCGATGTAGCCCCAGGCATAGCCCGAGCTGGACACGGCGTCCATGCGCTCGTCGGTGGTAATGTCGGGCAGCATGGCGTCGTAGAACGTCATAGAAGAGTTAAGGCCGATAGTGCACAGCACGTACACGGTCAAAAATGCCATGGCGGACATTGGGATAGCCTGCGCCAGACAAAGCACCAGGCCCGTGAGGAAGAAGCCCAAGAAGAACTTGATCTTGTTGCCGGCGTAGTCGGCAAGCGCGCCCAGAATGGGCATGAGCATGGCGATGACCAGTGAGGCAATCGTCTGTGCGTTGCCCCAAGCGACCACCAGGTCGGCCGAGGAAGCACCGGTATTGATGGCGTTAAAGTAAATGGGCACCACCGAGGTATTGAGCAGCACGAGCGCCGAATTGCCCACATCGTACATAACCCAGTTACGCTCGAGCTTGGTGTATTTCATGGACAGGGACCCTTCGTGTTCGCCCGATATGCAGTTAGTTCATCGTACCCCAATTGTCCAGAACCGCCGGTAAGGATTCGGCAAAGGGGCACGCACGGGCCCTATTCCTCGCGGTCGAACTCCTCATCGGCATTGAGCACGCGACCGCTGTAGTTGACGTGACTGGTCACGGCATCCATGTCACCGGTCTCGATAAAACGTGCGACCGTGCACTCGTAATCGCCCAGCGCGCGATCAAAGACCTCGGGGAAACTCTCGTTCGAGACCTCGTCGGTAAAGGGATTCTTCCATGTCAGATGGCCCAGGTTACCGGTGCGCTCGGGCAGCTCCGTCGTCACGCGATGGGCAAGGCCGTCGAGCAGCGAGTAGTCGTGCACCAAGCCCTCAACCAGCGAGATCGCGCGCGTCTTTGCGGAGCCGGCCGGCTCAATCGCGCGGTAAAGTCGCTGCATATTGGCAACGGCAGCACCGTACTCCCCCGCCGGAATGTCAATGCCGTACACGCGTCCGGCAACATAGCTCATCAGCACGCCGGCCACGCGATTGATGCGATCGGTGGTGACGATCTCGCCCGCCGGCGGGTAATCGTCGACCGTAGCGCCATCGCGTTTAAGCTGCAGCATCAGCACATCCAGGTCGCTCTCGATCACGGCATGGACCTGACTGCTCGAATCCTCAAGCTCTGAATCGGACTCGACAATGCCAAACTGCTGCTCATAGACAAAGGGATGGGCGTTGCGGTCGAGCACGTAATGAGACAGCAGGCCCAGCGCAAAGGCACGACCCAAGCTGGCGTCGCGCGGCAGCAGATGCGACACGCCGTCGCGCAGGCACGCGAACTGGCGAGACATGCGCGACCGATGCATGACCTGCGCCAGCAGCGTGCAGTCGGAAACACGCGGTGTCAGAATGTGAAAGAAAAACGGGTCGGGGCCTTGGTTGCCCAAGATAAAGGCAATGCGCTCTTCATCGGACGTGATGACGCCCTGCGGAAGACGGTCGATGCTTTCCTCGCCAAACAGATGATGGGTGATAAGCGCGGGCATAATGATCCTTTCGATTTCATTCGATGCCACCCATTATGCCCACCGCGCGCCCATGCCAAACCCGCGGTGGTAAACGGCGCATCGCATGCTGTATGCGACGACCATTCCCCTTCGCCGCAAAAACAGAATGAAAGCTTAATATCATCCCGCTCGTGCGCCGAAGCAACTGTTTGCCCGTCGATGCGGTAAGGCATTAATGGTCTACTATTTCAATACACGCGTCTTCATGCTGTATCAATGAGAAGATCACGTATATCGCAAAGCAGTTCAAGCAACCCGGCGTCGTTCGGAGGCATCCATGATTACCGTTGCCGACATTTTGGCCTTACCGGCATTCGAGCGGATTGATTTAGTCGCACCCATCGAAGATGCCGGGGAGCACCGCGTCTACAACGTTGGTATCTTAGACTGCCCTCCTTCAATCAACGACTACAGCGCATACATGCCCGGCGAGTTCATTCTCACCAATCTTGGTTTTTGCTATGAAGACCCCGACCTATCCGACGCGTCGCTCATTGCCATGATTGAAAGGCGTGTCGCAGCCATTGCCGTTAAACGTGTGTACTCGCCATGTTTTACCGATGCAGTCGCCCAAGCAAGTGTACGCATGGGCGTCCCGGTATATCTCTATTCCGGCGCTTACCATGAGCGCGTCGCATTCGAGTCGCTCAACCTCTTGCAGCGCGATCTCGACGCATCCGACAAAAGCGACGCAGTCGACACGCTCCTATCGGGAAAGCCAAAAGCCCAAGTAAGACAAGAGATCAACAAGTTGGCGGGCCTTACCGGATCGACGATGCGCTGCATTGCCATCTCTGCCGAAAAAGATGATCGCTGCTCACTGTACGCAATTCAAGACACCCTCAACGATTTTCTGGACTCGTTTCGACAGCGACACGAGGATGTCCAAAACGCATGCGCGTTTCGCTACCACGATGCGCTGCTCGTTTTCGTCTCGTATGCCACCGATAAACAGCACGAGGGCGTCTTCTGTGACCTAGAAAATGCCATTCGAGGAGTTGGCGTCAACTACTGCGGCATAGGCGACCTGGTGCCCCTCGGCGAGGCAGATATCTCCATTCGTCAGGCAACAATCCTTCTCAATGAAGCCCATCTGAGCGGAACGCGCAGACTTGAGTGGTCGGATCTGTCCATGGGCGCCTTCTCGTATGCAGCGCAGACCAACCCCATGTTCGAGCGCACCGCGCAAGGTTTTCGCCACCGCATCGAAAGCTACGACACACAAAACTCTACCGAACTGGTCCAAACGGCACGTGCCTTTGTGCACTGCAGCGGCGACATCATCGACACCGCCGATCGCCTACACCAACACCCCAACACCGTCCGATATCGGTTGCGGCGTATTCGAGCACTCCTCGACATGGGCGATTCACACGACCGCGAGCTGCTCGTATTCCTTTCCCTCACTTTCCTCAGCAGATAGTGCGAGTTAACTCGAATCGTCATTTTTCACAAAACAACTCCGAATACGCTCGGACAATTGGCCTTGCAAGCCGCCAATTGCTCACGAATAACAATTCATTTGTAAAAAATAACAAATAGACCCCCGGAAGGCTTTGAGTTGGTACCAAACACACGGCATCTGGGTGCTCCTAGACTTTGAGTCATGGTTTCGGCGTGCCGCTGCACCGGCGCCCGACTACAGGTATCGATGCCCCATCCGGGGCGAACGAAACGCCTGACCTGTCTGGAGGGGCCCACGTGCGGGGCGTCCGTCGGGGGTAGGCAAGAACCGACGAAAGGAAACATGACTATGACTGATTCGGTTTTCCAGGGTCGCCACCTGCTCTCCACGAGGGACTACACCAGGGACGAGCTCATGTGGCTCATCGGCTTCGCCGAGCACCTCAAGGACCTCAAGAAGCAGAACGTCCCGCACCGCTACCTCGAGGGCAAGAACGTCGCGCTGCTCTTCGAGAAGACCTCCACCCGCACCCGCGCAGCCTTCACCACCGCCTGCATCGACCTGGGCGCCCACCCCGAGTACCTGGGCAAGGGCGACATCCAGCTGGGCAAGAAGGAGACGGTCCTCGACACCGCCAAGGTGCTCGGCTCCATGTTCGACGCCATCGAGTTCCGCGGCTTCAAGCAGGAGCACGTCGAGCAGCTCGCCGAGCACTCCGGCGTGCCCGTCTGGAACGGCCTCACTGACCGCGAGCACCCCACGCAGATGCTCGCCGACTTCATGACCATCAAGGAGCACTTCGGCAGGCTCGAGGGCCTCACGCTCGCCTACTGCGGCCAGGGTCGCAACAACGTCCAGAACTCCCTGATGATCACCTCCGCCATCCTCGGTGTGAACTACGTCAACGCCACCCCCAAGGAGCTCGAGCCCGACCCCGAGATCGTCGCCCTCGCGCAGAAGTTCGCCGCCGAGTCCGGCGCGACCATCCGCGTCACCAACGACCCCGTGGACGCCGTCCGCGGCGCCGACGCCGTCTACACCAACGTCTGGGCGGCCATGGGCGAGGAGTCCCAGTTCGCCGAGCGCGTCCGCCTGATGTCCCCGTTCCAGGTCAACGCCGAGCTCGTCTCCCACATCGAGAACCCCGACTGGATCTTCCTGCACTGCCTCCCGGCCTTCCACAACGCCGAGACCGAGTACGCCGCCAAGATCAAGGAGGAGCACGGCATCGAGGCCATGGAGTGCACCGACGACGTGATCTACAGCGAGCACTCCCGCTGCTTCGAGGAGGCCGAGAACCGCATGCACACCATCAAGGCCATCATGGCCGCGACCCTCGGCAACCTCTACATCCCGCGCGTCTAACCGCGCCACGGACCGACCGCACGCCGCGGCCCGCCCCTCCGGGCCGCGGCGCCTCACGTAAGGAAATACACCATGGCTGAAGAAATCAAGGAAAAGCCGGCGAGGAAGAAATTCCAGATGCCGAACACCTATGTGATCCTGTTCGCCGTCATCGCCTTCATCGCCCTCCTGACCTGGTTCGTCCCCGGCGGAGCCTACGAGCTCTCCGAGGGCGGCGACGCCATCGCCGGCACCTACCACGTGGTCGAGAGCAACCCCCAGGGCCTCTGGGACATCTTCATGGCCCCCATCACCGGCATGCTCGGCGGTGGCACGGTCTCCGGCGCCATTTCGATCTCCCTCACCATCATGCTGTTCGGCAGCTTACTCGAGATGATGGATCGCACCTGCGCGCTCAAGACGGCCATCAAGCGCATCACTATCGCCAATCAGAACAACATGCATGCGCTGATCGCCATCCTCGTTATCCTGATGGCGTTCTTCGGTACGCTCGAAGGCGCCTATGAGGAAGGCATCGTCTACTTCCTGATGTTCGTGCCCGTCATCCTGGCCCTCGGCCTCGATACGGTCACCGCGATCATGATCGTCGTCCTCGGCACCCAGATCGGCTGCCTCTCGTCGATCATTAACCCGTTCTCCACGGGCATCGCATCGGGTATCGCCGGCATCTCCCCTGGCGAGGGCATGATTCCCCGCATCGCGATGTTCGTCATCTTCACCGGCCTCGTCATCCTCCTGATCTGCCGCTACGCCGACAAGATCAAGGCGCATCCCGAGAAGTCCGTCCAGTTCTTCCGGCGCGAGCAGGACCTCAAGGAGTTCCCCGCCGCCGACGACGAGGACCTCACCCTCACCGGTCGCCAGAAGGGCGCGCTCGCACTGTTCGTACTTACCTTCGTCTTTATGATCGTCGGTCTGACCCCCTGGACCTCCCTCAACCCCGAGTGGACGTTCTTCGAGGACTTCGTCGCATGGGTCGCCGCAACCCCGGGCCTGCGCAACGTCCTGGGCACCGACATCACCGCCTTCGGAAACTGGTATTTCCCCGAGCTCTCGATGATCACCCTGATCATGGTCATCCTCATCGGCGTAGTCATGCACTATGATGCCGACACTATCATCGATACGATTCTCAAGGGCGCCTCCGGCCTGGTCTCCACCGCCTTCGTCGTGCCGCTGGCACGCGGCATCCAGGTCGTCATGGACAACGGCCAGATCACCCCGTCCATCCTCAACATGTGCGAGAACGCGCTGGCCTCCCTGCCGCCCTTCGCCTTCGTCGTCGTCGCCCTGGTCTGCTACTTCCTCATCGCCTGCCTGATCCCCAGCTCCACCGGCCTCGCCGCCGCCACCATGGGCATCATGGGCACGCTGTCCACCTTCGCCGGCGTCGACGTCTACATCATGGTCATCATCTACCTCATGGCGCTCGGCCTGGCCAAGATGATCACCCCGTGCTCCATCGTCGTCATGACGTGCACGGCCGCGGCGCACATGAGCTACGGCGACTGGGTCAAGAAGATCGCCCCCATCGTCGCCGTCCTGTTCGCCGCCTGCTGCGCCTTCCTCTGCGTCCTCGTGATGCTCTAGGTCTAGGCGCTACTCCCCCGCGGGAATCCTCGCGCGGCGGGCAAGCCCCTCCGTTTTTCCCGCCGCGCGCATTCCATCTAAGGTATGTAGGTCTTAAAGAAAGGAACCTGCCATGTCTGAAGAGAAAATCTACGTCTCCAACGCCACCAATCCGCTCAAAAAGGTCATGATGTGCTCGCCGAAGTACTACACCTTCAACGGCATCAACGTCATCACCTCCGAATGGATGAAGAAGGGCGATACCGAACAGAACGACATCATGGTCAAGGAATGGCAGATGCTCGTTGACGCCTACAAGGATAACGGCATCGAGGTCGTCGAGGTCGAGGCCAACCCCAAGTACGAGGTCATGACCTTTGCCCGCGACTATGGTTGCATGATCAAGGAAGGCGCCGTCATGGGCCACTTCCGTCATCCGGTCCGCCAGATCGAGGCCCAGTCCTATGAGGCAAAGCTTAAGGAGATGGGTGTCCCCATCGTCGCCCGCGTTAACGCAGGTTGCATGGAGGGCGGCGACTTCTGGATGGTCGATGAGCATACGCTCGCCTGGGGCATGGTCGATCGTACCGATGAACAGGGAGTCGCCAGCCTCCGCCATCAGCTCGAGAAGTTTGGCTATACCGTCGTCGGCGTTCCCTGCCCGCCCGACAACCTGCACCTTGACATGATCTTTAACATCGTCGCTCCCCAAGTTGCGCTCGCTTGCATTGACCAGCTGCCCTATAACTTCCTGCAGATGCTCAAGCGCCGCGGCTTCGAGCTCATCCCCGTCGCCAGTGAGGATATGTACAAGCACGGCTGCAACGTCCAGTGCATCGGCAACAACAAGGTCGTTGCCATCGAGAAGAACAAGCACATCAACGACAAGATGCGCGCTCTGGGCATCGAGGTCATCGACGTGCCGCTCGACCAGATCCTGCACGCCGGCGGCGGCCCGCACTGCCTGACCCAGCCGATCGAGCGTCCGTAGTCCGAACGTTTCGCCTGGACAGTATTTGTCCGAGCCTCTCATGGGGCGCCGCTCCGCTGGATTCCGGCGCTGCGGCGCCCCTTTTTACCCACAAGCCCCTCAAAGGGGAAAGGAAGCACCCATGAAGATCTTGATCAGCGATTATGCCGAGAGCATGATGCCCCAGCACGACCTCGAAACCGAGACCCTCAAATCTCATCTGGGTGAGGATATCGATGTTGAGGTTTACGCGTATACCGATGAGGCACGCGAGGAGTTCTACGAGCATCTTGCCGATGCCGACGCTCTGCTCACTGCCTTCATCAAGGTGGACAAGGAAGCGTTCGAGCACGCTCCCAACCTCAAGGTCATCGCCATCAACGCCACCGGCTATGACAACGTAGACATGGACGAGGCAACTGCGCGCGGCGTGGGCGTCTGCCCCGTCGGCGAATACTGCACCTGGGATGTCTCCGAAAGCGCCATCGCCTATATGTACGCGCTCAACAAGAACTTCAAGTTCTACATCGGTCAGATTGAGCAGGAGCACCGTTGGGATTACGCCGCGGCTCCCGAGGTGCCTCGTCTTGAAGACCAGACCCTCGGCATCTTTGGTTTTGGCAAAATCGGCAAGTGCACCGCCCGTAAAGCCAAGGGCCTTGTCAAGCGCATCATCTCCAACGACCCCTTTATCGACCAGAACCTTTTTGGGCAAAACGGTGTCGAGCAGGCCGAGATCGACGAGGTTTTGGCCGAGGCCGACATCATTATCAATCATATGAATCTTAACGAGACGAACTATCATTACTTTGACGCCGAGAAGTTCGCCAAGATGAAGAAAAAGCCCATCGTCATTAACCTGGGCCGTGGCCTCTGCATGGACGAACCCGCTCTTATCGAAGCTCTCGATTCTGGCCAGATTCGCGCGTTTGGCGCCGATGTTCTGTATGGCGAGACGCCCGACCTGGCAAACCACCCGCTCGTTGGCCGCGACAACGTGATTATCACGCCGCACTCTGCGTTCTATTCGTCTTCGTCGCTACGCGACCTCATGATCTTCCCGTGCAACAACATCGGACACTTCCTCAAGGGCGAAAAGGACCAGCTCTTCAAGTTGGTTAACGACGTTCCTGTCGTAAACGTGTTGTAGGAGCTTAAACTGCTTCCAGAACACGTGGCTCAACGGGATGAAGGCCTATTCTTCATCCCGTTTTATTGCTCCCCCTATCGTCTAAGCGACGTGCAGTCGCCGCGAACCAAAACAGCAGGGGCCACCAGACCAACAGAAAAGGGATCACTAGGGACCAGTCCTTAAAAATACCCGCATCTATATGCGACAACGTATATCACATTGTACGTTTACCGATAGGTCGGCTCGTTTGCGGAATACATGCCACCATAGATGTCCTCACATACTCACCGGATGGTATTATTGATATGTGATGCACGCTTTATTAAACGCATTACTTCCCCGACTTGAAGGGTGCAGCTTTCAAGTCGACAACAGAGTCAAGACCTTATTGATTAACGAGAGCCCCGTCTCCCATGGCGGAGGCAGGGCTTTCCGTGAAGGAGCTTTGTATGTCGGATAAGGCTGCCGCATCTGGCAAAGAACGTAAGCCACGCCAGATGCCCTCATCTTTTACCATTCTCTTTGGCTGCCTGTTGCTCGTGGCCATCGCCTCGTGGGTCGTCTCGTCATTTAGCCCTGACGTGCAGGCCGCAACGCTTGGCAACTTTATGGCTTCTCCCTTCTTGGGCTTTGAGAGCGCCATGCAGGTCTGCGTGTTCATTCTTGTGCTTGGCGGTTTCCTGGGCGTAGTCCAAAAAACGGGCGCGCTCGACACCGGCATCGCCGTGCTCGTCCGTAAACTAGGCGGTAATGATCTATTGCTCGTTCCTGTTCTCATGCTCGCCTTTGGCATCTGCGGATCCACGTACGGCATGCTCGAGGAATCCGTCCCCTTCTACCTGCTCCTGGCATCGGTCACGTTTGCCATGGGTTGGGATCCGCTCGTTGGATGCATGGTAGTTCTCATGGGCTGCGGCCTTGGCGTTTTGGGATCGACGGTCAACCCGTTTTCGACCGGACTCGCGCTTGATGCTCTCAAGGCAGCCGGCATCCCCTATGACCAGGGACTCATGATCGGCATCGGTCTGGTTATGTTCGCCATCGCCGAGATTTCGGGCATCATTTTTGTCATGCGGTATGCCAAGTGCGTCCGCACCGACCGCGCCGCCTCATCGCTCACCCCCGAGGAATGGGAGACCGCCGAGCGTCTCTACGGCGACAAGGACGGCGATTCCGCCGAGGACGCGCACGTCGAGCTTTCCAAAATTCAAAAGCGCGTCCTTGTTCTCTTCGCCCTCACGTTTGTCGTCATGATCATCGGCTTTATTCCGTGGCAGACATTCGGAGTTGGCCTATTTGATATCGGTGCCAAGGGCGATGACCTCAGCACCGCATGGAGCGCACTTTTGACTGGCCTGCCACTTGGTCAGTGGTACTTTACCGAATGCGGCATCTGGTTCTTCACCATGACAATTATTATCGGCAAGGTTGCCGGTATGCAGGAGAAAGAACTCGTCGACACCATCCTGCACGGCTGCGCCGACCTTGTTTCTGTCGCGCTCGTCGTCGCCGTCGCCCGCGGCGTCTCCGTGCTCATGTCCATCACCGGACTCGATGTGTGGATCCTCACCAACGCCGCCAACGCGCTCGCCGGCGTATCCGCCACAGTCTTTGCCCCGCTCTCCTATGCGCTCTACTTTGCCCTGTCTTTCCTCATCCCCTCGAGTACGGGCATGGCAACCGTCTCGATGCCTATCATGGGACCGTTGGCGGCATCCTTAGGCTTTGCCCCCGAAGCCATGGTCGCAATCTACCTCGCCACACACGGCGTTGTAGCGATGATCACTCCCACATGCGGGTCCATCATGGCTGGCCTCGAGCTTGCCCAGGTAAGCTACGCGACCTACATCAAGACGGCCGCCAAATACATGGTCCTGCTTACCGTGATTACCGTTTCGTTTGTCACCGTGCTGATGCTCGTTTTGTAATCGGCGGGCGCACCACAAATCACATCTTTTGAAAGGGGCCCAAAGAGCCCCTTTCTCTTAGCTCGAGGAGGGTGTCGCTTTATAGCGCCAAACTCGCCCCCGTTCGTGCCGTTTACCGAGCTTTTGGCGCGCGCACGCATTTGTTGTACATCTTTTTTGTAGGATAGACGGGTTATACATGAGGCAAGGCGGTTTAAATGGCATATGGTTTTAACGACGGCGATCAACGGCGACAGAGCGTTCGCCTTGCCGGTCGCGCTACGCCGACGCCCGGAAGCTCGTCTTCTTCCACCGCCGCCAGCCCGCAGTATCCAAGCAGCTCGCAACGGCAGCCCCGCCCTACGCCTCGGCAAAACACCAGCGGTTCTGAGACTCGAGGGCAGGCTAGTACCGCTGCGACTCGCAGACGCGACGGTGCCGTCGCTTCGAGCAGATCCAACGCTAAAACCGAACGGCGCAGTCGCAGTACCGATCAACGCCAAAGCACGCGCTCTTTCACGGGCACGCGCCAGCGCCAGACCGATGTGCCGCAACTGCGTCGCAACGGTCGCCCCCAGCCCGGCATCTTTGTCCGCCGTTCTTTTTCGCGCCCGCAGAACGGACGCAGCGGCCTGAGCTCTCGCCCGGCATCTCGAGCCGGCTCCGGCGCTCCCGCTCTACCCTTCCGCCGCGCACGCATCGCGCTTTGCTCCATCGTCGCGTGCCTGCTCTTTTTATTTTTAGGCTCGTGTATCTCCCACGGATCAGCCGGTCTCGAGCCCACCGCCGAGGACAAGCTGCTCAAGGCCCCCGTCGCGCCCGGTTATTCTTTCGCCTTTTCGACCCCGCGCTCGCAATGGCAAGCCGGCACGATGCCCCATATCTATCAGATCGACCCTGCATGGTCGGAGCTGCCTTACGCCGGCGGTACCATCCGCCAAAATGCTTGCGGGCCTACGTGCCTCACCATGGTCTATATCTTTAAGACGGGACGCACCGATATGACTCCCGTCGATATGTGCGCGCTTTCCGAGGCAGGCAATTACGCCCCCACCGGTGCAACCGAATGGTCGTTTATGACGAGCGGTGCGTGGCAGTTGGGACTTAACGGAACGGAGCTTCATAACGATCGCGACTCGATGACTCAGGCGCTGCGTTCGGGAGCGCCCGTCATCGCCGCCGTTCGGCCGGGCACCTTTACCAACGTGGGCCACTACATTGTACTTTACGGTATTGACGACGCCGACCAGATTGAAGTCTTCGATCCCAACTCGGCCAGCCGCAGCGCCCGACGCTGGGGCGTCGTAGAGGTCCTCAACGAAGTCGAAGCCATGTGGGCCTACTACTAGTCATTGGGCACTCATTGGGGACAGACTTAAATGAGTGGTCGTCGGGGACAGTCTTACGGACGCCGGCCGAGAGCAAACGAAAAGGGCCATCCCGAACTGCTTGGAACTGCCAGCACGGAAAGCGCATCCTGCTTTGGGGCCCAATAGCGGGATGCGCTTTCCGTTAGCGGCCCGTTTGGGAAACTAGGGACCGCTTTTCGACAAAAATCCGGGATGCATTTTCCGATTGAGGGCCTCAAGGGAAACCGCACCCCATGTTGGACGCTCATTCTGGGATGTGCTTTCCGCAGTTGATCGATGCGGCCTTTAAGGACTGTCCCAAGCTGCCGGCAGGAAAGGAACGTCCCCAAGTGCCGGGTTTCCGCAGCCTGCAATGCTCCTCATGAACAGCCGCCTCAATAACAAAAGCCCCTGCGGCCGAAGCGGACCGCGGGGGCAACAGACCTGCAAGAGTTAACTCAAGTCCTCGCCATTTGATGCAATGACCTTTTGGTACCAGCAGAAGCTGTCCTTTCGGTAGCGATCGAACGTGCCTTTGCCCGTATCATCGGCATCAACATAAACAAAGCCATAGCGCTTCTTCATCTGCCCCGTCGAGGCCGACACCAAATCGATACAGCCCCACGGCGTGTATCCCATCAGGTCAACACCGTCCTCGACAATTGCATCGCGCAGCGCAAGAATATGCCTTCGCAGGTAATCAATATGATACGCATCGTGGACTTTGCCGTCTTCCAGCGCATCGAGTCCGCCCACACCGTTCTCGGCGATAAAGAGCGGAAGATGGTAACGATCGTGGTAGCCGGCAAGCGTCACGCGCAAACCCAGCGCATCGATCTGCCACTTCCAGGCAGTCTCTTTATCCTTGAGGTACGGATTGCGCAACGTCGGGAACACGTTGCCCTCCGCCTTCTCGGCGATCACCTGATCATCGGCGCACACCAAGCGCGAGCAATAGTACGAGAACGAGATGAAGTCGACCGTATGCTCTGCCAGATACTCCGTATCGCCCGGCTCAAAGGGCACGTGAACACCCTCTTTCTCGAGTGCACGCAGCTTCCAAGCAGGATAGGCGCCCGCAGCCATCACGTCTGTGTAGAAGTAGCGGCCGCGGTCCTCCTCATACGCAAGCCATACGTCCTCGGGCGCACAACGGTACGGATAGGTCGCACCGGCAGCGACCATGCAACCCACCTTGTTTGCGGGATCGATCTTGTGCAGAATCTCGACAGCGCGAGCGCTCGCCATAAACATATGGTGCGAGAACGCCGCGGTCACGGCTGCACGGTCACGCTCATCCTCGAGCGTGACACCCGCGTTGAGATAGGACAGCGCCACGCTGTTGATCTCGTTGAACGTAAGCCAATAACGCACGAGGCCCTGGTACGCGCGTCCGACGGTCTCGACGTAGTGCGCATACCGCTCGATCATCTCTCGGCTTTGCCAGCCACCATAGCGCTCGACCAGAGCCAACGGATAGTCGTAGTGCGACAGCGTCACAAGCGGCTCGATTCCATGCTCGCGCAGCGCCTCGAATACCTGACGGTAAAACTCCAAGCCCTCGCCGTTGGGCTCGGTCTCCATCCCTGTGGGAAAAATACGGCTCCAGCAAATTGAAAGACGCAGGCACTTAAAGCCCATCTCGGCAAAGAGCTCGACATCCTCGTGCCAATGATGGAAGAAGTCGTTGCCCCAGCGGCATGGATACAGCCTGTCCGGATCGTCCACGGGCTTTTGCCTGCCAAACATTACATCCCAGCGGTCGGAACCCTGTGGGATCAGGTCGGAGTGCGACATGCCGCGGCCGCCCTCGTTCCAGCCCCCTTCGGCCTGGTTGGCGGCGAGGGCACCACCCCACAAAAAGCCCTCGGGCATACCGGCGGCAGACGTTCTGTCAAAGTAACTCATGCTACTCAGCATCCTCGGCAGAAGCTGCCGCGGCGTTCTCCTGCTCCTGAGCCAGGAGCTGGTTATCGTACACCTTAAAGAACGGGTACCAGACCACAGCCATGACCACGATCAAAACGATCGTAAACACCCAGATGCGCGGGTCGAGGCACTGGACAAAGCCCTGAACGAAGATGGGGAACGTGCCGCTCACCAAGATGTAGAAGTTAGAGACAAGACCCAGTGAGACCGCACCCCAATACAGCAGGGCCGAGATCATGCCGCCTAGCACAAACGGAATCATGAGGATCGGGTTGAAGATGATGGGCGCGCCGAAGATCGCGGGCTCGGAGATACGGAAGAAGCTCGGCACGATCGATGCCCTGCCAAATGCCTTGAGCTGCTGCGACTTTGCCCTAAACGCGCAGAGCGCCAAAAAAGAGAACGTATTACCCGTGCCGCCGATGAGGTTGATGGCCAACGACATGAGCGCCGGGTGGAACTCAAGCGGCTGCCCGGCAGCATAGAGCGAGGCGTTGGCGGCAAAGGCGGCAAGCGTGACCGGGGCGGTGATGGGCATTACGATCATGTTGCCGTGGACGCCAAAGCACCAAAACAGCAGCGTCATGAAGCAGATAAGCAGTGCGCCGGGCACAGAGTCAACTGCGACGGAAAGCGGGGCAGCGAGCAGCTTCTCGATAACCGAGGGGATGGACAGCGCGGGATCGATCATCTGGATCAGCAGGTTGCCGCCAAAGAAGATGAGGATGTTGGCGAGCATAGGTACGATGGCGCCAAAGGTTTCGGACAAAAACGGCGGCACGCCATCGGGCATCTTGATGGTGATGCCCTTGGTCTGGCAGAAGCGCGTGACCTCGACGGAGACCAAGGCAACGATGATGGCGGTAAACAGGCCCTGCGCACCCAGATAGGTGCAGGGGACCGCCTGGAGCACGGACTCGTCAGCAAGCTGGTAGTAGGACGACGGCGCCGCGGCGATCAGGAACATCACCAGCGAGGTCATACCGGCGTTAAGCTTGGGCATCTTGTAGGTGCCCGCCAGGTTATAGGCGATTGCGAACGTCACGATCACCGACAGTATGCCCATCGTCATGTTGAAGGGAATGAGCAGCGTGAGCTTATTGGCCGTGGCAAAATCGAGCCAAGGGCCAAAGACGGACCAGAACCCGCCCTGCGCCACCAGGTCGGCCGTGACCGGCGGGTTGGCGAGGATCATAAAGACGGCAGATACCAAGATGAAGCTGATCGCGCTCATAAAGCCCTTTTGCATGGAGGCAAAGTGGCGCTCGGTGCCGCAGAAATTGGCGATAGGGGTCAGTTTTTCCTGAAGCAGGGTCATGAACTTCTCCATGGTTGCCTCCTAACCCAACAGCGACTGGGCGAGTGCCAGCACGTTGGCGGCGTTGCCCATGCCGTAGTCCTGTGCGGGGATGACCGCGGTCGGCTTACCGCTCCCCTGCTTGACGGTGTTGAGCTGGTAGGACACCTGCGGCCCCAAGAGCAGCACGTCATAATTGGCGCACGTCTCCTGATACTCGCCGATACCCACCGCATCGATATCGAGCTCGATGCCGTTTTGCTCCGCATATTTCTCGAGTTTCTTCATCAGAATGCTTGTAGACAGACCAGCTGCGCAAACAAGAAGGATCTTCATAAGGGATTCCCTTCGCATTGATTGGTTGGATAGTCACCGCACGCCGCTAGGCGTTCTTGGTTGCAGTGCGCTCATACAGGCAGATCAGCTCCTGCACGAGCTCCTGAGCAAGCATGGAGCACATGAGGTGGTCCTGAGCATGGACCAGCAACACATCCACCGACAGATGCTCGCCCGCTGCCTCAGTCGAAAGCAGCTGCGTTTGGATGTGGTGAGCCTTGATTCCCGCATCCTTTGACTGCTTCATGAGTTTGGCGGCGGCGTCAAAATCCCCCGCCTTTGCCTTTTCAAGGGCTTCGAAGGCAAGGCTGCGTGCCTCTCCCGCTGCAGCGACCAGCTGAAACGAAACCATCTCGGTTCCCTGATCGTCCATAACGGTCTCCTCTCCCGTGATGTTTGGTTTGTACTTGAATATTCGAAACGCCTATCTCCCGCCCGCAATCCTCGAGGTTTATTGCAGGTAGACTGACAGGGTCATCGACAAAAGAAGTCTTAAGCCGTATGCGCTTGCACAAGCGCCATCAGCTCATGCCAGGACCGGCGCTCGCGTAGGCGCTCGACCCCCTGGCGGTCCATAAAGATCTCGGCGAGCAGTGAGCTCAAGATCCGCGCCTCATCGCCGCCCGACCGGGCAAACGACACCATAAAGACGATATCGACCTCATGGCCGTATTCGTCCCAAAGAATGGGATGTTCGAGCAGGCCCACGGTAACAAAGGCCTCGGCGCTCAAGGGATGCATCCCATGGGGCATGGCTACCCCATTGCCAAACGAGGTGGCGCTCGCGCTCTCGCGCTCGGCGACCTCTTGGGCAAACTGGGCATCGACACGGCCGCTCTCGACGGCGCGCTCGGAGAGATATCGGAGAACGGCCTGCTTCGACGACGCCTCAACGCGGTTGAAGAACAGGGCACGGCTAAAGAAAGAGCTCACGGAGTCCGATTGCGCAGTGTCGTCGCTCAGCACCTTGCGGATAGCGTTGACATCGCTCGTCTCCAAGAAGAAATCGGCCTCGCGGACGGGCACGGGCAACTTGACGTTGAGCGGCACCGTTGTGAACACGTAGTCGATATGCGAAAAATCGAACGTTCCCACGCGGGCGACATCGCATGTCTCAATCGAATCGATATACATGCCAAACTGCTTGCGGTACTGGTGCTCGAGCATACGGGCGCTTCCCGCTCCCGAGGCGCACACGATCAGGATGCGTTTGCGACGCGGCTGGTCGGCTTGCTGCTCGAGGGCCAGGGCAAATGCCATGGCGATGTAGCCGAGCTCTTCATCAGAGGGCTGGCTGCCAAAATGACGCTCGAGTACCTGCGAGGTGCCAGCTGCCATCGAATAGGCCAACGGAAACCTCGTCTTGATATCGGGCAGCATGGGGTTATCCATATGCATGTGATATTCAAGGCGATAGCCCAGAGGGCCGATATGCCGAGCAAGGTTCATGCGAAGTTCAAGATCGCCGCTAAAGTCAAACCTAAACTCATCGTTGACCGCACGTACCATCTCGGAAGCAATCTCCCACATCTCGTCCGAGATAACGGCAGAGCCCTTCTCGGGCACGCCCGTGCCCCTGCCGAGCAAATGGATTGCGATAAAGGCAACCTCTTCTCGGGGCATGCTCACGCCCAGGGCATCCTTGATGTTTGCGGCAATCTGGAAAGCCGCGGCGTATTCGCGCGTTCCCTCCAGTTTTTGAACGTCCGATTCTGCAGCTGGGACATAGCAGCCCTGCTCGATGCGGCCAAGAGCAATGTAAAGATGCATGATGAGATTGCGGGATGCCAGCGAGCTCACCGTGACGGGCGAGGCCGTCAGGGCATCGTCCACACATGCGGCGATGGCCCGCAGGCGCTCGGCGAGCTTTGCATCGTCGGTGTCGGGCAACACGGGCCTCACCAGCGAGGCCAGGCACAGGCGCCGTTGCGACTCCCCGCCCGCAACGCGGATTCCGTAGCGTGGGCGCTTTTCGAGCGTTAAGTCAAATTGGGCGAGTTTCTGCTCTACCAGACGCATGTCATTGGACAGAGTTCGCGCCGAAACGTAGAGTAAATCCGCATACTCCTCAATCGTCACCCACTGGGACCGCATGAGGAGGTCGTTAAGAAGGAAGGACACACGGCCGTCGCGCGTATCAGGAATGCCCGGATGGGCCTGAGCCGCACCGTCTAGCAAGCGAGCAAGCTCATCTGCACGTGCAACATCGATACGATACTGCCCCTTGCTGCCAACGATGCGCGCAACCCCTGCAAGGTTGTCGTTTGCGCGATGGATATAGTTTCTCACGGCGCGCTCGCTTACCTCGAGACGCTTGGCAAGTACCGCGACAGCGACAGGCTGAGCGTCCTCGATCATATTTACAAGCTGCTTGACGCGAGCATCCATGTCCTCCTCCTTTCCCTGCGTCTAGTCTAACGCGGTAAAGAATGACACTCCACGTCGCGCTCGTTCCGCCAACTCGGAACAGGTTGCGGGGAGTCCAGCCGAACTTATAGGGAGCACGGAGAAAGGACCCGAAAGCCATGTGCCGGTGTGAGATGCGCTTTCCGCAGTCATTGGGGACAGACTTAAATGAGTAGTCGTTGTGGACGTTCTTGTTTGACTAGTCGTTTAAGAACGTCTCCAATGACTAGGTGAATAGCAAAAGCCCCGCAGTCGGAGCGGACCGCGGGGCTCATGAAGAGAGGCTAGTTTGTGGGCGCTTTGCCTGGCGCCCACGGGAGAGGCAACGGAGTAGGGGCTACTCGTGGATGCGGGTACCGGAGAGGCCGGCCATGGTCTCGGCGGCCTTGTCCAGGGCGCCGATGATGCAGGTGCGGCCCTTGCGGGAGCGGGCGAACTTGATGGCGGCGCGGACCTTGGGCTCCATGGAACCCTTGCCGAACTGACCCTCGTCGGCCAGGCGCTCGGCCTCGTCGGCGGTGAGGTCCTCGAGCTCCTCCTGGTTGGGCTTGCCAAAGTTGATGGCGACGTGCTCGACGGCGGTCAGCAGGAACAGGACGTCGGCGTCGCAGTCCTCGGCCAGCAGCTCGCCGCCCAGGTCCTTGTCGATGACGGCGGGAACGCCCTTGTAGCAGCCCTTGTTCTCGTAGTCGCGGACGACGGGGATGCCGCCGCCACCGCAGGCGATGACGATGAACTCGTTGTCGAGCAGGTTGAGGATGGAGTCGGCCTCGACGATCTTCTTGGGATCGGGGGAGGCGACGACGCGACGCCAGCCGCGGCCGGAATCCTCGACGAAGACCTTGGAGGGATCCTCGGCCATGAACTCCTTGGCCTGCTCCTCGGTGTAGAAGGGGCCGATCGGCTTGGTCGGGTTCTTGAACGCGGGATCGTCGGGATCGCACTCGATCTGGGTGACGACGGTGGCGGCGTGCCAACGCTTGTAGCGCTTGTGCATCTCGCGGCCGATGCCCTGCTGCAGGTGATAGCCGATGTAGCCCTGGGACATGGCGCCGCACTCGGGCAGCGGCATCTCGGGGGTGCCGATGGCGTCGTGGGCGGCGGCGAAGGCGTTCTGGATCATGCCGACCTGCGGGCCGTTGCCGTGGGTGATGATGATCTCGTTGCCCTGCTCGATGAGGCCGAGGAGAGCGTGGGCGGTGTTGCTCACGGCCTCGATCTGCTCGACGGGGTTGTTGCCGAGGGCGTTGCCGCCGAGGGCGACGACAATACGATCGGGCTTGCCAAGAGGCTTAGACATTGCTGGAATCCTTTCTGTAAAAGGCCTACAACCCATTAATAACCCGCGTCCGTGCGATACGCGAGTTTATTAGGGTTTATATTCTCTTTATCGCTCATTTTATTCATTTTGGAAATACCTAAGCGGCGAACGGTCGATTTTACCCGCTCAGCGTAAAGAAGCCCAGTTCAGGTATATCTACGCCATTTACGTGCAACTTTATTTAAATAGAGCAGGGATTAGACCAGATTATGCAAACTACATCTCTGCTAAACACAAAACGGACAGCGCAATATCTTACTCGCGCTATACGAGATTCTATGCACTTATAAGTCGAGTATGCACCCCTGCAAAAACAAGGGGCTTTTCATCCAGCAAAAGGAATAAAGAAGAGCTCCGAAAAGGCGGCAACAGCCAAGTCCCCCCATCTATCTCCAAAGTGGCGCGAGGTTTCGCGGCAAAGCCGCGAAACAGCGAAGGGGACGGAATACCCGACCAACCACGTCCGTCATCCGCCCACACAATCCAAGGACGTAGTCGTAGCAGGATCTGAGGGCTAACCTTCGCGGACACTCCGCAGGACGAAAGAACCCCCGCCGCACGTAATGTGAACTGCACCCCAAAACTTGGACGGCTTAAATAAGAACTACGCCGCAAGGGACTGTCTCCGGAACTCCTCCGGGGTCAGTCCCTTCAGTTTAACCTGGCGCCTCCTCGTGTTCCAATGGACCACGA